>NZ_JBVJKR010000020.1:0-163959 GCF_055585125.1 Nonomuraea sp. NPDC054003
TGACCGCCGCCCGCCACGACCGCACCACCCTGATCATCGCCCACCGCCTGTCGACCATCCGCACCGCCGACCGCATCGTCGTCCTGGACGGCGGCATCGTCGCCGAAGCCGGGACGCACGACGAGCTCCTCGCCGCCCGAGGCGCCTACACGCGGCTCCTCGCCACCCAGCTCACCGGCTGATCAGGCCGGAGCACCGGACGACGCTTCCAGCCGCGGTGCGACCGGCAGCGCGACCACCGCGGCGAACCCGTACCCGGACCCGTCCGGGCGCGGCAGGCCGTCCTCCAGCCGCAGCTCGCCACCGGCCGCGCCGACCAGGTCGGCGCAGATCGCCAGGCCCAGGCCGGTCCCGGACACGTTCTGGTGGCGCGGCGAGCGCCAGAACCGCCGCAGTGCCTGGGCCCGCTCGGACGCCTCGATCCCCTGCCCGTCGTCGCGCACCGCGATCGTGACCACGCCCCCGCCCGCGGGGACGGCCCGGGCGGTGACCTCCACCACCCGGGCGTCCGACAGCCGCAACGCGTTGCTGATGAGCTCGTCCAGGATGCTGCCCAGCCCGCCGGTGGGCTCCAGCAGCCGCAGCCCCGGCGGCACGTCGACCGCGAGCGTCTGCCCGGCCGTCGCCGTCAGCGCCCGCCACCGCTCCACCCGGGTCGCCAGCACCGCGTCGAGGTCCACCGGGGACGCCGTCCGGATGCTCTCCATCCGCGCGCTGGCCTGCAGCGAGTTCAGCAGCCGCTGCATGGCCTTCAGCTCGTCCACGGCGACGTCGTACACCTGCCGCCCGTCACCGGCGGCGCGCAGGTGCGGTTCGAGGCTCTCCACCGCGAGCCGGAGGCTGGTCAGCGGGTTGCGCAGCTGGTGGGAGGCGTCGGAGACGAACGCCCGCTGCCGCTGCACGGCGTTCTCGACCGCGTCCATCATGGTGTTGAACGACTCCGCCAGCCGCCGCAGCTCGGCGGGCCCGGCCTCGGCGTCGGCCCGGATGGTGAGGTCGCCCTGCGAGATCCGCGAGCTCGCCGCGTCCAGCTCCCGCACCGGCCGCAGCACCCACGCCGACACCGGCCAGGCGACCGCCATCAGCGCGACCAGCGGCAGCAGCCCGATCCCGGCGAGCTGGGCCCAGCGCAGCATGATGCGCCCGCGCGTCTTCGACAGGTCGGAGATCGTCACGATGGCGCCGACCACCTCGCTGTCGCGGCCCACCGGCTCCGCGACCACGAGCGCCGACCCGGCCCACGGCGCCCAGTCACCGGACGGTTCGGGCCGAGCCCCGGCCAGCGCGGCGGTGACGATCGGGCCCATGCCCGGCTCGCTTCGCGCCGCCTCCCGGTAGGCGTCCCTGGGCCCGAGCAGCACGGTGCCTGAGGTGTCGATCACCGCGACCGGGATGCCGTAGAGCTCGTGGTAGCGGGCCAGCTCCAGCTGGAGCGCCTCGGTCCGCCCGGTCGACAGCGCGGTCTCGGCCAGCGACGCGAACCGGCCGACGTCGTTCAGCCGGTCGACGTACGTCTCCTGCACCTCCCGCTCGGCCACCGTGACGCTGAGGGGAACCCCGAGCGCGGCGACGAGCATCACCGCGAGGGGCACCAGGACGACGAGCAGCCGGCGGTGCACGGCGCGTCAGCCGGTCGGCTCCGGCCGGTCGGCCAGGAGCCTGTAGCCGACCCCGTGGACGGTGCGGATGACCACGGCCGGGCCGATCTTCTGCCGCAGCGCGGCGATGTGGGTGTCGAGGGTGCGGCTCGACGACTCCCAGGTCGCGCCCCAGATCTGGTCGAGGATGACGTCGCGGCTGACCACGTTGGGCGCCCGCCGGGCCAGCAGCAGGAGCAGCTCGAACTCCTTGCGGGTGAGCGTCACGGGCGTGTCGTCGACGGTGACCTCGCGGGTGCCGACGCCGATGCGCATCGGGCCGAGGAGGAGCGGCTCGTCGGGGGCGCTCAGGGCGCGGGCCACCCGGGTGCGCCGCAGCACGGCGTCGATCCGGGCCAGCAGCTCGGGGATGCCGAACGGCTTGACGATGTAGTCGTCGGCGCCGGCGCGCAGGCCGCGGACCCGCTCGTGCTCCTCGGAGCGCGCCGTGACGGCGATGACGGCGGTCTCGGGGCGGTCGCGCAGCTTGCGGATCACGTCGAGCCCGTCGCCGTCGGGCAGGCCCAGGTCGACCAGGACGACGTCGGACGGGGCCGCGCGCACGGCCTCCGCGGCGGTGGCGAGGCGGTGGACCTCGAAGCCCGCCTGGGCCAGGACGGTCACCAGACCCCGGGCCACGCGGTCGTCATCCTCGATGATGGTGATCCGCATACCGGATTGTACGGCCCGGTCCGACTCCGTTGTTAACCAGTTCTTGGGATTTTCCTGACATCTGGCGCATTCCTTGGGATTCCTCTGACACTATCCGCGCCCGTACCAGCCCAGACTGAGGCCGCGCACTCACCCAAGAACGCGAATGCGCCGAAGAGGAGGCCGCGACATGAGAACGACCAGCAGGTACCGGGCCGCCGCGCGGATGATCGCCGTCATCGGCGTCGTCTCGCTGGCCGCCGCCTGTGCGGGCAACGGGGGCGACGGGGGCACCACCGGCGGCGGCGACACCGCGGGCTACCCGGAGCAGAACATCACCTTCGTCGTGCCGTTCAGCGCGGGCGGCCCGACCGACACGGTCACCCGCATGATCGCCGAGCCGATGGCGGCCAAGCTCGGCGCCAAGATCGTCGTACAGAACGTCGAGGGCGCGGGCGGCACCGTCGGGGCCGGCGAGGTCGCGCGGGCCGAACCCGACGGCTACACCGTGCTCATGCACCACATCGGCATGTCGACGGCGCCCGCCCTCTACCAGAACCTCGGCTACCAGCCGCTGGAGAGCTTCGAGACGGTCGGGCTCGTCACCGAGGTGCCGATGACGGTCGTCGCCCGCAAGGACTTCGCGCCCGCGACGCTCCAGGACCTCGTGACCCACGTGAAGGCGAACGCCGACAAGGTCACGCTGGCCAACGCCGGCATCGGCGCCGCGTCCCACCTGTGCGGGCTGCTGTTCCAGACCGCCGCGGGCGTCAAGCTGCAGGAGGTCCCGTACGAGGGCACCGGCCCCGCGCTGACCGACCTCGTCGGCGGCCAGGTCGACTTCATGTGCGACCAGACGACCAACACCAGCGGCCAGATCTCCGCGGGCGAGGTCAAGGCGTACGCGGTCACCACGCCGGAGCGGGTCAAGAGCCTGCCCGACCTGCCGACCACGGCCGAGGCGGGGCTGCCCGGCCTGGAGGTCAGCGTGTGGCACGGCCTCTACGTGCCGAAGGGCACCCCGCAGGACGTCGTCCAGAAGCTGTCCGAGGCGCTGAAGACGGCGCTGGCCGACCAGAAGGTCGTCGACCAGATGGCCAAGCTCGGCACCGCGCCGGTCCCGGCCGAGAGCGCCACCCCCGAGGCGCACCGGACCAAGCTCCAGGAGCAGCTCGGCACCTGGGCGAAGGTCATCGCCGACGCCGGGATCAAGGCTTCCTGACGTGGAGCACCGCCGGTCATTCCCCGACGTCCTCGCCGGGGGGATCTTCGTCCTGATCGGTGGCGCGTTCGTGGTGGGGTCGCTCGGCTACGAGCTGGGCACCCCGCTGCGGATGGGCCCCGGCGCCTTCCCGCTGCTCGTCGGCGCGCTCGTGGCCGCCCTGGGCCTGGCGATCGTGGTCAAGGGGCTGGTCGCCGGCGAGATGATCGCCTTCGGCACGATCCCCTGGCGCGCGGTCGCCGTCATCACGCTCGCGCTGATGTTCTTCGGATTCACCGTACGGGGCCTCGGGTTCGTGCCGACGTCGGCCGTCACCGCCCTGCTCACCACGCTGGCCAGTAAGCACGTACGGCCGCTCACCGCCGTGGTCGTCGCGGCCGGGCTCACCGTGGCCAGCACGCTCATCTTCGTCGTCGGCCTCCAGCTGCGGATCCCGCTCTGGGGCCCGTGGCTCGGATTCTGACGCGGCATCCGGATTGAGGCATGGACCTACTCGAAAACCTCGCGCTCGGCCTCTCGACCGCTCTCCTGCTCCAGAACGTCCTCTGGTGCTTCGTGGGAGTGCTGCTCGGGACGATGGTCGGCGTGCTGCCCGGCATCGGGCCGACGGCGACGGTGGCGATGCTGCTGCCGATCACCTTCAGCTTCGAGCCGGTGACGGCGCTGATCATGCTGGCCGGCATCTACTACGGCGCGCAGTACGGCGGCTCGACCACCGCCATCCTGATCAACCTGCCCGGTGAGTCGTCCGCGGCCGTCACCGCGCTGGACGGGCACGAGATGGCCCGCCAGGGCAGGGCCGGCGCCGCCCTGGCCACCGCGGCGATCGGATCCTTCATCGCGGGCACGGTCGCCACGGTCGTGCTGGCCGTCGCGGCGCCGCCGCTGGCCCGCGTCGCGTTGCAGTTCGGCCCCGCCGAGTACTTCGCGCTGGTGCTGTTCGGCCTGATCGTGTCGATCGCGCTGGCGCGCGGCACCGCGCTCAAGGCCCTCGCGATGATCTTCCTGGGCGTCCTGCTCGGCACGGTCGGCCAGGACATCTACACCGGCACCCCCCGCTTCACCTTCGACCAGCGCGAGCTGTACGGCGGGATCGACTTCGTGTCGGTCGCCGTCGGCATGTTCGGCGTGGCCGAGATCCTGCGCAACCTGGAGAACGAGCAGACGCGCACGGCGATCGTCGACAAGGTGCGGAACCTCTGGCCGACCCGGGAGGACCGGCGCCGCATCGTCGCCCCCATCCTGCGCGGCACCGGTCTCGGCGCGGCGCTCGGGGTCCTGCCCGGCGGCGGCCACGTGCTGGCCTCGTTCACCTCGTACGCCGTCGAGAAGCGGATCTCGAAGCGGCCGCAGGAGTTCGGGCACGGCGCGATCGAGGGCGTCGCCGGCCCCGAGTCGGCGAACAACGCCGCGGCGCAGACGTCGTTCATCCCGCTGCTCACCCTGGGCCTGCCGGCCCACCCGGTGATGGCGCTGATGATCGGCGCGTTCATCGTGCACGGCATCACCCCCGGCCCGAACGTCATCACCGACGAGCCCGCGCTGTTCTGGGGCCTGATCGCGTCGATGTGGATCGGCAACGTGCTGCTCGTGCTGCTGAACCTGCCGCTGATCGGCATGTGGGTGCGCATGCTGCGCATCCCGTACCAGGTGCTGTTCCCGATGATCATCCTGTTCGCCTCGATCGGCACGTACTCCCTGGGGTTCAACGCCTACGACGTCTACGCGATCGTGCTCTTCGGGCTCCTGGGCTACATCCTGATCAAGTGCGGCTGCGAGCCGGCCCCGCTGCTGCTCGGCTTCGTCCTCGGCCCCCTGCTGGAGGAGAACCTGCGGCGAGCGCTCATCATCTCCCGCGGCGACGCGTCGGTCTTCCTGACCCGGCCGATCTCCGCGGCGCTCCTGGCCCTGTCGGTGGCGGCGCTCGCCCTCTCCGTCCTCCCGGCGATCCGCAAGCGCCGCGAGCAGGTGTTCACCGAGGACGAGTGAGCCCGGCCATCGTGAGGGCGGCGAGCACGGTGACGAGCGGGATGGCCGGCAGCGCGGCGGGGACCAGCGTGACCACCAGGGTCCCCGCCGCCGCCCCGACCACGACCGCCGTCAGGATGGCGATGTCGCGCACCATGGCCCCCGCCAGGCCGCCGGAGGTGAGCAGGGCGGCGATGACGCCGGTCAGCGTCCCCGTCAGGTACGTCGTCGACACCACCCGGCGGCCGCCCAGGGCGCGCATCGCCGCGCTCTGCAACCCCATGGCCATCGCCGTCAGAACCAGCAGGACGTGCAGCGCCACGGCGGACGGGCGGCCACCGGTCACCTCCCAGCCCACCGCGAACGCCACCAGCGCGAGCAGCTCCGCACCGAGCACCGCGATCATCCCGCCGCGGCCCGCGACGCCGGTGCCGGCGGCGACCCCCAGCACGTACCCGATGACCGCGGTGACGGTGGTGAGCAGGTGCGCGAGGTCGGCGGTGCCGATCGCGTAGCCGGACACCACCAGGTTGCCGGTCATGACACTGCTGAACACCCCGCCGAGCCGGATGAAACTGGCCGCGTCGACCGCTCCGGTGCCGACGGTGAGCACGACGGCCATGGCGGTGAGCGGAAGGTCCAGCCGCTCGCGCCCCATCAGCGGCGCGTCACGGGCCCACGACCGTCCCGCATCGCACCCTCCCCACACCCGACGTCACACTCCGCACCCATTCCACCACGAAGCGCCACCACATGCCTGACACGCGCGGCCGATGGAATGCGGGCGCGGTCGCCGCCGTTGTCGGAAATGCGAGCCCGACCATGGGTCCGCCCGGACGAGACGCGCCGTACCCGGCCTGCGAAGACGACGCTCCTTTCATGGAAGGAGCCGTCATGGCTTGGATCATGCTGGTCGCCGCGGGTCTCTTCGAGATCGCCATGGCCTACGCGCTCAAGCAGAGCAACGGGTTCTCGCAGTTGCTGCCGAGCATCGGTTTCGTCGTCTTCGCCGTGCTCAGCTTCGGTCTGCTCGCGCTCGCACTCAAGACCCTCGACGTCGGTACGGCCTATGCCGTATGGACAGGCATCGGCGCGGTCGGGACCGCCGCGCTGGGCATGATCCTGCTGGGAGAGAGCGTGTCCCTCCTGAAGCTCGCCTCGATCACCCTCATCATCGCCGGCGTCGTCGGCCTCAACCTGGCGAGCGGGGGCCACTGACGGGCCCGGATCCCGAGGACGCCTTTCCGATGCCCGGCAACCAGTCGTTCGTGGACGAGCTCAGGCAGCTGTTACGCAGATCCAGAGGCGGGACGTTCCTCGTCACCGGGTTCCGCGGGGTGGGCAAGAGCACCGTGGTGGCCAGGGCGCTGCACGCGATCGAGAAGGACGGCGAGCAGGGAGAGATCGTCGTCCTGTCCATCCGGCTGGACGGCTGGACGGCTGGACGGTCTGCGTCCACAACCTGGACACGACGAGCGGGACGGAGATCTCCTACGCCGAGGGCGACGAGTTCCACGGACTCCCGCCCGGAGCCGTCGTGGACCTGCATCCGGGGATGACACTCCGCCTGGCCGGCCGGGCGACGATCACCTATCGCGGCCGCGACTCCTGACCGCCGTCACCGGCGGACCTGGTAAGCCAGGTGGAGCACCCGGTCGCCCTGGATCACCACGTGCGGGTCCTCCAGCAGGTGCTGAGCGTCGACCGAGCCGAAGTAGCGCTTGCCCGAGCCGAAGACCACCGGCACGACGTCCATCGCCACCTCGTCCACCAGCCCGAGGGCCAGCGCCTGCCCGCCGACGTCGCCCGCCGCCACGGCGACCGTGCGCTCCCCCGCGAGTGCCCTCGCCTTGGCGACCGCCCGCGCCACGTCGTCGACGAAGTGGTAGGACGCCTCCGGGTGCCAGCCCTCGGGCTTGGGCCGGTGCGACACCACGACGACGTGCTCGCCGGCCGGCGGGCGTCCCTCCCAGCCGTTCGTGATGTCGAACAGGTGACGGCCGATCACCATCGCCCCCATGCCGGCCCAGATCGGCCTGACGTACGCGGCCGAGGCCCGCGAGACCTTCATCGCGCCGCCTTCGACGAGCGGGACGTCGCCGTTGCCGTACCACTCGAACAGCGGGCCTACCTCATCGGCGGCGTCGGCGATGAAACCGTCCACCGACACGACGTTGTGCATGACCACGGTGCTCATGAGATCTCCCAGGGTGTGTGACTATTTCGTCCTTTCACCCATGCGTCGAACGCACACCGCCGGAACAGACACCGCACCGGGAAAATCTCGTCAGCCGGCTCGCCCCGGACGTCAAGTCAGTGTGCCGGTGACGCGCCACAGGTCGTAGCTCCACAGCGAGGCGCACGTCCCCGCGCAACTCTCGGTGAAGATGACCGTGAGCGATCCGCTGTCGGGCAGCGTGCCGTATACGGTACGCACGATGCCGGCGTTGTGGTTGCGGGGCAGACCGGTGAGCGCGGGGTCGATGACGCCCTCGACGCGCCAGGAGCCGCCGCCGTTCCAGATGGACGCGCCGTCGATGCTGGCCACCTGGAGCGAGGCGCCGATCTGCTTCGGGGCGACGGTCGGGTACGGGTGCTGCTCACGTACGGCGTAGAAGCGGTCACGGGAGGGGTCATAGGCGACGTCGAAGTTGTTGAGCACGTCGGGCTTCCCGTCGCTCCCGGTCAGCCCGGCCCTGGTGACCTCGACGGCGGGGCCGACCACGGGGGCGGACATGTCGGCCAGGGTGATGTCGCGCCGGTACGCCCGAGTCCCGCCGGGACCGCCCGCGGTGTAGAACAGCAGCAGCCGGCCGGCGGCGGGATCGACGGCGGTGACCGCGGGCTGGCCGGCGCCCCACGCGGCGGGGTCGTCGAAGGGGAACGCCACGACGGGCTTCGGATACTTCACCCACGGCCCGTCGAGGGTCTTGGCGAAGGCCACGCCGATCTGGTTGTGGGCGCTGGCGTTCACGTCGTTGCCCAGGTAGAACATCGCGTAGCCGTACGTGACGCCCTGATGTCGAGCGGTGACCGCGACGACGGCGGGGTCGCAGTTGTGGTACTTGTCCCAGCCAGTGCCACCGGAGGCGATGACCCGCCGGTCGCCGACGATCTTCCCGCCGGACCGGCGAGTGTGCCAGATGTCGTCCTTGATCTTGCCGTCGGTGGTGTTGTGACAGGTCCAATAGTGCTCGGTGGCGCCCTGTTCGATCGCGGCGGGAGCGTACGCGTAGAGCTTGCCCTTCGGATCATAGACCTGCTGGGCCGCCCCTGGTTCCCACCCGGCGGCGGCGTGCGCGGGCGCCGGCAGGAGCGAACCGGCGAGCACGAACAAGCAGGTCAGCCCGCGAACCAGCATGGCGGCTCCTTCATGTGGAGGGGACGGCTTCGTCGCCGGTCAGCGCGATGCTTTCATGACCTGCCGCGTTCCGGTCGCCGAACCCGAATTCGTCATCCAAGCCGGCGACATACGCGGCTCGCTCCACTTCGGCACGTCCTGACCGTTCGCCGTCAGCTCCGGTTTCCCGCGAGCGCACGAGAAGGCATGAGCGCCGAGGACAGCGCCCAGCGGCCGGGCCCGAGTGCGGCGACGAGCAGGAAGCCCCAGCAGAAGAGCGCGGCCTTCTCGCCGCCGTTCTCGATCGGGAACAGCGCCTGCGGCTGGTGGACGACGAAGTAGGCGTAGGCCATGGTGCCCGAGCAGACGACGGCGGCGGCGCGGGTTGCCAGCCCGAGGAGGACGAGGACGCCGCCGATCAGCTGGATGACGGCCGCCCACCAGTCCGGCCACTGCCCGACGCCGGGCACCTGGCCGTGGGGCCCGCCCAGCACGTCGAAGAGCGTCGCCACGCCGTGACAGGCGAACAGCAGGCCTATCACGATCCGGTACAGGGCCAGGAACAGCCCTTGGTCCTTGACCAGCGATTCCACAGAGGTGTCCTTTCGACGAAGGGTTGCTGGTGCCGTTCTCCGGGACGCTTTGGGAGCGCTCCCAAAGGGTCTCTGTACGGAACCCGCCCGTCAACGCCGCGCCTCCCGCGGGAGATCCCGCCGTCGGCTGCCACGCGCCCCACAAGGCGGAACACCACAACCGCGACCTCGTAGAAGATGAAAATTTCAACTACACGACTCCCCCTCACCGACCATGAAAGTTTCATGATCCACAGTGGCGACCTCACGAGATGGTGGAAGTCGGGCGAAAGCGGAGTGGGGGCGATCGATGATCCGGGTTCTGCTCGCGGAGGACATGCACATGGTCCACGGCGCTCTGGTCGCGCTTCCGCCCCCGCGAGCGATCCGGCCGCCTTCCGCGTACCACCCCTGCTCGAACGCGAGATCGGCGAGGACGGGACGCGGACCTTCGCACTGACGATGCGGCGCGGCCGTACCGAGCTCCTGCCGGGCAGACCGGCCGAGACCTGGGGCTTCAACGGCCCTCACCTCGGCCCGACGATCCGGGCGGCGCGCGGCGACGAGGTCCGCATGACGGTCACCAACCGCCTGGCCGAGACCAGCACCGTGCACTGGCACGGCATGCGCCTGCCCGCCAGCCGCCGAAGAGCACGGCGCGGCTGGCGGTGCGGTTCGGGACGTTCACGGACCCGGCGACGCCGTACATGTACCACTGGCACATCCTGCGGCACGAGGACTCGGGGATGATGGGCCAGTTCGTGATCGTGGAACCGGGCACGGAGCACCAGGTGTCCCGCACGATCACGGCCCATCATCACCCGTGAGGGTTGAGACCCATGCCGGTTCGGTAGGCCCTGGATGAACGCACGACGACTCAAGGGACGAGGCATGTCGCAACCTGGCTATTGGCACGTGGCCGACGGCACTCCCGTGACGGCGGCGAAGGCCCGGGAGATCTGGGCCCGTGAGGCGTATCCCCTGCTCGTGGACGTGGCGCGCACGTATCGCGCGGTCATCACCTACAAGGAACTCGCCGACAGGATTCAGGAGACCTCGGGGATCCGTACCAGGGCGTTACTCCATAACTGGATCGGCCGCGTCCTGAGCGAGGTGCTGCGGGAAGCTCACCGCCGCGGCGACCCGCCGCTCACGGCGCTTGTGGTACACACCGATGACGGCATGGTGGGCGAGGGCTACAAAGAAGTGCTCGAGGTCGCCGGCGAACCGCCGGCGGGCAACGCCTTAGATCGCGAGCTGCACGCCGCTCGCTCGAGGTTGGAGTGCTATCGGCACTTCGGCGCGATCTTGCCCCCGGATGGCGGCGTTCCCGCGCTCGCCCCTCGATATCAATCGGCCGTCGATCGTCGGCGAGCACACTCCGAGAAGCCTCCGCGGGTCTGCTCCCGCTGCTTCATGCAGCTTCCCGCGACGGGCGTATGCGACACCTGCGGGTAGCGGCACGACTCCAAGCCCACCGCCGGCGCGGCGCACCGTAGTGCTCCAGGAATCTCGACACCGCCGTCTTGAACGACCGAGCTGGACGGCTCCATCAGTTTCCGAGGATCTTCACATCTCATCGAGATTGGCAGCCTCCCCGGAGTGCACCGGACTATCAAGTTACTAACATCAATGTTAGTAACATCCGTGTTAGCAACATGTCCGCGCTCCGCCTCGGCCCGGCGACAACGTGCCTACCAGGGTGGCCCGGAGGATCTGCGGGCGTGCTCATGTGGCTTCCTCCTCCGTCAGCATCCCGGCGGACCTCGCAGGCAAGAGCGAGACCGCGCCCAGCAGCCAGTCCGCGAGCCGGTCGCGTTCGACCAGGATGAGCGGCTCCCGCGCGCCCAGGGCTTCGAGCCTGGCCTGCTTGGTGAGACCGGCGGAGGTGACCAGGACGCCGGTGTGGCCCGCGAAGGTGTTGGCCAGCGCGCCGAGGAAGTCGCGTACGTCGCGGGCGCCGACCGGCTTGCCGTAGCGCTTGCACTGGATGGCGTAGCGGCCGTGGCCCGGAGCGAGGGCTGTGATATCCACCCCGCGGTCACCGGCACCGCCGCGCTGACGGACCTGGCGGAACCCGTCGGCGATCATGCGTTCGGCGACAAGGTGCTCGAACTCGGGCCCCGACATCCGGTCGACCTTCTCCAGCTCGACGTTGGCGGCCAGGAAGCGCTGTCTCTCTGCCCGGATCATGCGCTGCCGGAGAACGAGTCCGCCGGCGAGTAACACGCCGAGCAGGCAGGTGATCCCCAGGGCCCAGCCGGGGTGTTCGGCGGCGAACCACACGCCCGCGACGCAGACTACCGCGGCTGCCCGCTGCCTCCTTCGTGCACTCTTCCCTCTCCTGGAGCACCTCGCCATCAGATTCTCCCGAGGGGACCGTCGCCTTCAGGCGACGGGGAATCGGGAGCGGGAGGGCCGCCAGAGCCGCCAGAGCCGAGCGTGCCCTGACTTGTCAGGTCCGCGCATAGGGATGTCCTTCCGGGGTTTTGTCGGCGCCAGCCGATACTGTGGTGCTGTCGTTACCGAATGTGACAGGAGGTGGGGTGTGCGCAGGTCGTTGAAGTTCCTGCTGCGCCCCACCCGCCACCAGGAGATCGCTCTCACCGCGTGTCTGGAGGACCACCGGCAGCTCTACAACGCCGCCCTGGAACACCGCCGCACCGCCTACGCCAAGGCGCGCGTGAGCGTCCGGTACGGCGACCAGTCCGCCGAGCTGAAACACATCCGCGCCGACGACACCGGCGGGCAGGGCCGCTGGTCCTTCTCCTCCCAGCAGGCCACCCTGCGACGCCTCGACAAGGCGTTCGCCGCGTTCTTCCGCCGGGTCAAGGCCGGGCACACCCCGGGCTTCCCGCGTTTCAAAGGGCGCGGCTGGTTCGACACCGTCGAGTGGCCCAAGGACGGCGACGGCTGCCGGTGGGACTCCCAGCCCGAACACCCAAAAGCGACCTTCGTCCGGCTCCAAGGAATCGGCCACGTCCGCGTCCACCAGCACCGGCCCGTACGCGGCCGGGTCAAGACGATCGCCGTCAAGCGCGAGGGCTCCCGCTGGTACGTGGTCCTGTCGTGCGACAACGTGCCCGTCGGCTCACTGCCTGCGACAGGCGCGATGGCCGGGATCGACATGGGCATCGCCTCGCTCCTCACCACCTCCGACGGCGTGCACGTGGCGAACCCACGTCACCTGGCCGCCACCGCCGGCCGCCTCGCGGACGCGCAGCGCGACTTGGCCCGCAAGCGGCGCGGCTCCCGGCGGCGGCGCAAGGCGGTGGCCCGCGTCGCTGCCCTGCACGGCAAGGTCCGCCGTCAGCGCGGACCACGCGCACAAGGCCGCGCTCGCCCTGGTCCGCGCCTACGACGTGATCGTGCACGAAGACCTGCGGATCACGAACATGACCTGCGGCGCGTCCGGCACGATCGAGGCTCCCGGCCGGAACGTCGCCCAGAAGTCGGGCCTCAACCGTTCGATTCTGGACGCGGGCTGGGGGGTGTTCCTGACGATCCTGTCGCACAAGGCTGAAAGCGCCGGTCGAGAGCTGATCGCGGTGAACCCCGCCGGCACCTCCCGCACATGCTCACGTTGCGGGCACTGCGCGAAGGCGAACCGCGTCACCCAGGCCGAGTTCCGGTGCGTGTCGTGCGGGCATGCCGCGCACGCCGACGTGAACGCGGCGGTCAACATCGTGAGGGCAGGGCTTGCCCTTCGCCAGGCTGCGGAAGCGGCTTAGCGAGAAGCCGCTCCCTTCAGGGAGCGGAGGAGTCACGGTGCCTCCTCGATGAGTGGTCCCGAAGGCAAGTGTGAGCGAGAGGACCGACAGATCGTCAGCGCAACGTCGCCGTGAAACCGCGGCCGTGGGCGTGGCGGGTCGTCGCCTGGATCAGCATCCCGCCCGGCACCCGCCGCACCTTCACCCCCTCGTCCGCCGAGTCGACCCGTAGACGCGGACCGTGGAGCACGACGCTGACCCGGTCCCGCCGCATCGTCGGATCCGACAGCGCGACCACCGTACGCTCACCCGACCGCACGATCACCGAAGCGGGCCCGTCGACCAGCATCCGCCCGGCGAGACGCGGCCCGTCCGAGAAGACGTTGGCCGCCACGATCCCGAGCCCCTTGTGCTCGATCGCCTGGACGTGCCGGTCGTTGGCCAGCACGCGCACCGTTCCACGCGCGTACCCGCGCAGCCCCGCCTCGGTCGCGCCGGGCACCAGAGCGTAGGCAAGCTCGGGAACCTGACCGCCCGCGGGATGGGTGACCGACGCGGTGAAGACGTTCTTGGTGACGCTGGTGTCGGGGTTGCTCGTACGGACGACTCTGCGGCTGCGGGTCACCGTCTCCATCCCGGCGGTGACGGGCTGCCTGGTGAGGAAGGCGTAGCCGACGGCGGTGCCGCGGGTGCCGTTGGCGTAGCGCAGCCAGCGGGGCGGCGTGGTGTCACCCGCCCGCCAGGCTCCCCCCTGCCAGCGTTCGCCGGTGACCGCGACCGCGTCGCCGGGAGCGGCGATGCGGCTGTCCACGGTCGTCACCGCGGCACGCCCGCCCTGCCCGGCGACCCCCGCCGCCAGCACCACGATCTCGTCGTCGAGCATGAACCACGACTTGGTGGCCCGGGCATTCCGATAAGCCACGAAATCCTCGGGCAGAACCCCCTCCTGCTTGGCCGTATAGGCCACGTCATCGGACTGCACGAAACCGGCCGCCCCGTACGCCCCCGACGTCACCCCGCCGGAGAACGCGTTCTCGCCACGCGGGAAGTACACGTACGTGTTCTGCGACTCCGACGACGAGGTGAAGTTCAGCGGATGCCCCGGGTTCTCGTACCAGAACCGCCCGTACAGCTCCGGCACCGTCCGCCGCTCCTCCACCGGCGCGGTGACCCCGGCCAGCCGGTACGGGGAGACGGCCGTGAAATAGTCGACCCCGAACACCTCCCGCTGGTCCTCGCCCGCCAGATAGAGGTAGTAAGCCCCATCCCCCTGGAACCAGGGCATGAGGTTCTCCCCGTTCATGTACTCGTACTTGCTGATCCGCTCCGAACTCCGCGCCAGCGCGAACGCGTACCCCGGCCGCCGGTGCACGGCCCGGTCCATGGCGTTGAAGGCCACGGACCGCGAAGGCGGGTTCAGGTCGGCGGCCGGGATGGCGTCGTCGGCGCGGATGGCCGAGTAGCGGGCGATGCTGACCGGAGAGACGAACGAGCCCGTGTCGGCAGGAGGCAGGTGCTTGACGTACTTCTTCAACGCCAGCGCGCTGTCCCCGCCGACGTGGTCCGCCAGGTCGGCGATGGCCTCCACGATGATCCCGACGTCCGCGTACCCGGTGTTGGTACGGGAGACCGCGCGCCCCTTGACGATCTCCATCATCCAGCCCTCGAAGATGAGCGGGGCGAAGCCGTCGGTGATCCACCTGTAGACCACCTCCCCCAGCCCTGACCCGGTGGTCGCGCCTTCGAGCGTCTTGAGGGTCTGGACGACGCGGGTCAGCAGGATGCGCCCGTACGAGCCGGTGTAGGCGACCGAGTGGTGCTGGATGAAGGAGCCGTCCTCGTAGTAGCCGTCGGTGACGCCGTGCCGCAGATCGTACGGGTCGATGGTGGCGAAGACGGTGGCCTGGTCGGCGATGGCCTTGGCGACGCGGGCGTCGTCGGCGGTGAGGGCGCCCTGGAGGATGCGGTTGGCGGTGATGTCGGCGAGGTTGGCGCCGGTGTGGAAGCGGGAGTCGAGGTCGACGTCGCCGTCCTTGCCGTTGCGGAGGTAGGCGTCCATCGTGGCGAGGTACGTGGACGTCAGAGCGGGGCGTTCGTCACGTAAGAGGTCGGCGAGCAGGACCAGGGTCCGGCTGACGTGGGTGGGGATGCCGATCTCCCAGTTGTGCCAGTTGCCGTAGTAGCCCGCCGCCTGGTCGCCGAAGTGGCGCTCGTGCAGCCATTGGAGTCCCTCGACGACGCGCCGCTGGACGGTGGCGTCGCCGTCGAGTTCGCCGCCGGGGGTGCGGGTGGCGAGCGCGATCTCGTACAGGAACTGGAAGGCCTGGCGGAGGGCGGCGTCGTCGGCGCCGAGCGTGAGTCCGGCGAACAGCTCGCCGTCGCCTGCCTGGTCCATGGCGGTGAGGCGCTGCCTGGCGGTCCTGAGGATGGCGGCGAGCTTGGCGGCGACCTCGGGGCGGGTGTTGCTGTCGGAGGTGCCGGCGAGCATGGCCACGGTGTTGGCGAGCAGCCGGGCGTGGTCGGCGCCGGACGCGGCGGCGCGCACGGGAGAGGCTACGGCGAGGAGGCCGGCGGCGGGGAGGAGGGAGAGGGCCTGGCGGCGAGACAGATGCGGCACGGCTTGACTCCGGGCTGTCGGGGGCTCCTCACATGATCCACACTCATCGCGTTGGAATCCATAGCCATCTCGTGGTTTATCGATGAAGAAATCTTTCACGTCCTGGTGGGGGCCGAGGACCTCTACAGATCGCCCGCCCAGGGTTGAAAGTGGACACGGTGGCGGGGACCGGTGAAGATCGGGGGGAGGAGGAGCGATGATCCTGGACAGGCGTCCCCTGCTCGCCCTCGCCCTGGGCGGTCTGCTCGTGACCGGCATCGGGGTCCTCGTCACCCGGCCGCTGTGGCATCAGGTGTTCACGCCCCGCGTCCTCGCGAGCGTGTGATCACGGCTGTCATCGTGATCGTTCCCACCGTCCTGGAGCTCGTTCCGCGGACCGTCCACATGGTGTGGGGTGTGGCGGCCGTGGCTTTCGGCGGTGTGGCGGCGCTCTCGGCTGGGCGGAGGAGCGGAGCCGCGAGGGGTACGTTCCGGTCTGTGTCTGTATCTGTGGCTGGGAAGGCGAACCGCGAGCGAGCTCGTCGCAGGCCCTGGAGAAGGCGGGAGATCACGACTCACGGGCCTGTGAGCGCTGATGGTCAGTCGTCCACGTGCGACAGGATGACGGCGTCCGCCACCAGGGTGATCTGGTTCTGCCCGTAGCAGTCGGCCTGGTGGGTGGCGAGGTCCGTGCCGCAGCCCGCGCAGACGAGGTTGGGGCTGTCGATCTCGCTGATCCCGCAGCAGCCGCTGACCCGGGACCGGTCCGGGTGCAGGAGCATGCCGACCGCGTCGTCCGGGTGGATCACCAGGCCGGGCGGTTCGCCGGAGAACTCCTCGGGCCGGTGGTTGGCCGCGTACGTGCCGCGCGGCATCCGCGGGGGCTGGATGCGGTCGGTGGGTACGGTCGCGCCGGCGATGGCGGTGTAGTGCGCCGGCGGCAGGGGGATCCTGCGGACCGGCAGGGTGATCGGGCGACGGCAGGCGAAGCAGAGGAAACGCGCCACAAGGGCGACGATACTTGACGTCAACCGAACTTCAGGTTGCACCGTACGAGGATGAACAGCTTCGAGATCGGCGTCATCCTGCCCGGGGTCGGTGCGGGCATCGACCTGCGGGAGGCGGCGCGGCACGTGGAGGACGCCGGGCTGGACGGCGTGTGGCACGGGGATCATCTCGCGGTCGGGGCGCCGACGCTGGACGCCCCGATCGCCCTGGCCACCGCCGCCGCGGCCACGGCCCGGGTCAGGATCGGCACGAGCGTCCTCATCCCGGCGATCCGCCCCCTCGCCTGGGCCGCCAAGCAGGTCGCGACGCTCCAGTACGTGTCGGGCGGCCGGCTGGTGCTCGGGGTCGGTTCGGGTGGCGGCCCCGGGCAGTGGGCCGCCGCCGGGGTGCCCTACGCCGAGCGCGGGCCCCGTACCGACAGCGCGCTGCGGCTCCTCCCGCGCCTGCTGGCGGGCGAGCGGACCGAGGTCGAGGGCGCGGCCGTCGAGCTGGCGCCGTCCGTGCCGATGCCCCCGGTCTGGGTCGGGAACGCGTCCATGACGGCGATCCGGCGGGCCGCGCGGCTGGGGGACGGCTGGTTCCCGTCCCTGATCTCCCCCGCTCAGCTGGCCGAGGGCGCGGCGCGGCTCGCCGAGCTGGCCGCGGAGCAAGGCAGGCCCGCGCCGGTCGTCGCGATCGGGGGGACCTGCGCCCTGGGCACGGGGGTCCCTTCCCGTGAGGAGATCGCGTCAGGCATCGGCGGCGCCTACGGGCGTCCCGTGGAGGAGGTGATCGACATCCCGCTGACCGGCCGTCCGGAGGAGGCCGCCGAGAAGCTGGCCGCCTACCGCGAGGCGGGGGCGCGGCACGCGGTGGTCGGGATAGCGGGCGGGGACTGGCGGACGCAGGTCGAGCTGCTGGCGGAGGTTCGCAAAATCTTGCACGACACGCATTGATGCGCGTTGTGTATGTTTGACCTGTCCCCTCTAGACAGGATGCGTACATGAGCGCCGACACCGCGCAGACCGCGACGCCCGAAGAGTCGCCGAGCTCCAGCCCCACGGCGATGCGCCAGATCATCCCCCCGGACATGCTGGAGCGCGGGCAGTGCCCGTTCGACCCGCCGCCCGGTCTGCGGGAGCGGCGCGGCCAGGGGGCGGTGCAGCCGCTGCCGCTGCGCAACGGCGCGCAGGCGTGGCTGGTGACCGGCTTCGAGGAGGCGCGCACCGTACTGTCCGATCCGCGGTTCAGCGCCGACAAGATGCGCCACCGAGACGCCACGTCGATGCAGCCGCACGAAGTGGACGCGCCCACCACCCCCGAGCCGCTCGCGACCCGCGAGGACGGGTTCTTCGTCTTCATGGACCCGCCCGAGCACACCCGCCTGCGGCGGCTGCTGACCGGCCAGTTCACCGTGCGGCGGATGAAGGCGCTGGAGTCGCGGGTCACCGAGATCGCCGTCGAGCACATCGAGGCGATGAAGGCGGCCGGCGACGAGGCCGACCTGGTGCCGGCGTTCGCGCTGCCGCTGCCGTCGCTGGTCATCTGCGAGCTGCTCGGCGTCGACTACGCCGACCGGGCCGAGTTCCAGGAGCACACCTCCGTGGCGCTCGACAGCAGCGCCGACCCCGAGCGGCGGGCGCTGTCCGGGGCCGAGCTGTACGGGTTCATGCAGCGCCTGGTCGCCCACAAGCGCGCCCACCCTGCCGACGACCTGCTGTCCGGGCTCGTCCACGACGCCGACCCGCCGCTCACCGACGCCCAGCTCGTCGACGTCGCGCTCGTCCTGCTCGGCGCGGGCCACGAGACGACCGCCAACCAGCTGAGCCTGAGCACGTTCGCACTGCTGGAGAACCCCGACCAGCTCGCCGCGCTGCGCGCCGACCCCTCCCTGATCGACAACGCGGTCGAGGAGCTGCTCCGCCACCTGTCGATCATCCAGCTCGGCGTCAACCGGGTCACGACCGAGCCCGTCACGCTGGGCGGCGTCGACATCCCGGCCGGCGCCACGGTCGTGATCGCCACCCCCGAGGTCAACCGTGACGCCCAGCACTGGCCCGACCCCG
Source organism: Nonomuraea sp. NPDC054003 (assembly GCF_055585125.1). Classification (NCBI taxonomy): domain Bacteria; kingdom Bacillati; phylum Actinomycetota; class Actinomycetes; order Streptosporangiales; family Streptosporangiaceae; genus Nonomuraea; species Nonomuraea sp. NPDC054003. Next base: position 18,750 of record NZ_JBVJKR010000020.1, read on the forward strand.
ACCGGCTCGACGTGCGGCGCCCCCGCACCCCGCACCTCGCCTTCGGTCACGGCGTCCACCAGTGCCTCGGCCAGCAGCTCGCCCGCGTCGAGATGCAGATCGGCCTGCGCGAGCTGATCACCCGCCTGCCGGGCCTGCGCCTGGCCGTGCCGGCCGAGAAGATCCCGGTACGCAACGAGATGCTGATCTTCGGCGTCCACTCGCTACCTGTGACCTGGTCATGACGACGCTTCCGGGGCGGCGTGAGCGGAAGAAACAGGCCACTCGCGCCGCCCTGAAGGAGGCCGCGCTGCGGCTGGCGATCCGCGACGGGGTCGAGAACGTCACCGTCGAGCGGATCGCCGACGAGGCCGACATCGCGCTGCGCACCTTCTTCAACTACTTCTCCAGCAAGGAGGAGGCGGTGGTGGCCACCGTGTCCTCGGCCGCGGAGGCGCTCATCGCCGAGTTCCGGGCGCGGCCCCGTACGGAATCCGTTCTGCGGGCCTTCCGTGAGGCGGTGCTGGTGATCCTGAACGAGAGTGACGCGGCCAACCGCGACTACTTGGCGGTGGTCAGGCTGATCCACCGGACGCCGTCGCTCGTACCGCAGCAGCTCGCCATGCTCGCCGCCCAGGAGAAGGCGCTGGCTTCAGCGATCGCCGAACGTGTCGTCGTCCCTGAGGACTCCGTCTATCCGATGGTGTGCGCGGCGGCGGTGCATGCGGCGCTGCGGATCGTGGTCAACCAGTGGCTGGAGGCGGGGCGGGAACCGTCCGCCGAGGTGCTGGGGCGGCAGGTCGACCTGGTGATCGCCGAACTCGCCGCCGGCCTGGACCGTCCCTGCTCAGGTGATGGCGCCGGTGGCGGTGCAGACGTGGAAGCGGTTCATGGTTAGTTCGAGCTTGACGGGGATGTCTTCGGCCAGGTCGAGGTCCTTGATCTTGTTCGGTGAGTTCGCCGCGGCGCTCAGGTATCCGATCTGGGCTCCCGTCCGGGCGTTGAAGAGGCGGAGGATCACGGGGTACGAGGTGCCGTTCTTGAGCGTCATGCGCTCGTCCAGGGCGTAGAAGTTGCCCTTCACCTGGTTGGTCGTGCTGTTGTTGTAGAGGAACTGGGTGTAGGCCGACCTCCCGCCGGCGTCGCCGTCGTTCTGGTAGGAGTTCGCCCAGCACTGCCAGCCCGCGGCTGCGTGCGCCTGGGCGGGGGTCGCCACCGTGAGGGCGGTGAGGGTCGACAGCAGGATCAGGCCGGCTCTTCTGCGCATGGTGCTCCTCGGGTGCGCCGGGGCCGTTCCCCCGGTTTCACCAGCACGCTAATGACCGGCGTTATCGTCCGGCTTAACGGCGAAGGCCTTCCGGCTGTGCGCCAGCGCCTCCCGTACGGCCGGGCTGTGGGTGTTCTTCCAGACGAGGGCGAGCCGGGCGGGAGCTTCGACGTCGTCGATGACGCGGGCGGCGAGCCGGTCGCGGTGGTGCGCGGCCATCGACTCGCTGAGGATGCCGACGCCGAGCCCTCGCGCGGTCAGGTCGGCGACGGCGTCCCCGGCACTGGCCTGGAACGCGATCACCGGCCGGCGGTCTCTCGCGGCGCAGGCCCGGTCGAACACGGCGCGCAGCCCGGTGCCCTCCGGCATGCAGACGATCGGGTACGCGGTCAGCTCGTCCAGGGTGACCCGTTCCCGGCCCGCGAGGGGATGGCCGGGCGAGACCGCCGCGACGAGGCGTTCACTGATGATCGTCATCGTGTGGAGCCCGTCGTGCTCGGCTGTCCCCGTCCCGATGAGGGCCAGGTCGATCGTCCCGGTTCGTACGCTCTCGGCGAGCCGGTCGGAGTTGCCCTCCAGCAGCGAGATCTCCACTCCCGGGTGCGCCCGGTGGAAGGCGGCGAGGGCGTCGAACAGCGGCGTGACCGTACAGCCGATGACCATGCCGACGGTGAGCCTGCCCCGGATCAGGTCGGTCACCTCCCCCACTGCCTGCTTGACGGCGTTGGAGGCGGCGATGGCGGCGCGGGCGTGTTCGAGCGCGGCCTTGCCGGCGACGGTCAGGGTGACGGTGCGGGTGTGCCTTTCGAAGAGCTCGGCGCCGAGCTCGCGTTCGAGCTGGCGGATCTGGGCGCTGACGCCGGACTGGCTGATGTGGACGCGTTCGGCGGCTCTGGTGAAGTTGCGCTCTTCGGCGACGGCTATGAAGTACTCGAGCTGCCGGAGTTCCATAAGCATTGATTCTAGTTTCGACGAGGACTATCTGATGGGCTTCTAACATGGCCTGTTCAACAGCGCCCCGAAGACGGCACCCTGGCCCTCAGAACCATCTCGCGACGACGCCGACGATGATCCCCACGAGTCCCACTGCGGCGACCGCTACCGCGTTGCGCAAGCGGAAGGCCCGAAGCCTCAGGGCCATCCCCGCCGCGGTGATGAAGATCAAGTCGATGGAGACGTGGGGAAGCGCTGCCAGAGCGCCCTGCACTCCCCGGAATCCGGCCCGGTCACCACCGCTGGTGATCTGAGCCGGATAGACGCGGCCGGGCTCGCCCCAGGAGAAGGCGCCGACCGCCGCCACCTTGTCGCCGGTGGCCGCGTACACGAAGTCGCCCGTGCACACCTGCCTGCCATACCTGCTGGACTCCACGTCATGGCACTCCTGAACGGTCAAGGTTCCCGGAGCGCCGGTGAGACCGGTCGCCAATCCGATGTCGACCAGTGCGGGGACAGTGGCCGTCAGGGTCCATCCCACCGCCGCGACCATCGTGGCGACGACCAGGACGACCATGGTGAACATCGACTCGCCGGAGGCTTCGGAACGAGAGGGCATGGTGTCACTGTGGAGTGATGGGTTTGCGACTCACTTGGAAACCACTGGGCCGTGCGAAACGGTCAAGGCCGTCGTGACCCTCAACGCTGGGCGCCCGACTTCCTGCTCACCGCCCCCGTCGAGGAGGACATCGGACGCGATGCGCAGCGATGAGTCCGCCGGCGCCCAGAGGTCTACTTCTCGACCCAGACAACCAACGCATCGGGAGTAAGGGCATGGGCCTCATCCACATCGAACTGTTCGCCACCCTCGACCTCGTCGGGCAGTCGCCCGGCAGCCCCGACGAGGACCCGGTGGGGTTCCCGTTCGGCGGCTGGCAGGCGCCCCTGCTGGACGAGGCCTCAGGGGCGCAGGTATCCGCCGCGTACGAGGGCACGGACGCGCTCCTGCTCGGCCGGCGGACCTACGACATCTTCGCCGCCTACTGGCCGCACCAGGAGGGCGAGATCGCCACGCTGTTCAACAGCGTCCCGAAGTACGTGGCCTCCCGCGGCACGCCCGACCTCTCGTGGGCCGGTTCCACGCGCCTCGGCCCGGACCTGGCCGGCGCGGTGCGCGAGATCCGCGACCGGCACGAGCACGTGAAGGTCGTCGGGAGCCTGAACCTGGTGCAGACCCTCCTGCGCGAGAAGCTCTTCGACCGTCTCGACCTCTGGGTGCACCCCATCGTGCTCGGCGTCGGCAAGAAGGTGTTCGACGGCGGCGCGGTGCCCACGAACGTCACACTCCTCGAACCACCGGCAGCCGGCCCGAAGGGGACCGTGTACCTGCGCTACGGGCTCGCCGAGGGCATACCCGGGACAGGGGACATGAGCCGCGTTTCATGAGTGCTGGTTCTGGCTTCGATCAGAACCAGCTGTTGGACTTCTGACGGGAGGGATGGGGATGCTGGAGGCATGAGCGCATACGAGAAGGCCATGCGACCTGAAGACATCACCCGGCTGTTCGTCGAGCGGTCCAACGCCGGGGACGCGGCCGGGGTCGCTGATCTGTACGAGGAGGACGCGGTGCTGGCCTACCCGCCGGGGAGCCAGACCGTGGGGCGGGAGGCGATCCGCGAGCTGTGGTCGAAGGTGCTGGCCGGGCGTCCCCGGTTCTCGCCGGAGGAGCCGCTGCCCACGTTGATCAGCGGCGACATCGCCCTGACCTCGACGCCGCCCAAGGACGGCTCCGGCGCTCGTGCGCAGGTGGTCCGGCGTCAGGCCGACGGGAGCTGGCTGCGGGTGCTCGACCAGCCCGAATTCGTGCCGCCGGGCCGCTCTTAGGACGGGCGAGGGGCGCGGCAGTCCTGGCGCTGGGCGAGCTCTTCGTCGTCGACCAGCGTGAGCATCGGCTTGCCGGGCTCACACAGCATGGTGACGGTGAAGCGGAGCCGGACGTCGTCGCGGTGGTTGCCGTCCTGGTAGTGGATGACGTCGCCGCCCGGCTCCCAGAACACCTCACCGGCTCGCAAGACCCGCTCCGGCTCCCCTTCCAGCTCGAACAGCATCTCGCCTTCCAGCACGTAGCCGAACGCCGGGCCGGAGTGCCGGTGCGGCGGCGTGCCGGGGTCACCGGGCGGGAACTCGATGACCACGGTCATCACGTGCGCCCCCTCCGGGATGAAGGGCGGCTCGACCTCCTGCAGCATGGTGAGCGCCGTCTGCCAGGCGGTCGACCTCTGCTTGGCCTCAGACATGGGACCTACCTCCAGTCTCGATAGCGGATCTCGCCGAGGGTGGCGCCGTCATCCGGCACCAGCGACCGCTCGCGCAGCTCGGCTCCGAAGTAGTGCGCGTGCGGGTCGGTGACCACCTCACGCGGATCACCCCAGGAGGCGAGCGCCTCCCGGAAGAACTCGTCCATCCGGACCTGCTCGGGTCCCGCCACATCGACCCTGCCGTTCGTCGGCTCCCCCACCGAGACCCGGCCGACCGCCCGCGCGACATCGTCACCCGCGATGGGCTGGAAGAGCACGGGCGCCATCCGCACCTTGCCGCCGTCCGTCGCCTCGTCGGCGATGCTCGGGACGAACTCGAAGAACTGGGTGGCGCGTACGAGCGAGAACGGGATCGGTGACTCCTGGATCAGCTTCTCCTGGGCGGCCTTCGCCTGGAAGTACGGGCGCGCCGGCGGGCGATCCGCGCCCACTATCGACAGGACGACGTGGTGGCCGACGCCGGCGTCTGCCTCCGCGGCGAGCAGGTTTCGGGTGGAGGTGTCGAAGAACTCTCGTACGGCGGCTTCCTCGAAGGAGTGGGATTTCGATACGTCGACCACCACGGACGCGCCCTCCAGCACTTCGGCCAGGCCTTCGCCGGTGAGGGCGTTCACTCCGGTGCTCGGGGATGCTGCCACGGCCTCGTGGCCGCGCTCGTCGAGCTTGGCGACGAGCTTGGAACCGATCAGACCGGTTCCGCCTACTACGACGATCTTCATTCCTGACCTTTCCCTGCGAGGTGCCCTTGGCCTCGCGGCTACCGGTTAGGACAGGACGGCTTCCTGGCCTGAGTTGCTTTGGACCTCGTCTTTCAACGTCCCTCGTGCTGTCTCTGCTGCCACGTACAGGGCGGCAAACTTTCAGCAACCGTCGCCGGCGTCCCTGTCTGTGGGGGTTCGTCGGCCCGCTTACATCACCGAGCGCGGCCGGTCACGATCTGCAGCCACAGTTCCTCGGTCGCGCGGGCGGACGTCCAGACGCTTTCCACGATTTCCCCGAGGCCTTTGGCGGGGAGGCGCCGGACGAACCACAGGCCGGCGGCTGTGCAGAGTTCGAACGCTGGGTAGGTACAGGCACATGTATGGCCGCGGACTCGCAGCCGGTCCGCTCTGGGAAGGCTCTTCGCCCAGTCCACCCGTATGGCGTCGGCGCGGGGTGTGGGTACGTGGAGGCCGAGGCACTCTTGGCCTAGCGGCGGACGGCTCACGGCGTCACCGCCAAGTGGCCCTGTTCCTGGAGCAACGATACGAAGGCGTACGCGTCCTCCGCGCTCACCGTCTGCCGCAGTCCCTGGTCGATGTCGGTTTCCCGGAGCTGGACGCCGCGACGGGTGCCGTAGAACACGCCTGCATCGCTGCGGAAGATCGACCAGGCGGGGAAGGCCGCGCGAAGGCTGTCAAGGTCATAGGGAGGTGGCGTCATGCGCTTGAGCGTACGAAGTAATGTCTACCCTTGTCTATAGACGTAGGCCAATGAAGGTCTACGGCGACCGTTTTCTACCGTTGATTCATGTTCGAGTTCGAACCAGACCGGCCGAGATGGCAGCAGGTGGCGGACGTCATCCGGGAGCGCATCCAGTCAGGCAGCTATCCGCCCAAGCACCTGGTCTCCGAACTCTCACTCGTCCAGGAGTTCGGCATCGCCCGCGACACCGCGCGCAAGGCCGTACGCGCTCTTCGCGAAGAAGGCCTGATCTACACGGTCCCCCACATGGGCAGCTTCGTCAGCCCGCCCAGCGAAGCTCAGCCCGCTGCCGAGTAGGCGGAGGCAGTCGCCGATCACGGTCCGGTGCCGAAAGGCTGTGTGGCGGAGAAATCGCCCCATAAGCTGTCACCGTGGGACTCGCGGATCTTCGTCGTGAAATGATCCTTACCGCGATCGCGGAGTACGACTCGATAGGGCGGGACGCCTTCCTGGAGCGGTACGAGTACTGGCCGGCGCGGGGTACTTCCTCGTTCATGAGGGCCGACGCTACGGCTCGAAGGCGATTGCGGGAGCAGCCCACTGCGGGGTCACCGGGCGGCCTCACCGACCCAGCGACTTCTCCGGCGGCCGGGTAACCGTGGCTCGCCAGCTCATCCGTTTCGGATTTGAAGTCGCCGCTCCGGGCTTGGAAATCGGACAGCACACGATCGAGGATTTGCTCCTGTAGGTCGGCTCGCTCCGCACCGACACGCCAAGGCTGACAGGCGAGCCACGTCGGCACCAGGCGCTGACTCTGTTATCCGGACAGGCCCAGCCCTGCTGGAGAGCTGGTCACGGACAGCCGTCGGGATCGGAGCGTTGATACCCGGTTCGGCCATCCCTCTTTCCGGCTGGCCACCACCATCGAGACCTGGCGCCCCCAGATCCTCGCGTTCATCCACACCGGCATCACCAACGCCGACTCCAAAGGCACCAGCCGCGTCATAAAAACCGTCGCCCGCGACGCCCACGGCTTCCGCAATCCGGAGAACCAACGACTACGCACTCGCTGCGCCACCACCCGCCGCGCCCGGGGCACCACAACCCCGCCTCAATTCGAAGAGCCGTGATCGTGGACGGCATGCCGGGCGGCGAGAAGCTGCATCCGGACGAGCAGGTACGCCGGTACTGCAAGTACATAACTGACTTCCTCGGCGTGCTCAGCGGCAAGCCGGAGCGGTGTACGTATCCACTCAGCCCGTTGTCGACCTTGTCTGGATCTCAGTTGGTCGACTTCACGGGTAGGTGAGGGCCAATATAGCCGATGTAGATTTTTCCCGTCTTCCGGACGTCGTCAAAGTAATGCATCCTCGGAGCGCTCATCCCGGCACCGCCACCGATCCGGATGTGTGACCACATATAGGCGCAACCAGACGGATCAACGTCTGGCGGTACCGGCAGCAGCCGCAGCCGACTCAGCTTGGTGTTGGTGTGGACTGTCTCCGATTCATCTGACTTGACCTTTCCCGCGGAGATAGCGGCGGCCCCGGGGAGCGGCTCTGTGCACCAGCGGCGGAAGTCGCCGTTGAATCTACCTTCGAACACTGCCTCGGCGTAGTCCTGGAACGCCAGCATCACCTGCCAGGTCGTTTGCGCCCATGTGGACGACTGTGCCTTCTCCTCCAGTTTCCACACATAGTCGATGTCGCCGGTGAACTCAACGCGGTTAAGCTCATCCAGCCGTTCGATGACCTCCGGCAATTGCGTGGGAAGAAGAGTCAGTACTTCGGCGGGGACATAGGCCTCGGTCGCGCGCCCTACCGAGCTTAGCCTCTGCCGCAGTACCCGTACCCAGTCAGTGAGTTCGGCGATCTTCTGGTTTGCTACTTCCAGCTCCGCTGCCGTATCGATTAAACCGTCCTGAAGATTGGCTGCGTCATCGCGGAGTTTCTGCTCCTCGTATCCGGCAAGATCCAGAAGCTCATGCAACTCGTCGTTATCGGCGAGCAGCTTCTTGTTCTCCTTAAGCAGGCGCGAGAAGTCGGAAGATAACGTATCCGATGTGCGTGCTGCCTGCCTCGATCCATGCGCAGTTGCGGCCACGGCGGTACGCGTCAATTTGTTCAGCGGTTCAGGCAAGCGCCCGTCCGCCGCCAGTTGCCGAGGCAGGGCAGCGAGTAGCTGCGTCGACCTACTGAAATCGGCTTCGATTCGCGAACCGGACAAGTATCTGTGCCTACCTGCATCCTCCTCGATCGCCAGATCAAGGTCGGGAAGATAGGTGCGCACTGCTCCGCTACGGACTTCGTACGCTTTGCCTACATCGCGGTTGAACGCATCTGCGGCAAGCGGATCGAGGAGGTAAAGACTCGCCAGACCCGGCAGAAAACGGGTCACCCGATCAATCGTCGCTTTCCAGGCAGAGAAAGAGACTCGGTCGTGAGGAGAAGCGACAACAGCGGGAAGTCGCCGTTGTTCGTCAGTCAGGACTTCCAAGAGGTCGTCCACCCTGTCAGGGCGGATCAGCGTGGGGGTCGGCCGCAGATAAGCCCAATGATCTCGAGCATCCACCGCCCCTAGCAATTGACGCGCGAGGCCAGGCAGCGCCGCGAGGGAAGGCCTCCCAGCATCCTCCGAACTCTGGGCCGGGCGTACATGCTCGACATCGAGCCAGAACCAGGTGCGTTCATTGGCGGTCGTCACCCTGCCGGGCGCATGCACGATCAGAGAGCTGAGCCAATATCCGCCGTCCTTGTGCTCACGTAACTGCCACTTGCTGGTCTGCGTACCGTCTCCGGCCGTTCTTGTGTCGCGGAGGAGAACTATGCCGTCCCCCAGTACGGCCTGACCATTATCGTATGCCTCAATATCAATCTTCTGGCGCACACTCTTCTTGACCAGCCACTGGCGCCATTCACGGGACGCGGTGGTTGTAGCATCCGCCGGGGTAAGGTCCGTGTGGAATATCGATCGATAGCGTCCAGCGGTCACTCGCCCTCCACCATATTTCTCTCTGCACTTTTTAGATCAGTCATCCAGCTGGGCATGCATCATGGACAAGTCGATACACTTTGATCAAATGATTTTTCGCTTCGCGACTATTGCAATAGCCTCCTAGTGGTCGCCGCAAGCACTCACGTACACTAGTGGGATTTGGAATCTTATCGGAGAGACCTACAGCCAACCACCACTGGCCGCTCCCCAATCTATTCATCTAGAGTTTCCAGCTCGGATTCCAACGGAATCGGACTGGAAGTGACACGAACAGGTTCGCCGCTTGCACCGATTCGCCAGAGTCCTACTTCGTGTGTCATGCGCCCCCCTTGGTCTAACAGGTTGACGGCTCAGCCGACCTCGCTCGTACCGCTTGCAAAGCATCCGCGATTGCAGCGAACTCGCTGAGCGCGACTCTAGGCCCTCCACAATCTCTGAGCGATGATTCTTTCGAGATACATGCTTATCTTGCGTCTACCTATCCGCCTCATTCCTGAATCAACAGAACCTTACAGGCTATGCCATACCTCCCTCTTGATCTACCGATCGAACAGTTTAGTCGTGACACACACAATCAGGGTCACACAATGGGGCACAGTATGCACGATACGTAAGGAGGGCGGAGCTTTGATTTAGGGTCCTCTACAGATCCGGCATAATGGATGACCGAAACATATCGGTCACAGGCATACATTCGCGAGACACGAACTGCGGCATTCGCGACAGATGCGGCACCCCTGCCCGAGCAAGCAGTTCTGTCGTACGGGTCGAAGGAGGTCCGCGAGCGCGAGCAGTTCACGCTGCTGGACGAACAGCAGGTCGCGTATGAACTGGTCATGGGGCCATGGAGCGGGCAAGGCGCGCGAACTCCAAGCAGGTGGTCATCGTCACCGGAGGTCTGGGCAGCGGCAAGAGTGTGATTGCGCTGTCGCTGCTGGGCAAGCTGTTCAGGCAGGGGCGCTCGACCTTTCAGATCCAGCAGGACAAGTCGAAGAGGCCCCGTCAGCTCGCCCGCTACGCCGCCGCGCTGTTGCTGCTGCTGGGCTGTGACGTGACCGTTCTGGTCATCTGCCCTGACCAAGGGGTCGCCGACCACTATGCGAAGCCCATCGATTCTGGGCTGACCGGCTACCGCCTGCACGCCCACATGCTGGGTCCGGACGACACCCCGATCATCACCGACCCCCACGAAGCCTCAGCATGGCCGCGCCCGATATCTGGCGTCTCCTGGAGGAGGTCATGAAATCTACCGCCTGGCCGGTTTACAGCCCTTTCGCTCGCGAACACTACGGTCGCGGCCTCGAAGAGGGACAAGCCCAAGGCAAGGCGGAAGAAGCCGCGCGGCTGGTGTTGCTCCTGCTGCAAACCCGCGGCTTCATAGTGCCGGACGACCTCCGGGGTATCGATGCCTGCACCGCCCTGGGTCGGCTCGAAACCCAAGCCACCCGCGCCATCAACGCCCAGACCGTTGACGACCTGTTCGACGAGCAGCAATAGCTCGGTCAACCGCGGGCGGGCGTGCGGAAGACCTGGCGGGCGTGCCAGCCGATGTGGTCTGGCTTGACCGCCTCCAGGCCCGGCTGGGGTTCCCGGGCCGGGCGTCCGGCCAGGGAGAGGACCATGTCGCGGGATGCCTGCGACCGGCCCACGTATCTGGCCGAGACGGTGATGGTGCGGTCCTGCGTCAGTCCGAGGACGCCCTTGTCGAACAGTTTGTGGTGGATCGCGCACAGGCACAGCCCGTTGGTCAGGTCGTCCGGGCCGTCGAAGGCCCACCAGCGGACGTGCGCCGCGTCCAGGCCCACCGCCGTGCCGTCCAGCCAGCCGTCGTACGAGCAGAACGCGCAGCAGTACTCGTACGCCATCAGCACCTGATCGCGGAACCCGGGGCCGCGGCGGACCGGCGGTGGCTTCCTGACCTCGGCGGTGGTCTCCGCCGTCTCCAGGTCCAGGCCGGCCAGCATGCAGAGGTCGGTGTGCAGGGACGGGGCGAAGTTGGCATCGAGGAGGTAGCGGGCGATCCGTCCCAGGAGCCCGGGCTCCTCCGACAGGGCGCGGGCCAGGTCGGGGTGGAGGCGGCCGCTGGCCTGGCTGTCGCGCAATCTGCCCAGTTCGGGGCCGGGGCTGCCGGGGCCGTGCAGGGTCTCGACCAGCCAGAGGCCGTCGCTGGTCAGGTGGTGGAACGGGTAGCCGGGGCTGGTGTCGCGGGGCGGGCCGTACTCCTTGAGCAAGGTCTTGAGCTCGGCCTCGGCGGCGCTGAACGGGATCGGCCGGTTGCCGTGGCGTTGGAACCGGCCCAGGGCGTACAGGAGGAGGAGCGGTTTGTGCGGCGCGCGTTCGCCGCCTCTGGTCCAGCGCCGGATCTCGGCGACCCGCTCGATCCAGTCCACGATCGTCAGTGTAGGGCGATCTTCCGGTTGTTGGAGGTCAGCAGATCTGCTCGCCGGGCTGGTGGGTTGATCACAGTCGGCTTCAAGCGGATCGCAAGGCGCACGGCCTATCTCTAGAGGTGATCACGTCACGTACCATCCCGGAGTTCCCTCATGCGCTTGCTCGCCTTCCTCGCCGCTCTGGCCCTCCCCCTCACCCTGGCCTCCCCGGCCGCCGCCGACCGTACGTCCTGGAAGTGGGGGACCGTGTACTCCGCTGACGCCAAGGCCAGCGCCTGGGGCAGGGTGACGGTGGGCCAGTCCGGTTTCGTCGTCTCCGGCAACGTGCGGGACATCCCCGGCAAGGCCTGTTCCTGGGCGATCGTCCGCGCCCAGAGTGCGAAGAACGGCCGCTGGAAGACTCACGGCTTCTACTACTGCAAGCCCGGGGTCGGCACCTTCCGCAGGAGCTACGGGTACGTGCTGCAGATCAAGATCCAGGTCTGCCGGGGCACCGCCAAGCAGCCCACCGGGTCGTGCTCGAAGTCGAAGACCATCTTCACCCAGGGCAGCTAAGGCTCTGGCCATCGGTGGTAGCGGGCGGCGCGGGCCTCGTCCTCGGTGCAGAAGAAGCGGCTGTCCAGCGGGGTCACCAGGTAGTACTCGCTGCTGGGCATGGTGTAGCTCTTGGCGGCGGCGAAGTCCGTGGCGACGAGCGGCAGCCCGCCGCACCTGGTCACGTGGATCGGGAAGCTGGCCATGGCGGTGGTGAGCGGCGTTGCGAGCGCGATCACGTACATCACGATCGCCGTGACGAGTGCCCGTAGCCAGTCGGGCGAGAGCCCGATCAGTGCGAGGGGGATCAGGCCCAGGATGTAGGCCAGTGCCAGCAGCACCAGGTACCAGCCCAGGAATGCCGCGGGCTCGGGCAGCGACGAGGCCGCCACGGCCAGACCAGCCGTCGGGATGACCAGGAGGAACGCTGCCAGCCACGCACTCGCCACAGCGAATCGCTTCATATGGATATGACGGGTCGGGCCGGGGGTTCGTTCGGGTCGATCAGCCACGGGCGGGCGTCGGAGCCGGTACCCGCGTGAATGGGGCAACCGGGGTGGTCAAGGGCGAGACCCGATGACCACTCAAGGTAGTTGGCATGTCACAATGAGTGTCATGCCGTCCCCCCAACATGACGCACTCATTCAGCTGTTCAAAGACCGGCCTGAGCTGGCAGTGGAGATCTTGCGCGACCTCAAGGGAGTGGAGATACCCACTACTCCGCTGATCCGCGTCGAGGACAGCACATTCAACACCCGTTTCTCGGGGGATCTCGAAGCCGATGTGGTCGTCGTCCTGGGGCCACCCAACGAGCCCGCGCACGCCATCGTCGTGGAGATCCCGCACGACAAGTCCAAGGACCCGAAACAGCTCGCCCGCTATGCCACCGCACTGTGGCTGCTGCTGCGCTGCGACGTCACCGTCCTGGTCATCTGCCCTGACCAAGGGGTCGCCGCCCACTACTCCACGCCGATCGATTCCGGGCTGACCGGCTACCGCCTGCACCCCCACGTGCTGGGACCGGACGACATCTCGATCATCACCGACCCCCACGAGGCGGTCATGGTCCACGGCATGAAGTCCACCGCCTGGCCCGTCTACAGTCCCTTCGCGCGCGAACATTACGGCCGCGGTTTCAGAGACGGCCTAGCCCAAGTCAAAGCAGAAGGCAGGGTGGAAGAAGCCGCTCGGGTGGTGCTGCTCGTGCTCGAAACCCGTGGCTTCGCACTTTCCGACGACATCCGGGCCCGCATCACCGCCTGCACCGACCTGGACCGACTCGAAACCTGGGCTACCAGCGCGCTCAGCGCCCAGACCCTCGACGACCTGTTCGACGATTTGGAGACCCAGCCTGAGGGCGAGCTGCCTAAGGGGCGCTGAGGGGTTCGGTCTCGTACGCCTCGTGCAGCATTCGTACGAAAGACGGCGCCTCAGGCAGAGAGGTCGAGGCGATCCGCTGTACGGGCACCCCCGGCGTCCACGAGTTCATGACCACGGCCCCGGCCAGCTCAGGCAGGTCGGTGAGCCTGATCTCCTGGACCCGCTGGGGGACGCCGAGCCGGTCCAGTTGGCGGCGGACGATGGCCATCGTGGTGCCGCCCAGCATCTCGGCCTCCGGCCACACCACCGCGGTCCCGTCCCAGAAGGCCAGGTTCCAGATGGACCCTTCGCTGAGCCGGCCGCGACGGTCGAGGAAGGCGGCGTCGTCGAAGCCGCGGGCGACGGCCTGGCGGAGGTAGTACGTCTTGGCCACCTCGCCGACGTGTTTCACCGCGGGGAGGACCCGTTCGTGCTCGACCGCCGCCAGCGAGAGCGGTCCTCGGGGCCCGGACGCGGGCGGGCCGGTGCGTACCAAGAGCGAGGGCTCCAGGTCGGTCGCGGTGAACTCGCCCGCCGGGGAGTACACGGTGGCCGTCAGGGAGAGGTCGGCCGGGCCTGCCAGGAGGGCCGACCGCAGCCGGGCCCGAACCTGATCGTCGGGGAGTGCCCGGCCGAACAGCTCCATGGAGGCGGATCGCAGCCTCTCCAGGTGGAGGTCGAGACCTCGTACGCGACCTCCCCTGACCTGCATGGCGGTGAAGTGGGCGTAGCCCGCGAAGGCGAGCGGCGCCAGCTCCGCGGCGGTCGCCGGGTGGCCGTCGCGGTGGACGACGAAAGAAGACATGGCTTGCTCCAGGGTGATGACGCGGGCCGGAATGCCCGTTCGACGAGGCGACGTTATGGCTTCACACCGATGGAAAGGTCAACTCATGCTGATCGGGGAGCTGTCCCGGCTGACCGGGGTACGCCCGAGGATGCTGCGCTACTACGAGGAGCAGGGGCTGCTCGACGTCAGCCGCGCCGCCAACGGCTACCGCCGTTACGGCGAGGATGCCGTCGTCACCGTGCGGCAGGTGCGCGCGCTGTTGAAGGCGGGTCTGTCCACCGAGGTGATCCGTACGGTGCTGCCATGCGCGCGGGGCGAGCGGCCGGAGTTCGACTGGTGCGCGGAGCTGTGGGACATACTCAACGGGGAGCTGGCGGCCATGGACGAGCGCATCGACGACCTCCAGCGCAACCGGAGCACGCTCGCCGGCCTCCTCATGCGATAGGTAAACGACCAGTAACCCTCCTGCATGGTAGGGAATAGGCCCCGCGCGGGCGGGGTTGTCGCGGGCATGGCAACTCTTGGATTGATCGGCAGTGGCAACATCGGTGGCACGCTCGCCCGCCTAGCCGTCGATGCCGGTCTCGACGTCGTCCTGAGCAACTCGCGCGGCCCGGAGACCCTGGCCTCGCTCGTCGAGGAGCTCGGCCCGCGCGCCCGCGCCGCCACGCCGGCCGAGGCCGCGGCCGCCGGCGACTGGGTGGTGGTGACGATCCCGCTGCGCGCCATCGACCAGCTGCCGGCGGAGCCGCTGGCCGGGAAGGTCGTGCTGGACACCGGCAACTACTATCCGCAGCGCGACGGGCAGATCCCGGAGCTCGACGCGGAGGAGACCACGACCAGCGAGCTGCTCCAGCGGCGGTTGCCCGGGGCCAAGGTGGTCAAGGCCTTCAACAACATCTACTTCAAGCACCTGGCCTCGCTCCCCCGCCCGGCGGGCGCCGCCGACCGGACGGCGCTGCCGATCGCGGGGGACGACGCCGGCGCCAAGGCGGCCGCGACCGAGCTGTTGGACACGCTCGGGTTCGACGTGGTCGACGCGGGGCCGCTGGCGGAGGGGTGGCGGTTCCAGCGGGACACCGCCGCGTACGTGGTGCCGTACGCGCACGCGCCGCAGGGCGCCGGGATCTCCGCGGACGACCCGGGCTCCCCCGCCGGCGCCGACGAGCTGCGCACCGCGCTGGCCGCCGCGCTCCGTTACCGCGACATGGAGTGACTCACGGCCCGCTCTTCACCAGCAGTTCGCGGGCCAGGACGTCGCCCCACCAGTTCTCGACGCGGTCGGGTGACCAGCCGCGCTCGCCGGTGAGCACGGCGTAGACGTCGATGTTGCAGATGGCGGCGTAGACGTCGACGGCCGTCGCCACGTCCAGGCCGGCCCGCAGGGCCCCGTCCGGCCACGAGGAGAACACGTGGACGCGGGTCTCGTCGGCGCGGCGGCGGCCGTCGCTGTAGAGGGTGGCCAGGTCCGGCTCCGTGCGTGCCGCTTCCCGTACGAGCATGATGATGTCGCCCGAGCGCTCGTACAGCCGGCGGTCGAAGCCGGCCATCGCGCCGAGCTGCCGTGCCGGGTCCGCGGCGGGGTCTTCGAGCTCGGCCAGCAGGTGCGGCACGTCGCCGCTCAGGTCGGCGGCGTCGGCCAGTGCCCGTGCCAGGCCGGTCTTGTTGCCGTACGTCGCGTAGACGGTCGGCACGGAGACGCCCGCCTCGCGTGCCACGTCGCGCACCGTGGTCTGGGCCCACCCCCGGGTGAGGAAGAGCGTACGGGCGGCCCGGGCGATCTCCGCCCGGGTTTCCAGCGCCTGGGTGGTGCGGCGCAACGACTCGTAGCGACGCCGCTCCTGCTCCTCGCTCATGATCCCCCATTTGGCTTTACGGTGCCTATAATCAATATAAGTGGCGTCGAATCGCAGGTGCCACGACGGCCAAGCTAGCGGAGGTGCGTACGTGAGACTTGTGATCTTCGGGGCCAACGGCCAGACCGGCCGGATCGCCACCGCCCAGGCGCTCGCCGAAGGGCATGCCGTCACTGCGGTGACCCGGCATCCGGAGGAGTTCCCCCTGGACGATCCCGGGCTGGCGGTGGTGAAGGCGGACGCGCGGGACGGCGCCGCGGTGGACCGGGTCGTGGCCGGGCACGACGCGGTGATCTCGACACTCGGAGTCCCGTACGGCTCGGCGGACACCACGACGGCCTCCGAGGCCGCCGCGGCCATCGTCGCGGCCATGACCGCCCACGGGCTCCGGCGGCTGGTCATGGTCACCTCGACCGGCGTGCCGATGAAACCCCCGCCCGGCGAGACGCTCTTCTACCGAAAGGTGATCATGCCGTGGCTGCTCAGGCTGGGACGTCCGCTGTACGAGGACGCGGGGCGCGCGGAGGAGATCGTGGCGCGCAGCGACCTCGACTGGACCGTCATCCGTCCCGCGGGCTTGTTCGACCGCACCGGCGTCACCGATTACACCGTCGGCCTCCCGCAGTTGGTCGGCCGGTTCACCTCCCGCCGTGACCTGGCGGACGCGCTCATCCGGGAAGCCGTCGAAGACCGCAACCCACGCGCCGTCGTCGAGGTCATCACCACCGAAGGCACCCCGAACCTTTACCGCATGCTCGTGAAGGAAGCGCTGCACATCGGATGACCCCGGGAAACAGAACGGGCACGACCCCCCTTGGCAAGGGTCGTGCCCGTTCGTCAGCCCGGCGCCTGGGGCGTCACCGTGACGCTCCCCCCATGGAACGAAGTTTTCTGACGGTGACTGCGCCGGCCGCTGGGATGTGACGTCGTCAGGTGACGTCCATGCACCACATCGGCTTGCCGTCGATGGTGCAGGGGTACCAGATGTCCGGCGGCCTGGCCTGGGCCGATCCGGCGGCGAGGGACAGTGCGGCCGCGGAGATCACCGCCACGGCGGCGATCCGGCGAACCGCGCGCCCGAAGGCGCCGTTCTTGTTGTTGTCGGTCATGGCGAGGATTACATCGGGCCGCTCTTGTGACGCTCTTGGAACCGGCTGGGAACGGGATGCAAGTCAGAGCCAGTAGACCGCCAGCAGGGCGATGGCGAAGGCCAGGGCGATGAAGGGGACGGTTCTCGGCTGACGGGCGGCTTCGCGGCGGGAGGAGATCACCAGCACGACGATCAGGGCCAGCGCCACCACCAGGTGCACCCCGTACCACCAGATGGTGGACACCTCGCCCAGCAAGGTCCTGCTGAGCAGGTCGTCGACGGTCGCGTAGCCGGACAGGGTGGCGGTCATGGCCAGGCCGAACGCCGCGAGCGCGTACCGGTGCCGGGCGACCAGGAGCCAGACGAAGGTGCCGAAGGCGAGGACGGGCCAGGACTGGAGGTGCACCTGCCGCAGGAGCAGCCCGCCGGGCACGTCGAAGCTGATCCGCAGGGACGAGCTGTAGGCCTCGCTCATGGGGACGCCCTGCAACGGCGCGTACGAGCCGTCGTAGACGATCGTGTGGTCACCGGGTGTGAAGTGGTATGCCAGGAAGGCTCCGGTGACGACGGCGAACAGGAAGATGAAGATCAACGTGTCGCCGATTAATTGGCCCGCTCGCTCCATTCGCCATATCCCACCACAAGAGAGACGCTCGCGTATGCGGTTGAGAGGGCGGTGCATGGACGGTCCCGGCCCGTACGGACACGATGAGGGCATGCTGGTTCTGCCGCTCATCGCCCTCGTGCTGCACGGCGCCCTCGCGGGCCTCTTCTACGCCTTCTCCATGTCCGTCATGCCGGCGCTCAACGCCGTCGAGCCCGCTCAGGCCGAGACGGTGATGCGGAGCGTCAACAAGAAGATCCTCAACCCCTGGCTCTACGTCGCGTTCCTCGGGGCTCCGGTCGCGGCGCTGGTCGCCGGGCTGTTCGCCGACGGGCCGGCCGCGGTCTGGTTCTTCGCCGCCGCCGGGGTGAACTTCGTCGGCTCCTTCGTGGTCACCGTGGCGATCAACGTGCCGATGAACAACGCCGTCGACGCGGGCACGATGCCGTGGAAGGAGTACTCGCCGCGGTGGACCGCCTGGAACACGGTCCGGGCCGCGGCGTCCCTGGCCTGCCTCGCCCTGGTGGGCGTCGGCCTGGCCTGGCTCTAGCGCCAGCGGGACTTGCCGTCGAGGTAGCGGCCGGCGTCCTCCAGGCTCTCCGGCTGGTACGGGGTGAAGAGGTTGGGGGCGAAGCGGCTCCGGTACGCGTCGAAGATGTGCTTGTACATGTCCCAGTGGATGTCCGGCTGGCGATGGCGGGCGCGGTGGGCGGCGATGGGGATCTGGGCGACGACGAGCTTCTCGAACTTGCTGTCCGCCGCCGCGATGACGTTGCCGTCCGGGCCGTAGACGGCCGAGCCGCCCGCGCCGGTGTCCTCGAAGTACGGGGTGTCGCGCGGCAGGAGCGAGTTGTTGACGATCGCGGTGTAGACGCGGTTGTGCAGGGCGGAGGCGCGCACGTCGATCTCGTTGAAGCTGCCGCTGGCGGTGCGGAGGAAGACCTCGGCGCCCTTGACGGCGGCGGCGCGGAAGAGCTCGGGCTCCAACTGGGTGGACGACATGGAGATGTTGCCCAGCGGGGTGCGGGCGACGGGCACGACCTGGTCGATGCCGTACTTCTCGATGTACTCGTCCAGCACGTCGTAGACGGTGGTGGTGAACAGCTCGACGCCGCCGAAGACGCCCTTGACGTTGCGGGCCTTCCAGTGCTTGGCGACGATCTCGCCGTCCGGGCCGATGAGCGTGGTGACGCTGAGCACGTGGCCGGGCCAGTCGGGGTCGCGGACGTACGCGCCGAAGGCGATGTAACAGTTGTGCTGACGGGCCTTGGCGGAGATGGCCTCCGACTCGGGGCCGGGCAGCTCGATGCAGCGGCGCTCGGCTTCGGCCTTGGTCCAGTTGTCCCAGCCGCTGATCGGGAACTCGTGGAAGAACAGCAGGTCGGGCCGGTAGCCGAAGGGGGTGTGGAAGCAGTTGTCGATCAGGTGGAGCATGTGGTCGAGGTTGGCCCGCATGCCCGACGGGTCGGGCGTCGGGTTCACGGTCGACTGGACGACGCCGAGGGTCCAGACGTCCTTGGCCAGGTCGACGGTGGGATAGAGGCCGTCGGTGTGCTGGGTCATGCGGTCTCCTCGTGGATGCAGGCGATCAGGCGGCCGTCGGTCGCGGGTTCGAGCGCGGGATCGGTGGCCTCGCAGGCGGCGGTGGCCAGCGGGCAGCGGGTGTGGAAGCGGCAGCCGGGCGGCGGGGCCAGCGCGGAGGGCACCTCGCCGGTGAGCGGCGCCGCCGGTGGGCGGCCGGGGTCGGGCACGGCGGCGAGCAGCGCCCGGGTGTAGGGGTGGCGGGGGTCGTCGAAGACCTGGTCGGCGGTGCCGGTCTCGACGAAGCGGCCGAGATACATGACGGCGACGTCGTCGGCCAGGTGCCGGGCGATGTCGATCTCGTGGGTGATGAGCACGTAGCTGAGCCCGAGGCGTTGCCTCAGGTCCTGGAGCAGGTTCACGAGCAGCGCCTTGACGCTGACGTCGAGGCTGGCGGTGGGCTCGTCGAGCACGAGGACCTTCGGCTCGACGGCGAGCGCGCGGGCGACGGTGACGCGCTGCAGCTCGCCGCCGCTGACGCCGCCGGGCCTGCGGCCGAGGTACTCCTCGGTGAGGCCGACCAGGTCGAGCAGCTCGCGGACGCGGGCGTCGCGGGCCGCGCGGCCTGGGTGCAGGCCGTGCACGGCGAGCGGCTGACGCAGCGCGTGCCCGATGCTCTTGCGCCGGTTCAGCGCCGACCAGGGGTTCTGCGACACGAGCTGGATGGCGCGGCGGTCGGCCTGCTCGCTGCCCTGCACCTGGATGCGGCCTTCGGTGGGTTCGGCGAGCCGGACGAGCATGCGGGCGATGGTCGACTTGCCGCAGCCGGACTCGCCGATGACGGCGAGCGTCCGGCCCTGCGGCACCTCGAAGGTGACGCCGTCGACGGCGCGCAGCGTCCTGCCTCCGCCGGTGCGGTAGTGCTTGACGAGACCTTCGGCGCGGACCGCGATCATGCGGACTCCCCCGCCACGTGGCAGCGCACCAGCGACTCTCCCACCGTACGGACCTCCGGGTTCTCCTCGTGGCAGCGCTCGGCGACGGACGCGCAGCGCGGCGCGAACGGGCATCCGGCGAGCCGGTTGGCGCCGGTGACGGTGCCGGGGATGGTGCGCAGCGGCTCGCCCCTGCGGTGCCGGCTCGGCATCGCGTCCAGCAGGGCCCGCGTGTACGGGTGGCGCGGCGTCGCGAACAGTTCGGCGGCGGGGGCCAGCTCGACCAGGCGGCCCGCGTACATGACCCCGATGCGGTCGCTGACCTGCGAGATCACGCCGAGATCGTGACTGACGAAGATCATCGAGCAGCCGATCTCGTCGCGCAGGTCCAGCAGCAGCCGCAGCACCTGGGCCTGCACGGTGGCGTCCAGCGTGGTGGTGGGCTCGTCGGCGAGCAGCAGGTCGGGCCGCTTGCCGATGGCCGCCACGGCGATGAGCAGGCGTTGCAGCTGCCCGCCGGAGAACTCGTGCGGGTAGCCGTCGAGCCGGTCGAGCACCGCGCCGAGCCCGACGCCGGCGAGCAGCTCCTTGAGCCGCCCGTCGTCGAGCCCGTCGAGGTGCCAGCGCAGCTGCCGGCCGACGGGCGTGACCGGCGAGAGCGAGGTCATGGGCCGTTGCGGGATCAGCCCGATGCGGTCGCCCCGCAGCTTGCGCATGCCGTCCTCGCGCAGCTTGACGAGGTCGGCGCCGTCGAAGGCGAGGCGCCCGGCGTCGAGGCGCGCGTTGGGCGGCAGCATCCGCGTCAGCGCGGTGAGCAGCGTGCTCTTGCCCGACCCCGACTCGCCGACCAGCCCGAGGATCTCGCCGCGGGCGAGGTCGAAGGAGACCTCGCGCACGGCGGGCACGTCGCCCTCCCTGGTACGGAAGGCGACCCCCAGGTCCCTGACCGACAGCAGCGCGCTCATCAGGTGAACTGCACGGCGGGGACGCTGATGCGGCTGACGCTCATGCCCGGCTCGTCGAGCGGCGAGACGTCGGTGCGCTGCGCCACGAGCATCTTCGGGTAGACGGGCGGGATGATGATCGCGTCCGCCGCCAACAGGCCGTTGATCCGCTTGCACAGCTCGGCCCGCTCCGCCTCGTCGTCGGCGGCCCAGGCCTGGCCGAGCAGCTTGTCCACTTCCTCGTTCTGGTAACCGAAGTTCAGCGAATACGCCGAGTTGGTCACGTTCAGGAGGGAGAAGGCGGTGCGCCCGGCGCCGAAGCCGGTCTCGAAGCTGTTCATCACCAGGTCGAACTTGCCCGACGCCCACTTCTGCACCCAGGGGCCGACGTCGAGGGTCTCCAGCGTGCAGGTGATGCCGGCCTGCTTCCAGCCTTCGACGAGCACCTGGCCGATGTTCTTCATCATGGCGTCGCTGGTGATCGTCAGGGTGAACTTCAGGTCGCTCGCGCCGGCCTCGGCCAGCAGCGCCTTGGCCTTCTCGTGGTCGGGTGCCTCGCCGTAGATCTGCAGGGACGGGTCGTGGCCCTCGACGGCGGGGCCGATGGGGCCCTGCGCGATGGTGGCGGTGCCCGCGTACGCGACGTCGCGCACGCCCTTGCGGTCCATCGCGTACGCGAGCGCCTGCCGCACCTTGACGTCGTCGAAGGGTGCCTTGTTGGCCGTGAAGTAGGTGATGATGTCGCTGGGCGCGTCGACCTCGTGCACCTTGACCTGCGCGTCCTGCTTGAGCAGGGCCACGCTCTCCGGCGTGACGTCGGTCATGATGTGGATCTTGCCTTCGCGCAGGTTGACCAGGCGGGTGGCGGGGTCGGGCACCGCCTGGAAGACGACGCTCGCGAGCGCGGGCTTGTCGCCGTGGTAGGAGTCGTTGCGGCTCAGCTCGACCGACTGGCCCTGGGTCACCTTCTCGATCGTGAAGGGGCCGGTGCCCATGGTGGTGTCGGTCTTGGCGACGAAGTCCTTGTGGATGATCGGCAGGTTGGTGAGGTGGGCGCGGAGCACGCCGTACCGGGCGGTCAGGGTGATCTTCACGGTGTGGTCGCCGTCCGCCTCGGCGTCCTTGACGTAGCCGGCGAAGAAGACCGTCCAGTCGCTGGTGGACTTGGGGTCGGAGACGAACTTCAGCGCGGCCACGACGTCCGCCGCGGTGAACGGGTCGCCGTTGGCGAAGGTCACGCCCTCCTTGAGCTTGATGGTCCAGGTGAGGCCGTCGTCGGAGATCTCCGGCTCGCCGTCGGCGAGCAGCGGCACGGATTTCAGCGACGCGTCGTGGGTGTAGAGCGACTCCACCACGGGGTCGGTGATCCAGTGGACCCGGCTGGAGGTGGTGTAGAGCGGGTTCAGGTAGTCGGAGATGGAGGTGACGCCGAACGCCAGCTTGGTGGGCTTCGGGCCCTGGGAGGCGGCCGGGGCCGGCGTCCCGGACGTGCCGCATGCCGTCACGGCCAGCGAGCCCGCGGTGAGCAGGCCGGCCATCGCCAGGAAGCGGCGGCGGCCGATGATCGCTTCATTCATCACGATGTTTCCTTCAGAGGTGGGGGTGGTGAGGCTCAGCGCCGGCCCTGCGCGTCGAGCGCGTCGCCGAGGCCGTCGCCCGCGAGGTTGAATCCGACGGTGGCGACGAGGATGACCAGGCCGGGGATGATGGAGTACCACCACGCGCCGAGCAGCATGTAGCTGGTCGCGTCGCCGAGGATGTTGCCGAGGCTGGGCCGCGGCGGCTGGATGCCGAGGCCGAGGAAGCTGAGCGCGCTCTCGGCGAAGATCGCCACGCCGAGCCACAGGAACGCCTGCACGAGCACCGGCGGCAGCACGTTGACCAGCACCTCGCCGCCGATGATGCGCCAGCGCGGCACGCCGATCGCCCGGAGCGCGTCGACGTAGTCCTCCTGGACCTCGACCAGGGTGGCCGAGCGGGTCACGCGGGCGAAGTACGGGATGAAGCCGACGCCGAGCAGCAGTACGACCTTGGTGGTCGCGGTCACCGTCAGCGGGCCCCAGTGCGAGTCGCCGGTGCCGGTGATGCCGATGACGAACAGCGCGAAGACGAAGAGCGGCAGTGCCTGCAGCGCCTCCAGCACGCGCATGATCAGGTCGTCGGGCCAGCGGCCGCCGAAGTACCCGGCCACCAGCCCGGCGGGCACGGCGACGACCAGGCCGAAGGCGACGCCGGCCGCCGCCACGAGCAGCGAGACGCGGGCGCCTTCGGCGGTGCGGGCGAACAGGTCGCGCTGCAGGTGGTCGGTGCCGAACAGGTGGTCGGCGCCGGGGGCGGCCAGGGTCAGGCCGGTGCGCGCGTCCGGCGAGCCGGCCAGCAGCGGCCCGGCCACGGCCAGCAGCAGGAACAGCCCGAGCAGGGCCAGGCCGGCCCAGGTCAGCGCGGACATCCGGGGAAGCACTCGGTTCATGGTCAGCGGGCCGTCCCGTTCAGGAACCCGGCGCGGATCCGGGGGTTGAGCACGAAGTAGAGGAGGTCCACGATCAGGTTCGTGACCAGGAAGACAGCGGCGGTGATCAGGGTGCAGGCGATGGCCAGCGGGTAGTCGTGCTGCTTGAAGGCGGCGACGATGGTCTGGCCGATCCCCGGCAGGTTGAACACGTTCTCCACCAGCACGGTGCCGCTGATGAAGACGCCGAGCATGAGCCCGATCACGGTGGCCGTCGGGATGATCGCGTTACGCGCGGTGATCCGGCGCAGGATGCGCCGCTCGGGCATGCCCATCGCGCGGGCGAACGACACGTAGTCGGCCTGCGCGGTGTCGATCATCGAGGCGCGCAGCGTACGGGCGATGATGGCGCCCGAGCCGAGGCCGAGGGCGAACGCGGGCAGGATCACGCCGCGCAGGTTCTCGAGCGGATCGTCGCCGAAGCGCACCCATCCGCTGGAGGGCAGCACGCCCTGGACGTAGAGGCCGAACACCACGACGAGCACCAGGCCGAGCCAGAAGCTCGGGATCGACAGCGCGATCACGCTGATCACCCGCACGCAGCCGTCCAGGAACGAGTCGCGCTTCCTGGCCGCCACGGCTCCGGCCAGAAGGCCGGCGGCGACCCAGAACACGAACGCGATCAGGCTGAGCTCCAGGGTGACGGGGAGCCGCTCGGCGATGATCTCGATGACCGGGCGGTCGCTGAACAGTGAGCGGCCGAAGTCGCCGGCCAGCAGGTTGCCGACGAAGGTGCCGTACTGGACCCAGATCGGCTGGTCGAGGCCGAGCCTGCGCTCGACCTCGGCGACCTTCTCCGGGGTGGGGTTCATGCCGAGGTAGGCCTCGGCGGGACCGCCGGGAGCCGCCCTGAGCATGAAGAAGACGAGCGTCAGGACGATCAGCAGGACCAGTGCGAGACCGGCGACCCTGCGCCCGACGTACCGGAGCATCGCGGGCCCCTTCGTGCTCGACGCTGTTTCGCGTGGCGGACTGTCATTACGGTGAGCGGAATACTAGTCACGCCACAAGCCGAGATGGAAGAGTTTTTCGCTCCAACTTGAAACATTGTTCCGCAGAAAATCCAGCCCTCGACCTCAGCTCACCTGGACGCGGCGGTCATGGAACGCCGTCACGGTGAGCGGTACGGGACTGTTCGAGGGGTCTTCCGGCTACCGGGCCGCCCAGAGCATGCCGCGTTCGATGATCGTGCGTACGGTGTCGTTCCGCAGCACGTCGAGGCTGTGACCGGGGGTGGTGACGAAGATGCGGCCGGCGCCCCAGCTCCGGGTCCAGATGGCCGGCGAGGTGACCTCACGGTGCCAGGGGTCCCACGGGCGGACCTGCTGGGTGGTCGTGGCCAGCACGTCGATGTAGTCGTCGGTCAGCACCCAGTACTGCTCGGTCACCAGGTCGAAGTCCGTCAGGCCCTCGGTGATGGGGTGGGCGGCGGCCTCGGGGAGCAGGTTCACGGTGTACGGCACGAAGTTGTGCGCCTCGGCGCTCTCGTGCGGCTCGGCCGGGTCCTTGCCGGGGTGGCAGGCGAACTGCCCGCCGATCAGGTGGAGGTAGTCGGAGGAGTTGCGGAAGGAGTCGGCGATGCCGCCGTGCCAGCCCGCCATCCCGGTGCCCGACTCGACGGCGGCGCGCAGGCCCGCGAGCTCGCCGGGCTCGATCGTCCCCATGGTGTAGCACTGCACGACCAGGTCGACCCCGGCCATGAACGCGGCGTCCGCGTACGGCTCCGGGGAGCCGGCCAGGTGCACCTCGAAGCCGTGCGCTTCGAGGAAGGGGACGAAGAAGTCGGTGGCGGCCACCGGGGCATGTCCTTCCCAGCCGCCGCGCACCACCAGTGCCTTACGGTTCGCCATGCTCGCGCCAATCGCTCGGAGGGTCGACGTATCCGATCGTCGCATTTTCCGGGTCATAGCCCTGCACGGGCGGCGATCGCGCTGATCAGCCGGTCACCGAGACGGACCAGTGCTTCTGGCAGCTGGACGGGCCGATGAGGTTGCTGTCGCAGCCCTTGATGTTCCACCGGTAGCCGCCGTTCGTCCGCGCCCTGACGATGTAGCGGCCGCGGAAGCCGCCCGCGGTGTCCTTCTGTACCCCGTGCGGGTCGGCGGCGCTGGTGTAGCGGACGAGGAAGGTGTCGAACTCCTTGGCCGTCCGGTGCCAGTCGACGTACGCGTTCCCGCCGGCCGACCAGGCCGCCACCACGAAGTTCCCGCCCAGCTTGGGCGACCAGGCCAGCTGGCCCCGTTCGAACGTCTGACGGCGGCCGGCCCAGCCGACCCCGTTCTGGTGGATGTCGCGCTCGCCCGTGGTGGGGCAGCCGAGCTTGCCGTTCGCGCCGCCGAGCTGCTGCCAGCGGGCGCCGATGAGCCCGTACGGCTGGATCTTGCACGCGGTGCCGGTCGCGGCGTGCGCGGGCACGGTGGTCAGCGTTCCGGCGGCGGCGAGCGCCGCGACGAGCGTGAGGGACAGGCGACGGTTCATCGCGGCGCTCCTTGGGGGGTCGGCTGTCTCAGTGATACGACCTGTCGCTTGCCGGACGCTTGACCGCCGCCTTCTGGCAGGCCCTGTCGGCGGTGGACAGATGAGGTTCCGACATGTCACCATCGCAGACATGATCGTGAGGAAGGACGGCGCCACCCTGAGCCGGTGAGCGCACGCGCGCAGCGGGAAGCTGCGACCATCCGCGAAGAATGGCTGGGCCTGGCGCTGTCGACGCGGCCCTGTCACCGTCAGGCGGCCGAAGCCGCCATCTCGGAGCTCTACCTCCTGGCCGGGTTCGCCCCGCCGCGTTTCCACTGGGCCGCCTCGCCCGTGACCGCCCTCGCCACCGTGCCGCCCGGCGTCCGGCCGCGCCCCGACGAACCCCCGGAGCGGGTGCAGGACTGGCCGGTGGTGAAGAGCCTGACCCGCATGGCCGGCGAGCTGCGCGGGCGGGTCGACGCCGCCGTCAGGGGCGCCCACCTGGAGCTCGACCAGGTGGTCCGCCGCGAGGTGCACGACCCGCTCTCCTGGACGGCGCGCCGGCTCGTCCCGGTGCTGGAGGCCGCGCACGACCGCCCGCTCCGGCGCACGAGCTGGTACGAGGACGTCACGGCCGTCGCGTGGCAGGCGCGGCACGACGCGCTGCGCCGGCTGGGCGGCGTCGAGGCGTTCAGCCGGGCACAGAAACGGCAGGCCCACCTGTGGGCCGTGGTGGCCCGCTCGTGCGGCTGGTGGTGGCCGCGCCGGGACGTGTGCGTGCTCTCGGAACGCCCGGCCGAGCTGCGCACAGAGGTGTGCGGCGAGCACGGCGAGGTGCGCCTGCACCACGACGGCGGCCCGGCCGTGCGGTTCGCCGACGGCTGGGACGTGCACGCCTGGCACGGCACCCGGGTGCCGTCCTGGGTGACCACCGATCCGTCCGCCGAGCGCATCGGGCGGGAGCGCAACGTCGAGGTCAGGCGGTGCGCGATCGAGCGCCTCGGCTGGGCCGCCTACATCGAGCAGGCCGGCCTCCGGCTGGTCGCCGCCGCCCCCGACCCCGGCAATCCCGGCTTCGAGCTGCGGCTGTACGACGTGCGCGCGGGCACCAGGGTGCTGCTCGCCGTCAACGGGTCCGTCGAGCGCGACGGGCGCCGCCGCCGCTACGGGCTGACCGTGCCGTGGTACTTCGACGACCCGATCGCCGCCGCCGGCTGGACCTACGGGCTGTCCGCCGGCCAGTACGCGACCCTTCTCCGCCGAACCTGAGGTGAATGCCATGAAAGTGACTCTCGCCACCCTCGAAGAGCAGACCGGACTGACCGCGCTCGACCACCTGGAGCGGTCGGTGCGCATCCCCGTCGTCGACGGGCCCCAGGCCCAGGGCGACCTGATCGTCATCCCGCTGGCCATGATCGCCGCGTCCGTCCGGATCCCGCCGGCCGCCGTGGCGTGGGAGTGGATCGACGTGCCCGTGGAAGGCGTCGACCTGCTGCGCGGCGAGGCCGGCGGCAACACGCACACCCTCGTCGCCGAACCGTACACCTGCCGGTGGACGCGGCGGCTCCACGACTCCGAACGGCTGGCCATCGGCGTGTTCGAGACCACCGCCCCGGCCTACCTGCTGCACCCGGAGCACGGGGCGACGGGCTGCGCTCCGGGCACGTACGTGATCCGCCGGCAGCGCGAGCAGGAAGGCCCGCGGGCCCGCCTGGTCGCCGACTGACCCGTCAGGGGCAGGCGGGGAACAGCGGACGGGTGCCGGTCGAGTAGACCGACGGGTCGGTGAACCGGCACCCGTAGCGCGGGTCGGCCACCACCGAGCGGGTGACCACGTCGTCGCCCGCGGGCCGGGGGCCGCCGCGCTGCCACCGGACGAGGTCGTCCCAGGCGGCCCCGGCCTCGGCGTCGCTGAACTCGCAGTGGCCCACGGCCCTGATCGCCCGCTGCACCAGGTGCTTCGTCCGGCCGTGCCGGGCCACGTCCTTGAAGTAGTGCTGCTCCATCGAGAACGGCACGAAGTTGTCGCCCAGGTCGTGCAGCGACAGCACGGGCACGTCGATCCGGCCCGACACGCTCGCCACGGCCGTCAGCCCGCGGGTGAACCGGGCCACCGGGTCCTCGGGGGCCACCCGCCGGACGGTCGCGTTGACGTTCACCGGCGAGGAGGGCGCGTAGCGGGTGCCGACGTTCGTGCCCACCCGGCCGGGCTGCTGCGCCAGCGAGCCGCCTTCGTCCGGCCCGGCCAGCCCGAACAGGAAGTCCTTCCAGTACGCGAACGCAGCGTCCGCGCCCGGCCGCTCGCCGCCGCCCTGGTTGATCACGATGTCGCGGAACTGCGCGCCGACCGCGCTGCCCGGGTCCAGCCGCTCCCGCATCTTCGGTACGGCCGAGGTGGCGTAGTCGGCCGGGAACGGGTACGCGGGCACGTCCGCCAGGTCCTGGGCGACGAGGTGGAAGTCGAGGAAGAAGTCGAACAGCTCGTGGTCGCCGAGCACCCCGCACATCGGCATCGCGGCGTCGTAGAAGCCCGGGTACTGCTCGATGGAGCGGGCCGTGATGTGCCCGCCCATCGACACCCCGGCGATGAACGTACGCTTCGGCTTGCCGACCACCCGCGCGAAGTGACCGGCCAGCGCGCGGGTGCTGACCACGCCGGCCCGCACGTCGTAGTCGTTGGCGTAGTACGAGGACGCCGCCCACGCGTACCCCTGGTCCAGGAACCGCTGCCGGAGCCCGTAGCCTGGCGGGTCCACGGAGAGCACCCGCGTGGCGCCGCGGAAGCCGTGGGCCCACATCGCCAGGCCGCCGTTCCAGCGCGGCGGCACCTCGATCACGTACGCCGCGTGCTCGTGCACGCCCTGCAGCACCCTGGCCGGCCTGCCGTCCACGAGCGCGGGCGGGAGCGGCGGGTTGTCGACGGTGTAGCCGGGCAGCGGCTGGTCGCCGGGCACGACGGTGCGCGCGTCCGCCGCGGCGCCCGTGCCGGGCACGAGTAACGCGGCGGCCAGGGCGAGGGCGCAGAGAACCAGGCTCGGACGGCGCATCAGCCGTCACCTCCGGGCAGGCTGATCGGGGGGTGCGGGTGATTCGTTCATACTCCGGCGCACCGGGCATGGGAAGGGTCCCGCACCGGGCGGCACGGTTGGGGGCCCGCCGCCCGGGTAGCCACGATCCCATGACCGTGCGGAACGACGTCATCGCCCTCGTCCAGGCCGACCATCGCCGGATCGAAGTCCTGTTCAAGCGTCTGCTGCTGAACCAGAAGGACCCCGGGCCCGCCGTCAGCGCGCTGCACGCCCTGCTGACCGCGCACACCCGCGCCGAGGAGGACGTGGTCTACCCGCTCCTGGACGCCCACCACGGCTTCGCCCAGCACAAGGAGGCCGAGGTCCACCTGGACACGCTGCGGCGGGCCGACGCCGGGACGCCCGAGCTCACCGAGGCGCTGCATCAGCTCGTCGTGTCGGTGATGGCGCACTTCTGCGACGAGGAGACGACGATCCTCCCGATGCTGGCCCGCAGCATGAGCGGCGAAGAGCTGGCCGAGCTGGGCGCGGCGTTCCGGGACGCCCGGCAGCGCGAGCTGGACGCGCTCAGAGGCCGTCCGGCCGAGGGCGAGCCCCGCCGGGAGGCCGGCCGGTTCGGCACGGGCAAGACCAGGATGCAGGAGGTGCTCACCACGCTGTGACCCCGGCTCGGGTGTTGCGGTCAGGACGAGCCGATGGGCACAAACCCGCTGCCCGCCCGGTAGTTGGGCGACTGGTGACGGAAGTAGGTGTTGTAGACCTGGCAGTAGCGGCCGCCTCGCGCCAGCAGCGTCGGATGGTCGCCCTCCTCCACGATGCGGCCGTGGTCGAGCACGATGATGCGGTCGACGTGCTCGATGGTGGACAGCCGGTGGGCGATGACGATCGAGGTGCGCTCGGCCAGCACCACGTCGAGACCCTCCTGGATCTGCGCCTCGGTGAGCGGATCGACGCTGGCCGTGGCCTCGTCGAGCACCACGATCGCCGGGTCCTGGACGAGCAGGCGGGCCAGCGCGACGAGCTGGCGCTGCCCCATCGACAGGGCCCGGCCGTGCTCGCCCACGTCGGTGTCGAGGCCGTGGGGCAGGGCGTCGATCCAGTCGCCGCCGCCGACCGCCTCGGCCGCGGCCCGCACCTCGTCGTCGGTCGCATCCGGCCTGGGGTAGCGGATGTTGTCGGCGACGGTGCCGCTGAACAGGAACGGCGCCTGCGGCACCGCGCCGATCTGGCGGCGGTACTCGCCCAGGTCGAGCTCGCGGATGTCGCGGCCGTCGATGAGCAGCCGGCCTTCCTGGAACTCGTAGAACCGGGTGATCAGCTTGCTCAGCGTGGACTTGCCCGCACCGGTGTGGCCGACCAGCGCGACCGTCTCGCCGGCCTCGATGCGCAGGTCGAAGTCGCGCAGCACCGGGCTCGCGGGGTCGTAGCCGAAGGTGACGCCCTGGAACTCGATGCGCCCGGCCAGCCTGCCGACCGGCTGCGCGCCGGTCTGCACCACCCGCGGCGGCGCGTCGATCAGCGCGAAGACCCGCTCCGACGCCGACAGGCCCTGCTGGAACTGCGACCAGAACGCGGCGATCGACGTCAGCGGGAACCAGAACAGCGCCACACCCTGGAGGAACAGGTACCAGTCACCGGCCGTCAGCCGCCCGCCGAGCACGGCCGTGCCGCCGAACTGCACCAGGGCGACCGTGGCGAGCCCGGCCACCAGGAACAGCACCGGGAAGATCGCCGAGAAGACGAACCCCTGCCGCAGCGTCACCTGGTAGCTCTGCCGGTTGATCGGCAGGAACTCGTCGTAGACCTGCCGCTCCTGGCGGAAGCTCTTGGCCACCGCGATGCCGCCCATGGTCTCCTGCAGGTTGGCGTTGACCCGGCTGAGCGAGCGCTGGGCCTTGCGGGTGGTGGCGCGGGCGAGCCGCCGGAACAGCAGGGCCAGGCCCACGACGACGGGCACCACCAGAAGCGTCAGCAGGGCCAGCTCGACGCTGCGCAGGAACAGCAGCACGGTGACGAACCCGACCATCAGCACCTGGCTGATCAGGTCCATGGTGAGCGTGGACACGGTGGCGAAGTCGTCGGTGTCGGACGTCACCCGGCTGACGATGCGGCCGGACGGCGTCTCGTCGTAGAAGGACAGGTCGCGCTGGAGCACCGCGTCGAAGGCGTCTTCGCGCAGGTGGAGCACGACGTCGCCGGTCACCCGCGCGCTGTACCACTGCCGGAAGAAGTTGAACACCCAGCCGAGGACGCCGGTGAGCAGCAGCGCGCCGGTCAGCGGCCAGGCGACGTCGCCGATCGTGCCCGCCTGCACCGCGTCGACGCCCCAGCTGACCAGCAGCGGCACCGCCGCCTGCCCCAGCGACACGAGCACGATCATGGCGGCGACCAGCACCATCGCCCCGAGCTTGGGCCGGAAGTAGGACAGGATCCGGCGCAGCAGCTCGCGGTCGCTGTAGGTGCGGTCGTAGTCTTCGGCCTCCAGGCCGTCCATCAGGAAGCCCATCAGCCGGCCCTTCCCTGCTCGCCGGCCAGCACGGGCGCGTCGCCCCCGGCCGGCAGGACCTCGTCGTAGTGGGCGAAGATGCGGCGGTAGAGACGGCTGCGCCCGAGCAGCTCGTCGTGGGTGCCGAAGTCGACCAGCTCGCCCCGTTTGAGCAGCAGCACCTTGTCGGCCCACCGGATCTGGGACAGCCGGTGGGTGATCAGCAGCGTGGTGCGGCCTTCGAGCACGCGGCCGATCGCCTGCTGGATCAGGTCTTCGGTGGCCGAGTCGACGGCGCTGGTGGAGTCGTCGAGCACGAGGATCGCCGGGTCGGTCAGCAGGGCCCGCGCGATGGCCAGCCGCTGCCGCTGGCCGCCGGAGAGGGTGATGCCGCGCTCGCCGATGACCGTGTCGTAGCCGTCGTCGAGCTCGCCGATGAACTCGGCCGCCTGCGCGTCCTCGGCCGCCCGCACCACGTCGTCGCGGCCGGCCTTCTGGCCCAGGCCGAAGGCGATGTTCTCCGCGACGGAGCGGGAGAACAGCACGATGTCCTGCTCGATGGTGGAGATCTGGGAGCGCAGCGAGTCGAGGTCCCAGGCGCGCACGTCGACGCCGTCGACAAGGACGCGGCCGGAGGTGACGTCGTAGATGCGCGGCACGAGCTTGGTCAGCGTGCTCTTGCCCGAGCCGGTCTCGCCGACGACGGCGACCGTCTCGCCCGGCCGCACGGTGAACGACACGCCGCGCAGCACCGGGTCGCCGCCCTCGTAGCCGAACGTCACGTCGTCGAAGACGATCTCGCCGGTGACGGCGGCGGCATGGCCGTCGGCCGGCTGGTCGAGCTCGGTCTCGGCGTTGACGATGGCGAGGATCCGGCGGGAGGCCACGACGCCGAGCTGGACCAGCGAGAACGTGAAGATCGACATCTGGGTGGGGAAGCCGAGCATGCCCATGAGCCCCATGAAGGCCACCACGTCGCCGATCGTGATCTGGCCCGCCGCCTGCAGCGCGAGCGCGTGCCAGAGCGCGCCCGCCATCGCGGCCGCGAAGAGCAGCGTGGGCAGGTAGCGGGCCTGCACCAGGCCGTTGCGCACGAAGGAGTCGCGGTAGAGCCGGGCGCGGGCGCGGAACCGGCGGCGCTCCTGCGCCTCCTGGGCGGTCACCTTGATGACCTCGATGCCGCGCACGGCCTCGTTGAGCCCGGCGTTGAGATCGCCGAACTGCTCGCGCATCCGGGTCGCGACCGGGTTGAGCTGGCGCATGTAGTGCCAGAGCGCGATCACGAAGACGACCGCGAACACGCCGGGCACGAGCAGCAGCCGCGGGTCGATGGTGGCGATGAAGAACAGCGGCACCAGGCCGGACAGCCCGGAGTCGACGATCAGGTCGAAGCCCGGGGAGATCATGATGGAGAGCTGCCGGATGTCGTTGGCGGCCCTGGCCATCAGATCGCCGACCCGCTGGCGGTTGTGGAAGGTCTGGCTCTTGCCGAGCAGGCTCACGTAGAGCTCGTCGCGGGCGTCGCGCTCCAGCCGCTTGGCCAGCACCTCGGACGACAGCCGCGCCACCAGGTCGATGATGCCGCGGGCCACCACGACCGCCAGCATGACCAGCACGATCGCGCCGAGCGCGGAGCCGTCGCCCAGCACCGCGTCGAAGGCGGAGCCGGTGAGCTGCGGGACCATGGCGTTGAGCACCACCATGACCAGCGACCCGCCGAGGAACCCGGTCAGGTGGAGCGGATGGCGGCGCACATGGGACCAGAGCCAGCGCAGCGGGCCGCGCCGGTCGTAGACCGGCCCGGAAACAGAGAACTCCGAACTGCTGCTCACGGGAACGGCCCCCTGACCCCGTTGACGTTTCGACCCTGTTTTCTACCAGCCGCCACCGACAGTTTCCCAACGCTTTTCTCCTGGGCGAGCACTGCTCATACTCCGAGGAGGAGGAACCGAACGGAGAGGGGTACCTCGTGCTGTACGTCTTCGGCTTCGAGCGGATCGGCGTGGCCGTCAGCGACATCTACTTCGTCGACCCGCAACCCAACAAGGGCCAGGAGGGCGCCGAGCACGGCGTCCGGCTCGAAGTGCGGATGCTCGACGAGGGCGAGCTGCGGGGCACGGTCTACTCGGCCCGCCCGATCAGCCTCGGCCGGCCGATCTGGCGAGTGGACCTGCTGGAGTCCGTCGACGGGCGGCCGGGCAGCTTCGACCGGACCCACCACCACCCGGTCTTCACCGGCTGGGACCCGGGCCCCCGGGTCTTCGCCAGGGAACTGTCGGCCGACCCGCTCGGCTGGCTGGCCGACCGGCTGGGCGACCTGGACGTGGTGCTCAAGCAGGGGAACGTGGAGGAGTCGTACCCCCAGGACGCCCTCGCCCTCCGCGAGCGCGCCCCCGAGATCATCGCCTGCGTCGAACGCACCCTCGCCGCCGTACGCGCGGGCGACCTCGGCACCGCCCCCGCCGAAGCCGGCCCCAGCGTCCGCGCCAGCTGGCTCTGACAACCGACCCGGCCATCCAGGGAGAGCGGGCCGGCTTCCAGCTCAGCCCCACCAGGACGGAGCCGCCCGCCCGGGGAGGGCGGGCTGGCTCCCAGCTCAGCCCCCGCCAGGGCGGGCCGGCCGTTCTGATCGGGAGGGTCGGTTCCGTAGGGCCGGGTGGACGGGAGGACGTCGGCGTCCGGGGGCCGGCCGATCGTGTACGCGACGGCGGCGGACGGGGTGGAGCGGACGCGGTGGGTCGCGCGTCATGAGCCATGGTGTGAGCCCGCCGCCGCGTTGCCGGGAATGCGGCAGCGCGGCGGGGATGCCGTGCGGCAGGCCGCGCATGTTCGCGTCGACCGTCCGGTCCCGCCCGGCGCGAGTCCGGCTGCGTTCGGCCCGCTGCGGGCGTGTCAGCCGGGGTGCAGCCAGTACTGCAGCGTGGCGCTGCTGCTCTTGACGACGCGGGGCTCGGCCGACTCCTGGGGCCAGATCTGCAACAGGTAGTCGTCGTCGACCGGGCCGTCCATCCCCCGGGCGTGGTAACGCAACCGGTACCACCCGGGCCCGGCGGGCAGCGGCGGCAGCTCATAAGCAGGGCCGCCCCATTCGTGCAGCGCCACCCGCCCCACCGCGGACCTGAACCCCACCTCCACGATGTCTTCGAACTCCTCCAGCTCGGGCCCGGGATCGCGGTCGGCCACCGCCACCGTGAACCCGACCGTCCCGGTGTCGACCCCGGTGATCAGGAACGCGGCTCCCTCCTCGACCCTGATGATGCCGACCGGATGGGCCGGGTCGTCCGCCGGCAGGCCGTGGGGCCCCGTCGCCTCGTCGTCGACGAGGTAGGCCTGGCGATAGTGGACGTGGAGATCGACATGGACGAAGTGCGCGGTGCCCTGCCGGCCGTTGCCGGGAGTCCCCTCGCTGGATGTCATGATGCGGATCTTAGGCAGCCCCGCTGACACTCCGGTTTCAGCTCGCTGAAAGCCCGTCGTGTGGCACGGCCCCTGTGGGGCAGGGGGTCCCGTCATGAAGGGTCTTTTCAAAGTCGCGCTGGCGCGGTGGCTCGCGCGTACCCCCATCGGACTGGCCATCCTGGGCGCCGGCTGGTTCCTCGGACGGCAACGCAGACGCAAGCAGGAAGAGCAGGAGCGGAGGCGGAGTCCGCTCGGCCGGAGGCGGGCGGCGCGGGGCCGGAGGCGCTGAGCGCCGTTGCCACGGCGGCCTCGCGGCCCGGAGTCGTCAGGCGCCCGCGTCAGGAGACGCTGTTCGGTGACGGGGCCGGCTGGGGCAGGAGAGGGAGCATGACCTCCACCCGGGTGCCCTCGCCGGGCCCGCCGCTGATCACGCAGATCCCGCCCAGCTCGGCCGCGCGCTCGCGCATCGAGCTGAGGCCGACCCCCGCCCGGCGGCTCTCCGGCAGGCCGCGGCCGTCGTCGGCGACGGTCACCCGCAGCACCTCCCGTTCCCGCTGGAGGTGGATGCGCGCCCGCTCGGCGCGCGCGTGCCGCCGGACGTTGGTCAGGGCCTCCTGGACGATGCGGTAGACGGCCACCTCCACCGCCGCCGGGAGCTCCGACAGGTCGCCCTCGGCCGACACCTCGATCTCGATCTCCGGCGAGGCCTGCTCGGCCAGCTCGCGCACCGCCCGCGCCAGCCCCAGGTCGTCCAGGGCCGGCGGGCGCAGCCCGTACACCAGTTCGCGGATGTCGCCGGCGACGGCGTCCATCCCGGTACGCAGCTCGCGCAGCAGTGCGTCGGCCGAGTCCGGCGCCTCCTTCAGCCGGCCGCGGGCGATGTTGATGAGCATGGCCATGCCCGCCAGGCTCTGCCCCAGCCCGTCGTGCAGGTCGCGGCGGAGCCGGCGCCGCTCCTCCTCGCGCGTGGTCAGGATGCGTTCCCTGGAACGTTGCAAGTCCGCCGCCATGCGCACGGCGTGCGCGACGTCGGCCGCGTACGGGGTGAGGGTGGCGAGCACCCGCTCGTTGTGCGCGGCCGGGAAGCGGCGCGGGCCGGGCGCGCCCACCAGCAGGCGGCCGACCCGCTCGCCGTGCCAGACCAGCGGCACCTCGCGCGGCCGGTCGCCGACCCGGCCGTTCTCCACGTACCGGGGCTCGCCGTCGGCCACCTCCACGGCCACCCCCTCGACCGCGAGCCCGTCGCGCAGCACGCCGACGACCGCG
The DNA here is from genome assembly GCF_055585125.1 of Nonomuraea sp. NPDC054003. Classification (NCBI taxonomy): domain Bacteria; kingdom Bacillati; phylum Actinomycetota; class Actinomycetes; order Streptosporangiales; family Streptosporangiaceae; genus Nonomuraea; species Nonomuraea sp. NPDC054003. The sequence goes on from NZ_JBVJKR010000020.1 coordinate 54,810, forward strand.
GTCAGCGCCTCGGCCGGGTCGCCGCGCCGGATCGCCTGGGTGAGCCGGGCGGCCAGCAGCCGGGGGTCGCCGACCTTGCCGTAGAGCATCTGGTCGACGGCCCGCTGCAGCACGCGCCGCAGCGGCTGGAAGAACGCCCCGGCGAACAGGGCGGACGCCAGCCCGGCGACCCTGTCGTACCCGGAGACTCCCAGGCTGGCCACGGCGCCGGCGCCGAAGTAGACCGCGCTGATGACGACGAGCAGCCCGGCGGCCACGAAGGTGCGGCTGATGACGGTGTCGATCCCGTACAGCCGGTAGCGCATGACCGAGAACGCGACCGCGACCGGGATGAGCGCGGACCACAGCACCGCCACCCACACCAGGCCGGGCACGGCCGTCCCGACGACCAGGAAGACGATGTATCCGGTGAACGCGAAGAGCGGCCACCCGATCTGCCGCCGGCCCACCGGGTCGGCCCGGCGCAGCCGCAGCGCCATCGACAGCGCGGCCAGCGCCAGCGAGAGGTAGATGCCGGCCCAGGCGGTCTCCGAGATGATCTCCTGGTACGGGGCGAGCGCGCGGATCTGCAGCGGGTTCGGGACGACCTCGGGGAACCGGTAGCCGATCGGCGACGGGTCCGGGCGGGTGATGTTGCGCAGCATCTCGGTGCCGAGCGAGACCGCGCTCAGCGCGAGCGCCCAGCGCCAGCGCGGCGAGGGCAGCCGCCCGTCGGGCGAGTACAGCGGCAGCAGCGCGGTCAGCGTGAGCCCGCACACCGCCCAGAAGACGATGTACGTGTGACGCAGGTAGCCCGCGAGCATCAGGTGACCGTCGGCGGCGACCCGGAGCATGAGCGACTGGAAGAAGTCGCTGAGCCCGGCGGCGAGTCCGCCGGCGCACATCATCCAGGCCATGTTCAGCCGGGGCCGGTGCGCGATGAGGTAGGCGCCGACCGCGGGGAAGGTGAGCACCACGGCGGACTGCGGGGTGACGGTGAGCTGGGGCGTCCACGCCTCGGGCAGCCCGGCCCACTGCACGAGAGCGGCGATCTCCAGAAGCGGCGCGACCACCGCGATGGCGACGGCCAGAATCCGTGGGCCTGTTAACGTGGCCTTCCCGGTCTTCCCCGCGAACACCGCGAACCCGACCATCCTGTCTCCGCCTTCCTGTTCCGGCACTGCCGGAAGCTGGACAGGATTATGACGTCTTTATGGTTATATATCGCCCCTTGTGGCCGTGCCGTTATCCCTGACCCTTGCCGTGATTCCCGGTCACCCCTGATGCCAGACTCGAAGGCATGCAGAAGACATCTCTGGAAGCCCTCGTACGCGAGCACCTCAAGCGCGCCGGCGACGCCTCGACAGGCCGCAGCGCCGAGACCCTGTACGGCGGCCACGAGCACGTGCTCCGGCAGACGCTCATCGCGCTCAAGGCCGGCCAGTCGCTCGCCGAGCACGAGAACCCCGGCGAGGCCACCCTGCAGGTGCTGCGCGGCCGGGTGCGGCTGCACAGCGGCGGGGACTCCTGGGACGGCATGGCGGGCGACCTCCTGATCATCCCCCCGGCGCGGCACAGCCTGGACGCCCTGGAAGACGCCGCCTGCCTGCTCACCGTCGCCAAGACACGGTGACCGAACCGCTGCTGACCTTCGGTCACGGCACGGCCGGCCGCGCGGAGCTGTCGGGCCTGCTGCGCGGCGCCGGCGTCGAGGCGGTGGTGGACGTACGGACGGCGCCGGGCAGCAGGCGCAACCCCGACGCGCGCCGCGAGGAGCTGGCCGTCTGGCTCCCGGAGGCCGGCATCGGCTACCGCTGGGACCGGCGGCTGGGCGGCTTCCGCAGGCCCGCGCCCGACTCCCCCGACACCTTCTGGGAGAACGAGTCCTTCCGCGGCTACGCCGGCCACACCCGCGACCCCGGCTTCCTGGCCGCCATGGACGAGCTGCTGGCACAGGCCGCGGCCGGCCGCACGGCCGTGATGTGCGCCGAGGCCCTGTGGTGGCGCTGCCACCGGCGGCTCATCGCCGACTTCGCCGTGCTGGCCAGGGGCGTGCCCGTGCTGCACCTGAGCCATTCGGGCGCGACGGCCGAGCACCCGCCGAGCGCGGGCGCCCGGCTGCGCGAGGACGGGCTGCTGGTGTACGACGTCGTCGGCGGGGAGTGAAGCTCACTCCCGGGGATGGTGGAGGTCGAACGCGGGCCGTTCTGAGCGGATCGGCGGCATGAAGGAGAAGTTGTGCCGCGGCGGCGGGCAACTCGTGGCCCATTCCAGCGAGCCGCCGAACCCCCACGGGTCGTCCAGCGTCACCCGGCGCGGTCCGCGCGAGGTCTTCCACACGTTGTAGAGGAACGGCACCGTGGACAGCCCGAGGATCAGCGCGCCCACGGACGAGATCTGGTTGAGCAGGGTGAACCCGTCGCCGGGCGAGTAGTCGGCGTAGCGGCGCGGGAACCCGAGCATGCCCAGCCAGTGCTGCACCAGGAACGTGGTATGGAAGCCGACGAACAACAGCCAGAACTGGATCTTCCCGAGCCTCTCGTCGAGCATCCGCCCGGTCATCTTCGGCCACCAGAAAAAGAACCCGGCGAACATGGCGAACACCACCGTGCCGAACACCACGTAATGGAAGTGGGCCACCACGAAATAGGTGTCGGTGACGTGGAAGTCGAGCGGCGGCGAGGCCAGGATGACGCCGGTGAGCCCGCCGAAGAGAAAGGTGACCAGAAAGCCGATCGAGAACAGCATCGGGGTCTCGAAGGACAGGTGCCCGCGCCACATCGTGCCGATCCAGTTGAAGAACTTCACCCCGGTCGGCACCGCGATGAGAAAACTCATGAACGAGAAGAACGGCAGCAACACCTGGCCCGTACCGAACATGTGGTGGGCCCACACGGTCATCGACAGCCCGGCGATGGCGATGGTCGCGCCGACCAGCCCGAGGTAACCGAAGATCGGCTTGCGGGAGAAGACCGGGATGACCTCGGTGATGATCCCGAAGAACGGCAGCGCGATGATGTAGACCTCGGGGTGCCCGAAGAACCAGAACAGGTGCTGCCACAGCATCGCCCCGCCGTTCTCCGGCGCGAAGATCTGGGTGCCGAACGTGCGGTCCGACTCCAGCGCCAGCAGCGCGGCGGCCAGCACGGGGAACGCCATGAGCACGAGCATGCTGGTCAGCAGCACGTTCCAGGTGAAGATCGGCATCCGGAACATGGTCATGCCGGGCGCCCGCATGCCGATGACCGTGGTGACGAAGTTGACGGCGCCGAGGATCGTCCCGAGCCCGCTCAGCGCGAAGCCCATGATCCACAGATCGCCGCCGACGCCCGGTGAGCTGATCACGCTGGACAGCGGCGTGTAGGCGAACCAGCCGAACGCGGCGGCGCCGCCCGGGGTGAAGAAGCCGCTGACGGCGATCAGCCCGCCGAACAGGAACAGCCAGTAGCTGACCATGTTGAGCCGGGGGAAGGCCACGTCCGGCGACCCGATCTGCAACGGCATGATGACGTTGGCGAACCCGGCGAACAGGGGCGTGGCGAACAGCAGCAGCATGATCGCGCCGTGCATGGTGAACAGCTGGTTGTACTGCTCGTTGCTGACCAGCTGCATGCCCGGCTGGGCCAGCTCGGCCCGGACGACCAGGGCCATGACTCCGGCGACCAGGAAGAACCCGAACGACGTGATCAGGTAGAGGTAGCCGATGACCTTGTGGTCCGTGGACGACAACCAGGACGTCAGGTGGCGCCGCGCGGGCCGTTCGACCCGGTCGCGGGCCGGCGCGGGAGTCAGCACCACGACGGGCTCCGGAAGCGGGCGCGGCTCATCGTGACGTCCCGGACGGCTCGGGGGCGTCGCCGCCGGCCGTGATCACGCAGAGCTCTGGACGGACGAACGCGTGCAGTTCGAGGCCGGGCGAGCCCGGGTCGAGGAGTTCGACAGCCGAGCGCAGCAGCCCGCGATGCGCGGCGCAGACCACCTCGGGATGCGACCGGGCGGTGGCGCGGAACGGGCAGCCGTGCAGCAGGATGCGCCCGTCGCCGGTCGGCTCCGGGTCGAACCCCATCTCGGCGAACATCGCCGTCACCGCCGACCGGGCGTCCCCCTTGACCTCGGACCGGGCGGCCTCCGCCGACCGGGCATCCCCCTTCACCGCCGACCGGGCGTCCTCCGCCGACCGGCTGTCCCTCTTCACCGCCGGGGTCGCGGCGGGGCTCAGCCGCCGCAGCGCCCACTCCTCGCCGGCGCGCTCCGCCCGGCGGGCCCGCTGGGCGGGGGTGTCGGCGAAGTGGCGGGCCAGCAGCTCGGCCAGCTCCTGGTAGGGCCCGTGCTCCGGCTCCGCCGCCCAGGACGCCGAGTACACCGCGCGCGGCCGGCCCCGGCCGCCGCTCCGCTCGGCCCGTTCGACGACCAGCCCGGCTTCGAGCAGCGCCGACAGGTGGAACCTGACAGTGGTGACGTGCAGGCCGGTCCCGGCGGCGAGCTCGCGGGCGTCGAGCGGTTCGGCGCGTTCGCGCAGCAGGTCCAGGATGGTGACCCGGCTGGGCACGGACAGCACCTCGTGGGCCCGCGCTCGGTCCAGCCCGGTCATGACGTCACCGGATGGCCGGCCACCAGCGGGGTGTCGACGCCGAGCCTGCCCAGCTTCGACGCTCCCCCGGGCGAGTCCAGGGGCGCGTCCCTGCCGGGCAGCGTCTCGGCGAAGAACGCGGCGTTGTCGCCCGCGAACACCTGCCACCGCTCGGGCAGGTCGTCCTCGTAGTAGATGGCCTCCACCGGGCAGACCGGCTCGCACGCCCCGCAGTCGACGCATTCGAGCGGCTGGATGTAGAGCGCCCGCGCGCCCTCGTAGATGCAGTCGACCGGGCACTCCTCCACGCAGGCCCGGTCGATCACGTCCACGCAGGGCTCAGCGATCACATAAGTCATATTTAGAGGATGCGCATCCTCTAAATAAGAAGTCAAGGGCGGGTAACGTCCGGCACATGGTTCTCCAGCCGCGGCGGACGGCGGTAACCGGTGCCCGGCGGGCGTTCCGGGATCTGGATCTCCGGGCGGGGCACGTCCTCGTACGGGATCGTCGACAGCAGGTGGCTGATCATGTTGATCCTGGCCCGCCGCTTGTCCTCGCTCTCCACCTCGTGCCAGGGCGCCTCGGGGATGTGGGTGTGGACCAGCATCTCGTCCTTGGCCCGCGAGTAGTCCTCCCAGCGGGTGATGGACTCGAGGTCGACGGCCGACAGCTTCCAGCGGCGCATCGGGTCCTCCAGCCGCTTGCGGAAGCGCCGCTCCTGCTCGGCGTCGCTCACCGAGAACCAGTACTTGCGCAGCAGGATCCCGTCTTCGACCAGCAGCCGCTCGAAGATCGGGCACTGGTGGAGGAACCGGGAGTGCTCCTCCTCGGTGCAGAAACCCATCACCCGCTCCACACCCGCCCGGTTGTACCAGCTCCGGTCGAACAGCACGATGGTGCCGGCCGCGGGCAGGTGCTCGACGTAGCGCTGGAAGTACCACTGCGTGCGCTCGCGCTCGGTGGGGGCCGGCAGGGCGACGATCTGGGTGACGCGCGGGTTGAGATACTCCGCCACCCGCTTGATCGCGCCGCCCTTCCCGGCCGCGTCACGCCCCTCGAAGACCACCACCACCCGCTCGCCCGCGACCCGCACCCACTCCTGCATCTTCACCAGCTCGCCCTGCAGCCGGTACAACTCCTTCTCGTACGCCTTGCGAGCCATCTTCTCGTCAGCCATGCGCAACCCTCCGATGCCGGACCCGTTCCCGCCCTGACCGATCCTCCACGATGGCGCCCTTGACAAATATATTTGTCGGTGGAACCCTCAAGGTACCCCGAACGGAAGAGGCAGGACATGAACACCGTGATTTCCCGCGACGGCACCACCATCGCCTACACGCGCACCGGCCAGGGCCCCGCGCTGCTGCTCGTCGACGGCGCGATGTGCTACCGCGCCTCGGGCCCCAACACCCCGCTCGCCCAGGAGATGGCCGACACCCACACGGTCTACACCTACGACCGGCGCGGACGCGGCGAGAGCGGCGACACCACGCCGTTCACCCCCGAGCGGGAGATCGAGGACATCGCCGCCCTCATCGAGATGATCGGCGAGCCGGTCTTCCTGTACGGCATCTCCTCCGGCGCCGCGCTGGCCCTGGCCGCCGCCGCGAGCGGGCTGCCCGTCAGCAAGATCGCTGTGTACGAGCCGCCCTTCATCGTCGACGGCACCCGCCCGCCCATCCCCGCCGACTACACGGCGAGCATCGAGACCATGCTGGCCCAGGGCAAGCCGGGCGCGGCGATCCGCTACTTCATGCGCCGGGGCGTCAACCTGCCCGCCCCCGTGGTGGCCATGATGACCCTCATGCCCGGCTGGTCGACGATGAAGAAGGTCGCCCGCACGCTGCCGTACGACGCCGCGTTCGTGACCGAGTTCGAGCACGGCAGGCCGCTGCCCGAAGGCCGGTGGGACGGCGTCAAGATGCCGGCCCTGGTCGTCGACGGGAGCAAGAGCCCGGCCTGGATCCGCAACGGCACCCGCGACCTGGCCCGGGTGCTCCCCGACGCCGAGCACCGCACGCTCGACGGCCAGACCCACATCGTCAAGCCCGCCGCTCTCGCGCCCGTACTCAAGGGGTTCTTCCGATGATCTTCCGTACCACTGTCGAGCTGAGCGGCAGGACCGCGACAGGGATCGAGGTGCCGCCCGAGGTGGTGGCCGAGCTGGGAGCGGGCAGACGCCCGCCCGTCCGCGTCACGATCAACGGATATGTCTACCGCAGCACGGTGGCGCCGATGGGCGGCCGCTCGATGCTGCCGCTCGCCGCCGAGAACCGCGAGGGCGCGGGCGTGGCCGCCGGCGACGAGATCGAGGTCGGCCTGGAGCTCGACACCGAGCCCCGCACGGTCACCGTGCCGCCCGACCTGGCCGAGGCGCTCGACCGGGCGCCTGCGGCCAAGGCGTTCTTCGACGGCCTGTCGTACTCCCGGCAGCGGCGCGTCGTGCTGCAGGTCGAGGGCGCCAAGAAGGCCGAGACCAGGCAGCGGCGGGTGGCGGACGCGGTCACCAGGCTCGCCGGGGGCGAGGCCTGACATCCCTCGTGAGAGTGAGCCCGAGGATCGCCCCTGACGGCGATCCGCCGAGGCGCCGGAAATCTCAGGATGGGTGGGCAACCTCGACCGCTTTCGAAGGAGCCACCATGTCCGTCCGGCACGTTCCCCCCGCGCCACCGCCCACCACCCTCGCGGCCTGCTCGTACCTGGCCGCGCCGCTGCTCGCCCTGGTCTACGGGGTGCTCAGGATCGTCGACGGGTTCGACGGGAGCAGAGGACCCGGGGCGGCCTGGACACTCGGCCACCTGGCGTTCATGGCGGCGCTGGTGCTGTTCGCGGTGATGCTCCACGACATGCGGGCGCTGCTCGGGCGCACCCGGGTGGCCACCGTCACGTTCGCCGCCGGTCTCGCGGGGATCGGGTTCGCGTTCGTCCAGTTCGCCGTGGACGTGGTGGTCGGGTTCATGGCCGCGGACCACGAGGCCATGGGGCCGCTGTTCGACCAGGTCCAGGCGGTGCCGGGGGTGTCGCTGCTGGTCTACCAGGCCGGGCCTGTCCTGTTCTACGCCGCTCTGGTGGCCCTCTCGGCGCAGCTCGCCGCCGGGCGTCACGTGCGGCCGTGGATGCCGCTGCTCGTCCTGGCCCAGACCGTGCTTCCGGTGATCTCGCTCGACCTCATCCCGGTGGGTTCCGTGCTGGCCGTGGTCGCGTTCCTTCCGCTGGCGCTGCGGGCCAGGAGCCGGTCCGTCCCGGCTCATGTCTGATCGGGCTGTCCCTCGTACGGGGGCGATATTTCGGGATTCGCCGTACGGTGCGGGAGGATGGGGAGCCGTGCAGGAGCCCCCGCTTGTCACCGTCCTGCGGCGGCGCGCGCGAGCGCTGCCGCCCCTGCTGGTGGACGGCGCGCTCGCTCTCCTGGTCACCGGCGCGCAGCTCTGGCCGCTGCTGACCACCCGGCAGTACGAGGGCCTGCCGTGGCACTGGTGGGGGTACGTGGTCGCGGTCGCCTCCTCGCTGCCCCTGGTCTGGCGCCGCCGGGCCCCGCTGGCCGTGCTGATCGTGTCGCTGACCACGAGCCTGCTGTACGACCTGGCCGCCCCCGTCGCCGAGCAGCCCGTCTGGTACGGCCAGCTGGTCGCCTACTACACGGTGGCCGCGCTGTCGTCCCGGCCGATCCGGATGCTGCTGCTCGCCTGCACCGTGGTGGGGTCGTTCTTCCTGCCCGGCTCGCCGGACACGGCGCTGCGCAGCGGCATCCTGCTGGTGGCGGCGTACGCGATGGGCAGGGCGGCGGCGGGCTCCCGGGCCCAGGCGGCGGCGCTGGAGGAACGGGCCGCCAGGCTGGAGAGGGAACGCCAGCTGGAGGCCCAGCGCGCCGCGGAGCGTGAGCGTGCCAGGATCGCCCGGGAGATGCACGACATACTCGCCCACGCGGTCAGCCTCATGGTGGTGCAGGCCGAGGCCGGTCCGGTCGCGGTCAGGAAGGATCCGGCGCGGGCGGAGGCGGCGTTCGACGCCATCGCGGGGGCCGGGCGTGACGCGATGGAGCAGATCCGGCGCATGCTGGGGGTGCTGAAGGAGGACGGCGGCGCGCCGCGCGCGCCCCAGCCCACCGTCGACGACCTGCCTGAGCTGGCCGCGCAGGTCTCCGGCGCGGGGCTGGAGGTGACGTTCGAGGTCGCGGGCGAGCCCAGGCCGGTGACGGCCGCGAGCGCCGTGGCCGCGTACCGGATCGTCCAGGAGGCGCTCACCAACATCGTCAAGCACGCCGGCGCCACCCGTGCCGGCATCCGGCTCACCTGGGAGGACGACACCCTCATGATCGACGTCACCGACGACGGCCGCGGCGCCGGCCGCGCCCTGCCCTCCGGCGGCCACGGGCTCATCGGCATCCGCGAACGCGCCATCGCCTGCGGCGGCACCGCCACCGCCGGCCCCCGCACCGATGCCCCCGGCTTCCACGTCTCCGCCCGCCTCCCCCTCTCATGACCCCCTCACCCCTCCCCGGAGAAAGCCGGCCTCCCGTCACCAAGGAGCCTCCTGGAACACCCCTCCACGCAGGCCCCCCACGAACCGGAAGCCTCAGCGGGCAGACCTCTCAAAACCCACGCCGTCACGGCCCTCCCCTCCACGCAAACCCCCCACCAACCGGACACCCCCGCGGAGGGCCGTCTGAAGAACCTCCCCATCACAACGGGTCCTTCCGCACAAAACCCCAGCTAACGGGACACCCCGGAGGGGAGCCGCCCGAAGACCCACCCCCTTACGGCCCGCCCTTCCGCGCAAACCCCCCACGAATGGGTCACCCCGGAGGGGGGCCGCCTGAAGAGCCGCCGCTTCGTGCCGACACCGCACGTCAGGGGGGAACGGATGGGGGGATTCGGGTGGTGGTGGCGGATGATCAGGAGTTGGTGCGGAGCGGGTTCGCGATGATCCTGGACGCGCAGCCGGACATCCGGGTGGTGGCCGAGGCGGGGGACGGGCTGGCGGCGGTGGCCGCGGCGCGGGAGCACCGGCCGGACGTGTTGCTGCTCGACATCCGCATGCCCCGGATGGACGGCATCGAGGCCGCCGGGATCGTGTGCGCGGAGACGGGGTGCAGGGTGCTCATGCTGACCACGTTCGACCTGGACGACTATGTGTACGACGCGCTGCGGGCCGGCGCCAGCGGGTTCCTGCTGAAGGACGTGCGCCGCGACGACCTGGTGAACGCGGTGCGGGTGGTGGCGGCCGGCGAGTCGCTGCTGGCCCCGTCGGTGACGACGCGGCTGATCCGCGAGTTCACGTCCCGGCCGGCCAGGCCGAGGCCCGGGGCGCTGGACGTGCTGACGGCCAGGGAGCGGGAGACGCTGCAGCTGATCGCCCGCGGGCTGTCCAACGCGGAGATCGCCGAGGCCATGGTGGTCAGCGAGCACACGGTGAAGACGCACGTCAGCAACCTGCTGGCCAAGCTGGGCCTGCGCGACAGGGTCCAGGCCGTGATCGCCGCCTACGAGTCGGGGCTGGCCGTCCCGGGCGCGTGACGGCCCACGACCCGCTCAAGTCGTCATTCAACGAGTGATGGAAACAATACGCCGCAGAATGATGCAATGGCCCGATCAACCAACTGAGGAGCCCCGTTGAACGACAACCTCGACCTCGCCGCCAACGCCCAGGAGCTGGCCGACGCCGCGCCCGCCGGATCCGTCGACCGGGCCGCGGCGTCGTCCGTGGCCATCACGCTGGCGACGACCCGCGACATCGCGCAGGCCAGGCGGACGCTGGACGGGCTTTCGCCCGAGGAGGTGCGGGAGGCGGCGCTGGCCCTGTTCGACCGGCTGTCCGCGCGGTGACCTGACCGCTGGGCGAACGCGCACGACCGTTGGGCGACACGGCCGTTGCACCGCTCCACGTTCCCGATCACCCTGAGGGCATGCCGGGCGTTGACACCATCGACGGCCTGACGCGGGCCGTGGCCGACTTCGACACGAGCGGGTTCGAGCTGCCGATGGAGGAGGCCGCCCTGGCGAGAGCGCGCCGGTCGCTCATGGAGACCGGCCTGCTGCTGCTCGGCGAGATGCCAGGAGTACGGGAGAACCCGCTGGTCATCCTGCGGCTGATGGACGCGCTCGGGCTCGGCAGCCTGGCGCTCGACTGGCACGGCGGCCTGACCATGGAGCTCTACACGTACCTGAGACACGGCACGCCGCTGGAGAGCGCGCACTGGTGGGTGGGCGACGGCCGGGTGACCGCGGGGCATCTCGCGGTGCTGCGGCGGCTGTCCCCGATCACGCTCACGCTGTTCGACGGCGCCGACCGGCCGGACAGGGACTCCGCCATGGCCCGGCGGGTGCTGGACACGGTGGCCGCCCCCACGCTGGTGGTCGCGGGCAGCGCCCACACCGGCGTCACGACGGACGCGCTGGGCAAGCCCATGGGCGCCTGCCTGGCGCGGGAGCGGCCGGGGCTGGAGAGCATCCGCATCGACTACGGCCGCGGCTCCTTCTACGCCATGGAGCGGCGCGGCATGGACGCCCGCGCGGCGGCGCGGGGGTTGCGGGTGGTGGGCGAGGAGTTGGTGGTGGGGCTGCCGAAGTTCAGCGAGGCGACTGTGCCGCAGCTCCCGTTCGAGGCACTGCAGGGGAAGCTTGCCCAATTTTGAGCAAGTTTGACCGGCAGGCAAGGGGTTCGCGGGCCGACCCGCGCTTCCGGATCTTTCACGAGGGCAGCGGATGCGTCAGTCTGGGGGCATCCGTCCATCGCGACACCGAGGGAGACCTGTGGCCGAACCCGCCAGCCTGGCGACCAGAGGCAGTGACTTCGCCAGACTCGCCACCAAGATCAATGAGGCCGGTCTGCTCGACCGGCGTCCCGTTTATTACGCCGTCCGAGGCGCCATCGTCGCGGCCTCCTTCGTGGGCGGCTGGGCGCTGTTCGTCTGGGTGGGCGACTCGTGGCTGCAGCTGCTCGTGGCCGTCGTGCTCGCCGTGGTCTTCACCCAGGTCGGCTTCATCGCCCACGACCTCGGACACCGTCAGGTCTTCAGGACCCGCCGCACCAGCGACCTCGTCGGCATGCTGGTCGGCAACCTCGGCATCGGCCTCGGCTGGGGCTGGTGGAACACCAAGCACAACAAGCACCACGCCAACCCCAACCACGAGGACCACGACCCGGACGTCTCCCCCGCGGTGATCGTCTGGTCGGAGGACCAGGTGTCCAGGAGCCGCGGCCTGCCCCGGTTCATCGCCAAGCGGCAGGCGCTCTGGTTCTTCCCGCTGCTCACGCTGGAGGCCTGGCACCTGCACGTGGCCAGCGTGAAAGCGTTGTTCCAGCCCGGGGCCAGGCGCCGCCGCACCGAGGGCGTGCTGCTGCTGGCGCACTTCGTGCTGTACTTCGGCGCGGTCTTCGCCGTGCTGCCGTTCGGGAAGGCGCTGCTGTTCCTGATCGTGCACCAAGGGGTGTTCGGCGTGTACCTGGGCTGCTCGTTCGCGCCCAACCACAAGGGCATGCCGGTGCTCACCGCAGAAGACAAGCTGGACTTCCTGCGCAAGCAGGTGCTCACCTCGCGCAACGTCAGGGGCGGCGTCGTCACCGACATCGCCCTCGGCCAGCTCAACTACCAGATCGAGCACCACCTGTTCCCGAACATGCCGGCGCCCAACCTCCGCAAGGCCCAGCCGATCGTGCGGCGCTACTGCGAGGAGATCGGCGTCAGCTACCTGGAGACCGGGTTGTTCCGCTCGTACGGTCAGGCCCTGCGGCACCTGCACGACGTGGGGGCCGCGCTGCGCTGACCCGTCCCGTCCGCCTTGTCCTCAGCCCTGCCGGCGACGCAGGCTCTCTCGGCGTTCCTCCAACTCGGAGATGAGTCCCGCCTGCTCGTCGGCCTGGGTGATCAGGGAGGCGATCTCCGTCTGGTCGGTCGCCCCCATGTCCCTGATCTGCTCGCGCTGCTCGCGGTTCTCCTGCTTCAGCCGCGCAATGTCCTCGTCGAGCCGGCGCAGTTCCTCTTCGTTGCTCATCCCGGGGCTGTACCCGCGAGCGGCCCGCTTACGACTTCAGGTGTATGGCCCGTACGCTGCGCGGACCGGGAGAATGGGGGGCATGCGCAGGCTGCCGGGAAGCACGGTCATGTCACTCGCCGTCGTGGCGGTGGCCGTGGTGGCGCTCGCCGTCACCTGGGTGGTCCGCGCCGACCGGCATCCCGGCGTGCTCGACGTGGTGCTGCCCGTCGTCGCCATGGCCGGGGTGCTGTTCCGCGAGCGCTGCCCGGTGGGGGCCCTGGTCGCCGTGATGGGGGCGACCGTGGCCTACTATCCCTTCACCTCGCTGGACGCGCCGATCATCTTCCTGCCGTTCCTGGTGCTCTACACCGCGGCCGATCGCGGCCATCTCATCGCCGCCATCGCCACCGGCTCGGTCGCGCTGCTGGCCATGGGGCTGGGCGAGAGCGGCGAGGTCCGCCACGTGGACGACAGCACGTTCGTCATGATCGCCGGTTGGGTGGTGGCGGCCATCGCGGGCGGCAGCGTGGCCCGCAACCGCCGCGCCTACCTGCGGGAGGCCGAGCAGCGGGCGCACGAGGCCGAGCGCGGCAAGGAGGAGGAGGCCAGGCGGCGGGCCGGCGAGGAGCGCCTGCGCATCGCCAGGGAGCTGCACGACGTGCTCGGTCACAACATCTCCCTGATCAACGTGCAGGCGTCGGCGGCGCTCCACGGCATGAGGAAGCGGCCTGAAGACGCCGAGCTGGCGCTGCGCACGATCAAGGAGACGAGCAAGGAGACGCTGCGCGAGCTGCGCACCACGCTGGGCGTGCTGCGCCAGGTCGACGAGGACGCGCCGACCGCGCCCGCCGAGAGCCTGTCCCGGCTGGACGAGCTGGTCGGGGCGTCCGGGCTGAAGGTCCACACCGAGCTGTCCGGGCCGCTCGACCGGGTGCCGGTCGAGGTCGACCTGGCCGCCGTACGGATCATCCGCGAGGCGCTGACCAATGTCGCCCGCCATTCCGGCGCCGGCGAGGCCACGCTCAGCGTCTCCTCAGATGACCGGCATATCCTGATCCGCGTGGACGATGACGGCCCGGGAGTCACGTTCACCGAGGGCAGCGGCTTCGGTCTGCGGGGCATGCGCGAGCGCGCCGCCGCGCTCGGCGGCAGCCTGGAGGCCGGGCCACGACCGGAGGGCGGTTTCCGCGTCCTCGCCTCACTACCGCTGGACGGAGCCCCATGATCCGCGTGCTGCTGGCCGACGACCAGAACCTGGTACGAGCCGGGTTCCGGTCCATCCTCAGCGACGAGGACGACCTGGAGGTGGTGGCGGAGGCGGGCAACGGCGCCGAGGCCGTGACCCTGGCCCGCGAGCTGCGGCCGGACGTGGTGCTGATGGACATCCGGATGCCCGAGCTCGACGGCCTGGAGGCCACCCGCCGGATCGCCGGCGACCCGCGGCTCGACACGGTCAAGGTGATCATCCTGACCACGTTCGACCTCGACGACTACGTCTACGGCGCGCTGCGCGCGGGCGCCGGCGGGTTCCTGGTCAAGGACACCGAGCCGGCCGAGCTGATCCACGCCGTCCGCGTGGTGGCCAGGGGCGACGCGCTCATCGCGCCGTCCGTCACCCGGCGGCTGATCTCCGAGTTCGCCGGCCGGGTCAAGCGGCCCGAGCCCGGCCCTGAGCTCAACGCCCTCACCGAGCGGGAGCGCGAGGTGCTGGCGCTGGTCGCGGGCGGGCTGTCCAACGACGAGATCGCGGCCAAGCTGGTGCTCAGCCCGGCCACCGCGAAGACCCACGTCAGCCGCATCATGACCAAGCTCAGGGTGCGCGACCGCGCCCAGCTCGTGGTGCTCGCCTACGAGGCCGGTGTCATCACCCCGGGCTGGCTTACCTCCTGAGGAGTACATCCCGGGGCACGTCTGTGACCCCGGACGTACGGTGAATGCCCGCCGGGGGCGGACGCCGCGGGCGAGACCATGACGGGATCGTGGCTCGCATGGACACCGTCGACCTCGCGCGCCTGCAGTTCGCCCTGACCGCGGGCGCGCACTTCCTCTTCGTCGCGCTGACGCTCGGCCTGGTCACGCTGGTGGCCGTCATCCAGACCCGGGCCACGATCAGCCGCAGCCCGGTCCACCTGGGCATGACCAGGTTCTGGGGCCAGCTCTACATCATCAACTACGCGATGGGCATCGTCACCGGGCTCGTCATGGAGTTCCAGCTCGGCATGGCGTGGAGCGGGCTGGCGGAGTTCGCGGGGAACGTGTTCGGCTCCGCCCTGGCGCTGGAGACGATGGTCGCCTTCTTCATCGAGTCGACGTTCCTGGGCCTGTGGATCTTCGGCTGGGACAAGCTGAACCGGTGGGCGCACCTGGCGCTGATCTGGATCGTCGCGCTCACCGCGTACGCGTCCGCGTTCTGGATCCTGGTGGCCAACGGCTTCCTGCAGAACCCGGTCGGCTACCGGTCAGACGGCCACACGCTGCACATCACCGACTTCGGCGCGATGGTGGCCAACCCGGCGGCGATGGTGGCGCTCGGGCACGTCCTGGGCGGGGCGATGATGGTCGGCGGCTTCTTCATGGCCGGGGTGAGCGCCTACCACCTGCTCAGGCGTACCCCTGAGCAGGATTTCTTCCGCAAGTCGCTGCGGATCGGAGCGGGCGTGGCGCTGCCCGCCACGATGGTCACGGCCGCGTTCGGCGGGGTCGGGTTCGCCACGCTGCAGCCGGGCAAGATCGCCGCCTGGACGGGCGACGCCGACCGCGCCGCCGCGGTCCAGGCGGAGATGACGGCGCTGCACGGGCCCGGCGACTACCTGCCGCCCATGGAGTGGGTGCAGGCCGGGGCGCTGACCATGCTGATCCTGTTCGGGATCATGTTCTTCCTTTCGGGGCTGAACTTCGTGCTCATGCTCATCCGGCCGGTAGTGCACGGCTTCCGCGTCTGGCACGTGGTGCTGATCGCGGCGATCCCGCTGCCGTTCGGGGCCATGATCGGCGGATGGGTCTTCCGGGAGGTCGGGCGGCAGCCGTGGGCGGTCTACGGGCTGCTGACCACGGAGGACGCGATGTCGCCGGTGGGCGACGGGGTGATGCGCTTCTCCCTGATCGCGTTCACGGCGGTGTTCGCCGCACTGACCGTGATCAACTCCTGGCTGCTGGCCAGGACCGCGCGGCGCGGGCCCGCCGCCGTCGGCCTCGGCGCGCGGCCCGCCGAGAAGCCCGAACCCGTCCCGGCGTTCTGAGGAGCGATTATGGAGATCTTCATTCTGGCGTTCTTCGCGCTCGGCTATCTGGTGCTGGCCGGGGCTGACATCGGCGTCGGCATGGCGCTGCCGTACCTGGGGCGCACGCCCGCCGAGCGGCGCGAGGCGATCGCCGCGATCGCCCCGTTCTTCCTCGGCAACGAGGTGTGGCTGGTGGTCACCGCCGGCGTGCTGGCCGGGCTCTTCCCCGAGCTGGAGGGCGAGCTGCTGAGCGGCAACTATCCGCTGGTGGTGGCGCTGCTGCTGTCCTGGGTGGTCAGGGACACCGGGCTGTGGCTGCGCGGGCGGCTCGACGGCCGGCTCTGGCAGGGCTGGTGGGACGGCGCGATCGTGGCCGGCAGCTGGGGGCTGGCGCTGAGCCTGGGCGGGCTGCTCGGCCACGTGCTGCTCGGCATGACCGGGCCGCTCGCGCTGCTGCCCGTGGCGGCGCTGGCCGCGCTGTTCGGCACGCACGGGCTGGCGTTCGCCGCGCTCCGGCTCCGGGGCGAGCTGCGGCGGCGCGCGGCGGTGCTGTCGGGCGGCGCCGGCGAGGGCCGCACCTACGCGCTGACGGCGGTGGCCCTGATGGTGGTGGGCGTGCTGGCCGGGCTCCGGCTGCCGCTGGAGCCCGGCACGTCGGGGGCGGTGCTGGGGCCGGTCGTCCTGGCCATGATGCCGCTGATGGTGGCGGCCCAGGCCTGGGTGTGGTGGACGTTCCGGCACCGCGTCACCGGCCCCTCCTACCTTTGACCTACAGGTTGCCGCCGCCGGTGGCGTCGAGGGTACTGCCGGTCATGAAGCTCGCCCCGGGGGAGGCGGCGAAGGCGATCACGTCGGCGATCTCGTCGACGTGGCCGATCCGGTTGACCGCGTGCACGCTCGTCGCGTACGCCTCTCCTTCGGGAGTACGCAACCAGCCCGCGTTCACGTCGGTGTCGATGATGCCGGGGGCGACGTTGTTGACCGTGATCCCACGCGGGCCGACCTCCTTGGCCAGCGCGAGCGTGAACGTCTGCACCGCGCCCTTGGTCATGGCGTACGCGATCGCCTGGGGGAAGGCGATGCGCGTCACGCCCGAGGTGACGTTGACGATCCGGCCGCCGTCCGGGATGAGCGGCAGCAGGCGCTTGGTGAGGAAGAACAGGCCTCGCACGTTCACCGCGAAGATCCGGTCGAACGCCTCCACCGTCTCCTGCTCCATCGGTACGGACGTACCGATGGCCGCGTTGTTCACCAGCACGTCCAGCCGGTCGGTCTCCTGCCGGAGCTGGGCGACCAGGGACTCCACCTCGGCCGTGTCGCCCAGGTCGGCCCGGAGCGCGAACGCGCTGCCGCCGCCTGTCTCGATCAGCCGGACGACGTCCTCGGCCGCGGCCTCGTTCACCCCGTAGTGCACCCCGACACGGAACCCGTCGCGGGCCAGCCGCAGCGCCGCCGCGCGGCCGATCCCCCTGCTCGCGCCTGTCACCAGAGCGGTCTTCATAGTCAGACTCCTTTTCTGTAGCGATCGCTACAGAAAAATAGCATAGCGATCGCTATAGAATGGTTCGCATGGCGAGACAGCGAGCCTTCGACCGTGACAAGGCACTCGACCGGGCGCTGCGCATGTTCTGGCGCCACGGCTACGAAGCCACCTCGATCGCGGAGCTGACCGCCGCGATGGGCATCCGGCCGCCCAGCCTGTACGCGGCCTTCGGCGACAAGCGGCGGCTGTTCGAGGAGGCGCTCCGGCGCTACCAGGAGAGCTACGGCGCCTTCACCGCCCGTGCGCTCGCCGAGGAGCCGACGGCCCGCGAGGCCATCGAGCGCGTCCTGTACGAGGCCGCGGACGAGTACACCGACCCCGGCCACCCGCACGGCTGCATGATCATCTCCGCGGCGGTGAACTGCGGGCCGGAGTCGTCCGAGGTCGAGGAGGGGCTGAGGCTCAAGCGGGAGGCGGCCAAGGCCGCGCTCAGGGAGCGCATCGAGCGCGACGTGACGGCCGGCCTGCTTCCGCCGTCCGCCGACGCGGCGGCGCTGGCCGTCTACTACGCGGCGGTCATCCAGGGCATGTCCACCCAGGCCCGCGACGGTGCGAGCCGCGACGAGCTGGAACGCACCGCCGCCCTGGCGATGCGCGCCTGGCCTGCGACCACCCCGCCCCACCCCTGACCGGACCCGCGCGATCTGCGCGGACGTTTCCGGCCCCGGGGTCGCAGTCAGTGGGCCTTGATGGAGGCGTCCTCGGCGGGCTTCTTCCGGGCTGACACGCGCAGCCAGCGCGTCCCGTACGGATCGAGCGGCAGCCGCACCGGGCCCGACTCCGGAACCTCGACGGTGCCGTCCACCAGCAGGTCGGTCAGCAGGGAGCCGGCCAGCCCGTCGAGCTCCAGCTCGGCCTCCACCGGCTCGTCGCCCAAGTTGTGCACGGCCACGACCGTGGCGCCGTCGGCGTCGCTGCGGTGCGCGTGGACGGCGGGATGCCCGGCGTCCAGCGGTTCGTACTCGCCCCAGGCCAGCTCCGGGCACTCCCGGTAGCGTTCGATGAGCAGCTGGAACCAGCGCAGCAGCGAATCGGTGTCGCGCTTCTGGTCCTCGACGTTGACGTGCTCGGGCCCGAACCGCCCGCCGGGCATCGGACGCACCGGCTCGGCCGGGCTGAAGCCACCGTCCTTCGACCACTGCATGGGGGTGCGCACCGCCATCCGGCCCTCGACGTCGAGGTTCTCGCCCAGCCCGATCTCCTCGCCGTAGAAGATCACCGGCGTGCCGGGCAGCGAGAACATCAGGCTGTAGGCCAGCTTCATCCGGCGCAGGTCGCCGTCGAACATGCCCGGCATCCGCCGGCGCAGGCCGCGGCCGAAGATCTGCATGCGCTCCTCAGGCCCGAACGCCCGGAACACCTCCTGCCGCTCCTCGTCGCTGAGCTGGTCCAGCGTCAGCTCGTCGTGGTTGCGCAGGAACGTCGCCCACTGGGCGTCCTTAGGCGCGTCCGGCCGTTCGCGCAGCGCGGCCACGAGCGGCGCCGCCTCCCGGCGGGCCAGCGCCAGCCAGGCCCGCTGCATGACGGTGAAGTCGAAGCACATGGTGAGCTCGTCGCCCAGCCCGTCGCCGAAGTAGCTGACCAGCTCCTTGTAGGGCAGGTTCACCTCGCCGAGCAGCACCGAGTTGCCCTTGCGGCGGGTCATGAACGCGCGCAGGCCGGCCAGGACCTCGTGCGGCTCCCCCAGTTGCGGCGAGACGTTCTCGATCAGGAACGGCACCGCGTCCACCCTGAACCCGGCCAGCCCCAGCTCCATCCAGAACCCGAGGATGCGGGAGATCTCGTCACGCACCTCCGGGTTGCCCATGTTCAGATCCGGCTGGTGCTTGTAGAAGCTGTGCAGGTAGTACTGGCCGGAGCGGTCGTCGCGCTCCCAGACGCTGTTCTCCTGGTCGGGGAAGACCACCTGCTCCGGCTCCGGTCCCGGCTCGTCCTTCCAGACGAACCAGTCGCGCATCGGCGCGTCCTTGCCCTTGCGCGCCTCCAGGAACCACGGGTGCCGGTCGGAGGTGTGGTTCACGACCAGGTCGGCGATGACCCGCATGCCCCGGTCGTGCGCGGTGCGCATGAACTCCACGAAGTCGCCGAGCGTGCCGAGCCTCGGGTCGACACTGTAGAAGTCGGTGACGTCGTACCCGTCGTCCCGGTTGGCCGTGGGGTAGAACGGCATCAGCCACAGGCAGGTGACCCCGAGGTCGGCCAGATAGTCGATCTCCTGAGTGAGCCCTCGGAAGTCGCCGATCCCGTCGCCGTCCCCGTCCTTGAAGGTCTCCACGTCGAGGCAGTAGACGACGGCGTTCTTCCACCAGAGGTCGCTCGTGTACGTCATACGCATGCGGGTCGGGCTACCCCCAAATTCCGGCAAAGAACGAGTCTGGGAGATCGGGGATCGGCAGGCATGACCGCGCCTCTGCCGGGCATCCGCAGACGTCGACTGCCGGTTAGCGGCATTCATCCACGCACTACGACAAACCGCCACTAAAGTCTGACCCGAAACGGATCTCCCGGAGGATGCCCATCATGAGCGACCACGCGATCACCTTCGACCTCATCGACACGGACAAGGACGGCCGCATCTCGGCCGAGGAGCTCGTCCGCCTGATGGAGATCCTCGGCCAGCCGGTGACCCTGGAAGCCGCCCAGGCAGGCGTGCGACGCCTGGACCAGGACGGCGACGGCCTCATCGACGTCAACGAGTTCGGCGCCTTCCTGAAGCCGTAGGCTCGTCGCGGGCGAAACGGGCCGAGACTCCCAGACTCTCGAGAAGCCGCCACATGCTGCTGGACGGGTCCTGATCAAGGAGATCACAGCCGGGTTCGGCCCCGCCCCGATGAGCACACGCGCCGGCTGCGCGGCGCATGCCCGGATTCCGCGCGTTGGCATAAGCCTTTCCGACGCGGGGCAGCAGGTCCTCTGCCCGCGACCGGGTGATCCTCTTGTCCTTCCCGCCGAAGCCGGCGAAAGCCGGGCGCTGCGCGAGTAACCGGTGGACGTGATCATCGCACCCGCTCTGCGGCACGTCGTACATCCCGTAGTGCAGGTACAGCCAGAAGTCGAAAGAAGGGCTGGAGAAGGCCACCCGGATCTTGGCTCGATGTCAGCCAGTGACCCGAAGGGGTCCGCCTGTGGTCTTGATCGATCCCAGGCGCCTTCACGGAATCCAGACGGCCAACCCCCCGGGGGAGCGCGAGGGGGCCGGCCCCCTCGCCGGGGGTGTGGGGGCGTGCCCCCACAGTCACAGCCTGAGCTCTCGGGCGCGGAGCGCCCTGGCGGGGGAAGACCGCGTTGTTCAGGCGGTGCGGATGTAGAGCTGGCCGAAGACTTCGGACAGGTTGCGGAGATCTGTGGCCACGTCCACCTCCGGGGTCGCCGGGTCGTACAGGGTGGCGAGGCGGGGGCGGATGGAGGTGAGCTTCTTGAGCTGGTCCCAGGTGGGGTTGGCGGCCCACTTCTCTCCGTACACGCGGCTGACCTGGCCCTGGGCGTCCTGCCAGCGGGTCCAGAGGGTGATGGTGCCGGCGGCGGCGTCCTGGAGCGGGGCGGCGATGCGGTCGGTGATGGTCTGGGTGGCCTGCTCGGTGGTCAGCCGGGAGCCGCCGGGGGCGGCGAAGCCGGTGTCCTCGGCGGCGATGTGCGCGTAGGCGTCCCAGGCGCGGGCGCGGACCTGGATCCACTGGTTGCGCTGGGCGGTGGCGGCGTCGATCCGCCACGTGGCGTACTCGGTGGCGAGGTGGCCGCCGTCGAGGGAGAGCTGGTCGACGAGGCCCTTGGCGAGCCAGGCGCCGATGCGGTCGGGGTCGAGCAGCGGGTGCTTCTTGGCGAGGGCCTCGGTGCACTCGGCGACGGCGCCGCAGCCGAAGACGGGCACCGCGGTGTGGACGGCGAGCTTCTTGCCGGGGGCGAGCTTGCGGAGCGCGGCGGAGGCCGAGGCGACGAACGTGTCCAGCTCGTCGGCCGTGGCGAACGTCCGGTCGTAGCCGAGGCCGGAGCTGAAGCGGATGCCCGCGACGCCGGGCTGGGCGGCCAGGGCGGCGATCTTCTTGGCGGCCTCGGCGAGGTTGCCGGCCTGGTGGTCGTCGGCCAGCTCGGCGTCGATCCAGACGCGCATGCCGCTCGTGGCCGAGGTCTTGACGGCCTGGCCGGCGGGGGTCTCGGCGGCCTTCTTCACGGCGGCGCCGGTGACCTCGTCGGGGTCGACGAAGCAGGGCTCGGCGGTCGGGCACTCGGGCTGCCCGCCGTCCTCGGCGCCCTCGACGTCGGGGCTGCCGACGTCGTGCGACTGACCGTCGCCTTCCGAGTCGGTCGGGCAGTCGCTCTCGGTGCAGTCGATGACGATCGGGTCCATCGGGCCGGTGTCGCGCATGTTCTGACCGTCGTTGTCAAGCCAGAAGCGGGCGATCTCGGCGGCTTCCTCGGGGGTGGCCATCCAGCGGCAGACGACGTACGCGGGGGTGTCCTCCGCCATGAGGTCGTTGCAGCTGCGCGGATCGTCCTGCGACCACGCCGGGACGCCGATGCCGAGGAGGGAGAGCGCGAGACCGATGACGAAGAGCTGCCGCAGTCGCATGGCACCTTGACTTCCGGGGAGTGATCGGCTGGCATCTCGCACGATATCGGTATCAACGGTCGATCTCTACCGCCTGTGTCCGGGCGTGTGGAAAATGGGACGACACCATCGCTTCGTACCCGTCACACTTGAGCGTGCGTGAAATCCTCGGCGATCTCGGGCTCTTCCGGGACAGGCGCTTCGCCCTGCTCTTCGCGGCCCGGACCATCTCGATGCTCGGCGCCGCGTTCGCCCCGGTGGCCCTCGCTTTCGGCATCCTCGACCTGCCCGGCGCCACCGCCACGACGCTGTCGGTGGTGCTGACCGCGGAGGCGCTCCCGATGGTGCTGTTCATGCTGTTCGCCGGGGTGCTGGCCGACCGGTTCCCGCGGCAGCGGGTGATGCAGTTCGGCGAGTGGGCCAACGCCGTGGCCTTCTTCACCCTGGGCGCGATGCTGCTGTCCGGCTGGACCCCCCTGGTCGGCCTGGTCGCCGCGGCCGCCTTCAGCGGGATAGCCGTCGCCGCGCTCTATCCCGCGCTGACCGGGATCATCCCCGAGGTGGTGCCGCCCGAGCGGCTGCAGGCCGGCAACGCGCTGCTCGGCCTGGGCGCGAACGTCGCCAGGATGGGCGGCGCGGTGCTCGGCGGCGCCACGGTGGTGCTCGTCGGCGGCGGGTGGGCGCTGGCGGTCAGCGGCGCCCTGTTCGCCACCGCGGGGGTGCTGATCTCGCTGGTGCGGCCCACTCCTCTGGTGCGCGAACGCGGGGAGCGGCATTCGGTGCTGAAGGACCTGCGCGAGGGCTGGCGCGAGTTCAGCTCCCGGCAGTGGATCTGGGTGGTGGTCGCCCAGTTCTCGATCCTGGTGATGGCGATCCAGGCCGGTCACGGGGTGCTCGGGCCGCTGCTGGCCAAGGAGAGCCTGGGCGGCCCGGCGGCGTGGTCGGCGTTCCTGGCCGGCGAGGCGATCGGCACGATCGCGGGCGTGGTGGTGTCGCTGCGGGTGCGGCCGCGCCGGCCGATCCTGGTCGGCACGCTGCTCTGCCTGCCGGCGGCGCTGCCGTACTTCCTGCTGGGGACGGGTTCGCCGCTGTGGGTGACGGTATTGGGCGCGTTCGTGCTGGGCGTCTGTTTCGACGTGTTCGGCGTGCTGTGGATGACGACCATGCAGCGGGAGGTCCCGCCGGAGTCGCTGTCGCGGGTGAGCTCGTACGACGCGCTCGGCTCGCTGATGTTCGGCCCGATCGGGCTCATGCTGGCGGCGCCGGCGGCGGCGCTGATGGGCGTGCAGAACGCGCTGCTGGCGTGCGGCGGCCTGGTGGTGCTGTCCACCTGCGCGGCGCTGCTCTCCCCCGGCGTGCGCAACCTGCGCGCCCCGGCCCGTCTGGAGGCCGTCTCAAGCTGAGGCCCGCCCGCTGGTCCGCAGCCCGCGTGCCGGTGCCCGCTCGTGCAGCCCGAACCTCGGCTCCGGCCCGTACTCGCCGTCGAGGATCCCCGCCACGTACTCGGCCAGCGCCGGGGCGTGTTTGAAGCCGTGGCCGGAGTCGCCGCCGAGCAGCCACACGCCGGGCTCGGTCTCCGCGATGATCCACTCGGCGTCGGGAGTGAGCGCGTACTGGCAGACCTGGCTGAACAGCACCGGCGCCGAGGCCAGCGACGGGAACCGCCGCGCCAGGTAGGACCGGGCGCGCGCGACGCCGGCCTCGTCCACGGCGCGCTCGCCGTGCTCGGGCTCGTACGGGCGGCCTTCGACGTCGGAGGTGGCCTTCATGCCCACGCCGTCCACGTCACCGTGGCCGTAAGCGGCGGCGGCGTGGTCCACCCAGGCGGGCGTGCCGGGCGTGGTCCACGCGGCGGGGACCGCGAAGTGCAGCGTGTCCTGCTTGGTCACGGTCACGGGCACCTCGAACAGCTCGGGCAGCCAGGCGCCGCACGCCCACACCACCCGGTCGGCGGTCAGCACCTCGCCCCCGGCCTCGACGGCGGCGCCGGGCGCCGGGGTCGCGCGGGTCCGGACGATCCGGGCGCCGGCGGACTCGGCCAGCCTGGCGGTCACCTGGGTGGCGCGGCGTGCTCTGATGACGCCGGCGTGCGGCTCCCACAGCAGGTGGCTGAGGCCGGCGGGGCTGTAGTCGGGGAAGAAGCGGGCGCCGTCGGCCGGGTCGAGGACCTCGCACGGTATATCCAGATTTTTCAGGACCTGGGCGCTGGCGTGCTCCCACCCGTCCGGCGTCCGGGCGAACCAGAGCATGCCTGCTTCCGCGTACAACTCCTCCCCGGCGCGCTCGCCGAGCCGCCGCCAGCCGTCGCGCGCCCGCCACGCCATGCGCGCGTACCACTCCTCGCCGCCGTGCGAGCAGCGCATCAGCCGGGTCTCACCCGCGCTGGCCTGCCGTACGTGTCCCGCCTGGTGCTGCTCGACCAGCGTCACCCGCCATCCGGTTTCGGCCAGCCGCAACGCCAGCGATGAACCCCAAATGCCCGATCCGACCACGATGACCGATTTCATGGGACCACGGTGACCCGGAGACCCCCGCCGGATCAAGGGGTCAGATGACAATCAACGTCACCACCACGCCCGCGCAGTTGCCCGCCAGGCAGATGCGCACCGGCACCCTGGACACCCCGGACTCCGCGGGCACGCCGCCGACGTGCCCGTCCGGGCCGATGGTGACGCCCGGGGGCAGCGCGCCCTGGCGGGTCACGGTGAACGTCGGCGGCACCCCCGTGGGCCCGCCCCTGATCTGGATGTTCCCGTCCAGCCGCTGCCCGGCCCTGCCGGGGAAGGTGAGCGCGCCCGGCGCCCACGGCACGTTGCGCAGCACGACGAACGTGACCCGCTCCTCGTCGCACGCCTGATCGCGGCAGATCTGGACCTGGGCCGCGTACGTGCCGGCCCGCTCGGGCCTGCCGTACACGCGGCCGGTCGCGTCCACCCCGATCCCCGGCGCGAGGCGCGGGCCCGGACGGATGCGCGCCCCCTTCTCCACGGGCATCAGGCGCTGCTCGACCTCGATGCCCACGGTCAGGTAGAAGGTGTCCTCCACCAGCCGGTCGAACGGGGTCGCCGCGGGCGCGGCCCTGGTGGCGTAGAGCGCCCGTGATCCCACGGAAGGAAGCGCGGGGAGGAAAGCGCACATGGCCAGCCCGGCAACCAGGAGTATCCACGTTTGCCGCATCCTTACCCCCCGGTGTTCTGTTCCCCTACGTACCCTTTTCACCGCATACAGTCACCGCTCCCCCATGACCGTGGCTGGATAATCGCTTCATGGCCGCTGAATCCGCTCAGACGCTCGAACGCGGGCTCCGCCTGCTCAGGCTGCTTTCCGACGGGAAGGGCGGGCGGACCCCGACCGAACTGAGCGCGGAGCTGTCGCTGAGCCGCCCGGTGGTGTACCGGCTGCTGACGACCCTGCTCAACGAGGGGTTCGTGCGCCGCGACGACGAGGGCCGGGTGCATCTGGGGTTCGGGCTGCTCGCACTGGCGCGGGCCGTGCAGCCGCTGCTGCGCGCGGCGGCCCTGCCGACGCTGCGGCGGCTGGCCGAGCAGGTGGGCGCGACCGCGCACCTCACCGTGGCCGAGGGCGACGACGCGCTGGCCGTGGCGGTGGTCGAGCCGTCGTGGACGGACATGCACGTGGCCTACCGGGAGGGCGCCCGCCATCCGCTGGCGAAAGGCGCGGCCGGGCGGGCGATCCTGGCAGGTCGCGAGGGCGGGTCCGCATATCTGGTGACCGAGGGGCAGTTGGAGGAGGGAGCCCGGGGGGTGGCGGCGCCCGTTCTGGGGCTGCCCTGGTTGGAGGCCTCGGTCGGGGTGGTCACGTTCGGGCCGCTCGCGGAGTCCACCGGACCTCGCGTCGTCGAGGCCGCCGCCGAGCTTGCCGCCGCCCTGGGGTGACGGTTGACATCCGTCCGGGGATGACGGACGGTTGTCACGCATAGAGGACACATACGTCCGATAATCGGACGACATGGGAGGGGCGGATGCCGTACTACCGCGCCGTGGGCGAGGTGCCCCGCAAGCGCCATGTGCAGTTCAGGCGGCCCGACGGCGGTCTGTACGCCGAGGAGCTGATGGGCGAGGAGGGGTTCTCGTCCGACTCGTCGCTGCTGTACCACCGCCACCTGCCGACCGCGATCGTCAAGGCCGAGGCCGTCGCCCCCACGGCCGACACGCGCCTGGAGCCCAACCTGCCGCTGTCGCCGCGCCACTTCCGCACCACGCAGCTCTCCAGCGCGGGCGACCTGGTGTCCGGGCGGATCCTGCTGGCGGGCAACGGCGACGTCCGGTTGTCGTACGCCACCAGCGACCGGCCCAGCGAGCTCTACCGCAACTCGATGGGCGACGAGTGCGTGTACGTCCAGGAGGGCACGGCCCGCTTCGAGTCCACGTACGGCGTGATCGAGGCCGGCACCGGCGACTACGTGGTCATCCCGACGGGCACCATCCACCGCTGGGTGCCGGTGGGGCGGGTCAGCGTGCTGGCCGTCGAGGCGTCCGGGCACATCAGGCCGCCCAAGCGCTACCTGTCGCAGTACGGGCAGTTCCTGGAGCACGCCCCCTACTGCGAGCGCGACCTGCGGGCGCCCGCCGAGCCGCTGCTCGCCGAGGGCGAGGAGGTGCCGGTGCTGGTGCGCACCAGGGGCGGGCTGACCCGGCTGGTCTACCGCCACCACCCGTTCGACGTGGTCGGCTGGGACGGCTACCTCTACCCGTACGCGTTCAACATCGACGACTTCGAGCCGATCGTGAAGAGGACGCACGCGCCCCCGCCCGTCCATCAGACGTTCGAGGGGCCCGGCTTCGTGATCTGCTCGTTCTGCCCGCGGCCGCTCGACTTCCACCCGGAGTCGGTGCCGATCCCGTACAACCACCACAACGTCGACTCCGACGAGTTCATGTTCTACGTAGGCGGCGACTACTCGGCGCGGAAGGGGTCGGGCATCGACGTGGGCTCGATCTCGCTGCACCCGGCCGGCTTCACGCACGGGCCGCAGCCCGGCGCGGTCGAGGCGGTGATCGACGCCGTCGCCAAGGGCGTCACCACCACCAGCGAGAAGGCGGTGATGGTCGACACCTTCCGCCCGCTCGACCTCGGGCAGGGCGCGCTCGCCTGCGAGGACCCCGGATACGCCTGGACTTGGTCACGATGACGCTCTACACCGCTCTGATCGACGACGCGGGACTGTTCCCGCCGACGTCACTGCACATGTCCGACGCGCTGGACCGCCACCGGCGCAACCAGGAGCGGGGCAGCCGGGTGCTGACCCACCGCTTCCTCTGCCCGGCCAGCAGGCTCGGCCGGCTGCGCGCCGAGCAGTTCCGGCCGCGGTGGGTCGGGCTGATCCTCGACACCCCGGAACTGCCGGACCTGACCGGCCTGCCCGTCGACATCGCGGAGGCCGAGCTGCCGCCCGAGCGTGGGGTGGAGGAGCTGGCCCGCGAGCTGCTCCGGGCGCTCCCCGGCGGGGTGCGGCTGTTCGTCGAGGTGCCGCCGGGGAAGTTCGTCCCCGACGTGCCCGAGGGCGTGGGCCTGAAGGTGCGCTGCGGCGGCGCCCGGGCCGAGGCGTTCCCGCCGGTGGAGCACCTCGCCTCCTTCATCAGGTTCTGCGTGGCCGCCGACATCCCGTTCAAGGCCACGGCCGGGCTGCACCACGCCGTGCGCCACTTCGACCCGACGCTCAGCGTCGACCGGCACGGCTTCCTCAACCTGCTGGTGGCCGTGTGCGAGGCCGTCGAGGGCCGCGACCCGGCACCCACCCTGCGCATCACCGACGTGGGCCAGCTCACGCGCATCGCGCGGGCCATCCCTGAGGAGACGGCGAAGCGGGCCAGGCAGCTCCTGGTCAGCTACGGCTCCTGCAGCACGACCACGCCGATGGACGACCTGAAGGCGCTGGGCCTGATCGAGGAGGACGAGTGAGCTGGGGACTGGACAACCTGCCCTACGGGGTCTTCTCCCGGCAGGGGGAGGCGCCCCGGGTCGGCGTCCGTTACGGCGACCGGGTGCTCGACCTGGCCGCGGCGCTGCACGACGAGGTGTTCGCCGCCCCCTCGCTCAACCCGTTCATGGCGCGCGGCCGCTCGGCCTGGCACGACACGCGCCGCCTGATCAGGAACAAGCTGTCCGGCGACCTCGCGGTGACCGAGCCGCACCTGGTCCCGCTGGCGCAGGTGCGGCTGCACATGCCGTTCGAGGTGGCCGACTACGTCGACTTCTACTGCTCGCTGGAGCACGCGAGCAACGTCGGGCGGATCTTCCGGCCCGACGCCGAGCCGCTCAAGCCGAACTGGCGCCACCTGCCGGTCGGCTACCACGGCAGGGCCGGCACGGTCGTGCCGTCCGGCACGCCGGTCCGGCGCCCGCACGGGCAGCTCCGGGCGGGGGTGTACGGGCCGACGGCCAAGCTCGACGTCGAGGCCGAGCTGGGGTTCGTGGTGGGCGTGCCGTCCGAGCTGGGCTCGCCGGCCGGCGCCTTCGAGGACCACGTGTTCGGGGTGACGCTGGTCAACGACTGGAGCGCGCGCGACATCCAGGCGTTCGAGTACGTGCCGCTCGGGCCGTTCCTGGGCAAGTCGTTCGCGACCTCGATCTCGCCCTGGGTGACGCCGCTGGAGGCGCTGCCCAGGGTGCCGGGGCGGACGCAGGACCCGGAGCCGATCGACTACCTGCGCAGGAAGGACGACTGGGGGCTCGACATCACGCTGGAGGTCGAGCTCAACGGTGAGGTGATCTCCCGTCCGCCGTACCGGGACATGTACTGGACGCCGGACCAGATGCTCGCCCACCTCACCGTGAACGGCGCCTCGCTGCGCACCGGCGACCTGTTCGCGAGCGGCACCGTCTCCGGGGAGGCGCGCGAGGAGCGCGGCTCGCTCATCGAGCTCACCTGGAACGGGACCGACCCCGTCAAGCTGCGCAGCGGCGAGACCAGGACGTTCCTGCAGGACGGGGACGCGGTGACGATCCGCGCGACGGCGGGTGACGTCAGCCTCGGGGAGGTCTACGGAAAAGTCGGTTAAGTGACTCGGCGTGCTTGCTTCGTTACTCCTCGCTAATCTTGGGGAACCCTTCCCCAGGAACATCAGGAGTGACATGCTGCGGCGTGCCGCGACGATCCGCCTGGCCGCCTTCCTCCTCCTCGCGGGCGGCTGCGGAGCCGTGCGGGCGGAGCCTCCGCCCCCGACCGTGGTGCAGGTCTCCCCGCCGCTCGGCGCCGCGCGCGCCCGTCCCGACCAGGGGCTCGTGGTGCACGCCCAGGGCGGCCCGCTCCAGCGGGTCGTCGCCCACTCCGGCGGTGTCCCGGTACGCGGCGACCTCGACGCGGCGGGCACCACCTGGCGCTCCCGCTGGACGCTGAAGCCCGGCGCCGAATACGCGGTCACCGTGACCGCGGCGGGCCGCACCGTCGCGGCCGGCCGCTTCCGCACCCGCCCCGCCGGACGTGCGCTCCAGCTCACCGCCACCGCGCCGCTCCCCGGCGAGACCGTGGGCGTCGGCATGCCGGTCATCCTCGACTTCGGCTCTTCCGTACGCGACAAGGCCGCGGTGGAGCGCGCTCTGGAGGTCACGGCCGGCCGGCCGGTCGAGGGCGCCTGGCGGTGGATCGGCGACACCCGGGCGGTCTACCGCACCCGGCGGTTCTGGTCTGCCGGGCAGACCGTCACGGTCACCGCCCATCTGGCCGGCGTCCGTGCCGCCCCCGGCCTCCACGGCACCGCCGACCGGACGTTCGCCTTCACCGTGGGCCGCCACCAGGCCACCGAGATCGACGCCCGGACCCACCGCATGGTCGTCCGCCGCGACGGCCGCGCCGTGCGGCACATGGCGATCAGCGCCGGCATGGCCACCACCCGCGAATACACCACGACCAGCGGCGTCCACCTGACCATGGACAAGGGCCACCCGGTCCGCATGATCTCCCCCGGCCGCGACGAGGGCGACCCCGGCTACTACGACGTGATGATCGACCACGCCGTCCGCATCTCCGACAGCGGCGAGTACGTGCACGCCAAGGACAACGTGTGGGCCCAGGGCCGCCGCAACGTCAGCCACGGCTGCGTCAACGCCCGCCCCGACCAGGCCGCCTGGTTCTACGCCCACTCCCTCCGCGGCGACCCCGTCGTGATCACGGGCACCGACCGCGAGCTCGAATGGGACAACGGATGGGGGTTCTGGCAGCTCTCCTGGGAGAAATGGCGCGCCGGCAGCGCTCTTCTCGCACCCGGGCCTCTGCCGTAAGCGGAAATCCCGGATTACGGTGGTGAGAGGGAACGATGGCGCCGACGGTCCCGTTATTCCTATAGGAGGGCCGGAGTATGGATGAATGGATCATCTGGGTAATTCTCGCAGTCGTCCTCGGTCTTGCCGAGATCTTCACGCTCACCGCCGCGCTCGGCCTCCTCGGTGTCGCCTCCCTGTTGACCGCCGGAGCCGCGGCCGTGGGCCTGCCGGTTCCGCTGCAGTTCCTCGTCTTCGCCCTGACGTCGACGGCCGGGCTGGTCGTGATCCGGCCCCTCGTCAAGCGTCACAACATCCGCCAGCCGCAGCTGACCAGGTTCGGTGTGGAGGCGCTCGTCGGCAAGCCCGCTTACGTTCTCGCGGAGGTGACGGGTCACGACGGCCGGATCCGCCTGGCCGGTGAGGAGTGGTCAGCGCGGGCGTATGACGAGACACTCGTGATCCCGACCGGTGCCACTGTCGACGTCATCGAAATCGACGGCGCCACCGCCCTCGTATATCCCCGGGAGTGAGATATGGATCCGCTGCTGCTGGTAGGGCTGTTCGTCATCCTGTTCGCGGTGTTCACCGTGCTGAAAGCGGTGCGCATCGTGCCCCAGGCCAGAGCGCGCAACGTCGAGCGGCTCGGCCGCTACAGCCGTACGCTCAAGCCGGGCCTCAACTTCGTCATCCCGTACATCGACCGCGTCTACCCGGTGATCGACCTGCGTGAGCAGGTCGTCTCGTTCCGCCCGCAGCCGGTCATCACCGAGGACAACCTGGTCGTCGAGATCGACACCGTGCTCTACTTCCAGGTCACCGACCCGCGCGCGGCCGCTTACGAGATCGCCAACTACATCCAGGCGGTCGAGCAGCTCACGGTGACCACCTTGCGTAACGTCGTCGGCTCGATGGACCTGGAGAGCACGCTCACCTCCCGCGACACCATCAACAGCCAGCTGCGCGGCGTCCTCGACGAGGCCACCGGCAAGTGGGGCATCAGGGTCAACCGGGTGGAGATCAAGGCGATCGACCCGCCCAAGACCATCAAGGACGCGATGGAGAAGCAGATGCGGGCCGAGCGTGACAAGCGCGCGGCGATCCTCACCGCCGAGGGCCAGCGCCAGTCGCAGATCCTCACCGCCGAAGGCGAGAAACAGAGCCGCATCCTGCGCGCCGAGGGCACCCGCTCCGCCGCCATCCTGGAGGCCGAGGGTCAGTCGAGGGCCATCGACCAGGTGTTCCAGGCGGTCCACCGCAACGACCCCGACCCGAAGCTGCTCGCCTACCAGTATCTCCAGGTGCTGCCGCAGCTCGCCCAGGGCGAGGGCAACACGTTCTGGGTGATCCCCAGCGAGGTCACCTCGGCCCTGCAGGGCGTCTCCAAGGCCTTCACCGAGTCGCTCCCGCCCTCGGCGGCCACCCGCGAGGTCCCGAAGCCGTCGGAGATGGACGCCGAGATCGCCAACGCCGAGAAGGCCGCGGCGGAGGCGGTCGCCGACGCCCGGAGCGCCGAGCGGCCGACCGGCCCCCGGCAGCTCATGGAGGGTGCCCGGCAGCCGTCCCCGTTCCCCGACCTCGACAAGCAGCGCGACGAAGCCGAGCGCTGACCCTTCCCGGCCCGACCGCCCGCCGCGCCCGCGCCGGGCGGTCAGCGCCGGTCGTCGGCGAAGTACGCCACGAGTGACGGATCCAGGGGCGGGACGTCGTAGGGGGTGCCCCCGTCGCGGAGCGACCGGGTGGCCATGTAGCCGGCCGCGACGCTCATGCGGGCCGCCACCGGGGAGGTGTCGACCGGCCCGCCCTCCCTGGCGAAGCGGGCGAACTCCTCGATGATGCGCGTGTCGGCGCCGCCGTGGGAGCCGGTGGCGTCGGGCACCCGGTACGTGATGTCGGCGTCGGGCCGGTAGCCGGTGGGGCCGGTGTTCCAGACCTTGACGGTGGCGCCCGGCCCGTCGCCGAAGTTCTCCAGGCGGCCCTCGGTGCCGATGACCGTGTAGTTGCGCACGTAGTCGGGCGTGAAGTGACACTGCTGGTAGGCGGCGATGACGCCGTTGTCGAGCACCATGTTCATGACCGAGACGTCCTCGACGTCCACCACGTGGTGGAGGTCCCGGTGGGCGGTGGGCGGCCAGGTGTGGTCACGCGGCCAGCCGTCGGGGCGGGGCGTGCCGGGCTCCCTGCGCGGCAGCCCGCCGTACACCATGAGGTCGCCGAAGGCGTTGACCCGGGTCGTGTAGCCGCCCGCGAGCCAGTGGACGACGTCCAGGTCGTGGGCGGCCTTCTGCAGCAGGAGCCCGGTGGTGCGGGTGCGGTCGGCGTGCCAGTCCTTGAAGTAGTAGTCGCCGCCGTAGCCGACGAAGTGGCGCACCCACACCGTCTTCGGCTCGCCGATGTCGCCCCGGCGGATGATGTCGCGCATCAGCCTGACGACGCCCATGTGGCGCATGTTGTGGCCGACGTACAGCCGGGTGCCGGTGTCGCGGGCGGCGCGCAGGACGGCGTCGCAGCCCTCGACGGTGATGGCCAGCGGCTTCTCCAGGTAGAGCGGCTTGCCCGCCTGGAGACACTCGACGGCGATGCTCTCGTGGGTGTCGTCGGGGGTCAGCACGATGATCGCGTCGAGGTCGTCGCGGCCGAGCAGGTCCCGGTGGTCGGGACTGGTCACCGGGTCGCCGAAGCGGGCGGCCTCCCTCTTGAGGGTCGCCGGGTCCGTGTCGCAGACCGCGGCCACCACCGAACCCCGGCCCGGCCGGTGGGCGGCCTCGGCCAGGTTGACGCGCAGGCCGAGGCCGACGACTCCGAAACGCAGGTCCTTCACGGGCGCCCTTCCTCTGGGACGACGAGCCGGCCGGGAAGAATTATCCAACCTTTTTACGAAAAGAGCACCTGGTCCGCGTGGTCGAGCGCCATCCTGACGGCGCCCAGCGTCACGCACTCGCCGCCCAGACCGGAGGCGGCCACCTCGGGCGGGTAGAGGCACCGGTCGTCGAAGTAGTCCTGGATCGGCTCGACCAGCAGCGCGCCGGTCCTCGCCAGACTGCCGCCGATCACCACCAGCTCCGGGTCGAGCGGGTTGACGAGCGTGAGCAGGCCCTCCGCCAGGTGGACGGCGAAGGCCCTGACAGCGGCTCTCGCGCGCTCGTCGCCCTCCTCCGCCCTGGCCACGGCGAACTCGGCGGCCTGCCGGTGGGTGCGCAGCTCGCCCGGCTCGACGGCCATCGCGTAGTCGGCCAGATGCCGGAACGCCCGCCAGTGGTCGCCCGACTGACGCCCGATCTCGCCGGAGGCGGCGTGCGCGCCCCGGTGCGTCCGGCCTCCGATCAGCAGCCCCAGGCCGAGCCGGTCGCCGGCGAACAGGTAGACCACGTCGCTGCGGCCCCGCGCCTCCCCGCGCCAGTGCTCGGCGAGCACCGCCAGCCGCATGTCGTTCTCCACCAGCACCGGCGCGGGCAGCCGGCGGCCCAGCTCGCCCTGCAGGTCGACGTCGCTCCAGCCGGGCAGCACCACGCTCTTGGTCACCCGCCCGGCGGCGTCGACCACGCCGGTCGTGCCGACGCCCACCGCGGCCAGCTCAGCCACGGGCAGCGCCGCCTCGGCGCAGACGGCGTGGACCAGCTCCGCGACGGCGTCGAGCCGCTCGCGGGCGGACATCGCCGCGTGGTTGGGCACCCGGCGCGACGCCACGACGGACCCGCCCAGATCGGACACCATGGCGCGCAGCAGGGACTCGCCGATGCCCACGCCCGCCACGTGGCCGGACGAGGCCCGGAACCTGAACCGCCTGGCCGGGCGGCCCCGCTGGCGCTCACCGGACTCCTCGCCGCACTCCTCCGCCCAGCCCGCGGCGATCAGGTCCTCGACGATGACCTCGGCCGTCGGCCTGGACACCCGGGCGCCCCTGGCCAGCTCCTGCAGCGTCGCCACCCGCGCCGCACGCAACTGGCGCAGGATGGCGGCGGAGTTGAGCCTGCGGAGGACGGAGGCGTCGCCGCTCTGCTGTCGCACCGGAGTTCCTCCACATGAGTCGGCCGGGGAGCCGACATCCTACTTAACCAACCCTCTTGCGTAATAGTGATCGCCGCTGACCTGCGGCGTGAAGCGGAGCTGTGGGGGCACTTAAGAACTCCTCGATGGACACGTCCGGCGGAGAGCGGGCACAGTGCGTAACGTTCGACTGGGGGGATGTTCGCCATGAAAGCACTGGTCAAGGAGAAGGCCGAGCCGGGCCTGTCGCTGGTCGAGGTACCCGAGCCCGAGGTGGGGCCGGGTGAGGTGAAGATCAGGGTGCTGAGAACCGGCATCTGCGGCACCGACCTGCACATACAGAAATTCGATGATTGGGCGAGGCACACGCTGGAGCTTCCCCTCATCGTGGGACACGAGTTCTCCGGTCACGTCGTCGAGATCGCGCCGGGCGTCGAGGACATCGCCGTCGGCGACCTGGTCAGCGGCGAGGGCCACATCGTCTGCGGCAAGTGCCGCAACTGCATGGCCGGCCGCCGCCACCTGTGCCGCAACACCGTCGGCCTGGGCGTCAACCGCGACGGCGCGTTCGCCGAGTACGTGACGCTGCCCGCCACGAACGTGTGGGTGCACCGGGTGCCCGTCCATCCCGACGTGGCCGCCATCTTCGACCCGTTCGGCAACGCCGTGCACACCGCCCTGTCGTTCCCGCTGGTCGGCGAGGACGTGCTGATCACCGGCGCGGGCCCGATCGGCCTGATGGCCGCGGCCGTCGCCACCCACGTCGGCGCCCGCAACGTGGTCATCACCGACGTCAGCGACGAGCGGCTCGACCTGGCCGGCAAGCTCGGGGTCTCGCTGGCGGTGAACGTCTCCCGCGCCTCCCTGGCCGACGGCATGCGCCAGCTCGGCATGAAAGAGGGCTTCGACGTGGGCCTGGAGATGTCCGGCAGCCCGGCGGCGCTGCGCGAGATGATCGCCGGCATGACCCACGGCGGCAAGATCGCCATGCTCGGGCTGCCCGCCGAGGAGTTCGCCGTCGACTGGTCGACCGTGGTCATCTCGATGCTGACCATCAAGGGCGTGTACGGCCGGGAGATGTTCGAGACCTGGTACAACATGTCGGTCCTGATCGAGAAGGGCCTCGACCTCTCCCCCGTGATCACCGACCGCTTCCCGTACCACGAGTTCGAGACCGCCTTCGAGACGGCCGCGAGCGGCCGCACGGGCAAGGTCATTCTGGATTGGAGCGCTTGATGTTCACAAACGTACGCGACCAGCTGCGTGCGACGCTCGACGAGATCGCCGAGGCCGGGCTGCACAAGCCCGAGCGCGTCATCAGCACCCCGCAGAGCTCCCAGGTGAGCGTGGCGGGCCAGGAGGTGCTGAACTTCTGCGCCAACAACTACCTCGGCCTGGCCGACCACCCCGAGGTCATCGAGGCCGCCAAGCGGGCGCTGGACCGGTGGGGGTTCGGCATGGCCTCGGTGCGCTTCATCTGCGGCACCCAGGAGGTGCACAAGGAGCTCGAAGCCCGGCTGTCGGACTTCCTCGGCATGGAGGACACCGTCCTCTACAGCTCGTGCTTCGACGCCAACGGCGGCGTGTTCGAGACCCTGCTCGACGAGCGCGACGCGGTCATCTCCGACGCGCTCAACCACGCGAGCATCATCGACGGCATCCGCCTGTCCAAGGCCCGCCGCCACCGCTACGCCAACCGTGACATGGCCGAGCTGGAGGCCAGGCTGAAGGAGTCGTCGGACGCCCGCAGGCGGCTGATCGTCACCGACGGCGTGTTCTCCATGGACGGCTACCTCGCGCCGCTGGCCGACATCTGCGACCTCGCCGAGCGCTACGACGCCATGGTCATGGTCGACGACTCCCACGCCGTCGGCTTCGTCGGCCCCACCGGGCGCGGCACCCCCGAGCTGCACGGGGTGACCGACCGGATCGACATCATCACCGGCACGCTCGGCAAGGCGCTCGGCGGCGCGTCCGGCGGCTACGTGTCCGGCCGCCGGGAGATCTGCGAGCTGCTGCGCCAGCGCTCCCGCCCGTACCTGTTCTCCAACTCGCTCGCCCCGGCCATCGCCGCCACCTCGCTGCGCATCCTCGACCTGCTGGAGACCACCAGCGAGGCGCGCGAGCGGCTGCGGGCCAACACCGAGCGGTTCCGGGGGCGGATGACCGAGGCCGGGTTCGACATCCTGCCCGGCGACCACCCGATCGTCCCGGTGATGATCGGCGACGCCGCCGAGGCCGGGGCCATGGCCGAGCGCCTGCTGGAGCTGGGCGTCTACGTGATCGGCTTCTCCTACCCGGTGGTGCCGCACGGCCTGGCCCGCATCCGCGTCCAGCTCTCGGCCGCCCACTCGGAGGCGGACGTGGACCGCGCGGTGGACGCGTTCATCCAGGCCCGCGGCTGAGCTCGGCCCTTCCCTGGCCGGAGGGCGTATCCTCGCGGCGTGATAGACACGCGGCGGTTGCGCACGCTCCAGGCGGTGGCCGACCACGGCACGGTCACCGCCGCTGCCGCCGCCCTGCACCTCACCCCGTCCGCCGTGTCGCAGCAGCTCGCCGCGCTGGAGCACGAGGTCGGGCACCGGCTGTTCATCCGCGACGGCCGCGGCGTCCACCTCACCGCCGTCGGCAAGATCATGCTGGGACACGCCGACGAGGTCCTGGCCCAGCTCGAACGCGCCCGCGCCGAGGTCGCCGACTACACCGCGGGCGCCGCGGGCGAGGTGACCGTGGCCTGCTTCGCCACCGCGATCAGCGCCGTGCTCGCCCCCGCGATCACGGCCCTGCGCGCCTCCGCGCCCGGCCTCCAGGTACGGGTACGCGACGCGGAGGGCGACCAGTCCCTGACGATGCTCCTCGACAGCGAGGCCGACGTGGCGATCGCGGTCGAGTACCGGGGCGCCCCCGACGACCGGCGCCTGTCCCGGGTCCCGCTGTACGCCGAGCCCTTCGACCTCGTCCTGCCCGAGACGCACCCACTGGCCGGCCGGGACGCCCCGCCGGGGCCCGAGGCCCACCCGCCGGCGGTGGAGCGGCCCGGCCTTCAGACCGAGACGCACCCGCCGACCGGCACTTCGCTGGCCGCGCTCGCCGATGAGACCTGGATCGGCCCGTACCCGGGGAACCCGGTGCACGACGTGATCGCCTTCGCCTGTGAGCAGGCCGGTTTCACCCCTCGCTTCGCCCACTGCTCGGACGACTTCCGCGCCGTGGTCGCCCTGGTGGCCGCCGGTGCCGGGGTCGCCCTGGTGCCCCGGCTGGCGCTGCGCGACATGGCCCAGCCGGGCGTCGCGATCCGCCACGTGCCGGGCCCGGAACGCCGCGTCTTCGCCGCCGTCCGCCGCGGCGCCGAGTCCCATCCCCTGCTCCGGCCGCTGCTCGCCACCCTCCGCGATCTCACGACCTCGTTCACCCCTGACGGGAACGACCGCTCACAGGGCTAGCCGGGCCAGTTTGTCGGGGTTCAGGATGCCGTACACCTCGCTGATCCGGTGCTGATCCTCGGCCATGACGACGACCAGCACCGCGTACGGCAGACCGTCGGAGAAGAGCGCCGCGGTGGGCGGGCCGTCCTGGGCGGACCAGTACACCGTCGTCTCCAGGCCCACCGGCGCGACCGCCGCCAGCAGCCTGCTCACCCGATCGCTGCCGGTGACCGGACGCAGGGCGGCCTTGACGCGTCCGCCGCCGTCCGTGCGCAGTGTCACGTCCGGAGCCAGCACCTCCATCAGGCCGGCGATGCTCCCGCCCAGCGCGGCGTCGAGGAAGCGTTCCGCGACGGCCTGGGCGGCGGCCCGCTCCTCGGGGAACCGCGGACGGCGGGCCTCGACGTGTTCGCGGGCCCGGTGGACGAGCTGGCGGACGGCGGCGGGAGAGCGGCCGAGGATGCGGGCGACCTCGGCGTGCCGAAAGCCGAACGCCTCGTACAGGATGAACGCCGCCCGCTCCAGCGGCGAGAGCGTCTCCAGCACCACCATCAGCCCGTAAGTCACCTCCTGGGCGCGGGCCACGTCCTCGACCGGGTCCGGGCCGGGCTCCGGCAGCCAGGGGCCGACGTACTCGTGGTGGAGGCGGTCGCGTTCGTCCAGGGCCAGGCGGGTGACGACGCGGACGAGGTAGGCGCGAGGGTTGTCCACCCGGGCCTGGTCCACGCCGTGCCAGCGCAGCCAGGTCTCCTGCACCACGTCCTCGGCGTCGCCGGCGCTGCCCAGGATGTCGAAGGCGATGCTGAACAGCAGGTTGCGGTGCGTGTGGAAGGGGTCGGCGGTCATCGGGCGGCGGGCTCGCCGACGCGCAGGGCGTGCCTGGCCGCCGTGATCGCGCTGTTGACGGAGATCTCGCCGCGCATCCCGGGCGCCGCCACCATGTCGCCCGCCAGGAACACGCCGTGGCCCCGGTCGATCGCGGGACGGTCGCGCCAGGTCATGCCGGGCAGGTCGAGCGCGCCCGTACGGTGCCTGGCCGCCCCGGAACGCCGCCAGGTCACGCGCTCGCGCCAGCCGGGCACCGCCAGATCGGCCAGCGCCTCCACCCGCCGGGTCGCCTCGGCCCTGGACTCGCCGCGGCGGATCGGCATGTCGATCTGGAACAGCGTCTCCCCCTGGGGCGCGGCCGTGGGGTCCTGCATGGAGTAGCTCTCGTGGAAGCCGCCGTCGTCCAGGTCCCAGCAGATGAAGCGGTCGCCCCGCGCCGAGCGCACGGCCAGGTCCAGCATCACGCAGTCGCCGCTCTCCCAGCGCAGCGTGTCGTCGCCGAGCAGGAGCCGCGCCGACGACAGCTCGGTCGCGACGATCGTCGGCTCGCCCGGCAGCTCGGTCACGCGAGAGCCCAGCTCGACGCGTACGCCGAGGTCGCGGGCGCGGGCGGCGAGCCGGTCGATCACCGCCTGCCAGCCGCCGACCACCCACCGGACCGCCGGCGGGCGCGGGGCGAACACCCGGCGCAGCAGATCCCACACGAACGCCGCCGACAACCGCCCCGTGTCGGCGTCGTACGTCACCACGCTGATCGCGTTGGCGGCCACCCGGGCCGTGCGCTCGCCGTACGACCTGGACGCCCAGGTGTGGAAGTCCACCTCCACCGGCGCCGTCCTGGGCCCCGTCGCCATCATCCGCAGGAACCCCGCCGGGGGCAGCAGCCGCATCCGGCCGTCCCGTACGAACCCCATCCGGTAATCACGCACCGCCGGTCTGCCCAGCCCGTCGACCAGGCCCCGCTCCCGCAACCACGCCCAGTGCGGCCCGTCGGCGTAGAAGACGTGAGCGCCCTCGTGAACCAGGTACGGCCCGGCGATCGCCCGCCCCCGCCCGCCGAGCGTCCTGTGCGCCTCGTGCAGCGTCACCTCCGCCCCCGCCTCCGCGCAGACGACGGCCGCCACCAGCCCGGCCAGCCCGCCGCCGACCACCACGATCTTCTTCGTCACGTTCCTCCCCTTTCCTCACATCATGAGAAGGAAAAGGCGCCGCAAATGTGACATCCTCAGCCCGCCCGGGTGACGGCGTCGGCGAAGCGGGTGTAGCGGTCGCGTTCCTCTTCGACGGGCTGGAGCACGTACTCCTGCCCCACCCTGCCGATGGCCTCGCGCAGCGCCTTGGAAGCCTTGCGGGCGCGGCGACGGCCGCCGAGCCAGGCGGCCACCCTGGACAGCAGGGCGATGAGCACCCCGGCCAGCGCGCCGCCGAGCAGCAGCACGGTCGGCCACGGCACCTCGCCGGCGGTCGGCAGGGGCGGCTCGGGCAGGCGCAGGTAGCCCAGCGCGAACAGCCCGCCCAGCCAGAGCGCCCCGGCCAGCAGGGCCGCGAACACGAGCCACTGCAACGCGTTCACCGCCCGCCACCAGCGGGGCCGCCGGGTCGCTCCCAGGGAGGTGCGGCCGACGGCCTTGTCCACGGCGTCGGCCAGCTCCGCCGAGCGCGAGCGCGCCGCCTGCCGCACCGACGCCGCCCACGCGCCCGGCAGCCCGGCGGCGGCCGACTCGCCGACGTCCCTGATCGCGGTCTCGACCTGCGCCCGCTGCACGGCGGACGCCTCGGGTACGGAGGTGCGGCCCACCAACTCGCGGTCCGGGGAGGACGCGGGCGCGGCCACACCGATCCGCAGCCGCCGCAACG
The DNA here is from genome assembly GCF_055585125.1 of Nonomuraea sp. NPDC054003. Taxonomy (NCBI): domain Bacteria; kingdom Bacillati; phylum Actinomycetota; class Actinomycetes; order Streptosporangiales; family Streptosporangiaceae; genus Nonomuraea; species Nonomuraea sp. NPDC054003. The sequence goes on from NZ_JBVJKR010000020.1 coordinate 94,965, forward strand.
GGTCGGGCCGGAACCGCCGCACCCACCGGGTGACGGGCCACCCGGTGGCGACCACGGCCCGGTGCCGGTGCCCCTTCGCCACGGCCTCCACCACGACCGGCACCCCGGCGGCCCGCGACAGCGCGGCCACCAGGCGCCCTTCCAGCCCCGTGACGTCTCCGGACACCGCCGGCAACGCCGCCTGCCCGTCCGGCGCGCTTCTCAGCGGCCCGCCACCGCCTCGGGCCTCGATCCCGGCCCAGGAGCCGGTCTCGTCCTGATGGTGCGGTGCGTCCGGGGGTACGGCGCCGTCGGCCGGTCCCGTGTCAAGGGCGAGCGTCCCTTCTCCGGCAGACCCTTCGGTCCGTCCGCGCGGGCTGCCGGAAGTGTGACCGCTCGTACGGGGAAGGGCCGACGAGGCGGTGGTCAGGTGGGTGGCGGCGGTGGTGACGTCGGCGGCGAGGCGGGCGGACCAGGAGGCGCGGTCCGCGACCCGGGCGGACAGGAGGGTGCGCAGTTCGGCCAGGCCGGCGCCCGTCCGGGCCGACACGCCGAGGACCGGGACGCCGGTGAGGCCGTCGGCGTCGAGGAGGCGGCGCAGGTCCTCGAGGCAGCGGTCCGCCGCGCCCGGCGGGAGGCGGTCGATCTGGTTGAGCACGACCACCATGACGTCCCGGTGCCCCGCCAGCGGTCGCAGGTAGCGCTCGTGGATGGCGGCGTCGGCGTACTTCTGCGGATCCAGCACCCACACCAGCAGGTCGACCAGCTCCACCAGCCGGTCCACCTCCAGCCGGTGGGACAGCCGGATCGAGTCGTGGTCGGGCAGGTCGAGCAGGACCAGGCCGGACAGGTCGTCGACGGCGGACGCGGAGTGGCGGTGCGGGACGTCGAGCCAGTCGAGCAGCGGCCCGGCTCCCGCGCCGTCCCACAGCGCCGCCTGGGCGGTCGACGTGGTGGGCCGGGTGACGCCGACGGCGGCCAGGTCCGTGCCGGTCATGGCGTTGAACAGCGACGACTTGCCGCTGCCGGTCGCCCCGGCGAGCGCGGCCACCGTGTGCTCGACGGACAGCCGGCGCCGCGCCCCCGCCCGCTCGGCCACCGCGCGCGCCGCCGCGACGGCCTCCGCCGGCAGCCGCCCCTCGCCCAGCTCGGCCGCCTCCAGCAGCGCGGCCAGCCGCGAGTCCAGCGAAGGCCGCTCCTTGCGGCGCAGCAGCTTCACCGCGCGTCCCCTCCCTCGGACGTCCGCGCCCGCGGCGACCCGCCCGCCTCAAACCCACCACCGGGAGACTCCCGGAGTCCCGCGCCGCCCGCCTCAGAACCACCACCGGGAGACTCCCGGAGTCCCGCGCCGCCCGCCTCAGAACCACCGCCGGGAGACTCCCGGGGTCCCGTCCCGGACGGGCCGGGGCCACCCTCGGGAGGGAGTCCCGTCCCGGACGGGCCGGCCGCGGGGCGGGCCTTCTCGGAGGGCGGGCCCTCCAGGTCACGGTCCCGCCGACCGGATGGGAGCTCCGTCCGGTGGTCGCGGATCGTCCGGGCCGCGTCCAGCAGGGCGGTGGCCGTGCCGCGCGACGGCTCCAGCGGCTCCAGGACGGACAGGAAGCGGGCCGCCTCCTCGTCCATCAGCCCCCGCACCCGCTCCCGCAGGTCCTCCCGGGCGCGGATGGTGAGCGTGCGCACCGCCTGGTCGCCGAAGATCGCCTCCAGCAGCTTCTGCGACAGCACGGTGGTGCCGCCCGCGATCCCCACCTCGATCCCGGTCAGCCCGCCCGTCGAGGCGAACACGGCCAGCATCAGCAGCAGCCCCGCCCCGTTCACGCCGAACGACGCCGCGCGCGCCGTGGTCCGCCTCTCCGCGCCTTCCTCCCGTACGAGGTCGAGCACGAACTCCTGCCAGCCGCGCACCGCCAGCTCGGTCCGCTTGCCCAGGTCGGGGGCGGCGCGGCCGAGCCGGGCCGACTCGATCGCGCCGAGCCGGTCGAGCAGCCCGGCGCCGCCGGGCGCGGCCGACCAGCCTTCGAGCGCCCGCTCGGCGGCGGCGTCGGCGGATCCCCTGATGAGCGCCTCGACGCCGCTCTCCAGCGCGTCCCTGAGCCGGTTCTCGGGCACCTGGCCGGTGAAGAAGCCGACGATCCGGTCGCGCAGCCACCCCACCCGGCTCTCCAGGGAGCGCATGAAGTCGCCGGTGCCGATGAAGTCCTGCCAGCGGGCCAGCACCTCGCCGCGGAGCAGCGACCCGTCGCGCATGCCCTCGTCGAAGTCCGCCATTCCGCCCGCGTAGGCGCCCTCGACCACGTCACGCAGCGTGCCGAAGCCGGCCTCCTGCCGCTCGACCGCGCCGGCCAGCGCGGGGACGCGGACGGCGAGGCTGTCGAGCGCGCCCGACAGCGTCTGCCGTACGACGCGGGAGCGTTCGGCGGCGTCGGCGGCGAGCCCGGAGAGCCAGGCGGCGATCGGGGCGACGGCGTCGGCGGGCAGTCGGGCCTTCTCCGAGGGCAGCGGCGCCTCGGGCACGGTGAACAGGCGGGTGCCGTCGAGCCCGTTCTCGGTCAGCAGGCGCTCCAGGTCGCGGGCGACCGGCCCCGCGGCCTCGGCAGGCACCCGGTCGAGCACGACGGCGAGCGCGGTGCTGCGCTCGCGGGCGGTGCGCAGGAAGCTCCACGGCACCTCGTCGGCGTAGCGGGCGGCGGTGGTGACGAACAGCCACAGGTCCGCGGCGGCCAGGAGCTGCGCGGCCAGCTCGCGGTTGGCGGTCACCACGGAGTCGATGTCGGGCGCGTCCAGCAGCGCCAGCCCGGCGCCGAGCGCCTCGGACGTCACCACCCGGAGCGCGCCGGGACCGGAGCCGGTGGCGCGGGACATGCCGGGCAGCACGTTCTGGCCCATGAACCAGTCGCGGTCGGCCGGGTTGGCGACCAGGGTCGGCACCAGCGTGGTCGGCCGCAGCACCCCCGGCTCGGCCACGTCGGCCCCGACCAGCGAGTTGACCAGCGTGGACTTGCCCGCCCCGGTGGAGCCGCCGACCACGGCCAGCAGCGGGGCGTCGATCGCCCGCAGCCGCGGCAGCAGGTAGTCGTCGAGCTGGCCGGTCAGCTCCTTGAGCGCGCGCCGGTCGCCCGCCGCCTCGCCGATCGCCAGCGGGAACAGCTCCCGGTCCAGCGTCCCGCGCAGTCGCTGGAGCGCGCTCAACAGGTCCATACCGTCAAGCTAGCCCGAGGGCGGCTCCCTTAACACGTATCCGACGCTGCGCAGCGTGTGGATGAGCCGCGGCTCCACGTCGTCGACCTTGCGCCGGAGATAGGACACGTACGATTCGACCACCCCGGCGTCGCCGCCGAAGTCGTAGTTCCACACGTGGTCGAGGATCTGCGCCTTCGACACCACCCGCCCGGCGTTGGCCATGAAGTAGTGCAGCAGCTTGAACTCGGTCGGCGACAGCCGCACCTGGCGGCCGGCCCGCCACACCTCGCGCGCCTCCTCGTCCAGCTCCAGGTCGGCCACCTTGAGCCGGCTCGCGGGCGCGCCCTCGCCCCGGGTGCGGCGCAGCACCGCGCGGATGCGCGCCTGGACCTCCTCCAGGCTGAACGGCTTGGTCACGTAGTCGTCGCCCACCCGCAGCCCGGCGATCTTGTCTTCGGTGGCGTCGCGGGCGGTCAGGAACAGCACCGGCGCGTCGATCCGCCTGGCCACCTCGAACCCGTCGAGGTCCGGCAGCATGACGTCGAGCACCACCAGGTCGGGGCCGGTCCGCTTGGCGACCTCGACGGCCTCGTTGCCGTCGGCGGCGGTGACCACCTCGAACCCGGAGAAACGCAGGCTCGCCGAGAGCAGGTCCCTGATGCTGGGCTCGTCGTCCACCACCATGATCAGCGCCTCGGGTTTGCTCACCCTCTCAGGGTGGCCCAGTGACCTGAGGAAACGCTGAAGGCTCACTCCAAGGCGAGTGGGAGTTCGACCCGGAAGGTGGCGCCCTCGCCGGGCGCGCTCCGCGCCACGACCGTGCCGCCGTGCGCCTGCACGAGCGCCTGCACGATGGCCAGACCGAGCCCGCTGCCCCGGTCCTCGCCGGAACGCCGCCTGGACCTGGCCGAGTCGGCCCGGTAGAAGCGCTCGAAGACCCGGTCCACCTGGTCGGGGCTGAGTCCGGGCCCCTTGTCGGCCACTTCCAGGAAGACCGTCCCGTCGCCGGCGCCGACCCGCACGGTGATCGGGGTGCCCTCCTCGGTGTGGATGAGCGCGTTGGAGGTCAGGTTGCCGACCACCTGGCGCAGCCGCACCTCGTCGCCGGAGACGATGAGCGCGGCGCCGCCGACGACGTCCAGGTCGATCTGCCGGTCGGGGGCGAGGATGCGCGCCTCCTGCACCGCGTCGGCTGCCAGCGCCAGCATGTCCACCGGGCGCATCTTGAGCGGGCGGTGCTGGTCCACCTGGGCGAGCAGCAGCAGGTCGTCCACGAGCAGGGTCATCCGGCCGGCCGCGTTCTCCACCCGCTGCATCAGCTCGGCCGGGTCGGCGCCGGGGTTCTGGCGGGCGTACTCGGCGAAGCCGCGGATCGAGGTGAGCGGGGTGCGCAGCTCGTGCGAGGCGTCGGTGACGAACTGCCGCATCCGGTCCTCGGAGCGCCTGGCGGCCTCCTCGGAGGCCGAGCGCGCCGCGAACGCGCTCTCGATCTGCGCGAGCATCCCGTTGAGCGCCGTGGCCAGCCGCCCGACCTCGGTGCGCGAGTCGCCGTCGGGCACCCGGCGGCCCAGCTCGCCCGCGGCGATGGTGCCGGCGGTGCGCTCGATCTCGACCAGCGGCCGCATGCTGCGCCGCACGATGGTGACGCCCACCACGGCCAGGATGAGCACGATGCCGCCGCCGCCCAGCAGCTCGATGAAGACGAGCCGCCGGGTGATCTCGTTGACCTCGGTCAGGTCGGTGGCGACCACGAACGTGCCGTACGGGGTGGCGGTCTCGCGCACCCTCCACTCGCCGGGGCCGCTCACGGCGGGCGCGGTGTAGACGCCGGGCCCCGGCGAGTCCTCCAGCTGCGGCTTGGGCTTCTGGTCGACGTCCCGGTCGCCCTGGGCGGGGGTCAGCCCGCCGTACGGGTCGCGCAGCAGCACGATCGTGTCCGACTCGATGAGCAGCGGCTTCTCGGACGTCTGCCTGCCCTGCTCGCGCCGCTCGGCGTCGATGATCAGCCGTTTCTGGACCCGTACCGAGATCAGGTTGACCTGGCCGTCGACGCGGTCCATCAGGTAGCCGTGCAGGACCGAGACGCTCACCACGCCGATGAACGACATGCCGATGCCGAGCAGCGCCAGCATCGAGGCCATGAGCTTGATCCGGAGCGGCAGCCGGCCCGACCTGGCCATCAGCCGCTCGGCGGCAACCGCAGGACGTATCCGACGCCGCGCAGGGTGTGGATGAGCCGCGGACTGCGATTGTCGATCTTACGGCGGAGCACCGAGACGTAGGACTCGACGATGCCTACCTCGCCGCGGAAGTCGTAGTCCCACACGTGGTCGAGGATCTGCGGCTTGGACAGCACCCGTCCGGCGTTCGTCATGAAGTAGCGCAGCAGCTTGAACTCGGTCGGCGACAGCGCGACGGCGTGGCCGCCGCGCCACACCTCGTGGCTCTCCTCGTCCAGCTCTATGTCGGCGAACGTCAGCCTGGGCGGGGGCGGCTGCGCGTCGCCGCTGGTACGGCGGAGCACGGCGTGGATCCTGGCCACGACCTCTTCCAGGCTGAACGGCTTGGTCACGTAGTCGTCGCCGCCGATCGTCAGCCCGCGGATCTTGTCCTCGGTCTCGTCCTTGGCCGTCAGGAACACCACGGGCGTGTACATGCCGCCGCTCCGCAGCCGCCGCACGATCTCGAAGCCGTCCAGGTCGGGCAGCATGACGTCGAGCACCACGAGGTCCGGGCGTTGCCGTTGGACCGCTGCGACCGTGTCGGCGCCGCTCTTGGCGGTGGACACGTCGAAGCCCGCGAACCTCAGGCTCGCGGCGAGGAGTTCGAGGATGTTCGGGTCGTCTTCGACGATCAACAGGCGCGCTTCCATCACCATCAAGGATGCACTCATCGGGAGGGTGCCGGAACAATTCCGGCAATGTGCTGGGCGATGGCCAGGCTCGACGTGGCAGCGGGGGAAGGCGCGTTCCGTACGAGGACGACGTTCCCGTGCACGTCCACCGCGAAGTCGTCCACCAGCGAGCCGTCGCGCGCCACCGCCTGCGCGCGCACGCCGCCCGCGGCGCGTTGCAGGTCATCGGCGGTGAGCTCGGGGACGTAGCGGCGCGCGGCCTCGGTGAAGGCGCTCTTGACCAGTGAGCCGTAGACCTCCTTGACGCCGGTGCGCCAGTGGCGGCGGGCCATGCGGAGGGTGCCGGGCCAGGCGAGAATCTGAGGAAAATCACGAAAATTTCGCCATGTGTACCCTTCGTACGCGCCCGCCAGCACCGCGTTCGGCCCCACCAGCACCTCCCCGCCGACGTGCCGGGTGAGGTGCACCCCGAGGAACGGGTAGCGCGGGTCGGGCACCGGGTAGATGAGCCCGCGCACCAGGTCCCTCGCCGCCCCCCGGAGGGCGTAGTACTCGCCGCGGAACGGCACGATGCGCACCGAGCCCGGCCGGCCCGCCATCGCGGCCACCGCGTCCGTGCCGAGCCCGGCGCAGACCACGAGCCGGTCGAAGGCGAACCTGCCCGTCCCCGCCACCACCTCCACGCCCCTGGAGGTCTCCCTGATGCCCCTGACCGGATGCCGCAGCCGTACCGAGCCGCCCAGCTCCGCCACGTCGAGCGCGAGCCGGCGCGCGACCGCGGGGAAGTCGGCGATCGCGGTGCGCGGCGAGTGGATCGCCGCCACGCCGACCGCGTGCGGCTCCACCTCGCGCAGCCCGAGCGCGTCCAGCTCGGTGATGCCGGGCACGCCGTTGGCCCTGGCCCGCTCCGCCAGCGCGGCCAGCCGCGGCCGCTCCGCCCGGGTGGCGGCCACCACGAGCTTGCCGACTTCCTCGTACGGGAGCGCGTGCCGCGCGCAGTAGTCCTTCAGCAGCGCCACGCCCTCGCGGCAGAGCCTGGCCTTCAGCGAGCCGGGCGGGTAGTAGATTCCCGCGTGCACGACCCCGCTGTTGTGGCTGGTCTGGTGGGCCCCGACGCGGCCCTCCTTCTCCAGCACGGTCACCTCGGCGCCCCTGGTGGCGGCCAGTTCGCGAGCGACCGCCAGGCCGACGATCCCGGCCCCCACGACTCCGATCTTCTCCGTCACGTGGTGAATGTATCCAAAACGGGGCGTCCACCTCGCCCTAGGGAGGCGAATCGAACGTGAGTACGATGAAGGCATGTATGTCCCGCCCGAATGGCCCGCCGAGGTGCGACCCCCCAGCGTGCCCGACTGGGAGAGGTCGGCCGTCGCCTGGCTCCTCGACGCCGTGCCGCCCGACTACCGGGCCTACGAGGTGCTGAGGCGGCATCCGGTCGCGCTCGCCCGGATGGCCCGCCACCACGTCGGCTCCGCGGTCGAGGCGGCCCGCGCGGGCTACCGGGGGGCGGCGGTCGACCTCAAGGGCCACCTGCCGCCGCACGCCATCGAGGCGGTCCTCGACACCTACCGCCAGGAGGGCCCCCGCCTGGTGCGCCTGGCCCGCTCGATCGAGGCCGTCGAGCGGGCCCTGCGCGGCGACATGTTCACCGCCGGCATGCGTCCGTAGCGGCGCTCAGCGCGCGGCGCGGGCTCTCCCCGGCGGCGCCTCAGCGCGTGATGCGCGCCAGGAACGTGATGGCGCCGATCGCCAGCGCCGCCGCCCCCAGCCAGATCAGCACGTTCAGCCCTGTCAGCCCGCCGCCCGCCGGCTCGGCCGCCGCGGTGGTGCCCTGCGCGCGGGGCCGCTCGGACGGCGTGGGCGAGGGCGTGGGCGTCGCTGCGGCCGGCAACGGCACCCTGTGGACGGGGCTGCGCACCCCTTCCGACCCGGTCAGCAGGGCCGTGCCGTCCCGGGTGTACGCGATGGACTCGGCCTGCCTGAGCTCCGGCATCGGCACCTTGGCGATCATCTTGCCGGACGGCTCGTACAGGGTCGCGGAGAAGTACGTGCGGATCACGTACGACGAGCCGTCGGGCGCGTACGCGGCGTCGGTGGCCATGATCGGCGCGCTCCCGATCCTGCGCAGCGTGTTGGTCCTGTCAGTACGCAGCTTCTTGGGAGCCACGTAGACCCCGCCGGCGAACTCCTTGGTCACGACGTGGAGCCGTCCGGTCCTGGGGTTCACCATGATGCCCTCGGCGTTCCTGGCCCCGTCGGCGTAGCGGAACCGGTAGCGGACGGCGGGCAGGGTGGCGTCGGCGAGCGTGCGCGGCTCCATCACCTTGTAGATGGAGACGTCGGGCCACGCCCCGTCGAGGTTGTCGCCGATGTCGGCGAACCACAGCACCCCGCGCCCGGTCTCGGGGTCCTTGACCGCCGCCATGGCCTCCCAGTCGCGCGCCTCGGCCCCCCGCAGCCGGAAGGTGGCCTTGGTCCTGCCGTCGGCCCCGACCGCGTAGAACTCCGGCTGCGCCGAGCTGTCGTTGTGGGTGTAGTAGACGTCGTCGTGGGTGGGCGAGACGGCCAGCCCGCTGGACTCGGTGATGCGCGGGTCGCGGAAGGTGAACAACCGCTCCCCGTCGTCGGCCGCGGCCGCCGCCGGAGGCAGCACGGCCAGGGCGGCCAGCGCCACCCCGAGCATCCTGATCAGCAGTCCCCCCACGCCGCCATCATGCCCCACCCGCCACGCATGCCCGGCCCACCCGCGCGCTGTGCCGGTGGAACCCGGTGGTCTGGAGGACGGCCAGCAGCAGGTTGCCCACGAGCATGGCGACCCACAGCCCGGTGACCCCCCAGGTCGCGGCCACGGGCACGGCGGCCAGCGCGAGCAGCCCGTAGCCGGCGGCGAAGTACGCCAGGCTGGCCCCCGTACGCTTCAGCCCCGTCAGGCCGAAGCCCTGCACGGCCTGGACCGAGTCGGCCATCGAGGACAGCAGCATGAGCGGCAGGAGCGCCAGCGCCACGCCGCGCACGGCGGGATCGCCGGTGAACAGCCCCAGCACCGGGCCGCCCAGCACCAGCAGCGTCAGCGCGGCGAGCGTGGTGCCGCCGACGGCGAGCAGGGCCGCGGCGCGGTTGGCGCGGCGCGCCGAGGCGACGGTGGCGGCGCGCGACACCTCGGGCACCGACGCCTGCCCGACCGCCATGGCGGCGAGCACGATGAACCCGGTGAGCGTGGCCAGCACCGCGTGCGCGGCGGCGTCGCGGGCGCCGGTGATGCCGGCCGCGAACGTGATCACGCCCAGCGCGCCGAACTTGATCAGCACCGTCGCCGCCAGCGGCAGGCTCACCGCGGCCAGCCGGGCGATCTCCCGCGGTCGCGGCCTGCCCCGGCCGACCGGACGGCCCAGGGCCCGGCGCAGCGCCAGGTCGCCGACGCCGACCAGGGTGAGCCCCGACAGCGTCCAGGCCACCCCGACACCGGTCAGCCCGAGCGGCGGCACCAGCGCGACGGCCAGCACGATCATCACCGCCGTGCTCGCCAGGCTCGCCCACAGCACGCCCCGGCTGCGCCCGATGGCCACCAGCACGGCGGTGGCGCCGCCGCCCGCGGCGTAGATCACCAGGTAGAGGGCGAGCAGCCAGGGCAGCACCCCCAGCTCGGCCACCACCTCGGCGGGCACCCCGGCGGCCCCGGCCAGCGCGGGCACGCCCAGCACCGCCAGCGCGCCCGCCATCCCCACGAACAGGCTCAGCCACCGGGCGTCGCGCAGCACCGGCAGCACCGCGTCGGGGTCGTCGCGGTGCGGGGCGACGAACGGCGCGAGCCCGCGTAACGCGCCCGCGACGGCCGTGGACGCGGGGGTGAGCACGGCGGTCATGACGGCGAAGGCGGCGAGCGTGACGGTGGCGTGGCGGCCGAGCACGGCGGTGACCACGACCGAGCCGAGCAGGTTGGTGACCATCGAGAGGAACAGCGGCACCGAAGCGCGCACCAGCCCCGAGAACACGGCCCCAACCCTATGGCCTGGAGCGCACTCCAGGTACCTAGTGTGGAAAGCATGGACTACGTGAACCTCGGGCGCAGCGGCCTCCGGGTCAGCCCGCTCTGCCTCGGCACCATGAACTTCGGCCCGCACACCTCCGAAGAAGACTCGTTCGCGATCATGGACAGGGCTCACGAGCTGGGCCTCAACTTCTTCGACACGGCCAACGTCTACGGCTGGAAGAAGGGCGAGGGCATCACCGAGAACATCCTGGGCCGGTGGTTCGCCCAGGGAGACGGCCGCCGTGAGAGAACGGTGATCGCCACCAAGCTCTACGGCGACATGGGCGACTGGCCCAACGAGAGCAGGCTGTCGGCGCTCAACATCCGCCGGGCCTGCGACGCCTCGCTCAAGCGCATGCAGACCGACTACATCGACATCTACCAGGCCCACCACGTCGACCGGCGCACGCCGTTCGACGAGTTCTGGGAGGCGATGGAGGTGCTGCGCCAGCAGGGCAAGATCCTGTACGTCGGCTCGTCCAACTTCGCCGGCTGGCACATCGCCAAGGCGCAGGAGACGGCGGCCCGGCGCGGCTTCTTCGGCCTGGTCAGCGAGCAGAGCCACTACAACCTGCTGACCAGGGCGGTCGAGCTGGAGGTGCTGCCCGCGTGCGAGGACTACGGCCTGGGCGTCATCCCGTGGAGCCCGCTGGCCGGCGGCCTGCTCGGCGGCGTCCTGCGCAAGATCGACAAGGGCCGCTCGGCCGCCGACCGCATGCTCACGGAGCTGGAGAAGCACCGCGACAAGATCGAGCGGTACGAGAAGCTCTGCGACGAGCTGGGCGAGGACCCCGCGCACGTCGGGCTGGCCTGGCTGCTGAAGCAGCCCGCGGTGACCGCGCCGATCATCGGCCCGCGCACCCTGGAGCAGCTCGACGGCACCATGCGCACGCTCGAGATCGAGCTCGACGACGAGGCGCTGGCCAAGCTGGACGAGATCTTCCCGGGCCACCGCACCGCGCCGGAAGACTACGCCTGGTAGGGCGTCAGGTCACCAGCGCGCCGACGATCACGATGAGCATGAGGAGGCCGAGCACCAGGGGCAGCAGCCAGGAACGAGGACGGTCCACGCCCAGGAGCCTAGCCGGGCGACGCGGGTGCGAGCGCCCACTCGTCCAGTGACTCGTACCTCACCCGCGGCCCCGGCTCACTCATGAACAGCCGGATCGTCTCCGCCCGCCACGTCGAGCCGGTGAATCCGGCCAGCGAGTCGACGAGCGGGCGGAGGTCGGTCTCGGCCTTGGCCCTGGCGAGCGTCAGGTGCGGATGGAAGCGCTTCTCGTCGATGTTCGCGGCGCCGGCCCGCCGGCCGGCGGCCCTGACGGAGTCGACCAGCCGGACCATCGAGTCGCCCGACAGGCCCGCCCAGAACACCCGCGCGCGCCGTACGGACGAGAACGCGCCGAACCCGGTGAAGGCCAGGGCCGGCACCGGGTGGCGGCCGGCGGCGCGGGCCAGGCGGGCACGCAGGTCGGGCAGCGCCCGCTCGGGCACCTCGCCGAAGAAGGCCAGCGTGACGTGCCAGGTGGCGCGGTCCGGCCAGCGCAGCTCCGGCACCTGCCCGACGTGCGGCGCGATCGCGCGTTCGAGCTCGTCCAGCACCTCGTCGGGCGGCAACACGGCCGCGAAGAGCCTCATACCCCCAGTGTGTCCCGCCTCAGGTGGTGGCAGGCACCGCCCGCCGCCGCGCCACCCGCCCGGTGATCATCCTGGTGACCAGGACGGCCATCGCGGTGCCGGCCAGCACGAACCCGCCGGCCAGGACGGCGCCGGCCCTCGGCCCGCCGAGCTCCGACAGCCAGCCGACCAGCGACGCCCCGATGGGCGAGCCGCCGACGAAGACCAGCATGTAGATGCCCATGACGCGGCCGCGCATCTCGGCCGAGGTGGCGAGCTGGACGGCGGCGTTCGCGGCGGTGTTGACCGTGATCAGCGCGACGCCGGCGGGCACGAGCAGGACCAGGTAGAACAGGTAGGACGGAGCCAGCCCGGCCGCGATCTGGAACACGCCGAAGCCGATCGCCCCGCCGAACAGCATCCTGCGCGAGATCGTGACCCTGCGGGCGGCCAGCAGCGCCCCGGCGAGCGCGCCGACGGCGAACATGCTGGAGGCCAGGCCGAACGAGTTGGCCCCCGCCTTGAACTCCTCGCGGGCCATGAGCGCGATCGACATCGAGAACGCCTGCGAGAACATCGACACGAAGGCGATCAGCAGGATCGGCATCAGCAGCTTCTCGTGGCGCAGCACGTACCTGAGCCCCTCGCGCAGCTGCCCCTTGGCCCTGGGCACCGGGTCCGACGGGCGCAGCTCGGCCTTCCGCATGAACACCAGGCTGGAGATGACCGCGGCGAACGTGAGCGCGTTCATCAGGAACAGCGGGCCGGTGCCGCCCAGCATGTAGATGAGCATGCCGGCGACGGCCGGGCCGACGACGCGGGCCAGGTTGAAGCTGGAGCTGTTGAGCGCGATCGCGTTGGGCAGATCGTCCCTGCCGACCATCTCGACCACGAACGCCTGCCGGGTCGGCACCTCGACGCAGGAGATCATGCCGAGCGTGAAGGCCATCACGTAGACGTGCCACTCCTGGGCGGCGCCGGTCATCGTGAGCACGCCGATCGCCAGGGCCAGCGTGGCCATCAGCGTCTGCGCGGTGATGAGCAGGGGCCGCTTCGGGTAGCGGTCGGCCAGCACGCCGCCGAACATGCCGAACAGCAGCATGGGCAGGAACTGCAGAGCCGTGGCGGTGCCGAGGGCCGCGGCGCTGCCGTTGGTCAGGTCGAGGATCAACCAGTCCTGGGCGGTGCGCTGCAGCCAGGTGCCGACGTTGGAGACCGCGCCGCCGATGGCGAACATGCGGTAGTTGCGAATGCTGAGCGACCGGAACATCCCGGTCCTGGGTTCTTCAGGCTCTAGATCCTGCTGAGTTTCTCCAGGATCGGAGCCGCCTGACGGAGAATCGCCCGCTCCTCCGGCGACAGCTCCTTCAGTTGCCGCGTCAGCCACGCTTCCTTGCGCGCCCGCTCCTCCTTCAGGAGCTTCCTGGCGGCGTCGGTCACGGTCACGGTCACCTGGCGCCGGTCGCTCGGGTGCGGGCTGCGCGACACCAGGCCGCGCTCCTCCAGCCCGGCGATCACGCGGGTCATCGAGGGCGGTTGCACCTTTTCGAGCTCGGCCAGCTCGCCAGGGGTTATCCCGTCGTGCCGCTCGACGGCGGCCAGAGTCGCGAACTGGGTGGGGGTCAGCGGGTGCGCCGCCGCCTGCCTGCGCAGCCGCCTGTTGAGCCTGGCCAGGGAAACGCGCAACGCGGAAGCCAGACCGGCGTCGCTTCGCAGGTCCATCTGGGACTGAGGTCTTGTTAGCATGTGTCATTACCTTTGCTAACTATAGCCGCGGTCAAGAAATTTCCCAAGCCAGGTTCCGTCTCACCCATTGATACCCAACGGGCCGCCGTCCTCGCGGACGGCGGCCCGTACTTCCTGGTCAGAGCCCGAGCATGACCCTGATCGGGCCGAGCGCGAAGTACAGCACGAACAACGCCGCGACGGCCCACATCAGCGGGTGGATCTCGCGCGCCTTGCCGCGGACCACCTTGATGAGCACGTACGAGACGAAGCCGGCGCCGATGCCGTTGGAGATCGAGTACGTGAACGGCATGAGCACGATGGTGAGGAACGCCGGGATGGCGATCTCGTAGTCGGTCCAGTCGATGTCGCGGATCGCGGTCATCATCAGGAAGCCGACCACCACCAGGGCGGGCGCCGCGGCCTCGTACGGCACGATCTGGACGAGCGGCGCGAAGAAGATCGCCACCAGGAACAGCGCGCCGGTCACCACACTCGCCAGGCCGGTCCGCGCGCCCTCCCCGACGCCCGCTGCCGACTCGACGTAGGTGGTGTTGGACGACACCGAGCCGGCGCCGCCGACGACGGCGCCGAGCGAGTCGACGAGCAGGATCTCACGGGTACGCGGCAGCGTCCCGTCCTCCTTGACCAGGTCCGCCTGGCGGCCGACGCCCACGATCGTGCCCATGGTGTCGAAGAAGTCGGTGATGAGCAGGGTGAACACGAACAGCACGGCGAGCAGCAGCCCGGCCGAGCTGAACGCGCCGAACGGGTCGAACTCGGCGAACAGCACGAGCGGGTTGTTGAAGCCGAAGACCTCGCTGGGCCAGGCGGGGACGTTCAGCTGCCAGCCGTCCGGGTTCTCCGGCGAGGACGCGCCCGAGCCGGTCAGCGCCTCGACGACGATCGCGATGAGGGTGGTGCCGGCGATGCCGAGCAGGATCGCGCCCTTGACCTTGCGCGCCACCATCGCCGCGGTGGCGAGCAGGCCGATGACGAAGACGAGGATCGGCCAGGAAGACAGGTTGCCGCCGATGCCCATCTCCAGCGGCGGCCCGGCGGCCACCCGGCGCACGAAGCCCGCGTCGACGAACCCGATCAGCGCGATGAACAGGCCGATGCCGACGCTGATCGCGGTCTTGAGCTGGGACGGGATGGCACGGAACACCGCGACCCTGAGCCCGGTCAGCACCAGGATGCCGATCACGATGCCTTCCAGGAAGATCAGGCCCATGGCCTCTTCCCAGGTCATCAGCGGGGCGATGTTGAACGTCACGAAGGCGTTCAGGCCGAGCCCGGCGGCCAGGGCGAACGGCACCCGGGCGATCACACCCATCAGGATGGTCAGGACACCGGCCACGAAGGCGGTGCCCGCGGCCACCAGCGCCACGTTGGGCGTGGTGCCGTCGCCGATCACCTCACCCTGGATGTCCTTGCCGTTGGCGATGATGATCGGGTTCAGCACCACGATGTACGCCATGGTGAAGAACGTGGCCAGGCCACCGCGCACCTCACGGGAGACGGTGGAGCCGCGTTCGGTGATGGAGAAATACCGGTCTATAGCGGTACGGGAGTCACTCACGGGCGAACTGTGACACTTGGGACGATTCGCCAAAAGTGCTGGTAACCGTATCGAGATGCGATTGGAAGCTAGGCTGGATGCTGTGACGCAGCAGTGGCACCCCGACCCCGAGCCGATCGAGACCAACGACACCGCCACCATCGCCGTGGGCACCGGCCTCTGGGCGATCGCCCTGGTCGCCTTACTGATCTTCCCGCCCGCCCCGGAGAACTCCTGGTGGGTCTGGACGTGTCTCACCGGCGTGGGCTTCGGCTTCTTCGGCATGTGGTTCGTCCACCGCCTCCGCCGCTGACATCTGTCATCCCGCGCCGCTTACGGGAGTCACCTCGAACTGCTGTTTCCTTGTACTACCTGAGCAAACGCCTCCTCTCTCATGCTTGATGGCATGAAAAGGACCTTGTTCACCTCCCTCGTGCTCGCCCTGGCGGCGACCGGCTGCGCCGGCGCCGAGAAGCCCGCCGCCGAGCCGGCCGCGCGCGACGCCGGGGCGGTGGCGTGGCAGGCGTGCACCGACCTCATGGGGCCCGACGGCAAGCCCATGGCCCCCGAACCGGCCCTCGAATGCGGCACGCTCGCCGTGCCGCTCGACTACAGCCGGCCCGACGGCGACACCATCGACCTCGCCCTCATCCGGATCAAGGCCACCGGTGACCGCCTCGGGTCGCTCGTCTTCAACTTCGGCGGCCCCGGCGGCTCCGGCGTCGACACGCTGGCGCTGGCCAGGCAGGCCTTCGCCGGCCCCGGCAGCGCCTACGACCTGGTCAGCTTCGACCCGCGCGGCGTCGACAGGAGCGCGGGCGTCAAGTGCGGCGGCAAGGTGGAGGAGCTGATGTCGCCGGCCGCCGGGGAGAACCCCGACAAGGCCGCCCGCGAGTTCGCCGCCGCCTGCGAGGCCGACTCGGGCAAGGTGCTCCCGCACGTCGGCACCGTCAACGCCGCCCAGGACCTCGACCGCATCCGCGACGCGCTCGGCGACGACAAGCTCAACTACTTCGGCCTCTCGTACGGCACCCACCTCGGCTCGGTGTACGCGACCAAGTTCCCCGAGAAGGTCGGCCGGTTCGTGCTCGACGCCGCCTACGACCCGAACGTCACCTTCGAGCAGCGGGCGCTCACCCAGATGAAGGGCTTCGCCCAGGCCTTCGAGGCGTTCGCGAAGGACTGCGTCGCACAGGGCTGCGACCTCGGCAAGTCCCCCGCCGAAGCGCGCCAGACCGTCGAAGCGCTGATGGACGACCTCAAGGAGAAGCCGCTCAAGGTCGGCGACCGGCAGCTCACCTACGGCCTGGCCCAGTTCGCCGTCATCACCCCGCTGTACGCCAAGGCCACCTGGCCGATGCTGGAGCAGAGCGTCGCCGCGGCGCTCAAGGGCGACGGCACCACCCTGCTGGCGCTGGCCGACAGCTACACCGGCCGCAGGCCCGACGGCACCTACTCGACCATGATGACCAGCCTCCAGGCCATCAGCTGCGCCGACACCTCCCAGCGGCCGACAGCCGCCGACATGGCCGCGCTCAACGAGCAGGTCGAGAAGATCTTCCCCATCATGTCGGTCGAGAGCACCTCAGGCGCCTGCGCCCACTGGCCCACCGAGGGCAGCGACGAGGCCAAGCACATCGACGCCACCGGCTCGGCCCCGATCGTCGTCATCGGCGGCAAGGGCGACCCCGCCACACCGTACGAATGGGCGGTGTCGCTGACGGACCGGCTCAAGACCGGCGTCCTGGTCACCTACGAGGGCGAGGGGCACGGCGCCTACCTGAGCGGCAGCACGTGCGTCGTCCGCACGGTGGACGCGTACCTGTTGAAGGGCACGATGCCCGAGTCCGGTGCCGCCTGTCCCGCCGCCTGACCCGAATCACGGAGGTCGGTGCGGAGCTTCCGGCCAGAAACGCCGGAGCTTCCTGCCAAAGTCAAAAGCTTTTCGGGAACCCCCTCGGGCTGGGCGCCGTTAGCAAGCCTTCGGCCTGCCCGGCCCACCGTAGGTCCGGAGAGCGGGCCGGAGCGGGCGTGGGTCGGATCGCCACACGCCCGCCCTTTCCAGGACGCCAGGAGATCAGGACCGGTCCGCCTCCGTCAGGAGTTCAGGACCGGTCCGCTTCTTCAGGAGATCAGGACAGGTCCGCCTCCGCCAGGAGCAGGGGGACCGCGGACGGGTCGCGGAGCATGGCGGCCACCGCTAGGCGGTCGTTCCACTGGCCGGTGGCCCAGGCCAGGCCGCGGGCCAGGCCGTCGAGGCCGGTGCAGTGGACGGCGCCCTCGAAGAACCGCCACGCGCACGGCACGCCGTCCACCAGCAGCTTCTCGTGCTCGACGTAGGTCTCGGGGGCCGTCGGGAGCAGGGAGCGCACCTGGGGCGGCACCTGCCGGGTCTCGCCGGCGGTGGTGACCTCGCCGGCCGCCACCTCGCCGGCGAGCGGCAGGTCGAGCAGCTCCGACAGGGACTCCGCCAGGTCGTAGGGAGCGAGCACCAGCGGCCGGTCGGTGACCAGCTGCAGCAGGTCGGGCGCCTCCACCACGACGACGTCCTCGGCGGCGGCCACCACGATGTCGCCGCCGAGCACGGCCCGCACCCGGGACGGCGGCGCCACCCGATCGGGCTCGACCGCCGCCAGCGCCACCCACAGGGAACGCAGCTGCGCCCGGTCGACCTCGATCGACTCGTCGGCCATGAGGTCGAGCAGCTCCTCGGGGCCGCCGTGGGAGTCGAGCAGGTCGGCGAGCGTGCCGCGCACGCCGAGCATGGCCAGCGCCCCCTCGTCCAGCCCTTCCGGCGCGTCCGCGTACAGGCCCTGCAGCAGCGGGTCGGCTCCGGGCAGCCGCAGCTCGCGCGGCCTGCGCCCGCCCAGCACCGGATGGCCGGCCAGCCACCAGGCGGTGTAGGAGGGCACCTCGACGCCCTCGATCCGCAGCGGGTGGAGGGCGGCGCGCAGCGGCGGGCGGGTCAGCAGCCGCAGCGCCGCCGGCCAGTCGGCGACCAGCTCCAGGTCGCGCACGGCGGCGAACTCCGGCACCACCGGCGGCACGTCCAGCTCCGGCAGCAGGTCGAGAACGTGGTCGAGCCACTCGTCCTCGCCGTCGAGGTCGTGGTCGCACTCGTCACGGTCGAGCAGCACGTCGGAGTCGTGCACCACGGCGAACCCGTCGAGCACGCCCGCCGCCTCCAGCACCCGCGGCCCGTAGGTCTCCTCCAGCTCGCGGGCGGCCACGCCGAGGTGGGTGCCGGGCTCCAGCAGCCCGGCGAGCGCCCCATCGGCCAGCATCAGCTCACCCGCCGGGTAGAGCTCGCCGTCGGCGCCGGGCAGCGCCAGCTCGGCCAGCCACGGCGCCTCGCCCGGCGCCAGCCCCGCCGCCTGGACCAGGGACAGCACGGCGTGCGCGACCGGCCCCGCGTCGGGGTTGTCGAGCGACTGGGCGACGGCGGCCTTGGTGATCGGGTCGTCCAGGATGGTGCGCGGGGTGGCCTCGGCGGCGCCCAGCCGCAGCAGCGCGGGGTGGGCGGCCTCCGGATGCACGATGCGCAGCCCCAGCGGCGTCAGGTCGAGCGCGGACCCGCCGTCGGTCAGGATCAGCGTGCCGCGCGGGCCGCGCACCAGCCGCCCGTCGGCCAGCGGCACCGGCAGCGCGCCGAGCGACTCGGGGTCGTCGGCCGGCAGCACCTCGTAGAGCGAGCGCCACCACGACGGCTCGCGCCCCTCCACCGCCTCGCCGGAAAGCAGGTCGACCACGTCGGACAGCTCGACCCTGCGCACGCCCAGCGAGGTCATCGCGGGGTGCCGGGCGGGCCAGCCGGCGGGCAGCAGCCCGGGGACGAACGCGGCGACGGCGTCGAGCAGCTCGCCCGACCCGGCCACCACGGCGGCCTCGCGGCCCGAGACGACCCAGCCGTCCTCCCCCGGCTCCCGCGACGGGTGCTCGACCAGCCATTCGGCGTCGGGCTCGTAGACCTCCGCGTCGGCGAACGAGGGCGTCCGCACGGCGGGCGCGGGCGCCGACAGCGCGGGCAGCAGCGGGGTGTCGGGCAGGCGCTGGAGCACGGCGCGGCGGACGCGCGCGTCGAGCTCGCCCTTGCCCATGTACGAAGGCACCAGGTCGAGCAGCTTGGGAGTGCGCGGCAGCTCCTCCAGCAGCCGGACGTAGGCGTCGGCGGCCTTCTCGACCAGGAAGTCGGCCAGCGGCCCCTTGGCCACGTGGCGGCGGTCGGTGGCCATCGGGAACGACGCGATGAGCAGCGCGGGCAGGTCGATCGGCTCGTCGCTGGGCGTCGGCGCGTGCACGACCGGCGGCACCGCGGCGGGCAGCGGCCCCGGCTCGCCGATGCCGGTCAGCGGCACCGCCCAGCGGACCGACCAGAACGGGCGCGCCCGCTCCTCGGTGGGCCGGTCGGCGAACAGCTCCGCCACCTGCTCAGGCGCGAACTCGCCGGACTCCGAGACGACGTGCCAGCCGTCGGCGGTGACCCTGCGGACCTCGCCGTCGAGGTCGATCTCGATCACGGACAGCGCGGGCATGCCCAGCGGCAGCGCCGGGCTCGCCTCCTCCAGCATGCGCCGGACGGCCAGGGCCGACGCGTCGTCCTTCAGCGGGAGGCGTACCAGGGTGTCGAACCCGTCGGGCACGTCGAGCGGGCCGTCCTCGAACGGCAGGCGCAGCAGCGGCACGTGGCCGGAACGGGCGGCCAGCTCGCCCGCGAGCTCCGGCACCGAGGCGACCAGCTCGGCCGTCTCCGCGCGCGACCAGCGCACCGAGCCGGAGCCGCGGGAGCCGATCACCGGCTCGTCGCAGACCGTCACCACGGCCGCGAACCCGACGCCGAACCGCCCGGCGGCGCCCGCCTCGTCACGCTTGCCGGACACGCGGAGCGTGGCCAGGCTCTCCACGCCGGTCGCGTCGAGCGGCGCGCCGGTGTTGGCGGCCGTCAGCACGCCGCCGCGCAGCGTCAGCCTGAGCACCCCCGGCACGCCCGCGCGCAGCGCCGCGTCCGCGGCGTTCTGCGCCAGCTCGACGATCAGGCGGTCGCGGTAGCCGCCGAGCGCGAAGTCCTCCTCGGCGTTGGCGTCCTCGCGGAACCGGGCGGGCGAGGCCGTCCACGCGGCGAGCACGGCGGCTCGCATCCGGTCGGTGCCAAAGGTGTCGGTCATCGGTCACGATCCTGGGGTCGAACGGTACGGGGCCACCGTAGGCTAGCGGCCCGCACCGTCAGGAGTGGCCGAGCTCTTCGGAGTCGGATTCGCCGACCGAGCCCGCCTCCTCCTCCATCAGGTCGAAGCCCAGGTCGTCGAGGATGGGCACGGCCTGCTCGACGGGCGGCGGCAGCACCGCCGCCTCCGAGTGGGCGCCGCAGCCGTGGTCGGCGGCGACCACCTTGCCGTCGTCGGGCGCGTACTCGTTAGTGCAGACCCCGAACAGCTGCCGGAGCCCACCCGCGAGCAGCCAGTAGAAGCCGCAGGTGGAGCACTGCGCGGGAGCGGCGTGTGCGATCGGTGTGTGCGGCCCGTGCTCGCCGGAATGCCAGCGCCTGGCGGTCCGGTCTCTGCCGATGGCCGAGAGCACACGGGCCCGGCCCAGGCCGTACTCGAAAATCGTCTGCTGCTCCGCCTCGTCGTCGAGTTCGGCGAAACCCGGCACCAGCCGGTCGTCGTCCTCCGGCGTGGGCAGCAGGTCGCCGACGCCCAGGTCGCCGGGGCGCAGGCGCTCGCTCCACGGCAGCCACTCGGGAGCGCGCAGCGCGCCGGAACCCGGCAGCAGGACGGCCTCGCTGACCGTCACCTTCTTCGCCCGCGACGCCCGGGTGACGGTGACGGCCCACCGCCAGCCGCGATAGGCGCGGTCCTGGCAGGCGAAGTAGTGGGTGACGACCCGGTCGCCCTCGCTCTCGTAGCCCAGGTGCTCGCCGGGCTCACCCGGCCGCGCCAGCTCCTGGGCCGCGTCGCGTGCCAGGTCAACGGCGGCGACACAGGCCTGGTCGGGCGCGGCGGAGCGGGTCCTGGCACGGCTCATCGGCCTGCCTCCGCCGAAAGGTGCTGTTCGCTCACACTTCATTCTCTCCCATGGCTGACCGTGCCGGGGCCGACTAGCCCGCATTCCCGCCTGCCGCCTCCCCGAAACACCGGATTCCGCCACAAGATTTGCGTCCTGACGCGACAGATGACCGCAAGTGGTGCGAAAGCGGGGGTGAGGGTTGGAGGGGCGATCGGGTAAGACTGGTAAGCGTGGAGGGAGGCTGGGAGCGAGCGCGCGACCTCTCCCGGCGCGTGGGGCGCGGCGTCGCCGACGCGGGCCGGGCTACCGCGCGTGCCGGCAAGGCGACCGCCGGCGGCACCGCGCGGGCCGGGAAGGCCACCGCGGGCGCGGCGCGGTCGGTCGGCCGGGCCACCCGCCGCCTCACCCACGCCAACGGCGCCGACCGCACCGGCCTCGGCCGGCTGATCGAGCTGACCGCCGGCCACAGCGCCGGCGACACGCTCGTCACGGTCGCGCTGGCCAGCACCGTCTTCTTCGGGGTGCCCGTCGGCGAGGCCCGCGGCCCGGTGGCGCTCTATCTGGTCATCACGATGCTGCCGTTCGCGCTGCTCGCGCCGTTCGTGGGGCCGATCCTCGACCGGTTCAGGTCGGGCCGGCGCTATGTGATGGCCGGCACGCTGTTCGGCCGCGGCCTGCTCTGTTTCGCGATGGCGGCGGCCGTCGGCCCGCAGGACCTGCTGACGCTGTTCGGGGGCGCGCTGGGCGTGCTGGTGCTGTCGAAGGCCTACAACGTGTCGCGTGCCGCGATCATGCCGAGCGTGCTGCCCGCCGACATCACGCTGGTCTCGGCGAACGCGCGGGTCGCGCTGTTCTCACTGGTGACGGCGGGCGTGATGGTGCCGGTCGGGGCGGGGCTGACGCTCTGGCTGGGCAGCGCCACGATGCTGCGCGTCGCCATGGTGGTGTTCCTGGCCGCCGGGGTGTTCGCGGTGCGGCTGCCGCGCCACGTCGACTCGCCCGACCTGGAGGAGGAGACTCCCGAGGAGGGCAGGGCGCCGCGCTGGCGGACGCTGCTCCAGGTGGGTCCGGCGGTGGCCGAGGCGGTCTGGGCCAACGTCGCCATCCGGCTGTTCTCCGGCTTCCTGCTGTTCTTCCTGCTCTTCCTGGTGCAGGACAAGGTCGTGCCGTGGCTGGCGCCGCCCGCGCCCGACCCGTTCTTCGACATGACCAAGACCCTCGCGGTCCTGACGCTCGCGGCCGGGCTGGGCGGCCTGGCCGGCGCGGTGATCGCCAACTGGACCCGCAACCACGCGCCCGGCCTGCTCGTCCTGCTGACGCTCGCCACGACGGCGGTGACCGCCACCGTGACCGCGATCCTCTTCGGGCTCTGGGCCGCGGTGGCCATCTCGCTGGTCACCGCGTTCGCCCAGGAGCTGGGCAAGCTCGCGCTGGACGCGATCGTGCAGCGCGAGATCGGCGAGGAGGTGCGCTCGTCGACGTTCGGCGTGGTCGAGGCGTTCCTCCAGCTCGCCTGGGTGTTCGGCGGCCTGATCGGGCTCGGGCTGTCGCTCACCGAGAGCAGCGCGGCCGGGCTGGTCACGCTCGCGTGCGTGCTCACCGTCACGCTCGGCTGGCTCGTCGTACGGCGCCGCGCCCGCGTCAGGGCGGCCAAGGCGCGGACGCGGGAGGCCGCCGCCGAGGCCGAGACGGCCCCGTACGCCCCGCCGGAGCCTCTCGACCGGACCAAACCGCTGACGAAACCGCCCTGAAGCTAGACGTCGAGGTCGTCGGCGACGGCCCTGAGCACCACCGCGACCTTCTTCGCGTGCGCGGCCTCAGGGTGCTTGCCCCGCTGGTAGGACGTGGACAACCCGTCGAGCAGCTTGATCAGGTCCTCGACGATCACCACCATCTCGTCCGGCTTCTTCCGCTTGGCCTTGGGCTTGGTCTTGGCCAGCGTCGGCGGCTGCTCCAGGATCCGCACGGAGAGCGCCTGCTGGCCGCGCCTGCCCTCGGCCACGCCGAACTCGACCTTCTGCCCGGGCTTGAGAGGCCCGGCGTTGGCCGGCAAGGCGGAGGAATGCACGAAGACCTCACCGCCGTCGTCACGGGTGAGGAAACCGAACCCCTTGTCGGCGTCGTACCACTTGACCTTGCCACTCGGCACAGGAGGACCTCGTTCGAACGTCGTGGATTAGGTGAATGGATGTAGGTTATGCCCCGTAGCGCGGCAGAGCGACCGGGTAAATGCCGGTGAATTACACGAGTTCACGACTCCGTTGCCAACCGGCGAACCAATCGGCAAATTCCGTCAGATCGCCCAGTGCCACGTCGGCCCCGTGGTCGCGCAGCTCGGCCGTGGTGTAGGGGCCGGTGGCGACCGTGACGCTGACCGCGCCTCCGGCCCGCGCCGCTTCGATGTCCGCCACATGGTCGCCGACATATGCGGCGGCGCCGAAAGCGGTGAGCGCGGTTCCTTTGTCCGCGCCGAAAACGGAGCCCACCACGTCGTCCACGTCGAGCCCGAGCCGCCGCACCGTGCTTCTCGCGTCGCGCAGGTTCTTGCCCGTCACCACGATGACCCGCCCGCCGCGCGACTTGACGCATGCGACGGCCTCGTGCGCGCCCTCCATCGCGACGTGCACGGGCACCCCCACCTCGGGATAGATCTCCCTGTAGAGGTCGGCCGCCGCCGCGATCTCCCCGGCGGGCAGCCAGTTGGCCAGCTCCGCCTCCAGCGGCGGGCCGAGCCTGGTCACGATCTTCCGGCTGTCGATGGGCACGCCGAGCCGGGCCGACAACTCGTCATAGACGGCCGCAATACCGTTCCGAGTGTCGGCAAGTGTCATGTCCAGGTCGAATCCCACCGAAGTCGCCACACCTGAAGGATGCCAAAGAACCTCCCGATACGCGTAACGGCTCGGGTCGTGGGACCGTAGTCATCGGAAGGGTCCCTGCCCGGCTGTCAAGGTCCCCGCGGGCCGGCGACTACCCTCCACTGCGGAGGTATCAGAAACGACATGAGCAGATCGCCGAGCACGGGAGCCACCGGGAGCACACCCGCGAAGGCCGCCGCCACCAGCACGCGCGAGCGGATCATCGACGAGGCTCTGCGGCTCTTCGCCGAACGCGGCTACGCCGCCACGTCCGTGGCCGAGATCGAGGCCGCCTCCGGCCTCTCACCGGGCGCCGGCGGGCTCTACCGGCACTTCAAGTCCAAGTACGAGGTCCTGTCGGCGGCGATCAACGAGCACGCCGCCAGGACCCGCGGCCAGGTCGCCGGCAGCCTCGCCGAGCTGAGCGCCATGGAGACCTCGAAGGACCTGGAGGAGCGGCTGTCGCACCTGTGCAGGGCCGGGCTGGCCAAGGTGCGCGAGGAGTCGGAGCTGACCCGCATCTTCTTCCGCGACCTGAGCCAGTTCCCCGAGCTGGTGGCGGTGGTGCGGCAGGGGCTGCTGCAGCCGATGTTCGACGCCATCGTGACCTGGTTCCACGCCCAGCCCGAATACCGGTCGGCCGACGTCGACTGGCAGGGCATCTCGGCCGTGCTCGGCGGCGCCGTCGTGCAGTACCGGCTGTTCCAGGAGACGGTGGGCGAGACGCCCGGGCACACGGAGAAGGACCAGTTCGTGGCGGCGTGGGTCCGGCTGGCCGTCGGGCTGCTGCCGTCGCCCGCGGCCGTTCACTCCTGATCGACCAGCCGGTAGGCCAGCCAGACCACGCTCACGCCGGTGCCGACCATGAACATGACGCCGCTGGCGTTGAAGAACTCGACCACGAACGCCTCCAGCCCCGGCTCGCCGCCGACCCGCAGACCCCCCACGATCAGCCCGCCCGCGCTGTAGCCGAGCAACGGGGAGCCGACGCCGATCAGCCGGTCGCGCAGCGCCCACGTGTCGCTGAACATCACCATCGCCGAGCCGGCCGCCCACGCGATCACCGGCACCTGGAAGATCGCCACGGGAGCCAGGTCGAACGGCACCAGGAGCGCGGCCACCACGAGCACCAGCAGCGCGGCGACCTCCCGGGGGTGCTCCTTGACCACGGTCCTGGCGTCCCTGCCCTCGGTGACCATGGGGTTCGCCACCGACATCGCGGCCCTGCGGAACCCCGCGAACGGCAGCCCGCGCGCCTCCCTGGCCAGCCGCCGCTCGGCCTCCCGCCTGCTCCGCGCCACGCCCGGCGGCACGTCGTCGCGGATCTTCGGGAACGCGGCGGTGGCCTCCTCCCCCGAGGGAGCGACCGCGGCGGCTTCGAGGGGAGCGGGCGCGGTCTCCGCGAGGCGCCGGGCCTCGCGCTCCACCAGCAGCACCGGGTCGCCGAAGCGGGCGAGCAGCCTGGTCACGTCCTTGGCGCTCTGGCTGCCGCGCCGCTCGGCCTCGATCCTGGTACGCAGCCGCCTGGTGAAGTCGAGCCGCTGCTCGGGTCTCAGCACGCCGTGGGCCGCGTCGGCGGCCTTGCTGACGTAGTTGAGAATCAGCTGGTCGGCTCGCTCTATCACGCCTAGCAATGCTGCCCCAATCAGCAGGGACATACCATGGCAACGATGGAGTTCACGGAGTGGATCAGGGGGCGCACCGACGAGCAGCTGCGGGCGCTGGTGACCGCGCGCCCCGAGCTGATCACTCCGGTGCCGGCGCATCTGGAGGGCCTGGCCGCCCGGGCGAGCAGCCCGTCGGCGATCGCCCGGGTGCTCGACCGGCTCGACCGCTTCACGCTCGCCGTGGTCGAGACGCTCGCCGTCCGGGACGGCCCGGTCAGGAAGACCGCGCTGCGCGAGACGGTCGCGGCGGCGCTGGCGGCGGGCAAGCCGGAGCCGGCGCTGACGTCCGCGCTCGACCGGCTGCGCGACCTGGGGCTCGTGTACGGGCCCGACAGCGCGCTCGACCTGGCCCCGGGCGTGCGCAAGGTGCTGGACGACCCGGCCGGCCTGGGCCCGCCCGCCGACGTGGCGTTCCGCCATCATGCGCCGGAGCAGCTCGACGAGATGGCCGACGACGTCGCGCCGGAAACCACCGGGTCCGGCCGGGAGCGCCTGGCGGCGGCGCTGGCCGAGCCGGGCAAGCTGATCGAGGAGGTGCCGCCGGAGTCGCGGGCCGCGCTGGAGCAGCTCGCGTGGGGCCCGCCCACCGGCCGGGTGCCGAACGCCAGGCGCGAGGTGCGCGTCGCCTCCGCCCGCTCGCCGATCGAGCAGCTGCTGGCCCGCGGCCTGCTGGCGGCGGCGGGTGAGGAGAGCGTGACGCTGCCCCGCGAGGTGGGCCTGTATCTGCGGGGCGGGCGGGTGCACCGCGACCTGCTGGCGCTGCCGCCCTCGCTGGAGGGCACGGCCCGGGGCCAGGATCTGGCCGACCGCACGGCCGCCGGACAGGCGTTCGCGTTCGTACGGGCCGTCGAGGAGCTGTGCGAGCGCTGGAGCATCGAGCCGCCGGGCGTGCTGCGCACCGGGGGCCTGGGCGTGCGCGACATGAAGCGCACGGCGGGCGAGCTCGACCTGCCCGACTGGGTGGCCGCGCTGGTGGTGGAGGTCGCGTACGCGTCGGGGCTGATCGCGGCGGGCGGCAGCGTCGACGGCGAGTGGCTGCCGACCAGCGGCTACGACCTGTGGCGGGTCAGGTCGACCGCCGACCGGTGGGTGGCGCTGGCCGCGGCCTGGCTGGCGATGGACCGGGTGCCCGGACTGGTCGGCGAGCGTGACGATCCTGACAAGCGGCGCGACAAGCCGCTCAACGCTCTCCACCCCGATCTGCGCCGCTCGTCGGCCGCCGGGGTGCGCAAGGCCACGATGGGCGTGCTGGCCTCCGCGCCGGGGCTCGCCCCGGCGCACGACTCGGTGCTGGAACGGCTCGCCTGGGAGCAGCCGCGCCGCCGGGGGCCGCTGCGCGAGCAGCTGACCGAGTTCGCGCTGCGCGAGGCCGAGCAGCTCGGCCTGACCGGGCTCGGCGTGCTGTCGGGTCACGGGCGGGCCCTGATCACCGGTGCGGAGGCCGCGCCGGTGCTGGCCCCGCTGCTGCCCGAGCCGGTCGACCACGTGCTGCTGCAGGCCGACCTGACGGCGGTCGCGCCCGGCCCGCTGACCAGCGAGCTCAACCGCTGGATGACGCTCGCCGCCGACGTGGAGTCCAAAGGGGGCGCCACCGTCTACCGGTTCAGCGAGAGCTCGGTGCGGCGCGCGCTCGACGCGGGCCAGGCCGCCGAGGAGCTGCTGGCCATGCTGGAGCGCCACTCCGCCACGCCTGTCCCGCAGGCGCTGTCGTACCTCGTCTCCGACGTGGCGCGGCGGCACGGCCGGATCCGCGTCGGCACCGCCAGCGCCTACGTCCGCTGCGACGACCCGGCGCTGCTCGACCAGATCACCGCCGACCGGCGGTCGGCGGCGCTGCGCCTGCGCAGGCTGGCGCCGACGGTCATCGCCTCGCGCTCGTCGCGCGCGGTGCTGGTCGACTCGCTGCGGGCGATGGGGTACGCGCCGGTCCCCGAGTCGCTCGACGGCGACGTGATCATCTCCCAGCTCGACAGCAGGCGCACCGAGGGCCCCGCCCCGGTCCGCCAGGTGGCGCCGACCGGCGAGCCCGAACCGGGCGTGGCGGCGGCGGCCGTGCGGGCGCTGCGCGCGGGCGACGCGGCCCACCTGTCCCGGCGCGAGCCGGTCGACGCCCCGGGCGGCCAGGTGCCCCGCACCCCCGCGACGGCCACGATCTCGAAGCTGCAGGACGCGATCAGGCAGGGGATGCGGGTGTGGATCGGCTACACCGACTCGCAGGGCAACGCCACCTCCCGCATCCTGGAGCCGGCCCGGATGGAGGGCGGCTACCTGACCGCCTACGACGAGACCAGGGCCGCCGTCCACCGCTTCGCCCTGCACCGCATCACCGGCGTGTCCGGCGTCTGAGCGGGGTTGACTGCGTGCCGCGAGTCGGCGGAAGTTAGGGCATGTGACCGAGCACACGCTGAGCAGTCTGGCCGAGCAGTCATGGAGCAGGTTCGACGACTACGACGCGATGTTCTACGAAGGGGTCTGGCACCGCAGCCACCGCCTCGCCGAGCGGGCCCGGCGCGTCTGCGGCGGCTTCGTCGAGGCCGGCATCCGGCCCGGCGACCGCGTGGTCGTGATGATGGCCACCTCCCCCGAGGTGCCGCTCGTCTGCCAGGCGCTGTGGGCTGCGGGCGCCGTGGTGACGCCGGTGGTGTTCCTGGTGGGCGCCGCCGAGCTGCGCCACATCCTGCTCGACAGCGGCGCCGCCGCCGTGGTCACCTCGCCGGAGCTGGCCGGCACGGTGCGGGCGGCCGGGGTGGACGTGCCGGTCTACGTGGACACCGCCGAGCTGGAGCGGGCCGCCGAGCACGGCCCGGTGGCGCGTGACCCCGGCGACCTGGCCGCGCTGATGTACACCGGGGGCACCACCGGCAGGGCCAAGGGCGTCATGCTCAGCCACGCGGGCCTGTGGCAGGTCGCGAAGGCCTCCTACGAGCTGTCCCACCAGGAGGGGATCAACCGGGCGATCGTCCCGGTGCCGCTCTCGCACGCGTACGGCCTGATCGTCACCGTGGCCGGGATGCACGCCGTCGAGCCGCCCCAGGCCGTGCTGATGCGCTGGTTCGACCCCGGGGCGTTCCTCCGGCTCGCGGCCGAGCAGCGCGTCCAGTACGGCACCGTCGTGCCGGCCATGCTGCAGATGCTGCTGGCCGAGCCGCTGGAGTCGCACCCGCTGCCCGACCTGGCCTTCCTCACCTGCGGCGCGGCGCCGCTGGGCAAGGAGGTGCTGACGGAGTTCGAGCGGCGGATGCCGGGCGTGACGATCCTGGAGGGTTACGGGCTGACCGAGACCAGCGCGGTGACCACGTTCAACCCGCCGGGGCGGCGCAAGGCCGGCAGCGTGGGCCTGCCGCTGCCCGGCTACACGATCACGATCCGCGACTCGTCCGGCGAGCCGGTGGAGCAGGGCGACGTGGGCGAGATCTGCGTGTCCGGCGAGTCGCTGATGCTGGGCTACTGGGGCGAGCACGAGCCCGACCCCGAGGGCACCGCGCTGGTCGGCGGCGAGCTGCGCACCGGTGATGTCGGCTGCGTCGACGACGACGGCTACCTGTACGTGGTCGACAGGAAGAAGGACCTGATCATCAGGGGCGGGTTCAACGTGTTCCCCCGCGACGTGGAGGACGTGCTGAACCAGCACCCCGGCGTGGTCATGTCGGGCGTGGTCGGCCGTCCCGACGACCGGCTGGGCGAGGAGGTCGTCGCGTTCGTGCAGCTGGCGGCCGGCGCGGAGGTCGCCGCCGAGGAGCTGATCGCCTGGGCGAGGGAGCGCGTGGGCCGCGTCAGGTATCCCCGCGAGGTCACGTTCGTCGACTCGATCCCGGTCACCAGCGTGCTCAAACTCGACCGCAAGGCGCTGCGGGCGCGGTTCGCCGGTTAGCAGGATCGGCGACCGAGTCAGGATCTTGCCCGATCCGTGATATTTCTTGACCCGTCAGGAGGTGGCATGAGCGAGGACGATTACCCGTACCAGCGCTACGGCGCCCCCTACGGGGAGCAGCCGCCCCCGTCCTACGGTTACGGCGGCTACCCGCCGCCCCCGCAGCACGCCCGCGGGGAGCCCAACGTCAGCGGCATCGTCGCGCTCGCGCTCAACCTCTTCAGCGTCGTCTCCTGCTGCAACGTCTTCGGCGTCGTCGGCGCCGTCCTGGCCGGCCTGTCCCTGCGTTCCGGCACGGCGCCCGAGAAGGCCCGCACGCTCACCGTCGCGAGCTGGGTGGTGCTGGTGGCCGGCTTCCTGATGATGGCCGTCCTGTTCTTCTACCTGGGCGTCAACGGCCACTTCGACGACTGATTTCCCCGTCCGGGGGACTGTTCGGGCCGTCGCGCGTGTTGGATAGGCGTCAACCGTTTGAAGGGATGGCTGTGAACGACGGCCCGCTCATCGTCCAATCAGACAAGACGCTGCTGCTCGAGGTCGACCACGAGAGGGCCGACGAGTGCCGCAAGGCCATCGCCCCGTTCGCCGAGCTCGAGCGCGCGCCCGAACACGTGCACACCTACCGGGTCACGCCACTGGCGCTGTGGAACGCCCGCGCCGCCGGGCACGACGCCGAGCAGGTCGTCGACGCCCTGATCGGCTACAGCCGCTACCCGGTGCCGCACGCCCTGCTCGTCGACGTCGCCGAGACCATGGCCCGCTACGGCCGGCTCAGGCTGGAGAAGCACCCGGTCCACGGGCTGACGCTGACCTCCACCGACCGGGCCGTGCTCGAAGAGGTGCTGCGCGCCAGGAAGATCCAGCCGATGCTGGGCGAGCGCGTCGGCGACGACACCGTGGCCGTCCACCCGAGCGACCGCGGCAACATCAAGCAGGCGCTGCTCAAGCTGGGCTGGCCGGCCGAGGACCTGGCCGGTTACGTCGACGGCGAGCACCACCGGGTCGAGCTGGTCCAGGAGAGCTGGACGCTCCGGCCCTACCAGCAGGAGGCGGCCGACTCCTTCTGGCACGGCGGATCCGGCGTGATCGTGCTGCCCTGCGGCGCCGGCAAGACCATCGTCGGCGCGGCCGCGATGGCGCACGCCCAGGCGACGACGCTGATCCTGGTCACCAACACGGTCAGCGCCCACCAGTGGAAGCAGGAGCTGCTCAAGCGCACTTCGCTGACCGAGGACGAGATCGGCGAGTACTCCGGCAGCAAGAAGGAGATCCGTCCGGTCACCATCGCCACCTACCAGGTGATGACCACCAGGCGGAAGGGCGTCTACAGCCACCTGGAGCTGTTCGACGCGCGCGACTGGGGCCTCATCGTCTACGACGAGGTCCACCTGCTGCCCGCGCCGATCTTCCGGATGACGGCCGACCTCCAGGCCCGCAGGCGCGTCGGCCTGACCGCGACGCTGGTGCGCGAGGACGGCCGCGAGGGCGACGTGTTCTCGCTGATCGGCCCCAAGCGCTACGACGCGCCCTGGAAGGAGATGGAGAACCAGGGCTGGATCGCCCCGGCCGACTGCGTCGAGGTGCGGGTGACGCTCACCGACGAGGAGCGGCTGGCGTACGCGATGGCCGAGTCGGAGGAGCGCTACCGCTTCTGCGCCACCACGCCGTCCAAGACCCAGGTCACCGAGGCGCTCGTACGCCGTCACCTGGGCGACCAGGTGCTGGTGATCGGCCAGTACATCGACCAGCTCGACGAGCTGGGCGAACACCTGAACGCGCCGGTGATCAAGGGGGAGACCCGGATCAAGGAGCGCGAGCGGCTCTACCAGGCCTTCCGTGACAAGGAGATCCAGGTCCTGGTGGTGTCCAAGGTCGCCAACTTCTCCATCGACCTGCCCGAGGCGAGCGTGGCGATCCAGGTGTCCGGAACGTTCGGGTCCCGGCAGGAGGAGGCGCAGCGGCTCGGCAGGGTGCTGCGGCCCAAGGCCGACGGCGGCGGGGCGCGCTTCTACACCGTGGTCAGCCGCGACACGGTCGACCAGGAGTTCGCCGCGCACCGGCAGCGGTTCCTGGCCGAACAGGGTTACGCCTACTCGATCATCGACGCCGACGACGTGCTGGGCGGGGTGTGAGCCCGGCCGCTCATCGAGCGGCCAGGCATCCCGGTCTCACGTCCAAGAGACTCCGCGGGTCGTCGACAATCGAACCACCCCCCTCACTGCGTCCTCACACCACCGCAACCGAATCCGGCTGCGACATACCCGATGATCCGGCAATGCCACCTGGTATGCCCGGATTTTGCGGCATTTCGTTATATGTCCGCCGTTTGCGAGGAGTGTTCACTTCGCCAGCAGCCCGCCGAGGAACAGCAGCCCCTCCGCGGCGATCCACGAGGCCACGCTCAGCCCCATGAACCGGGTGAACGTCCGCTCGTCCTGCCGCGCCGCCGGCAGCGCCCAGGCCGCCACCGTCAGGCAGGCGGCCACCGCGGCGAACAGCCCGGAGACCGAGGAGAACACGGCGAGCCGCTGGACGCAGGACGGCGACGACCCGCCGCAGAACGCCTCCAGCCCCCAGCCCGCGAAGACCGACAGCCCCCAGAGGGTGGCCAGCAGGAAGCTCGCGATCGTGGGAAGGATCGGGGAGAAGCCGAGTCGCACACGCGCCACGCCGGACTTCTTACCCCTCCCCGGCGACGGCTAAATGTTTTGAAGCCACCCCGACAGCCGCATTAAACTGGCGGATTCGCTGCCTTGTTACCCACCTCCGAGCGCCGGGAGGCACTTTCGCATGCCCACAGACCAACTGGCCCCCGACATACCCCCGGACCTGCCCACGGACGTCCTCGCCGCCGAGCAGGCCCATCTGGCCGAGTCCAGGGCCGCGCTGGCGGCCATGCGCGCGCACGCGCAGTCGCTGTCGGCCGACGCGGCCGGCGACTGGGTGTCGCAGCAGATCCTGCAGTCGCTGCTCGACCAGCGCGTGGCCGCCCTGGCCGACCACCCCGACACCCCGCTGTTCTTCGGCCGGCTCGACCGCTCGGCCGCCGACGACCTGCCCACCACGATCCACGTCGGCCGCCGCCACGTGCACGACGGCGACAGCCGTCCCCTGGTCATCGACTGGCGCGCCCCCGTGTCGCGCGCCTTCTACCAGGCCAGCCCCGCCGACCCGATGGACGTCACGCTGCGGCGCCGGTTCGGCTACCACGGCGGCGCGCTCACCGCGTACGAGGACGAACGGCTCGACCAGGGCGCCGAGATCGGCCCGTCACGCATCCTGACCGAGGAGATCGAGCGCCCCCGCACCGGCCCGATGCGCGACATCGTGGCCACCATCCAGCCCGACCAGGACGAGATCGTCCGCGCCGCGCTCACCCGTACGGTCTGCGTGCAGGGCGCGCCGGGCACCGGGAAGACGGCGGTCGGCCTCCACCGGGCCGCCTACCTGCTGTTCACCCACCGCGAGCGGCTCGCCAGGGCGGGCGTGATGATCGTCGGGCCGAACCGCGCCTTCCTCTCCTACATCTCCTCGGTGCTGCCCGCGCTGGGCGAGGTCAAGGTCGACCAGACCACGGTCGCCGGCCTGCTGGGCGACCACGCGGCCCCCGAGGACCCCGCGGTGGGCGCGGTCAAGGGCGACGCCCGGATGGCGGCCGTGCTGAAGCGGGCCCTGTGGCTCCACATCGTCAAGCCTGAAGAGGGCCTGGTCTACTCCAAGGGCGCCTACCGCTTCCGGGTGGCCGACCACGAGGTGCGCGAGATCGTCGCCTCGCTGCGCGGCACCACCCGCTACGGTCCCGGCCGCGCCGCCCTCGCCCAGCGGCTCGCGCACCTCGTGCTCGTACGGATGGAGCAGCGCGGCGAGTCACCCGACGACCGGGTGCAGGACGCGGTGGCCCGGTCCAGGCCGGTCAAGCAGCTGGTCGACGCCGTGTGGCCGAAGCTGGTGCCCGAGCAGGTGCTCTACCGGCTGCTGGCGGACGAGGAGTTCCTCGCCAGGGCCGCCAGGTCCGACCTGTCGCCCGAGGAGCGGCAGCTGCTGCTCTGGCGGAAACCGTACCGGGGATGGAAGTCCGCCAAGTGGAGCGCCGCCGACGCGGCTCTCCTCGACGAGCTGCGCGACCTGATCGAGCGCACGCCCTCGCTCGGCCACCTCGTCGTGGACGAGACGCAGGACCTGTCGGAGATGCAGCTGCGGGCGCTCGGCCGCCGCTGCCGCAACGGCTCCGCCACCGTGCTCGGCGACCTGGCCCAGGGCACCACCCCCTGGTCCACCACGTCGTGGCGGTCGGTCCTGACGCATCTCGGGCAGGACGGCGAGGTCACCGAGCTGACGCTGGGCTTCCGCGTGCCGCGCGAGGTCCTCGACTACGCCGCCCGCCTGCTGCCGTCGATCGCCCCCGGGCTCGCCCCGCCCCGGTCCCTGCGTCCCGGCGCCGGGTCCCTCTCGATCCGGCCGGCCGGCGACCTCCACGAGGCGGTCCGCGACGCGCTGGCCCGCGAGGGCTCGATCGGCGTCATCGTCCCCGACGCCGCCGTCTCCGCCGTCTCCGAGTCGCTGTCGGGCGTCGCGCACGCCGTCCTCGACCCCGACTCCACCCAGGAGCACCGCCTCCTGGTGGTGCCGGCGACGCTCGCCAAGGGCCTGGAGTACGACCACGTCATCGTGATGGAGCCGGCCGACATCGTCGACGCCGAGCCCCGCGGCCTGGCCCGCCTCTACGTGGTGCTCACCCGTGCCGTCACCTCGCTCACGGTCCTCCACCGCAAGCCCCTGCCACCCCAGCTCGCCCCGTGACAGGGACGGTGGCGGGGTAGGGGATCACTTCTAGGATGACGTCAAGGAGCTCTCACCCAAGGAGGATGCCGTGCCAGCACCGCTGCCACACGAATACCTGCCGTCGGTCCCCTCGCTCACGGTCCACAGCGACGACATGACGGACGGGGAGAGGCTGAGCGACCTCCACGTCTTCAACGACTGGGGCATGACGGGCCAGAACCTCTCCCCCAGCCTCCGCTGGTCGGGCGCCCCGGCCGAGACGCGCAGCTACGCGGTGACCTGTTTCGACCCGGACGCGCCCACGGGCAGCGGTTTCTGGCACTGGGTGCTGTTCGACATCCCGGCGTCGGTCACCGAGCTGCCCACGGGCGCCGGCACCGCGCCCGAGTTCAAGGGTCTCCCGCAGGGCGCCAAGCACGCCCGCAGCGACTACGGCTCCAAGGACTACGGCGGCGCCGCGCCGCCTCCCGGTGACCCGCACCGCTACGTGTTCACCGTGCACGCGCTCGGCGTCGACACCCTCGGCCTCGACACCGACACCAGCCCGGCCGTGGTGGGCTTCAACATCACCGCCAACACCCTGGCGCGAGGCCACATCGTCCCGCACTTCGGGATCTGACCACGCGAGCGCACCGCCTCCTCCGGGGGGCGGTGCCGCGTTTTGGTAGCTTCGCCCCCATGAGCGATCTAACGATCCGTCCGGGGGGCCTGGCGGACGTCGGAGCTGTCCTGGAGTTCTGGCTGCACGCCGCCGAGGGCACCGACCGTCACGACTCGGCCGGCAAGGTGCGGGCGCTGGTCGAGCGGGACCCGGAGGCACTGCTCCTGGCCGAGCTGGACGGCGCACTGGCCGGCACGCTGATCGCGGGCTGGGACGGGTGGCGCGCCCATCTCTATCGCCTGGCCGTCCATCCGGCTCACCGGCGCAAGGGCGTCGCCACCGCCCTGCTGGCCGCCGCCGAGGCGCGTTTCGCCGCCTTCGGCGCGTTCCGGGCCGACGCGATGGTCCTTCATGACAACACGCTCGCCCACCACGCCTGGACCGCCGCCGGTTATGCGCCCCAACCGCAGTGGTCGCGATGGGTCAAGTCCCTTTAATCGTTTTCTGCCGGCCCAGGTATATCAGAACGTTATCGGCTCTCTACAGATAGTGGCGACACCCGAAAAACCGCCGATAAGGGCGGTCGGAAAAGCGAAGCGGCCCGAACCGGAAACACCGGCGCGGGCCGCTCGCGAGAACCTCGGGTCGAGAACCCTCGATCAGAAGTCCATGTCACCGCCGCCGGGCATGCCGGCGGGAGCGGCCGGGGTCTTCTCCGGCTTCTCGGCGATGACAGCCTCGGTGGTCAGGAACAGCGCCGCGATCGAGGCGGCGTTCTGCAGCGCCGAACGCGTCACCTTGGCCGGGTCGATGATGCCCGCCTCGAACATGTTGACGTAGTCGCCGCTGGCCGCGTTGAGGCCCTCACCCGGGGTGAGGTTGCGGACGCGCTCGACCACGACGCCACCCTCAAGGCCGGCGTTGACCGCGATCTGCTTGAGCGGCTCCTCCAGCGCCTTGCGCACGATGGCCGCACCCGTGGCCTCGTCGCCCGGCAGCTCCAGCTTGTCGAACGCCTTGGCGCCGGCCTGCAGCAGCGCCACGCCACCGCCGGGGACGATGCCCTCCTCGACGGCCGCCTTGGCGTTGCGCACGGCGTCCTCGATGCGGTGCTTGCGCTCCTTCAGCTCGACCTCGGTGGCGGCGCCGGCCTTGATGACGGCCACGCCGCCGGCCAGCTTGGCCAGGCGCTCCTGGAGCTTCTCCCGGTCGTAGTCGGAGTCGGTGCGGTCGATCTCGGCGCGGATCTCGTTGACCCGGCCGGCGATCGCGTCGGCGTCACCGGCGCCGTCGACGATCGTGGTCTCGTCCTTGGTCACCACAACCTTGCGGGCGCGGCCCAGCAGGTCGAGGGTGGCGTTCTCCAGCTTGAGACCGACCTCCTCGGCGATGACCTGGCCGCCGGTGAGGATGGCGATGTCGGCGAGCATGGCCTTGCGGCGGTCGCCGAAGCCCGGGGCCTTGACGGCGACCGAGCGGAAGAGGCCGCGGATCTTGTTGACCACCAGGGTGGCCAGGGCCTCACCCTCGATGTCCTCGGCGATGATGAGGAGCGGCTTGCCGGACTGCACGACCTTGTCGAGCAGCGGCAGCAGGTCCTTGTTGGCCGAGATCTTCGAGTTGACGATCAGGATGTACGGGTCCTCGAGCACGGCCTCCATGCGGTCGGAGTCCGTGACGAAGTACATCGACGTCATGCCCTTGTCGAAGCGCATGCCCTCGGTGAGCTCCAGCTCCAGACCGAAGGTGTTGCTCTCCTCGACGGTGATGACGCCTTCCTTGCCGACCTTGTCCATCGCCTCGGCGATGAGCGAGCCGATCTCGGGGTCGGCGGCGGAGATGGAGGCGGTGGAGGCGATCTGCTCCTTGGTCTCCACGTCCTTGGCCAGCTTGGAGAGCTCCTCGCTGACGCGCTCCACGGCCGCCTCGATGCCCTTCTTCAGGGCCATCGGGTTGGCGCCGGCAGCGACGTTGCGCAGGCCCTCACGTACGAGCGCCTGGGCGAGCACGGTAGCGGTGGTGGTGCCGTCGCCCGCGACGTCGTCGGTCTTCTTGGCGACTTCCTTGACCAGCTCGGCGCCGATCTTCTCCCACGGGTCCTCGAGCTCGATCTCCTTGGCGATCGAGACACCGTCGTTGGTGATCGTGGGGGCGCCCCACTTCTTCTCCAGCACGACGTTGCGGCCCTTCGGGCCCAGCGTGACCTTCACCGCGTCGGCGAGCTGGTTCATCCCGCGCTCGAGACCGCGCCGGGCGTCCTCGTCAAACGCGATCATCTTGGCTGCCATTAGGCGAGACCTCCCAGATGCAGGGTGTCCTGGTGAGATCGAGCCGACGCCCGCGACGGCATGTGGGCCCACATCTCCGTTCGGCAGGCCCCATCGTCTCGATCCCCGTTGGCACTCATCAACATAGAGTGCCAACGACTGTTTAGCACTCTACCCCGTCGAGTGCAAGCTGACTCCACACCTGGCCAGGTCAACAGATCGCCGTCGGAGGTATGTCCGTACGGCGGGCCCCGGGCGGCCCGCCGTACCCCAATGTGAGGTGGCAGTCACACGCACTGCGCTGGCGTGCGAGCTGCCGGTCGCACCAGCTAGGCGACAGCGCGGACGGATTCCGCCTGCGGCCCCTTCTGGCCCTGCGTGATCTCGAACTCGACCCGTTGTCCCTGTTCGAGAGAGCGATACCCGTCCATCATGATTGCCGAGTAATGGACGAATACATCCTTACCACCGTCTACCGCGATGAAGCCGTAGCCCTTGTCCGCGTTGAACCACTTGACGGTGCCCTGCGCCACTTCCGACTCCTCTTACTGGGCTCAGGGATCTCGCCCATTCGTCTGCGAGACCCACAATCGCCATGACTTATGGGGATATCGTCTGACGATCGCACTCGACCATACCTGTGGCATGGCGGTCGGCAACAGAGTCAATCCGCAAAAGCCTTATTTCACCCCTAGCTGAGTAGTTCAAGGTTGAATTTCCCACAAAAGGGAGAAGGCGCCCACATGGGGCGCCTTCCAGACGATCGCTCCGCCGAGCGGGGGGCTCAGCCGCCCGCGACGGCCGGGATGATGGAGATCTGCGTGCCCTCAGGGGCTGGAGTGTCCAGACCCTGGGCGAATCGGACGTCCTCTTCCCCCACGTAGACGTTAACAAAACGCCGAATCTTGCCCGATTCATCCAGAATGCGGGCGCCGATCCCCGGGTAGTCGGAATCGAGCTTGGCCAGGACGTCACGGAGAGTCGCGCCCTCCCCACTCACTTCCGCGTTGCCCCCGGTGTACGTGCGCAGGATGGTAGGAATCCGCACAGAAACGCTCATGTTAAGGTCTCGCCTTTCCTG
Source organism: Nonomuraea sp. NPDC054003 (assembly GCF_055585125.1). NCBI lineage: Bacteria > Bacillati > Actinomycetota > Actinomycetes > Streptosporangiales > Streptosporangiaceae > Nonomuraea > Nonomuraea sp. NPDC054003. The sequence goes on from NZ_JBVJKR010000020.1 coordinate 133,041, forward strand.
ATTGTCAGACAGTCGCGCGGAACGCGTCGAGGGAGGGCCGGATCACGGCCGTGGGCTGCGCGTCGGCCGCGACGGCGTCGAGCGTCTTGAGCCCGTCGCCGGTGTTGAGCACCACGGTCTCGGCCTCCGGGTCGAGCTGCCCGGTCTCGACGAGCTTCTTCAGCACGCCCACCGTGACGCCGCCCGCCGTCTCGGCGAAGATGCCCTCGGTGGAGGCCAGCAGCTTGATGGCGGCCACGATCTCGGCGTCCGTCACGTCCTCGACGGCGCCGCCCGTGCGCCGGGCGATGTCGAGCACGTAAGGGCCGTCGGCGGGGTTGCCGATGGCCAGCGACTTGGCGATGGTGTCGGGCTTGACCGGCTGGACCACGTCGTGGCCGGCCTTGTAGGCGGCCGACACCGGCGAGCAGCCGAGCGCCTGCGCCCCGAAGACCTTGTAGGGCGTGTCGTCGACCAGCCCGAGCCGGATCAGCTCCTTGAAGCCCTTGTCGATCTTGGTGAGCTGGGAGCCGGACGCGATCGGGATGACGATCTGCTCAGGCAGCCGCCAGCCGAGCTGCTCGGCGATCTCGTACGCGAGCGTCTTGGAGCCCTCGGCGTAGTAGGGCCGCAGGTTGACGTTGACGAACCCCCACTTGTCGCCCATCGGGTCCCCGATCAGCTCCGAGCAGAACCGGTTGACCTCGTCGTAGGTGCCCTCGATGCCGATGAGCCTGCCGCCGAAGACGCGGGCCATGGCGATCTTGGCCTGCTCCAGCCCGGCGGGGATGAACACGCACGCGTCCAGGCCCGCCCTGGCGGCGGCGGCCGTCACGGCCCCGGCCAGGTTTCCGGTCGAGGAGCAGGAGAGCGTGTGGAAGCCGAAGTTGCGGGCCGCCTCGACGGCGATGGCCACCACCCGGTCCTTGAAGGAGTGGGTGGGGTTGCCCGAGTCGTCCTTCACGTACAGGGACTTGAGACCGAGCGCCCGGCCCAGGTTGCCCGCCTTGACGAGCGGCGTCCAGCCGGGGTTCATGTTGGGCTTGCTCGCGACGTCGGCGGGCACCGGCAGCAGGGAACGGTAGCGCCAGATGCTGGCCGGGCCCGACTCGATGTCGGACCTCTTGACGTCGCCGAAGTCGTAGGCCGCCTCCAGCGGCCCGAAACACTCGACGCAGGCGAAGTTGGGGCCGAGCGGATAGCGGGCGCCGCACTCGCGGCAGGAGAGAGCAGTGGCGGGACCGAAGTCGAGCGACATGAAGCGAGGCCTTCCCTCATCTTCGTCCGCGGCCACCCTGACCGCGGACCGGAATTGGCACCCTGTCCCGGTCGGCCTCGCCAGGTCGCGAGTCACAAGCCGGGAGGGTTGCCGGGGCTTCGCAGGGCCGGTCCCTCCACCCCTCTGGATGAGCAATGTTCAGTTGTGTGGTGCTGCTGACTCGGACTCTACCCAATCAACCACGTTACATGGACAGTCGTCTCACTCTCCGAGATGAACGATCTCACCGGTAGTCGTCGCCCAGCACACCCTGCACGTACTTGCGCGCCTGGTGGATGCGCGACTTGGCGGTGCCGAGCGGGATCTTGAGCTGCTCGGCCACCTCGCTGTAGTCGAGCTGCACGATGTCGCGCAGCACCAGCGCCTGCGCCAGGTCGGGCTTGTCGGCCTCCAGCGCCTCCATCGCGTCGAGCAGGTCGAGCCGCGAGCCCGCGATCACGCTGACCCGCCGCACGTCGGGCTTCTGCGTCAGCAGCTCGTCGGAGCTCTGCTCCGCCGACCTGCGCTTCAGCGAGCGGTACGTGGTGCGCGCGCAGTTGGCGGTCACGATGTGGAGCCAGGTGCTGAACCTGGCCCGCCCCTCGAACCTGGCGATGTTGCGCGCCACCGCGAGCAGGGTGTCCTGGGCCGCCTCCTCGGCGTCATGGTGATACGGCAGGATACGAGCGCAGTGCCGCAGCACGTCGGGCTCGATCCGTCGCAGGAGCTCGCCGAGTGAGCGATGATCGCCTCTGGCTGCGGCATGGGCGAGTTCCTCGGTGTGCTCATCTAGCGCCATAGCTGGGATCCTATGGTCGGAGGGAGCGTAAATGAACAGCGTCCTGCTCGCCTCGAACAGAGGCCCTGTGTCGTTCACCGTGTCCGACGACGGCGTCCTCACCATGAGACGCGGCGGCGGCGGTCTCGTCTCCGGGCTGTCCGGCGTGGCCAGGGACGAGGGCGTGCTGTGGGTGTGCGCGGCTCTGTCCGACGGCGACCGCAGCGCCGTCCGCCAGGCCCCCGGCGGCCGGCTCGACCACGCCGGCTACGAGACGGGCCCGCTGCGCATGCTCGACATCGCGCCCGCCACCTTCCACCGCGCCTACAACTCCGTGGCCAACTCCACGCTGTGGTTCGTCAACCACCTGCTCTACGACATCCCGAACGCGCCCCACTTCGGCACCCGGTTCCGGCGCGACTGGGAGTCCTACCGCGACTACAACGGCGCCTTCGCGCTCGCGCTGGCGGAGGGGGCCGCTCACGGCGCCCGGGTGATGGTGCAGGACTACCACCTGACGCTGACCCCGGCGATGCTCCGCGCCGAGCGGCCCGACCTGCGCATCGCGCACTTCAGCCACACGCCGTGGGCCCCGCCCGAATACTTCTCGCTGCTGCCCGACGAGGTGGCGCGCGAGGTGCTGGAGGGCGTCCTGGGCGCCGACCACGCCGGGTTCCTCACCCGCCGCTGGGCGGGCGCGTTCATGGACTGCTGCGAGACCGTGCTGGGCGCCGAGGTCGACCAGCGGGCCGCGACGATCACGTACGAGGGCCGCACCACCCGCGTCGGCGTGCACGCGCTGGGCGTCGACGGCAAGGCGCTGTGGACCCGCGCCGCCGAGCCCGACGTCGAGTCGCACATGGCGGCCATCAGGGAGGAGGTCGGCGACCGCAAACTGATCGTGCGCATCGACCGCACCGAGCTGTCGAAGAACATCGTGCGCGGACTGCTCGCCTACAAGGAGTTCCTCGACGCCCACCCCGAGTGGCACGGCCGCGTCGTCCACCTGGCCTTCGCCTACCCGAGCCGCCACGACCTGCCCGAATACCGCGAATACACCGCGGCGGTGCAGCGCTGCGCGCAGGAGATCGAGGACGAGTACGCGACCGAGGACTGGAACCCCCTGATCCTCAACGTCAACGACGACTACCCGCGCTCCCTGGCCGCCTACCGGCTGGCCGACGTGCTGCTGGTCAACCCGATCCGCGACGGCATGAACCTGGTGGCCAAGGAGGGCCCGATCCTGTCGCCGCGCTGCGCGCTGGTGCTGTCGCGGGAGGCCGGCGCGTGCGCGGAGCTGGGCGCGCACGCGCTGGTCGTCAACCCGTACGACATCAGCGGCACCGCCGCCGCGCTGCACGCGGCGCTGGTGATGCCGGAGGCGGAGCGCGCCCGCCGCAGGGAGCGGCTGGAGGCGGCCGCCACCGCGCTGCCCCCGCAGAAGTGGCTGGCCGCCCAGCTCGACGCGCTCGCCTAGATCACTTCCAGTCGGCGTACTTCAGGGTGTCGGCGAGGTTCGCGGTGCTCCACTCGTCGACCACGAGGATCTGCGACTTCGGCAGATACCACTCGCGGGTGGTGAACGTGACGCTGGTCTTCTTCCCGTTGCCGGTGCGGCAGCGGGTGGTGAACTCGTGGTAGTGGGCCTTGTGCCCGGGGCCGACCTGGCGCAGGCCCTTCTTGTGCGCGCCGACCCGCTCGCCGCGCAGGAGCATGCCGTTCTTCGGGCACTTCTGCACGTCGGAGGCGGGGTAGTAGCCGCCCCTGCCGGCGTCGTACGGGCCGAAGCCCTCGGCGCCCGTCCTGATCGCCTTCGGGCCGAAGATCCAGAAGCTCTTGCAGCCGGGAGCGAAGAAGCCACCCCTGGGGTTGGCGCAGGGCCCGGTGACGACCTTGATCCGGTCGGCGCCGACCCGGTGGACCACCCACTTGAGCGGGATGTAGAGGGTCAGGCCCTTGCGCAGCTTCAGTTCCTGGGCGGGGCCGGCGGTGGTCGAGGCGGCTGTCGTGGAGGCGGCGGCCGCGGAGGCGGGGGCCACGAGGACCGCCGCCGCGGCCACGGCCACGGCGGCGAGGTGCTTCTTGCTCATGCCCGGACCATAGGGGTGCCGACTTGCAAACTGGTCACTATCGGCTGAAAGCGGACGTCAACTCGCGGAGCAGCGCCACCACGCCCTCAGGCCCGTCGACGACGATGTCGGCCCGCTCGGCCAGCGCCGTGACCTCGGTGGAGCCGCTGCACACGGTCACGCCGGGCAGGCCCGACGAGCGGACCGCGTCGAAGGCGGCCAGGTCGCCGAGGTCGTCGCCCACGAAGAGCACGGACCTGGCGGAGCGCTCCGTCAGGAACGCGCCGAGCGCGTGCCCCTTGTCCATGCCGGACGGCCGCACCTCCAGCACCATCCGGCCGGGCTCGACGACCAGGCCGTGCTCGGCCGCCAGCGCGGCCAGCGGCTCGCGCAGCCGGGCCAGCGTGCCCTCGGGGTCGGCGCAGCGGCGGGTGTGCACGGCCACCGCGCGGCCCTTGTCCTCGATCGCCGCGTCGGTCACGCCCAGCGAGCCGAGCAGCAGCGGCAGTTCCGCCTTGGCCCGCGGCACCCCGGCCGGCGGCGGGGGCGCGGAGGTCCGCCCGTCCTCCCACCGCTCGAAGCCGTAGTGGCCGAGGATGACCAGGCCCGGCACGTCCTTGAGCGCGGGCCCCAGCTCCAGCACCTTGGCCGGCGGCCGTCCGGTCACGATGGCCACGGCGCCCACGTGCCGGCCCAGCTCGGCCAGCACCGGAGGCGCGCCGGGGTGGACGACGGCGGTGTCGGGGTCGGGCACGATCGGCGAGAGGGTGCCGTCGAAGTCGAGCCCGATCACGGCGCCGGCCGGATCCTTCAGTATCGCTTCCATTCCAGGGATGTCGCTCACGCCGCCTGCCGTACCCAGCCGGTCAGGGGCGCATGCCGAGCCGGCGGGCGGAGCGCTCGCGCCGGCGGGCGGCGCGCAGCCTGCGCAGTCGCTTGACCAGCATGGGGTCGTGCGCCAGCGCCTCGGGACGGTCGATCAACTCGCCGAGCAGCTGGTAGTAGCGGGTGGCGGAGAACCCGAAGGTCTCCTTGACTGCCTGCTCCTTCGCGCCCGCGTAACGCCACCAGTGGCGTTCGAAGGCGAGGAGCTCGAGTTCGCGGTCGGTGAGGGGCCGGTGGACGGGTTCCTGGGCGTGGTCCTGGTCTGCCCTGTCCTCTGCCCTCTGGTCGGCCCTCTGGTCGGCACTGTCACCGTTTGACGGTGCAGTGTCCATGGTGTCCTCCTCAGGAACGGGCGGCGCGACGATGGCTTCGCGCGCAGGCGGCCCGTCGCCATCGTAATGTGCCGAGTGCGGCTGTTCACGGCGGATTGAGAGACGTACAGTCACTAAGTGTGACCTCTGTCATCACACTTCTCACGGATTACGGGCTCGAAGACGGTTATGTCGCCGCCTGCCACGGGGTGATCGCCGGGATCGCCCCCGAGGTCCGGGTGATCGACGTGTGCCACCTGGTCCCGGCGGGTGACGTGCGGCGCGGCGCGGCGATCCTGGCCCAGACGATCCCGTACATGCCCGTGGGCGTGCACGTCGGGGCGGTCGACCCGGGCGCGGGCGGCGCCAGGCGCGCGATCGCGGTCGAGGCCGGCGGCCGGGTGTTCGTGGGGCCGGACAACGGGCTGCTGTCGTGGGCGGTGCGCGCCAGCGGCGGCGCGCGGGCGGCGTACGAGCTGAGCAACGCCGAGCACTTCCTGCACCCGGTGTCGCCCACGTTCCACGGCCGTGACGTGTTCGCGCCGGTGGCCGGGCGGCTGAGCAACGGGCTTCGGCCGCGCGAGCTGGGCCCGCGGGTGCCGGTGGAGAGGCTGGTGTCGCTGCCCGCGCCGACGTCCGTGCTGCGCGAGGGCGCGGCAGAGGGCGAGGTCGTCTCGGTCGACCGCTACGGCAACACGCAGTTGTCGATCACGGCCGGCGACCTGGAGGCGCTGGGGCTGCGGGTGGGCGACACGCTCGGCGTGTCGCTGGGCCGGCGGCGGCTGTCGATGCCCTACCGGGAGACGTACGCGGCGGTCCCGCCCGGTGAGCTGGTGGCGTTCGCGGACTCGGCGGGCCTGATCGCGTTCGCGGTGAACTCCGGCGACGCGGCGCAGCGCCTCGGCCTGCCTCCGGGGGCGCATGTCCGGTTGTCACCCTCCGTATAACGCAAAAGCCAACAAACACCAATTACGTGGCGTATCGGACTGTTTACTGAACCGTCGGACTGAGGCCCTGACCCCGTGCCAGAATTCACGGCAGATCGGGCGCCCCCTCCCCCCGTTCGAGGTTCACGTGTTTCAGCTGTCCCTGCTCCTGCTCGCCCTCCTGTCCGTGTTCTGTTCCCCCGCCGCGCCGCCGGTGCCCGAGCGCTGGCGTGCCTGGCCGGTGACGCGGGTGTTCCCGTACGCCGTCCCCGGCACCAGCCCGTCCGGCGCGCAGGTCACCTACCTGCTGGCCGGGGTCGCGCCCGAGGCGTCCTGCGCGGCCGCCTTCCAGCCCGCGCTGCCCGCCTGCGTCACCGCGCTGCGCGCCACGTACGCCGACAGCACCGCCACCTACGTCGCCACCGCCGGCATCGCGGTCCTGGCCCGGCCCGTGCCCCCGGGCGCGGCCGGGCCCCTGCGCGTGCCCGCCGTGCGGCCGGTCGCCTTCCCCGGCGGCCCCGCCGAACGTTTCGGCGAGCGGCAGTGCTTCACCGGGACCCTGATCGCCTCCCACGCGCCGTACGTGATCGCCACCACCGCCGGTTACGCGGACGGACGGTCGTTCCGTCCGGGTGACCAGGCCGTGCCCAGGCTCGGTGGTTTCGCCCGCCAGCTCGCCACCGAGCTGCACCGGGGCCTCACCGGATGAGGCGGCCGCGCCTGCGGGCGGCGCTGCTGTCCCTGTTCCTGCTGTTCCCGTCGTCCCAGCTCGGCCTGGCTACGCCCGCCGCCGCGGACGACGAGATGGGCGCCCTCGCCAGGGCCAAGCAGTGGCAGGTCGGCACGCTACGGCTGCACGACGCCTGGCGGGTCACCCAGGGCGAGAACGTGCTGGTCGCGGTGCTCGACACCGGGGTCCGCGGCGACCACCAGGACCTGCGCGGCTCCGTCGTGCACGGCCCCGACCTGACCGGAGCCGGCCGGGCCGGCGGGGTGTGGGGCCACCACGGCACCGCCATGGCCAGCCTCATCGCCGGCCACGGCCACGGCAAGGGCAAGGCCGGCGGCGTGCTCGGCGTCGCGCCCGCCGCCAAGGTGCTGTCGGTACGCGTCACGCTGGAGAACTCCGATCCCCGGCGGGCCAAGCGGCGCGCCGGCGGCCACGACGCGCTCGCCAAGGGCATCCGCTACGCCGTCGACCGGGGCGCCCAGGTCATCAGCATGTCGCTCGGCGGCGGCAGCGGCTCCTGGGAGGGCTCGGCCGCCGAGGAGGAGGCGGTGCAGTACGCGGTCGCCCACGGCGCGGTGCTGGTCGCCTCCTCCGGCAACGACGGCGAGAGCACCAACAGGAAGAACTTCCCCGCCGCCTACCCCGGCGTGATCGCCGTGGGCGCGGTCGACCGGAATTTCCGGCTCGCCGGGTTCTCCAACCGCCAGGACTACCTCTCAGTCGTCGCCCCCGGCGTCGACATCGTCTCCGCCAACGGCGCCCGCCGGTACGTGGTCGGCGACGGCACCAGCTCGGCCGCCGCCATGGTCGCGGGCATCGCCGCGCTGATCAGATCCGCGTACCCGGACCTGTCGCCGTACCACGTGCGGCGGGCCATCGAGCTCGGCACCAGGAAGCGCCCGCGCGGCGGCTACAGCACCGGCTACGGCCACGGCGTCGCCGACGCCGCCCTGGCGCTGCGCGTGGCCGAACGCCTGGCCGGCCCCACCCAGCCGCCCCCGCTCCCCGCGGAGCACTTCGGCGAGGACCCGTCCGGCCCTCCGCCGGGCTCCCGCGCCCTGGTCATCGCGGGCCTGGTGGCGCTGGCCCTGGCCCTGTCGGCCCGCATCCTGCTCCACCACGACCGGCGCCGAGCCGTTCCCTGGAGCCGCGGCGGGCCTCCCCCCTGACAGACCGCCCCCGCACCGAAGGGCGCGGGGGCGGCGGCGACGACACGCACCGCTAGTTCACATGCACCACGTCATGCGTCTCGGCGAAATGGCAGGCGCTCTCGTGGGACGTGCCCGGCCGGATCTGCAGCAGCGGCTCCTCCGTCGCGCAGATCTCCTGCGCCTTCCAGCACCGCGTGCGGAAGCGGCAGCCGGACGGCGGGTTGGCCGGCGACGGCGGGTCGCCCTGGAGGATGATCCGCTCGCGCTGGTCGCGGCCCTCGGGGTCGGGGACCGGCACCGCCGACAGCAGCGCCTGGCTGTACGGGTGCGCGGGCTTGTCGTAGATCTCGACGTCCTTGCCGAGCTCGACGACCTTGCCCAGGTACATCACCGCGACCCGGTCGGAGATGTGGCGGACCACCGACAGGTCGTGGGCGATGAAGATGTACGCCAGGTTGAACTCGTTCTGCAGCCTCTCCAGCAGGTTGATCACCTGGGCCTGGATCGACACGTCCAGCGCCGAGACCGGCTCGTCACAGACGATGATCTCCGGCTGGAGCGCCAGCCCGCGGGCGATGCCGATGCGCTGGCGCTGACCGCCCGAGAACTGGTGGGGGTAGCGGTTGATGTGGTCGGGGTTGAGCCCGACGACCTCCAGCAGCTCCTGCACCTTGCGGGTGCGGTCGCCCTTCGGCGCCACCTCGGTGTGGATGTCGAACGGCTCGCCGACGATGTCGCCGACGGTCATCCGCGGGTTGAGCGAGGTGTACGGGTCCTGCATCACCATCTGGATGTTGCGCCGCATCCGCTTGAGCTCGGCGCCCTTGGCCTTGGCGATATCACGACCGTTGATCTTGACGGAGCCGGAGGTGGGCCGCTCCAGCGCCATCAGCACCTTGGCGAGGGTGGACTTGCCGCAGCCGGACTCGCCCACGACGCCGAGCGTCTCGCCGCTGGCGAGGTCGAAGGAGACGCCGTCGACGGCCTTGATGGCCCCGATCTGCTTCTTGAACATGATCCCCTGGTTGAGGGGGAAATGCTTCACCAGATCGCGGACCTCGAGGATCGTCTCACCCTTGGTCGCCATCGAGGACCTCCCTCCAGTAGTGGCAGGCGCTGTTGCGCGTGCCGCTGATCTCGTAGAGCGGGGGGCTGTCGGTCACGCAGTTGTCCTGCCGGTACGGGCAGCGCGGGTGGAAGGCGCAGCCGGTCGGCATGTCGAGCAGGTTGGGCGGCAGGCCCTTGATGGCGTACAGGTCCTGGCCCTTGAGGTCGACCCGGGGGATCGACTCCAGCAGCCCCTTGGTGTAGGGGTGGGCAGGCGCCTTGTAGATGTCGTGCACGGAGGCGTTCTCCACGATGCGCCCGCCGTACATGACCGCGATCTTGTCGGCGACGTCGGCGACGACGCCGAGGTCGTGGGTGATCAGGATCATGCCCATGTTGCTCTCGCGCTGCAGCTCCGCGAGCAGCTCCATGACCTGGGCCTGGACCGTCACGTCGAGCGCGGTGGTCGGCTCGTCGGCGATCAGCACCTCGGGGTCGAGCGCGATCGCCATGGCGATCATGATGCGCTGCCGCATGCCCCCGGAGAACTGGTGCGGATAGTCGTTGACGCGCTGCTTGGCGCCCGGGATGCGGACCCGGTCCATCAGCTCGACGGCCTTCCTCATGGCGTCGCGCTTGCCCATGCCGCGGTGCACCCGGAACATCTCGCTGATCTGCCAGCCCACGGTGAACACCGGGTTGAGCGCGGAGAGCGCGTCCTGGAAGATCATCGCGATGCGCTGGCCGCGCACCTGCGTGCGCGCCTCCTCCGAGAGCCTGAGCAGGTCGGTGCCGTTGAAGCGGACCTCCCCCTTGGGGATGCGCGCCGGCGGCATGTCGAGGATGCCCATGATCGCCTGCGCGGTCACGGACTTGCCGGAACCCGACTCGCCCAGGACGGCGAGGGTCTCGCCCGCCTGGAGCGAGTAGCTCACCCCGTTGACCGCCCGTACCAGGCCGGCGCGCGTGGCGAACTCCACGTGCAGGTCGTCCACCGCGAGCAGCGGCTCGTTGCCCAGCCCTCCCTCGGCAGGCAACGCGTGCGGCGATGTCTTGCTCATGTTTCCCCCCTCCTACCTGAGCTTCGGGTCGAGCGCGTCGCGTACGGCGTCGCCCAGCATGATGAACGCGAGCACCGTGATGCTCAGGAACAGGGCCGGGAACACCAGCGGCAGCGGCGCCTCCAGGAACCGGTTCCGGGCGTCGGCGATCATCAGGCCCCAGGAGATGTCGGGCGACTGCACGCCGACCCCCAGGAAGGACAGCGCGGCCTCGGCCGCGATGAAGCCGCCCAGGTTGATGGTGGCGACGACGATCACCGGCGCGAGCGCGTTCGGCAGCAGGTGCCGGAACATGATGCGCGCCTGGCCGGCCCCCAGTGCCTTGGCCGCCAGCACGAAGTCCTGGCTTCTCGCGGTGATGACGGCCGCCCGCATGATGCGGAAGGTCATCGGCCACGCCAGCACCGAGAGCGCGATCACCACGATCCAGATGCCGATCCCGGCGTCCCGGAACGTCGCCGTGATGAGCAGCGCGCCCAGGATGGAGGGGATGGCGAAGAAGACCTCGGTGACGCGGGACGTCAGGACGTCGGTCCAGCCGCCCCGGGTGCCCGCCAGCAGGCCGAGCAGCCCACCGACCAGCGCCGTGATCACCGTGGTGGCGACACCGATGATGATCGAGTTCTTGGCGCCGTAGATGGTCTTGGCGTACACGTCGCAGCCGAGGTTGTCGCGACCGAAGATGTGGCCGGCGCTCGGGCCCTGGCGAGCGGTGGAAAGCTCGCAGGTCTTCGCGTCGAACGGGTTGATCGAGGTGAACAGCGACGGCCAGAACGACATGACCAGCAGGATCGCGATCAGGACCAGCGAGAAGATGAACATCGGCCTGCGGCGCAGGTCGTACCAGGCGTCTCGCCAGAGGCTCGCCGGCTTCGCTTCCTTCTTCTTGGGCTGCTTGACCGGCGGGGACGGCTGGCTCTCCGTCAGCGACTGGGTTTCGGGGAACGCCGGCCCGACCTGGCCCAGCTGCGGTGTCTCACTCATAGCGGATCCTCGGATCGAGCACGGCGTACAGCATGTCGACGATCAGGTTCGCCACGATGTACACCAGCACCAGGATTGTCACGATACCTACGACGATGGGTTGCTCACGTAGGTAAACGCCCTGATACAACTGCAAGCCGATGCCCGGCAGGTTGAAGATGGTCTCCGTGATGATGGCGCCGCCCATGAGCACGCCCAGGTCGGCTCCGAGATAGGTGACCATCGGGATCAGCGCGTTGCGCAACCCGTGTCTGCCCACGACCCGCCGTCTCGACAGGCCCTTCGCGGTGGCGGTGCGGATGTAGTCGGAGCGTAGCGTCTCGACCAGACTCGTCCTGGTCAGACGTGTCAGGTACGCGATCGACGTGCCGGCCAGCACGAAGCCCGGCAGCAGGTACGACTGCAGGCCCTGGCCGACTCCCGCGATGGGGAAGAACTCGATCCCGGTGACCTGCTTGAGCCAGACGCCCAGCCACAGCTGCAGCACGAAGCCGGTGACCAGGGTCGGCACCGAGATGAGCAGCAGCGTCGAGGCCAGGATCGCGGTGTCGGTGGCCCGGCCGCGGCGCAGCGCCGCCCAGAGGCCGAGCAGCAGGCCGATGATGGCCTCCATGACCAGCGCGGTGAACGCGAGGTTCAGCGTAACCTGGAACTTGCCCGCCATCAGCTGGGTGACGGGGACGCCGGCGAAGGTCTTCCCGAAGTCACCGTGGAAAAGGATGCCGCTGATGTAGTACCAGTACTGGACCAGCAGCGGATCGTTCAGGTGATACTGCTCGCGGATGATGGCGGTGATCGCCGGGTCCTGGCGCTTCTCGCCGGCGAGCGCCTCGATGGGGTCACCAGGAAGCGCGAACACGATGGCGAAGATGAACAGGGTGGCGCCCAGCAGGACTGGTATCGCCTGGATCAGGCGCCTGATGATGTAACGGCCCATACAAGCCTCCCGTACATGCCAGAAGGCAGTCCCTGGGAACCTTGGGTGGCGCGTGCCCAAGCGACTGCCTTCGTGGCGGGCTCACGAGGGGTGGACGGCGTCCCGCCCACCCCCGTATATAACGTCAGGCCTTCTCGACGTCAGCCCATTCAACCTGGTTGAGCAGATTGATTCTGACGTTCTTCACCTGAGTGGAGTACCCAGAGTTGTTCCGGTAGAAGTACACCGGAACGTACGGGAGGTCCTTGATCAGGACATCGTCGGCCTGCTGGTAGAACTTCAGGCCCTCTTCGGGGGTCGGCGCCTGGTCGCCCTTGGCCACCAGCTCGTCGAACTCCTTGCTGGAGTAGCCCGCGTAGTTGGAGCCGGTCTTGATGGCGCCGGTCGAGAAGATCGGCGACAGGTAGTTCTCTGCCGACGGGTAGTCGACCGCCCAGCCCATGCGGAACATGCCCTTGTACTTCTTGGCGTCCAGGTCGTCGAGGATGTTCGCGAACTTCTCGAACGGCCTCACGGTGACCTCGACGCCGAGGTTGGCCCGCAGGTTGTTGGCGACGGCCTCGATCCACTCCTTGTGGCCGCCGTCGGCGTTGTAGCCCAGCTCCAACTTGGCCGGGCCGTTGGCCGCCGCGTACTGCTCCTTCGCCTTGCCCGGGTCGTAGGTGCAGGCCGCGCAGGCGCCCTGGCGGTAGCCGTCGATGGCCGGGTTGATGAAGTCGTCGGCGGGGGCGCGGGTGCCGGAGAAGACCGTCTCGGCGATGGTCTTCCGGTCGATGGCCATCGAGATGGCCTCCCGCATCCGGACGTCCTTGTACTCGTCGTTGTACTGCAGCGGGAAGCCGATGTAGCCGATGCCGGCGTCCGGCTGGTCCTGGTAGCGGTCGCCCAGGGCCGTCTTCGCGCTGGAGATGGCCGAGGCCGGCAGCGAGTCGTGGATGTCCACGTTGTTCGCCTGCAGGTCGTTGTAGGCCGTCTCGGAGCTGTTGTAGAGCTTGAACTGGAGCTTGGTCCAGCCGTTGGGCTTCTTGGCCGGGTACTTGTCGTACACGGAGAGGTCGACCGTCTGGTCGGTGCCCTTCTTGTACGGCTTGTCGAGCTTGAAGAGGCCCTGGCCGATCGGCTTCTCGCCGTACTCGTTGGTCACCTTGCCGTCGGCGCCGAAGGCGGCCTTGGGCAGCGGGTAGAAGGCGGTGTAGCCGAGCATCGTCCTGAACTGCGAGAACGGCGCCGCCAGCTCGACGGTGAAGGTCGAGTCGTCGACGACCTTCAGGCCTTCCATCTCCTTGGTGGTGACTTCCTTGCCCTCACCCGGGTTCAGCGCGTCGTAGCCCTTGACGCGGCCGAAGAAGTAGCCGGCGCCCTGCGCGTTGTCCTGGTTGGCGGCGTAGTTCCACGCGTCGACGTAGTTCTGTGCGACGAGCGGCTCACCGTTGTGCCAGGTGTAGCCCGACTTGAGCTTGATCGTCCACGTGATGTTGTCTTCCGTGGTGATCGACTCGGCAGCGGCTTCTACGACCTGCTTGTTCTCGTCGTAGTTCACCAGGGGCTCGAAGACGGCCGCGAGGAGCTCGGAGCCCTCGGACTCGGTGGTGTTCGAGGGGACCAGCAGGTTCTGCGGCTCACCCAGCTCCATGCGGACCGGCGTGTCGCCGCCATCCGCCGCGGGGTCACCGGACGGGCTGGCACCGCCGCCGCACGCGGCAACCGCGAGAGCGAGCAGCGCGGTACCGGCGACGATCCGTGCGCCTCTAGTAACACGCATGGTGAAAAAATTCCTCCCTCTACCAAGGTGGGCGTAAGCGCTGAGCTGCGATGATCGTGAGCAGCCTGACGGGGGGTTCCTTGTAATCCCCCGGGTTTGGCTGACCTGGTCAAACCAGCCGACGCCCTGCCAGTCGATCGCGACTATCTCCTACTACTTGCCACCAGCACGTCTCTGGCGCGTTGCAGTTCGGTCACACGTCCGCCTGTCCCACGTCGCGCCCATACAGCTCGCAAGGGGATGAAGTGCATAAACGAGTCAGACGGGCATTCGCGGGGACGGGAAGTGTCGATGAAAAATACCTCCTACCAGACGGTGCTCGTGCCGTTGCCGCCATCGTCCGTCCCGCTGGGCTACGGTTGAGCGAGTCTTGACGGTGGCTTGGAACCGAGCGCCACGAGACACCGTCCAACTGTCGGCCGCGCGCCACGCGGCAGGCATCCCGAGCAACCCGGATCCAATAGAGTCCATCCCATGAGCCAGCCGGAATCCGCTGTCGCGGACGCCCAGGCGGGCGGCCGAAGCGGGCAGGAGCCGCTGGCCAAGCTCGCCGAGAGATACGGGCTTCGCCGTGCCATCGCACGGCCGAGGTTTCTCGTCTATGTGCGCCAACTCGCGGAGCGACGACACTTCATCCTGACGTACGCGACCTCGCGCAACGTCTCGAAGTACTCCAGCTCCGCTCTCGGCCAGCTGTGGCAGGTCCTGACCCCCCTGCTCAACGCGGCCATCTACTATGTGATGTTCGGCATAGTCCTCGGCGGCCGCGACGGCGTCGAGAACTACCCGGCCTTCCTGCTGATCGGCATCTTCGTCTTCACCTACACGCAGCGCAGCGTCACCGCGGGCGCCAAGTCGATCTCCGGCAATCTGTCGCTGATCCGTGCGCTCCACTTCCCACGCGCCGCGCTGCCCCTGGCCTACACCATCCAGGAGCTCCAGCAGCTCGCCATCTCCATGGGCGTGCTGGTGCTGATCGTGTTCATCACCGCCGAGGTGCCTACGTGGTACTGGTTGATGATCCCGGTCGTGCTGATCCTGCAGACCATGTTCAACGTCGGCGCCGGGCTGGTGATGGCACGGCTCGGGTCCTCCATGCGGGACCTCAACCAGCTGCTGCCGTTCATCACCCGCACCTGGCTCTACGCCTCCGGTGTCTTCTTCTCCATCCAGGACAAGGTGGTGGAGACCGCGGGTCTGCCGCAGTGGGTCGCCACCGCCATGTACCTCAACCCGGCCGCCTCGTACATCGAGTGGATGCGGGACATCTTCATCGCCAAGCACACTCCCCCGCCGATGGTGTGGATGGCTTGCGTATTCTGGGCAGTATTCGCACTCTGCTTCGGCTTCTGGTATTTCTGGCGGGCTGAGGAGAGGTACGGGCGTGGCTGACCTGACCGAGGAGCTGGCAAAGGTGAAGGGCGAGGAGCCCGCCGTCCCAAGCAAGGACGTCCGGGTGCATCCCGACCCGGAGCCCGCTAAGGGCCCCTTGGACGTGCCCACGGGCACGCCGACGGTCATCGTCGACGATCTCCACATCGTCTACCGCGTCTACGGCGCCGCGTCGGAGTCCGAGAAGGGCAACGCGGTCAACGCCTTCATGCGCATCGTGAAGCGCCAGGGCAGGCCGCAGATGAAGGAGGTCCACGCCGTCAAAGGCGTCTCCTTCGTGGCCTACCACGGCGACGCCATCGGCGTCGTCGGCCGCAACGGCTCCGGCAAGTCCACGCTGCTGCGCGCCATCGCCGGCCTGCTGCCGCCCCACTCCGGCGCCGTCTACACCGACGGGCAGCCGTCGCTGCTGGGCGTCAACGCGGCCCTGATGCGCGAGCTGACCGGCGAGCGCAACATCATCCTCGGCTGTTACGCCATGGGCATGACCCCGGCGGAGGTCAGGGAGAAATACCAGGAGATCGTCGACTTCTCCGGCATCGACGAGTTCGTCCAGCTGCCGATGTCCACCTACTCCTCCGGCATGGGCGCCCGGCTCCGCTTCGCCATCTCCTCGGCCAAGACCCACGACGTCCTGCTCATCGACGAGGCCCTGGCCACGGGTGACCGCGAGTTCCGCAAGAAGAGCGAGCAGCGCATCCGCCAGATCAGGGAGTCGGCGGGCACGGTCTTCCTGGTGGCCCACGACCTGCGGGTGATCCAGCAGACGTGCAACCGGGTGATCTGGCTCCACAAGGGAAAGATCAAGATGGACGGCGACCCCAAGGAAGTCCTCGCCGCCTACACCAAGGGCTGACCACCCGGTCGCGCCGCTTCGGCCGGTCGGGCCTCTCAGGCAGGCTGCACCACTTCCCCTGCCGCTTGGGGCGGGTCGCGCCGCTCCACGCGGTCGCGCCGCTTCACGCGGGTCGGGACTCTCGGGCAGTTGCGTCACTCCCCTGCCGATTCACGCGGGTCGTCCGCTTCGGCCGGTCAGGGTTCTCGAGCACCTGCGCCACTGCCCGTACCGCTTGGGCGGTCGCGGCGCTTCTCGCGGGTCGCGGCGCTTCTCGCGGGTCGCGCCGCTTCGCGTGGACGCGGTGCTTCGGCTGGGTCACTCTCACGGGCCGTTCCCGACGGCGGGCGGTCGTCCGTGACGATTCGCCGGCCGCGAGGCGGAAAACCTTTTGGGGAAACCCCTCGGGTGGACCGCCGTGATGCGTGCCTTCGGCACGCTCAGCCCGCCGTAGATTTCGAGACGGTGTGCGAGAAGTCGGCCGGGGCTGAGCGTGTAGGACTGACACGAGGGGTCAGCGTTCGCTAGGATTCGAACGTCGGTTCGAGCTTGGGAACGGTGATGGAGTGGGGGGACACGATGGGTGAGCTCTCGGCCGCTATCGACCACCTGGCCACCGAGGATGTGACCGAGATACCCACGATGCAGCTCGCCGAGCAGTTGCTGGAGCTGCACTGGCAGATGGCGAGGCTGCAGGCCCAGATCGCCCGCCGCACGGGCGTGCGGCTGCCCGGATAGAAAGCGAACCGCCGCCGACCCTGGTGCGGGCCGGCGGCGGGGCCGCGGCTCACGACGCCGCCACCCTGCAGACTTGGGCGGCGCCGGCGAGCGCGGCGGGGGTCGGGAAGCCACTCCCGAGGATGGGCTCCCGCAGGATGCGGGGCCCGGCGATGCTTCAGAGGGTGCGGAGCTCGGGTCCGCCAGAGGATCAGCGGTAGTGCCAGGGGTCCCGGACCATGCTGGTGAGGGCGGCCGTGGTCCAGCCCAGCGCGGCGACGGTGTCGGTGTAGGCGCTGGTGGCCTTCGTCCCGTTGGTGGAGACCAGGGCGGAGGCGTCCTCGACGAGCGGGGCGATCTCATCGATGGAGGCGACCTGAGTGGTGCCGGGCAGCGACTCCAGCAGCGGCGCCGTCTCGGCGGGCGCCACGCGGCCGACGAGCGGCGCCAGACGTCCGTTGCTGGATCGCGGCAGCGCCTGCTTCGCGGCACGCGACATGCCGACGACCGTTTCCTGCAGCGACAGGTGGGCCACGCCTGTCGTGGCGCCGTCCAGCGCCTCGGTGGAGCCGTAGCGTCCGCCCGGCACCATCCGGGTCGTCGACAGCGACGCCGTGGCGCCGCCGAGCGAGCCTTCGAACAGGTAGGCGACCTGGGCGAAGGCGCCCTCGAACGCGTCCTCCTGCGTCGGCTTGACCTGCGCCCTGGGCTTGGCCGGGCGCGAGGCGGCGAGGCCGTCCAGAGGCAGGGTGTTGGACAGGCCGTCGAGCCCAGGGCGTCCCTGCGGCCTGGTCTGGTTCTGCGCGGGCTTGGCGGAGGTCTTGGCGCCTGCGCCGAACAGCCCGTCCAGCAGGCCGCCGGCGAGCCCGCCCACCAGGCCGTCGAGCGGCGAGTCGTCGCCGATCCGGGCCTGGTCGCGCTTCGTGGGCGAGGCGCCGAGGTCCCTGGCCTGGGCCTGCGCCGGCACGGCGAGTGCCGCCGCGAGCCCGAATGCCGTTACGGCGACCGCCGTCTTCATTACACGTTTCATGATTTGCCTTCCCGGCTCGTGATCGATCGCTTCGGAGAGCATTGAATTGCGAATCGATAACCCCCGAATGCCGTGGCGTACACGCTATGGGCACCGCACGAAGCGCGCCGTCCGCGGCTGAGCTACGGATGCAGTTCTATCACCGCGCACGACCCCGGGTGAGCCGCTAAAAGCCCGCGTGACAAGGGCTTTGTGGGTAAGTTACCGAGCCCGAAAGGGGTCACACAGGGGGAGACAAATCGGGAAATAGAGGGGGGCTAATTCGGATATTCCATGGACGCTTCCGGCGTCCGTAAGTGCGCTTTCCCCGGCCCGCGCCAGGAGCTCGACAAAATGAATGTCACGGGCCGGGGGCGCAGATTTTCCGCTTGCGGTGGCCGCCCTTGACCGCCTCAGGCCCCGAGCGAGGCGGCGACCTCGAACGGGAAAGCGTCGGCGAAGGCCGGCCGCAGGTCCGTCAGCCAGACGGCCGACGGGTCGTACCGCGCGAAGAACGGCCGCCCCACCAAGGACGGGTCCCGCGCCTGGATGAGGTGGAGCACGAACACCCGCTGACCGGCGATCTCGGTGACGCCGTCGACGCACACCTTCCCCGGCGTCGCCGACATGGACGGCCCGCGGACCGTCCTGCAGAGCCCGGAGACGCTCGCGTACGCGTCCCTGAAGATCTCGTACGCGCGGCCGAGCGGCACCGCGAAGTAGTCCTGCGGACCGGTGTCACGCTCGACGAACATGTAGTACGGGATCATCCCCATGCGGTGCTGGCGCCGCCACATGGTCTCCCAGACGGCCGGGTCGTCGTTGATGGACCTGATGAGCGGCGCCTGGGTGCGGATCGTCGCCCCGCTGCCCAGGATCCGTTCCACCGCGGACTCGACCAGCGGCGACTCCAGCTCGCGCGGGTGCGAGAAGTGCGCCATGAAGGCGAGGTTCTTGCCTGCCTTGACGACCTCCTCGAACAGGCCGAGCGTGGCGTCGGCGTCGGGGTCGGTGACGAAGCGCTGCGGCCAGTAGCCCAGCGCCTTCGTGCCGATCCTGATGGACTCGAGCTGCTCCAGCTCCAGCAGCGGCCCGATGTAGCGCCTGATCACCGGCTCACCCATGATCATGGCGTCGCCGCCGGTGATCAGGACGCTGGTCACCTCGGGATGCTGGCGGAGGTAGGCGACCATCTGGTCGATGTCGTCGGAGGCGAACTTGAGGTCGGCGTCGCCGACGAACTGCGCCCACCGGAAGCAGTAGGTGCAGTAGGCGTGACAGGTCTGCCCTTGCTTCGGGAAGAAGAGCACGGTCTCCGGATACTTGTGCTGCATCCCGGGCACCGGCTCCTCGCCGATGCGCGGCACGTTGAGCTCCTTCTGGCCGGCGGGGTGCGGGTTGAGCTGCGCTCTGACCTTGTTCGCCTCCGCCTGGATCTCCCCGTTGGGCGCCTCGGCCTTGAGCAGGTCGGCCAGCCGGGCCACATCGGCCTCGGGCAGCATGTCGCCCTGCGGGAAGACGAGACGGTACATGGGGTCGTCGGGCGCCGCCGACCAATCTATGAGTTCATCGACGACGTAGGCGTTCGTCCGGAAGGGCAGCACCGTGGCCACGGCCCGCACCTTCAGTCGCTCCCCGTCATCGAGCCCGGCGCGTCGCAGGAGCTCGTCGAGGTGCTTGGACGTGTACGCCTTGAAGCGTCGCGTACCTGCCTGGTTCAAGATCACTAGGCCTTTCCCATCTTTTTTGTTCGATCGGATGTAAACCTCACGCCCCCGTCGCGCGTCTATCGCTCTTATACCGAGAGTAGGCTGCCCGCGGCTATGGTTCGGAGGGTGCTCCAAGTTTCTTGGGAGAATTGAAATCACGACATATCTTGATTTGACCTAAACTGGCGGTGTGACCCACGACCCTGCCCTCCGGGCCTCCGACGCCGACCGCGACCAGGTCGCCGCGCTGCTCAACGAGGCCTACGCCAGTGGACGACTCACGAGCCCCGAGCACGCCGACCGTCTCGAGGCCACCTACCAAGCTCGCACCATGGGCGAGCTGGAGCCCCTGATCGTGGACCTGCCCAAGGTCCGGTCCTCCACGGCCGCCGCGCCCGTCGCGACGGAGCAGACCGTCAACGCCGTCTTCAGCAAGGTCGTCAAGCGCGGGCGCTGGATCGCCTCCCGCCACACCCGCCTGTCGGCCACGTACGGCGCGCTCATCGTCGACCTGTCGGAGGCCGTGCTCCCCGGCCGCGAGATCACCCTGTCCATCAACGCGTTCGCGGCCAAGCTGATCATCCGGGTGCCGCCGAACGCCCAGGTCATCGACGAGGTCGGCGCCATGTTCGCCAAGCGCCAGGTCTCGGGCGACAACACCCCCGACGGCGACGGCCCGGTGATCAGGGTGACCGGCCGGGTCACCTTCGGCAAGGTCGTCGTGGCCCGCACCGTCCACGACTGGAACCTGAGCGGCGACGCCTAGTCCTGCCCGCCGGTTAGCCTGGTGACGGCCTCGCCTACCATTCGGACGGCCAAGCGACACGCCGTACGAGGTGACTTTTGCCAGACAGCAGGCCGATCGCGGTCGACGCCATGGGCGGCGACCGCGCGCCCCACGAGATCGTGGCGGGCGCCGTGCACGCCGTGCGCGAGCGCGGGCTGCCGGTCGTCCTGGTCGGCTCGCCACGCGTGCTGTACGAGTCACTCGCCGAACACGACGCGGCCCACGAGATCCCCATCGTGCGCGCCGAGGAGGCGCTCGCCATGGACGAGGGCGCGCTGGCCAGCCTGCGCCGGCCCCGCTCCAGCATCGCGGTCGCCTGCCACCTCCTGCGCCGCGGCGACGTGTCGGCCGTGGTCTCCGCCGGCTCGACCGCGGGCATCGTGGCCACCGGCAAGCTGCGGCTCAAGACCCAGCAGGGGGTGCTCCGCCCGGCGCTCGCGGTCGCGCTGCCCACCCTGCCGCACCCCACGCTGCTCCTGGACGCGGGCGCGAACGCCGAGGTCAAGCCGGAGATCCTGGTCCAGTTCGGCCACCTCGGCGCCGCCTACGCCGAGCTGGCCTTCGGCATCGCCGAGCCCCGGGTGGGCCTGCTCACGATCGGCAGCGAGGCGGAGAAGGGCAACAAGCTCGTCCGCCGCGCCCACGAGCTGCTCGACGCCGCCCCCGCGCTGACCTTCGCCGGCAACGTCGAGGGCTACGACCTGCTGACCGGGCGGGCCGACGTGATCGTGACCGACGGGTTCACCGGCAACGTGGCGCTCAAGACCATGGAGGGCGCCGTCCGCTACGCCTTCGACGAGCTGCGGCGGTCCGTGAGCGAGAGCCGGATGGCCAAGTTCGGCGCGTTCATGCAGCGCTCCCGGCTGCGCGAGCTGAGCGGCCGGCTCGACGCGGAGGCGTACGGCGGCGCGGTGCTGCTCGGGCTCAACGGCACCGTCGTCGTCGCGCACGGCTCGTCCAGCGCCAGAGGAGTCAGCGCGGCCTGCCGGCTCGCCGCCGACCTGTCGGCGGGCGGGCTGACGTCCAGGATCGGCGAGCGGATAAGCGCCCACAGATCACGCTGAAAGCCGTAGGGTGATCCCCGTCCGCCTATCAGGGGAATCAGGCGGACCGACGCCGGCGGGGAGACCCGCTCAGTGACGTTGCCGCAGGTCGGGGGGTTCGCGGTGGACGGAGTCATGTCGCTGGACGGGCTCACGTCGGCGCAGGTCGCACGGGCGAGACCGAACGTGGTGCCGCGCCGGTCCAGCCGGTCGCTCGCCGCCATCATCAGGGCGAACGTCTTCACGCTCTTCAACCTCGTCATCGGCGTCCTGTGGGCGCTCATCCTCGTCTTCGGCGCGTGGCAGGACAGCGTGTTCGGCCTGATCATGGTGGCCAACGTGCTGATCGGCGTCGTCCAGGAGCTGCGCGCCAAGCGCACGCTGGACCGGCTGGCCGTGGTCGGCGAGAGCCCCGTGACGGTCCGCCGCGACGGCGCGGACCGGCGCGTCCCGCCGCACCAGGTGGTGCTCGGCGACCTGATCGTGCTCGGCCCCGGCGACGCGCTGCTGGTCGACGGCGAGATGATCGTCTCCGCCGGGCTGGAGGTCGACGAGTCGCTCCTGACGGGCGAGGCCGACCCGGTGCGCAAGGAGCCCGGCGACCCGGTGCTGTCGGGCAGCTTCGCCGTCGCCGGAACCGGCGTGTTCAGGGCCACCGCCGTCGGCACCGACGCGTACGCCGCCCGGCTGGCCGAGGAGGCGAGCCGTTTCCACCTCGCGCACTCCGAGCTGCGTGACGGCGTCGCCCGGTTCATCCGCTACATCACCTGGCTGGTCATCCCCATCGGCGCGCTGCTCACCTACAGCCAGCTGAGCAACTCGGCCGACTTCGCCACCGCCATCACCGGCGCGGTCGCCGGGATCGTCACCATGATCCCCGAGGGCCTGGTGCTGACGACCTCCATCGCCTTCGCCGTGGGCGTGGTCAGGCTCGGCCGCCGCCGCTGCCTGGTCCAGGAGCTGCCCGCGATCGAGGGCCTGGCCCGAGTGGACGTGCTCTGCCTGGACAAGACCGGCACGCTCACCGCCGGCGGCATGACGCTCGACCGCGTCCTGCCGCTGCGCGAGGGCCGCCCGGTGGGCGACGCGCTCGCCGCGCTCACCGCCGCCGACGGCCACCCGAACGCCACCGCCCGCGCGATCAGCGACCGCTTCCCCTCCGCGCGCTGGCGTCCGCTGGCCACCGTGCCCTTCTCCTCCGAGCGCAAGTGGAGCGGCGCCGACTTCGGCCCGCACGGGGTGTGGCTGCTCGGCGCCCCCGACGTGCTGCTCGCCCCGTCGGCCCCGGAGCGCGCCCAGGCGGCGGAACTCGCCGCCACCGGCGCCCGCGTCCTGGCCTTATGCCGTACGAACCGGCTCCCGGACGGCAGCCGTCCCCCGGCGAGCCACCGTACGGACCCGATCACGGCGGACGCACACGCCGCGAGCCACCGTACGGACCCGATCACGGCGGACGCCCCGCCCGAGGACGCCCGTACGGACCTGTCCGTGATCGGCGTCGAGGAGGGCGAGCCGGTGGCGCTCGTCGTGCTCAAGCAGCGCGTCCGCCCCGACGCCCACGAGACGCTGGAGTACTTCGAGCGGCAGGGCGTCAGCGTGAAGATCATCTCCGGCGACGACCCGCGCTCGGTGTCCGCGATCGCCGCCGGCCTCAACGTGCCCGGCGCCGACCGCGCGGTGGACGCGCGCACGCTGCCGGACGACGAGGACGCGCTCGGCGAGGCGCTCGACGCCGCCACCGTCTTCGGCCGGGTCAGCCCCCAGCAGAAGCGACTCTTCGTCACAGCCCTGCGCAAACGCGGCCACACCGTCGCCATGACCGGCGACGGCGTCAACGACGTGCTCGCGCTCAAGGAGGCCGACCTCGGCATCGCGATGGGCGCGGGCAGCCCCGCCACCAAGGCCGTCGCCCAGGTCGTGCTGCTGGACAACCGGTTCGCGGCCCTCCCGCACGTGGTCAACGAGGGCCGCCGGGTGCTGGCCAACATCGAGCGGGTCTCCGGGCTGTTCCTCACCAAGACCTTCTACGCGATCGTGCTGTCGCTGATGACCGGGGTCGCGGGGATGATGTTCCCGTTCACGCCCCGCCACTCCACGCTGGTGAACGCCGTCACCATCGGCCTGCCCGCCCTCTTCCTGGCGCTCGCGCCCACGCTGGAGCGGGCCAGGCCCGGGTTCGTGCCCCGGGTGCTCAGGTTCGCCGTGCCCGCCGGGGTGATCTGCGCCTTCGCGGTCCTGCTGGCGTTCCGCGCCGCGGCCGGGGGCACGCTGGAGGAGCAGCGGACCGCGGCCGTGCTCGCGCTCTTCCTCACCACGTGGTGGGTGCTCGTCCTCGTCGCCAGGCCGCTCGACCGGTGGCGGGTGGCCCTGGTCGCGGCCATGGCCGGGCTGTTCGCGCTGGCCCTGGCGAGCCCGTTCGTACGGGAGGTCTTCGAACTCCGCCCCGGCGGTCCGCACGACGATCTGATCGCCGTCGGCATCGCTCTCGTGGCCTGCGCCGGCATCAGCATCGCGGTCAAGGTCGCCGGTACTCTTAGGACATGACCGACCCGCAGAAAGTGCTCACCGAGCGCGTCCAGCAGGCGCTGGCGTCCGCGTTCGGCGCCGAGTACGCCGACGCAGATCCGCTGATCCGGCCCTCCCAGTTCGCCGACTTCCAGGCGAACGTCGCGATGAGCCTGGCCAAGCGGCTGCGACGAGCCCCGCGGGAGGTCGCCGAGTCGATCAGGGCCGAGCTGTCCGACTTCCCCGGCGCCGTCGAGGTCAGCGGCCCGGGCTTCCTCAACATCACGCTCGACGACGGGTGGATCGAGTCCCAGGCGTCCCTCGTCTTCAAGGACCCGCGCTCCGGCGTCGCCACGATCGCCCCCGCGCAGACCGTCGTCATCGACTACTCGGCGCCCAACGCCGCCAAGGAGATGCACGTCGGCCACCTGCGCACGACCATCGTCGGCGACTGCCTGGCCCGGGTGCACGAACACCTCGGCAACCACGTCGTCAGGCAGAACCACCTGGGCGACTGGGGCACCCCGTTCGGCATGCTCATCGAGCACCTCCTCGACATCGGCGAGGAGGCCGCGGTCGCCCAGCTCGAAGCCGGCCAGGGGACTGAGTACTATCAGGCCGCCCGCGCCAAGTTCGACGGCGACGAGTCGTTCAAACAGCGCTCGCGCGTACGGGTGACCACGCTCCAGTCGGGCGACCCGGAGACCATGCGGCTGTGGCACGTCTTCATGGACGCCACCGTGCGCTACTTCAACAAGGTCTACACGATGCTCGGCGTCACCCTGACCGACGCCGACCTCGCCGGCGAGAGCATGTACAACCCGATGCTGGAGAAGACCTGCCAGGATCTGGAGGCGGCCGGCGTCGCCACGATCAGCGAGGGCGCGCTCTGCGTGTTCCCGCCCGGCTTCACCGGCTCCGACGACAAGCCGCTGCCGCTCATCGTCAGGAAGAGCGACGGCGGCTACGGCTACGCCTCCACCGACATGGCCGCCATCCGCTACCGGGTGCACGACCTCAAGGCCGACCGCATCCTCTACGTCGTGGGCGCCGACCAGGCGCTCCACTTCCGCATGGTGTTCGCCGCGGCCCAGTTGGCCGGCTGGCTGCCCGACTCGGTCTCCGCCGAGCACGTGCAGATCGGCATGATGCTGGGCAAGGACGGCCGCCGGTTCAAGACCCGCTCGGGCGAGTCCGTCAAGCTGATGGACCTGCTGCAGGAGGCGATCGACCGGGCGTCCGCGGCCATCGCCGAGCGCGGCTACGACCAGGCCACCCGCGAGGAGATCACCCACGCCGTCGGCATGGGCGCGGTGAAGTACGCCGACCTGTCGGTCAACCACGACAGCGAGTACGTCTTCGACTTCGACCGCATGCTGGGCTTCACCGGCAACACCGGCCCCTACATGCAGTACGCGACCGCCCGGATCCGGTCCATCTTCCGCAAGGCGGGCCGCTCCCCCGACGACACCACGGGTCCGATCGTGCTGGGCGAGCCCGCCGAGCGCGCGCTGGGCCTCCACCTGCTCGGCTTCGGCGAGACGCTGGAGCAGGTGGCCGCCCAGTCGGAGCCGCACCGGCTGTGCGCGTTCCTGTTCGAGGCGGCCAGCCTGTTCAGCACCTTCTACGAGGAGTGCCCGGTCACCAAGGAGGGCGTCGACCCGGAGACCAGCGCGCGACGGCTGGCGCTCTGCGCGCTGACGCTGCGCGTGCTGGAGACGGGCCTCGACCTTCTGGGCGTCCCCGTACCCGAGCGCATGTAACAGGCGATTCGATCAAAGTCCCCGTTCCGCTGTGGCGCGCCTCCGCCTCGGAGGCGTGCCACGCGGGTTACCCTTTACGGGGTCATGAACTGAGGCCGAATTGGGGGAGTTCTCTGCCTTGAGCACGGACCTGACCGCGAGCCCCCAAGCAGCCAACGAGCTACGGCGCTACGCCGAGGCGTTGCTGGCGCACCTGGCCGCGAACGGCAGCGCGCCCCCCGCACCACCCGGCTTCACCGACATCCCCGGCCACTGGCTGCCGCCCGCCGTCGAGGCGCTGGTCACCATCCTCGCCGGCGACGACCCGCTGGAGCCGCTGAGCAGAGCCGCCTCGCGCGACCAGCAGCAGACCGCGGTCTTCCTCTGCCTGGCGCTGGCCGTCGCCGGCCACGGCAGCCGCATCCACGCCTCCTGGCTCGGCACCGCCTTCGGCGACCTCTCACTCGACCGGCCCGTCTCCCACGGCCAGCGGGCGCTCTGGCTGGCAGCCGCCCGCGGCGCCTACGGCCCCGCCGGCAAGATCTTCGTGCTGCGCAAGCTCGACGCGCTCGCCGTGCAGGAACAGGCTGACCCGCGCCAGTGGGTGCAGGCGCTCGTGCCCGGCGAGCCGTCCGTGGTGGTGCCCGCTTCCCTCGTCGACTTCCCCGAGATGGCGGAGATCCCCGAGCTGGCCAGGCCGGCCCAGGCCGCCGCCCGGCTGACCCGGTTGCGGGCCCGCTGCGAGGAGATCACCTCGGCCCGCCAGTCCGACCAGGGCTCGGCCGCGCCGCTCGCCAACTCCGGCGCCACCCCCGCCGCCACCTGGGCCGAGGACGAGCCGCTGGCCGTGCTCCGCGCCATGATCGGGCTGAGCGGGCCGCCCGGGCCGCAGGCCTCGCTCGACTCCCACCTGCTCGACGACCTGCGCCCCGGCTCCGACCCCCACCTGACGGCGATCGCCCTGCACGTCGCGGCGCCCATCCTGCGGGGTGTCGCCGAGGAGCTGGAGTCCGACAGCAGGCTGGAACCGCCGCCGTCGGTCACCGTGTCGTTGCTCGGCCACCGGGTCGAGCTCCGCCCCGAAGGCCCCGACGAGGAGTCGCTGGCCGTCGCCGAAGCGGCCATCTCCGCCGCCGTGCCGGCCCCGCCCCGCGCTCCGTGGGCGCCGGGGCTGCTGGTGCTCGGCGGGCTGACCTGCCTGTTCGCCGCCTTCCTCACCCACCCGGTCACGGCCGCCGCCGGGGTCGTGCTGTTCGCGCTGGCCGGGTGGCTGCTCTGGCAGCGCCGCGAGCGCGTCCTGTCAGACGCCGCGTACGTCGCGGCGCAGGTGAGCGAGCTGAGGGAGCTGGCCGACGGCGCGGTGTGGGCCCTGCACGCCTACGCCCGCGAGGCCGAAGGCCGCGCCAAGCAGGCCGCGGAAGACGCGACCGACATCACCCGCCTGATCCGCCGCGGCCCCCGCGCGGCCTGATCGATCATCGCCTGTCCCGCCCACAGCCTCGGCCGCGGCGGACCGCGCAGGCCGTGCCGGCTCCCCGCCCGCGCCGGCACGTGGCCTGGCGCGGGTCAGGTCGTCTCGATCTCGACGTGCGCGGGCGCCAGCAGGAAGACGCGGTCGGCGATGCGCTCGATCCGCCCCTCGCAGCCATAGGCCAGACCGGCGGCGAAGTCGACCATGCGCGTCGCCTCCGGCATCGCCATGCCCGTCACATCCATGATCACCGTCTGGCCGTCGCGGAAATACTGGCCGATCAACGGTGCGTCGTTGTACTTCAGCGGCTGGACCATCACGATCCGTGACGACTCGATGGTGGCCCGCCACCGGCGCGCCGCCCGCTCCGTGGCAGGCATGTACTCCTCTTCGTACTGCCCGTCGTCGTCATAAGCCTCGTCATACTGATCAACCGCGCCCAGGCCCAGGTAACCCGCAACCTTACGCACTGCCCCCATCGGCTTGTCCTTTCCTCAGGAACTCACCGCAATCGGCACGTCCCGACACATTGGACGGTAACCGACGATTCCGCGTTCGCCATGCGACACGCCCAGCACTAATTCCATTTTGTACGGCTAGCGTCCTGGTTTCACCCCGATATCTGGCCCCCTATAGCATCGGCTCATGCGCCTGTTCATCGTCGACGCCTTCACCGACACAGCTTTCCAGGGTAATCCCGCAGGCGTGTGCCTGCTGGAAGATCGGGTCCCCGACGTGTGGATGCAGTCGCTCGCGGCCGAGCTGAAGCTGTCGGAGACCGCCTTCCTGCTGGGTGATTCGCTGCGCTGGTTCACGCCGAAGGCGGAGGTCACGCTGTGCGGGCACGCCACCCTCGCCACGGCGCACGTCCTGTATTCGACGGGCGTCGCGCATGGCCCGGTGAAATTCGCCACGGCGAGCGGAACGCTCACGGTGAATCGCCAACCGGACGGAATGATCACGATGGATTTTCCGGTCAAGGAAGTGACTGCCACCACAGTTCCCGAAGGTCTGGAGAAGGCACTCGGCGCCACCCCCGTGCATGTTTCGAAGGGCGCCCTCGACCTGCTGGTCGAGCTGGATTCGGCGGAGACGGTGAGAACCTTGCGGCCCGATATCGACGCCCTCGCGGCGATCGACGCACGCGGAGTGATCGTCACCGCCCGGGGCACCGAGACCGACTTCGTCTCCCGGTTCTTCGCGCCGAAGGTCGGCGTGCCCGAGGACCCGGTGACGGGCTCCGCCCACTGCGCTCTGTCGCCGTACTGGTCTGCCAGGCTCGGCCGCGAGACGCTGACCGGCGCCCAGTTGTCGGAGCGGGGCGGGCTGGTGCGGGTGACCCTCGCCGGTGATCGCGTGCACCTCGCGGGCCACGCGGTCACTGTTGTCTCGGGCACCATGCAACTCCAGCCTCCCTCCTGAATCACTGGCCTGCCCGTATAACAGCAGTTCTCACCTGACGTCCAGTTGCAATTTGATATCAGCGGATGAACAGGAGGCTTCTCGCGGTGTCGCGGAACCCGAGCCCGCTGTAAAGACGCGCAGGTACGGGATACCCGTCGTCGCCGCGCGGCGCCACCACGGCCTGCTTGGCGCCCGCCGCCCGCGCCGCGCGCAGCGCCGCCAGGCACACCGCCTTGGCCAGGCCCTTGCCCCGGTGCGCGGGCACGGTGCCGACCGGCTCGATCAGCGCCACGTCGCGCTCGTCGAGCCAGAGCAGGCAGTACGCGGCCGTGCCGCCGTCGGGCCCGATCGCGCACCAGTCGAGGTCCTCCCGGTACGGCCAGGCCGCGCGGACGGCCGCGTAGCTCTCCTCGGTGACGCGCGACGGGTGGAAGGCCGCGCGGTGCGCCGCCACCCGCCCGGGCACGTCACGCACCGCTTCCAGCCGGAACCCCGCGGGCGGCTCCGGCTCGGGCAGGCCGTCGAGGTCTCGTACCATCTGCACGAAGAACGGCCCGTCCTTCTCCCGTGCGTAGCCGCGCTCCTCCAGCGCGGCGACCAGGTGCGGCTCCCCGCTCGACACCTCGACCTGCCGCTCTCCGGCCGGCACGATCTCCTCGAACCAGCGCAGCACGTCGTGCGCCAACTCGGCCCGTTCGGGGTCGACCGCCAGGTTGAGATATCCGGGCAGGTGGATCCACCCCCAGGCCAGGGTCCGCCGATCGGCCCGCCACAGCATGGTGGGCCACTCCGGCTCCCGCCCGGTGTGCTGAAGCCGTCCCCAGGCCAGGTCGCCGGCGTGCCAGCGCGCCCGCGGCGACCAGATCCGGCCGGTGAGCTCCTGCATGGCCCGCAGATCCCGGGGGCCGCCGTAACAGGTCACGATCACCCCGCCATCCTCGCCCACCCTCGCCCGGCGACGCATCCCGGTATCCGCCTCCCACGCGAGAAGCCCCCACCCCGCGATGACGCGAGATGGGGGCTCACTAGGGGATCAGGACTCCTGGGGCAGCTCCGCGGTCTCCCGGTGACGTCGGGGGATCAGGACTCCTGGAGCAGCTCCAAGGTGTCTCCGGTGACGTCGGAGGCCAGCGCGAACGCCTTCTCCGTCTCCGGAAGGGAGTGCGCCAGCTCCTGTGCCTTCCGCAGGCTCTCCTGGGAGTCCCACCGCCAGACGCCGACCCAGGTCCCGTCCTCGGTCCGCCCCAGCCTCGCCTCCTCCAGCCCCGGAACCGCGGACCGCACCGTGGACGCCAGAGTGGCGTGCCTGTCCTTCACCTCCTCGGAGTCCTCCGGCTTGGCCTTGAATCGGGTGATGGCGATGACGGGCTTCTTCGTGTTCTCTGCACTCATACCGACGAGCGTGCCCGGCCCTCCTCGTACCTCCCGCACAAACCCCGCACAGCGGCCTGAGCCCGCGGGCAGGTCCGCGACGATGGGACCGTGGACTATGACACGCTCATAACGGAAGCGCTCGCCGCCCCGATCGGCGGCTGGGACTTCAGCGCCTTCGCCGGCCGCTACGTCACGGGCAGCCCGCCATGGAGTTACGAGGAAGTCGTACGGGAACGCCTCCCCCGCGTGCGCTCCCTGCTGGACATCGGCACGGGAGGCGGCGAGTTCCTGTCGTCGCTCGCCCCGCTGCCGGCACGCACCGCCGCCACTGAAGGGCACCCGCCGAACGTCGCCATCGCCAGGGAACGCCTGACGCCTCTCGGTGTCGAGGTGGCGGCCGTCGACGGGAACGCCCTGCCGTTCCCGGACGGCTCCTTCGAGCTCGTCGTCAGTCGGCATCACGCCTACGACCCCGATGAGGTCCTCCGCGTCCTGGTGCCGCACGGCACCCTTCTCACTCAGCAGGTGGGCGGCTGCGACCTGGCAGAGCTCAACGAGGCCCTGGCCGCCCCACCGCACCCGCACCGTCACTGGGATCTGGAGCGCGCCATCGCCGGCCTTGAGAAGGCCGGCTTCGCCGTCACCTGGCAGGCCGAGTCGTTCATTCCAGCCCGGTTCCGCGACATCGGTGCGGTGGTCCAGTTCCTGCGGGTGGTCCCTTGGCAGGTGCCGGACTTCGATGTGCGGACGTACGAGTCCGCCCTGCGCGCCTTGCACGAACGGATGCAGGCGGGGCATGCCCTCAGCGCTCGCTCTCACCGCTTCGCTCTGATCGCCTGTCCCAGGTGAAGGCCCGTGAACCAGCGAGGGCCTCGGCGCTCACGCTGAGGCCCCAGAAACAAGAAAAGCCCCGAAGCCGTAGCCTCAAGGCTCACCACGAGAAAGGCCCCGACAGAAACTGTCGGGGCCTTTCCCATATGAAAATTGTCCGGCGGTGACCTACTCTCCCACACCCTCCCGAGTGCAGTACCATCGGCGCAGAGAAGCTTAACT
>NZ_JBVJKR010000021.1:0-106176 GCF_055585125.1 Nonomuraea sp. NPDC054003
CTACCAGGGGTTTCTTACGTCGTCAGGCGAACACCAAGCTCGCGATCATGCTGTGACCAGCGACCCGCCGCCAGGGGATGCAAAAGGCTCAGTGGCTCGGTCAGCCGGTTACGTTCCCCGTTCAGCAAGCCCTCAGCGCGCGCCCATTCCAGGAGGGTAGTTAGCATCCCGTCGAAGAACATGGTCCGGGACGTTCGGCGCAACTGCAGTTGCCATCGCCGCTGCCCGCGAGGACGGCCACGTTGGCGCAACTGACGATGGAGCTCGTCGAACGTGGAGAAAGTGAGGCGTTGCTCGGTGCCGCTCTGGTCCTCAAAAGTCACCGCACCGCTGTAGAACTCGACGAAGCGTTCCCGCAGCGCGTACTCCAACACCAACTGCGCATGATCATGGGCAAGGGTGAAGAACTCGTAGTGGAGCACCCCATAGCTGTGAGCCGACCGCACTCGTTCGAAGCTCCTGCGCACCAGGTCGGGCACGGAATCTGCCAGGTCGATCCGTCCGATGACCTCTTGCTGGAACGCTGTAGCGTCCTCAGCGGTCAGATTTCCGCCCAGACCCAGCGGTGAAAATACCAATGCAGTTTCGTCGGGCTGCTGAAGCTCCTCGAGCGATCTGATATCCATCCTCGCCCTCCTCCGCGTAGCAAAGCCTTCCAGGCTAAGCCTCGCGACGTTCGTGGACAATCAGTTTTTCCCGACTCACCGCTCGCGTCCTGCTGATCGGCACCGTCTAATCCGTAGGGCAAGGCAGATGGCTTATGGATCACCTCTATGTCGCTTCGAACAGCAGGCATAGATGGCCGCCCTTCGGTTGCGTGAGTCGGCGTTGCTGTACTGGCTGCTGTACAGCGGACCTCAGCCCTCGGACTCGGTGGCAAGGACCGACGAAGTCGGTCCGCGGCAACGATCGCCCTAGCCAGCACGGCGAGTGCCGAAGTGAGCGATCGTGACGGCCTTGACCACTCGGGCATAGAAACGCACCAGCGGGTTCAGCTGTCAATCGAGAGCGCCGAGGCGAGATCGACTGAGGTCTCGGCAACACGAATATGACCCGTCCCCGTGGTCCATCCATTCGCATTGCCGGCAGTCGCCGTCCAGGACAACTCGAACACATCACCCACCGCAGCCGTAACGTACAGCGGCACAGCAGGCAATATGCGAGGCATACCCGGGCGAAGATCGAACGGGTCGAACGTGATGCTAACCCCTGTGTCGCCGTTTTCGATGTGCCAGTCGACTTCGCCGCGCCGCAGTAGGTGGGCGTAGTCGTGTGTGGAAGAGAACATACTTCCGAAGTGCGAGCTGGTCATGACTGTAAACGGGCTCGGCGTTCCGAACGGCTTGGGTGGCTCAGGGAGCATCGGTGGCTCCTTCGCACCGAGGTCGTAGAGGTCTTCGTGATAGCCGCGAACTGCACCTTTGAGGTCGATTCGAAAATGGATGTCGGTGAACGGGCGATCAGATTCGCTTGCGATCTCTACCTGCAACGAAGCCCAGCTGTGGGAAAAGAGGGTGTTCACCGCACGGGCTGTGAGAACGTTCCTGAGCCTGTCTACGTACGTGTCCACTTCAGCGAAGTAGTCCTCTGGAGTGCGTTGATCGGCGAGGTTGACGCCTGGTCTCAGTGCGGGCTTGCGCTGAGAATCGTCGGTCAGTGATGCGAGGCACTCTTGTCTGGCCTGCTTCGCCTGCTGCTCAACTGCGGTACCGATATCCGGGATCCGTTCCAGCGAGGTGGGGGTAGACACGGAAACGCCAATGTGGGGCGTTCCGGACAGTAGTCGCCTCTGCAGCATGATCATTTCGTCGGGATCTGCGCGCTCGACTTGTCCGGGCCGTCGCATGAGGACCGCGCCTGCTTCGTAGGACTGAAAGAGGCTTGCGAAGGGTTCGGATCATGTCGCCACGTTGAGGTGGATCGACAATGATGACTAGCACGTTGGCTCCGTCCACCAGCACGTATTCGGGCGTCCAGACGACATCGCTACCAACGTACGGGCGTATCTTGTTGACCAGTTGTTCCGGGTCTACTGCCTGCACTCCCTGCACCTGCCCCGGACTCGCCCCGATCAGAATGTAGCCGTAGCCACCTGCCCACCGTTCAGCTACAAAAGGATCACGGTTGGAGAAGCCAAGGATTTGGCGAACGAGGTGGTGGACAGCACCCTTATCGCCGAGGTCCAAGGTGCTCTTCCACTCGATCCATCTGCTTTCGTCGTTGTCCGTTGCCTCCTGGACAGCACGCACCAGCTTCGTCAGCTCGCTCGGGTAGCGAAACGGCTTCGATGTATCTAACGACAGACTCACAACAACTAAGCGTAGTTGAGCCAGCAATCTGTCGCGGGCATGAACGCGATCGTCACGCCCGCCGATAGCCGTTTCTCGATCATGCGTTGTCCTGTGGTCAGCGCTGGGCTTGATTTGGAGAAGCCGGTCTGGTGGGTTTGCCTAAGTCGAATGGTGTGCGTCGTGATTAGCCCTCAGCCACCCATCAACGTTCAGGGCCGTGTGGCGATCAACTCGGTGTCTGAGTACTCCCACCGGAGGCATTCTTTGGCCTCATCAGCTCAGTCCGGGAATCGGCGTCATGCATGGTGCTGGTGGATGCCCTGCACACGGTTCTGCCTGCGTTCGAGGGTGCGGCGGGGTGGCCGGGCGGGATCGGCCCGGAGAGGCCGCACGCCCGCCCGGACCGCCCGGCCGCCCATCGGGCGGCGGCTTGACCCTGTAAGGAAGCTTGTCGCCGAGAACGGCTCTGGCCCAAGATCGATGCCTGGCGTACCGGGCGACCATGGGCCAGGATCTAGCTATCTCCGCAGGTCTACGCCTCGCCGGAGGTCAGACCGACCGGACAGGCCACGCCCGTGCCGCCGATCCCGCAGTACCCATTCGGCACCTTGAACAAATACTGCTGGTGGTAGAACTTAACTCTCCGCAACAATTCATGCGAGGAGAGTTACATGACCAATATCCCAGTCGTCTCTTACGCTCGCATATCCGCTGACATCAGGCGGGATGAGCGCGGGGTGCAGGACCAGCACCGCCTCAACCGGGAGACGGCGGAACGGCACGGGTGGACGGTCGTCCACGAGTACACGGACAACGACAAGTCAGCCGCGAAGGCCGACGTCGTACGCGATGACTTCGAGGCCATGCTACGGGCTCTGCGGGCCGGCGAGCTTCCCGACGGTACAGCGGTGCAAGGCGTAGTCATCGTCGCCGAAGACCGTCTGGCCCGGCGTCCTGGCGACTACGAGCGCTTCGTCGAGGCGATCACGTACCAGGACGGGCGCGTGTTCGCGGACGCTCGTGGCACGAAGGACCTCTACAGCGAGGACACCGAGAGCATGGGGCTCTTCGGTGCGGTGATCTCCAAGATGGAGGTTCGGAAGATGCAGCGTCGCATGCGCCGCTCGCACCGCACGCGCGCCGAACAAGGTCTGCCTGTCGGCGGTACGCGCCCCTTTGGTTGGAAGCCTGACCGTCTCACCCTCGACCCCGAGGAGGCGCCTCTCGTACGGCAAGCGGTGCTGGACCTCATCGCAGGGCGCTCGCTCCACTCCATTACGAACCAGTGGCGTCGGGAGGGCGCGAAGACCTCGCTGGGCAACGAGTGGACAACCCCCTCGCTCAAGCTCAACGTGCAGAACCCCCGCATCTGCGGCTGGCGGGAGATCAACGGCGAACTCGTCCGCGACCCCGCGGGCAACCCCGTGGTCGGCCAGTGGGAGCCGATCGTGACGCCAGAGCAGTGGATGGCCGTCAAGAACATCTTCGATGCCCGCAGAGGCCACTACATCCACCGTGACGGGCGTATCGGCCACATCCTCACACCGGACTTCCGCGAGCCGAACTACCTGCTCACCGGCTTCCTCCGCTGCGGTCGCGCCAAGCCGGACGGTTCCCTCTGCAACACCTCACTGCGAGTCACCCACAGCAAGGACTGCGTCCAGCACATCTACATCTGCCCAGGCAAGACCGTCGGCGGCTGCGGCGGACTCGGACGGCGCGGTGACATGGTCGATCTCTTCATCTCGGAAGCGGTACTCGCCAAGCTGGAGCAGGTCCAGCTCGCCGCGTCCGCTGCTCCCGCCGAGTGGCCGGGTCAGGCAGAGTACGAGAGCGCGAAGACCCGCCTGGAGGAGCTGCGCGTGCAGTGGACGGCGGGCAACATCACGAACGAGCTCTTCTTCTCAACAGCGCCGGATCTTGAGAAGCGGATCGCCCGCCTTCGCACCGAGGCGCAAGGCTTCACCGCTGCCACGCAGCGCCGCCAAGCCCGTTCCGACACCGACATCACCGAGATCCGCCGACGCTGGTACCTGCCGGAGGAGGAAGACGGACTGCCCCTCACCATCAAACGGTCCTACATCCGTGAAGCCCTCCTGGCCGTGATCATCTACCCCTCCGGCAAGGGACGCAGGAAGTTCAACCCCGACCTGCTGGAGCCGATCTGGCGAGAAGGCTGAGCCCAAGACGTCCAGGACGTCCGAGAAGGCTGTCTCCCTTACCTACGGGCGACAGCCTTCTTACTTTGCCTTCGGAAACACCGGTGACAACCGGACTTCTACGGACCCAGCCGGACGTCCACGGTACGTACCGGACGTCTGCGCTCGCGTCGCCGCCGGAACTCCGACCTGCGTAAACACGTTCTCCGAGTGGTACAACGTACTCACACCAAGAGCCACCGTCCCTCTACAGCACGACCACAGCGAACATCTCGGCGAATCACCTCAAGGCGCATAGACGATTCCGGGCAAGCACATCCACGACCACTGATGACCCGTCGGATTTCCCGGCCCGACGGCAGGTGTCCACACAGAGCGCGCCATTCACCTTCTCGCCGCACTCCATTCCTGTTCTCTCGCTGCTGGTACCACCGCCAACGGCTGTCTTCGGGCTGCCTTGGCGCTGGCATCTGGTCGTGCTCGTCAGGCACGGCGGTGGCTCCCGCCCACGAGCCGAGGAGGCCACCTGAACCAACCGAACGAGCTGTCTGCCCAGGAGTGGGGCAAGCAGCAAGCCGCACGATCCCCTCGCTGGTCAGAGGAGAAGTGGCAGCGCATCGCCACCGTGCTCGGCGTATGCGTCGCCCGCCAAACCCCGTCCGACGGCTCCTCCGGGAAGGACGCCGTATGAGCGAGGTTCCTCACCTGTCACCCGAGATGCTGGCCGTGATGCAGAGAGCGGCCATGCCCGACTTCGCCCGCTGGCAACAGATGGTCTACGCCACGGGCGGCTGCGCCCAACCGGTCCGGCTGCACGGCGAGAGGTACACGCTGAACAGCCGGACGGGCGAAGTCCTCGACGTGTACCGGACCGCCGACGAGCCGACCGGTTTCCTGCTCACAGCGTGCGGCAACCGGCGCGCGTCCAGGTGCCCGGCCTGCTCGGCGGTCTACAAGGACGACACGTACCACCTGATCATCACTGGCCTACGCGGCGGCAAGGGCGTTCCGGAGGAGGTCAGCCAGCATCCCCGCGCGTTCGTCACCTTCACCGCCCCATCCTTCGGTGTCGTCCACGCCCACCGCAAGCAGTCAGGCCGGACACTCCCATGCCGTCCACGCCGGGACCGTCCCGTCTGCGAGCACGGTCGGCCGAAGGGCTGCGGCTTGCGTCATGAGCGCGATGACGTCCAGGTCGGACAGCCCTTGTGCGTGGACTGCTACGACTACATCGGGGCTGTCCTGTGGAACGCTCACGCGGGCGCGCTCTGGCGGGAGTTCACCAAGACCATGCCGAGCGTCCTAGCCCGTCTGCTCGGCATCACGCGCAGGGAGCTTCGCCGGACCGTCCGTCTTTCCTACGCCAAGGTCGCCGAGTACCAAGCTCGCGGCCTGGTCCACTTCCATGCCGTCGTCAGGCTCGACGGACCGGACGGACCCGCCGACCGCCCTCCGGACCACATCACAATTGACCTGCTCGACCGGGCCATACGCCGGACCACCGGTCAGGTCGCGGTCCGAATAGAGGACGGACCACCCTCACCGGTCCGGTGGGGCGATCAGCTCGACATACAACCGGTCTACGTCTCGGCCGAACTGGACGGCATGACCGACCAGCGCGTTGCCAGATACGTGGCCAAGTACGCCACCAAGGGTGCCGATTCGGCTGGCACCGTCGATCGTCCGATTCGGCACACATGGGAGATCGCCGAGCTCAGGGCCACGGAGCATGCCCGCCGGATGATCTACACCTGTTTCAGTCTCGCCGACCTGCCGCCGTACCGGCACCTGCCACTGCGGCATTGGGCCCACATGCTCGGCTATGGAGGCCACTTCTCCACCAAGTCGCGCCACTACTCGATCAGACTCGGAGACCTGCGCCAGGCCCGCGTCGACTACCGTGCCGAGCAAGCCCGGCTGATCAAGGGCACTCCGCCTCCCGACCCGGAGACAGCCGTGACGGTGAGCGAATGGCACTATGCCGGAAGCGGTCATCGCCACGGAGAGGCGTTCTGGGCTGAGGTAGCGCGCCAACGGATCGCCACCGCCCGCAAGATCGCCCGAGATCAAGCCAGCGAGGACAGGTAGCGGCTCCCTCTAGACCTAGAGAGACCACCCTCTAGGTCTAGAGGATCGTCTAGAGGCTCATAAGCTGTCTGACCAGGTATCTAGCGCCTAGAGGCTCCTAATCTCGCTGGGCTCCATCGGGCCAGATCACCCGGACGGGCACCTTCCGCCGTCGAGCCTCGGCCACCACGTCAGCGGTGCCGCCATAGCCTCGGGCGGGCTGCCCGTCCCAGACAGCGAACAACACGTCGGCGTCGTCCAACATCCGCGCACTAGCCGCCATGTGTGACTCCGACGTGGACTCCACGAACTCCAGCCTGTGAGTCCGGACCGCCCGACTCAGCAACTTGTCGTATGCAGCATGGCACTCACTCGGCAGCCCGTCCCGGTACTCCTTGGCCGGGATCACAGCCTCCAGTACCCCACCGAGATCGAGTACCGCGCGAGCGAAGATCTGATCGGCCCCGTCCGCCAGGCAGGACAATCCGGTGACGCTGGTTTGGTACTCCGCGAGGGCCTTACGTACCGCCACGTCGATCAGTGCAGCGGTCTCCTCGGGCAAGCCCCGATGGCCGGACACGGCGATGCGAACCATGGTTCCCCTAGATCAGAGTGGCGTGAAGACGCTCGTCGAACGAGCGCAGGGCACCGGACGGCGGCCCGGCATACGTTCGGCGGAATTTCTTGACGCGGTGCAGGACTCGCTCCGAGCCGTACGTCGTCGCGACAGTGAGCGCATTGGACGCCAGATACAGCGCCTCCTCGTACCGCCCCGACATGGCCTCAGCCGCCGCCACCTCCGTCATGAGCACACCCTTCTGCTTGGCACCAGGTTGCGCCGACGACAGCGACTCGTTGAAGGCAGCCACGGCATCGGCCGGCCTCTTGAGCCGTACCATCACCAGGGCCCGATACCCCGCCAGCTTGGCGTGATCGAACGGGAACACCCACGGCCAGGGCGGCGCGGCGGCCCGCTCACCAGCCCGTACCGCCGCCTCAGCCACACTCAACCCCTGAAGCGCCGCCGCCTCGTCCTGCGCGGTCGCATGGCCGAGCGCTTCGAGACTCGACAGCCATGCACGAGCTATGGCTGGTGGCCGCTCACCGATCTCCCGCCGCGCCCACGCCAAGAGATTCAGTCCGATCAGCGGATCGTCGGCGTCGATCTCGAACGCGGCCAGACTTCCGATCATGTACGCCGCGAGGAGCGCATGGTTGGCCTGTCGTGCACTGTCGACGGCGCGACGGTAGTAGAGCCGCGCCGAACCGGTGTCCTGCATATCGGCATGCACCCAGGCTGCGAAGCCTGCCGCCTCGCTCAGACCGGCCCGGATCTCGTCAGCATGCGGAGACCGCGACGCACGACCGAGAACCCGGCTCGCGAGATCGACCTGCGCCACAGCCGGCCTGGCGAGTTCCCGCGCAGGCGTGACGGCTTCCAACCGACGCTGGGCGCCGGTGATGCTGGTCAGCGTGGCGGCCGTCGTCTCATCAACATCGGGACGCTTGGGCAGGGCCACCCCTGCCAGCGCGGTCAATGCCACCGCCTTGCCGAAATCTCTGCGCTTCGTCGGATCGTCATCCCCTCGGGCTCCGAATCGGAGCAAGTGAAGCGGCACCCCGATCTGGATGGATATCTCCCGAACCTGGTCCACAGTGAGCGGCTGACGACCACGCAACACCTTGGACACCCAACTCTGGGAGTAGCCGACCGCCTCAGCGAGCTGGCCCTGCGTCCAACCGTGCGCCCGCCGCACCTCTTCGAGGATGGTGGGTAGATCGCACTCGGCGAGAGCGGCGGCCACGACTGGCCCGGACCAGAACTGCGGCGGTATCTGGGTCACAACGCTAGGTTAAGCCGCCGACCTCGGCCGTACCGATATTCGTGACGGGAATACCCGTACCACCAGCAGCACTAGGCCGTTCACCTGCTGTTTCATGACGGCAACGCTCAGTACATGAACGAACTGCCGCCTCATCCTTTGACCGCCGCGCAACAACTGGCCGCCGCCCTTGCGGACGAGGGAATCACTGCCGACGTCCATCACGACTTTGGCACGCCCATGGTGTCGGTCTGGGTCGGTCTGATCGTTTGGTGCGCGGACGGCACGTACTGGTGGCGCACCGGTTGGAACCCCCGCAGCCACCGACCGATCTACGCCGGACACCCCTTCACCCAGCCGGCCCGCGCCGCCCACCGCGTTGCCCTTCGCTACACGCAACTACGCATGTCGCATCCGCTCTCGTCACTGATCGCCGGAGCGCAGCCGTGCCCTTGACCGTGCAGCAAGTGCTCAGGAGATTCCCCGGCTGGCAGATCATCGACATGTCTGGCGGCTGGGTCGCCATGCGAGTCAACTTCATGCCCAAGATCAGCGGCCTCTCGAACATCCGTTGCGGAGAAACCTTGGAGGAACTGGCCGGGCATCTCCAGGCTGAGATCAGGCACCAGAAGTCACGGCAACCACCGGTAGGCAGGTAATTCGATGGCAACCCGACCCGGAGCGCAGGGCCTCCAGGCCCGAGCACCGGAAGCGGGGCGGCAGCCTCAGGCAGGCGTCATCAGCCGGGCCGCCACATGAATCACATCAGCTCCTACCATGGACGCGCGGTAAGAAGACAAATATCTTGAATGGACTCTCCCACAGCCTCCACGATCACTTTCGCCAGATCATCAACCAGCGCCACATAATAGTCAACGTCAGTATGCGTGGCCGAAGCGCTTACTTCGCCATGAGCAATGGCATTACGGCGAGATATGAGACCATTAATTCGATCCAACATATCGCCTTGACCAACCGTCTGCAGATAGCCCCTGATGTCAACATCCAAGAGCTGCAAGAATTGCTGTATTTGGCGAGAGCCCGGATTATCCATCTGCCCGCATATCGTTTTGGCTCGAACCATGGTCGCAGTCAACTGACTTCCGGCAACCCAAAGCTTCGACTCTGCCTCAAACATACGCGCTATACGGGGAGCTCGTGAGTTCCTGTCCTTGATTGACTCAATCTCGCGGAGATGCTCTTCGACGTGCATGCTGCGGAAGCACAATGGGAGCCTATCAACTTGCGCCCCGTTAGCCACGAGGAGATCGATTGCCTCGGTAACCAA
This sequence comes from Nonomuraea sp. NPDC054003, assembly GCF_055585125.1. Taxonomy (NCBI): domain Bacteria; kingdom Bacillati; phylum Actinomycetota; class Actinomycetes; order Streptosporangiales; family Streptosporangiaceae; genus Nonomuraea; species Nonomuraea sp. NPDC054003. Next base: position 9,629 of record NZ_JBVJKR010000021.1, read on the forward strand.
ATCCTCGAGAAAACCCTCCAAGTGTGCAGATAAAAGCACAATGCAGGCACGATTTATGGCACTACTTCTGGTTGGATCCGAAGATCCACCATCTCGGAGCGGGTCCATTCCCGAGAGTAGACGTATCTCGCCTAAACGTCCTTCGAGATTTTGAAGCGCTTCTGGAATCATTCTTCTGGCAGATGCGGGAGCGAGGAAGGGATGCCAAGGCGGACCAACATGTCTGTGTACATTCTCACGCGACCATGCATCCTGGTTCTATCTGCTGTTGCACGCGCTATGCGAGCTGAAAAGTCAGCATCTTGCAGGAGCACTAGATGGGCCTGCGTGAGCTCGTTTGCTTTGCGCTCTGCCGCAGCACGATCGGCAAAAGCCAGGCTCAAGCTGACCGCATCGAAAAGTGCACGATTGATGTTTGAGGAGAACTTCCCCTCTCTCTGAATTCGATAAGCCCTTGATCCGAAGATGCTCTGGACCGTATGCATCGTCTCCTTGAACACCGCTACGGCCTCTGCACCAGGAGTATTTTTCCGGTTCTTCCTCATGTATTCGTTAAGGAACTGCGTGACCGGAGGCTTATATCCAGGGAGGTCCTCATAAAGAGCAAAGAAGCGAAGAATCATCTCTTCGTCTCGCATCCTCGAATCTTTCGCACGTCCCAAAGTGGCACGGAAAGAATCGTCAGATGCCAGCTCGTGGAGGAAGTCGTTCAACGTCCCACGATATATGCAGTTACGCAATTCATGAGGCAGGAGTTTCACTGCCCCCGTATTGAGGCGCTCGAAGACGTCGAACTTGATGTCTGGATGAGACTCATCCGTGATGACGACGAATCTCAACGTGCGAGATTCAACCCTACGCTGATCCCGTGTCGGCATCTCTGAAAATGTCTTCCCATTAAGTTCGGTTAGAACGGAAAGACCTCTCAGAAAGAATTTATTCTCCAGAAAGCGTACGATAGACTGAACTCTCTGCAGGCCATCGATAACCTCCCAGGTGCCGTCTTCGTCCTCTGCAAAATAGCATACAGGAATCGGCACGTTGAGGAGCAGGGATTCGATCAGTCGACTGGCTTTAGCATCATCCCACACATACTCCCGCTGATACGGGACATCCATGAGAACGATTTTCTTCTTATGTACGTGGGAAGTAAGCTGATCCACCGAGTAATCATAGGGTTGAGTTACAAGCTTGCGCTCGCCAATAGAAAGATCGAGAGGCTCAGGGAATTCGTCGTTATCCGACGGATCGATATCAATCGCGCTTGGCTCCATAAACACCCCTCGGCTCTCGTCATACTGGCTGAGCGTGTCTGTTGGTTCAGCCCAAACTTCATTGATCAGCGTAACACCTTCGCCCTATCCGCTATGTATGATGAGCCAACTGACCAGCACTCCGGAGACACCGCTCCCGTCGTTCGATCGACGTCTAAGCACCCTCACGCCCCAGGAGTTAGTTGCAGAGCCCCCTTGCCTCGGCGACTCGACTCGATTGGTCCTGCTCGATCATGAGCGCGTGGCGGTGCTGGCCGCGACCGGCCCCTAGGCCGCAGCGCGGCCAGCGACCGTCCGACGCGCGGCGGGCCGCCGCAGGCGGCACGCCCTTGAACCTGTAAGGAAGGTTGTCGCCGAAGACGGCTTTGGCCCATGATCGACGCCGGATGTGCCGGGCGACCACGGGCCAGGATCTAGCTATCTCCGCAGGTCTACGCCTCGCCGGAGGTCAAACCCACCGGACAGGCCACGCCCGTGCCGCCGATCCCGCAGTAGCCGTTTTTGTTGCGGTGGAGGTACTGCTGGTGATAATCCTCGGCAAAGTAGAACGGCTTCGCCGGTGCCAGTTCCGTCGTGATCCCCCCGTACCCCGCCTGGGCCAGCACCTTCCCGTACGCGTCCCGCGATGCCTCCGCGGCCGCCTGCTGCGACGGCCCGTGGTAGTAGATCGCCGAGCGGTACTGGGTGCCGACGTCGTTGCCCTGGCGCATGCCCTGCGTCGGGTCGTGGGACTCCCAGAAGACCTTGAGAAGCTGCTCGTACGAGATCTCGGCCGGGTTGTAGACGACCCGGACGACCTCGGTGTGTCCGGTGCGCCCGGAGCAGACCTCTTCGTACGTGGGGTTGGGCGTGTAGCCGCCCTGGTAGCCGGCGGCGGTGGTGTAGACGCCGGGGGTCTGCCAGAACTTGCGCTCGGCGCCCCAGAAGCAGCCGAGGCCGAAGTCGGCGATCTCGTAGCCGTCGGGGTAGGGCGGGGCGAGAGGGGCGTCCAGGACCGCATGGCGGGCCGGGACGGGGATCGGCTCCTGCCGGCCCGTCAGGGCCTCGTCGGGAGTGACCATGGTCGCCTTGGTTCCGAACAGCCAGCCCATCAGAATGCACCTCCGCAGTCCACTGTACAGAGGCTGCAACGGTTAACCATCGCTACATATTTCCGTGAAGATCCTCGCATTTGTGCTCAAAGGTAGTCATGCCCGAAGATGTGTTTCATGCCTGAACTACGGCGCGGTGTCTTGTATGGCGTGGCCGCGTATGCGATGTGGGGCCTGTTCCCCCTCTACTGGCCGCTGCTCAAGCCCGCCGGGGCCGTCGAGATCCTGGCCCACCGGATGGTGTGGTCGCTGATCACCGTGGTCGCGGTGCTGGCCGTGCGCAGATACTGGTCGTGGATCAAGGAGATCGTCCGGCAGCCGCGCAAGCTCGCCCTGCTGGCCCTGGCCGCCCTGATCATCACGGTCAACTGGGGGACCTACATCTACGCGGTCAACACCGGTCACGTGGTGGAGGCCGCCCTCGGATACTTCATCAACCCGCTGGTGAGCGTGCTGTTCGGGGTGGTGCTGCTGCGCGAGCGGCTGCGGCCGCTGCAGTGGACGGCGGTGGGGTTCGGCGCGCTGGCCGTGATCGTGCTGACGACGAACTACGGCAGGCTGCCGTATCTGGCGCTGGTGCTCGCCTTCTCGTTCGGTCTGTACGGGCTGATCAAGAAGCAGGCGAACGTGGGCGCGGCCGAGAGCCTGACGGTGGAGACGCTGCTGCTGCTGGTGCCCGCGGTCGCGTACATCGGGTTCCTGGAGGCGTCGGGACAGGGGACGTTCGTGGACCTGGGGCCGTGGCACGTGGTGCTGATGGTCGGCGCGGGGGTGATCACGGCGGTGCCGCTGCTGTGCTTCACCGCCTCGGCCATCAGGGTGCCGCTCAGCACGATCGGGCTGCTGCAGTACATCGCGCCGGTGCTGCAGTTCCTGTGTGGGGTGCTGATCGCGAAGGAGACGATGCCGCCGAGCCGGTGGATCGGGTTCTCGATCGTGTGGCTGGCGCTGGCCATCTTCACGTACGACAGCTTGCGGGCGGCGCGGGCCGCCCGCATCGGCAGGTCAGCCAGATCGCTCGACCACGTAGTCACATAGCGTCAAAAATGCGGACTTGGCCGGGATGTCGGGAAGGCCGCTGATGTCGGCCCGAGCCCGGTCCACCCAGGCGTCCAGGTCGCCCCGGGCCCGCGCCATCCCCGGGTGGGCCCGCAGCAGCGTCAGCGCCTCGTCCAGGTCGTCCTCCGCCACCGGCCCGGAGAGCAGCTCCCCCAGCCGCGACGACGGGTCGTCGGCCAGCACGTAGAGCACCGGCAGGGTCCTGATGCCCTCGCGCAGGTCGGTGCCGGGCGTCTTGCCCGACTGCCGGGAGGACGAGGCCACGTCCAGCAGGTCGTCGCCGAGCTGCCACGCCACGCCGATGGCCTCGCAGGCCCGGCTGAGCCGCTCCTCGACGTCCGCCGGCGCGCCCGACAGCAGCGCGCCGAACCGGCCGGCCGCCGCGATGAGCGAGCCGGTCTTGTCGCCGAGCACCTGGATGTAGTGGGCGACCGCGTCGTCGCCCGCGCGGGCCCCGACGGTCTCGCGGATCTGCCCGCGCACCAGGCGGGAGAACGTCTGCGCCTGGATCCTGATCAGCTCGGGCCCGAGGTCGGCGAGCAGGTCGGAGGCCTGGGCGAACAGGTAGTCGCCGGTCAGGATCGCCACGGTGTTGTCCCACCGCGCGTTGGCCGACGGCGAGCCGCGGCGCACCCGCGCCTCGTCCATGACGTCGTCGTGGTAGAGCGAGCCGAGGTGGGTCAGCTCGATGACCACGGCGCCGGGCACCACGCCCGGCGCCGACGGGTCGCCGAACTGCGCGGCCAGCAGCACCATCAACGTGCGGAAGCGCTTGCCGCCGGCCTCGATGAGGTGCTTGGACGCCTCCGTGACGAAGGCGTCCTCGCTCTCCACCGACGAGCGCAGCAGCTTCTCGACCGCGGCCAGACCATTGGCCACGTCCTGCGCCAGCCGCTCGTCTTCGATAGGAAGGTCAACAACGGGAGGCGCGGACATATGTTTCCCCTTATCTAATGAAAAGGCTGGAAGCAGCCGTGTTGGCGAGCTGGAGCACGGGCTCCGGGAACACCCCGACTCCTACGGTAACCAGCAGCGAGAGCGTGATGACGGTCACAGTGCCCGTACTCGGCACCGCGATGGCCGGGCCGTCGGCCGCCGGCTCGTTGAAGAACATCAGCACGATCACGCGGACGTAGAAGAACGCCGCGATCGCCGAGGCGATGACGCCCACCACGACCAGCCCGGTCATCCAGGCGCCCAGCGAGTCGCCGGCCTCCTGGCCGCTCCCGATGGCCGCCGTGAACAGCGCGTACTTGCCGAAGAACCCGCTGGTGAGCGGGATCCCGGCGAAGGCCAGCAGGAAGAAGGCGAACACCCCGGACAGGATCGGCGCCCGCTTGCCCAGGCCCGCCCAGCGCGACAGGTGGTTGGCCTCGCCGCCGGGGTCGCGCACGAGCGTGACGATGGCGAACGCGCCCACGGTCGCGACGCCGTACACCAGCAGGTAGAACAGGATCGCCTGCAGCGAGACGGCGTTGCCCGCCCCGGTGTCGTACGTCGCCAGCACGCCCACCAGCAGGAAGCCGGCGTGCGCGATGGAGGAGTAGGCGAGCATCCGCTTGATGTCGGTCTGCGTGATGGCGATCACGGCGCCGACCATCATCGTCAGCGCGGCGACGACCCACAGCACCGGACGCCAGTTCCAGTCGAGGTTGCCCAGACCGACCCAGAACACCCGCAGCAGGGCGCCGACGGCCGAAACGAGCGTGCCGGAGGCCATGAGCGCGGTGATCGGCGTCGGCGCGCCCTGGTAGACGTCCGGCTTCCACGCCTGGAACGGGGCCGCACCGATCTTGAACAGCAGGCCGACGCCGAGCAGCGAGAACCCGAGCAGCAGCAGCGGGTCGAGCAGCGCGCCCTGCGCCATCGCCTGGCTGATGCCGGCGAAGGACACGGTGCCGGCGTAGCCGTAGACCATGGCGGCGCCGTACAGGAAGAACGCCGAGGAGAACGCGCCGAGCAGGAAGTACTTCATCGACGCCTCCTGCGACAGCAGACGGCGCCGGCGGGCCAGGCCGCACAGCAGGTAGAGCGGCAGGGACATGACTTCCAGGCCGACGAACATCGTCAGCAGGTCGTTCGCGGCGGGGAACATGAGCATGCCGCCCACCGCGAACAGCGCCAGCGGGTAGACCTCGGTGTGCTCGTGGCCGGCCCGCTCGGCCCCCTCCTCGTCGGCGCTGCCCGGCACGGACGCGGCCGAGGCGACGAAGTGGCCCTCGTCGTTGATCAGCAGCACGCACACGGCGGACAGGACGAGGATGACGCCCCAGATGAACAGCGTGGGCCCGTCGATGGCGAGCGCGCCCATGGCGACCGGCGCGGTCGGCAGGTCACCCCTGACGACCTGCACGATGACCAGCGCGAACGCGCCGATCAGGGAGAGCAGGGTGAGCGGAACCTGGAACGACTTGCGCAGGTAGCGAGGCGCGAACGCCTCCACGAGCACGCCGAGGATCGCCGCGCCGAAGACCAACAGCAGCGGCGCCAGCGTGGCGTACTCGATCGTCGGGAACTCGATGGTCGGGTTCACTGCCCGGCTCCCTTCTCAGCGACGCCCGGGTTGTGCACCTGGACGTTGACCAGGGTGGAGGTCACGGCCGGGTTGATCACGTCCAGCAGCGGCTTGGGGAAGAACCCGAAGCCGATGATCAGCGCGACGAGCGGCGCCAGGACCCACACCTCGCGGGCGTTCAGGTCCTTGAACGCCTTGACCGGCTCGGCGGTGGGGCCGTTCAGCGCCCGCTGCACCATCCACAGGATGTAGACGGCGGCCAGGATGACGGCCAGCGCGGAGACGATCGCCGCCGCGGCCAGCGCGCCGGAGCCGAACGCCTCGCTGGAGTAGGTGCCGATCATCACCATGAACTCGCTGACGAACGACGACAGCCCCGGCAGGGAGAGCCCGGCCAGACCGGCGACCAGGAAGAAGCCGGCGAGCACCGGCGTGACCTTCTGGACGCCGCCGTAGTCGGCGATGTGCGGCGAGCCGCGCCTGGCGATGAGGAACCCGGCCGCCAGGAACAGCGCCCCGGTCGCGAAGCCGTGGTTGACCATGTAGAGCGCGGCCCCGGCCTGGGCGACCTGGGACATCGCGAACACGCCCATGACGATGAACCCGAAGTGGGAGATCGACGTGTAGGCGATGAGCCGCTTCATGTCGGTCTGCCCGATGGCCACGATCGCGCCGTAGATGATGCTGATGACCGCGAGCACGATGATCGGCGTGGTGAACGCCTTGGCCGCGTCCGGGAACAGCTCCAGGCAGAAGCGGAGCATGCCGAACGTGCCCACCTTGTCGAGCACGCCGACCAGCAGCACCGCGGCGCCGGCGGGTGCCTGGGCCGCCGCGTCGGGCAGCCAGGTGTGCACCGGCCAGAGCGGCGCCTTGATGGCGAAGGCGATGAAGAACCCGGCGAACAGCCACTTCTGCGTGGCCGGGTCCTGGATGGCGCCGACGAGCTCGGGGAACATGAACGTCCCCTTGCCCGCGACCACGTACAGCCCGATGACCGCGACCAGCATGAGCAGGCCGCCGAAAAGCGAGTACAGCAGGAACTTGACGGCCGCGTAGGACCGCTGGGCCCCGCCGTACGACCCGATCATGAAGTACATCGGGATCAGCATGGCTTCGAAGAAGACGTAGAACAGGAAGACGTCGGTCGCCGCGAAGACGCCGATCATCATCGCCTCGAGCACGAGCAGCAGCGAGAAGTACGTCTTCACCGAGCGCTTGGGCGCCACCACGGTGCCGTCGGCGGCCTTGACCCCGTCGGCGTCGTGCCAGGAGGCCAGCACCACGATCGGCACCAGCACCGCCGACAGCGCGATCAGCACCAGCGCGATGCCGTCGACGCCGACGCCGAAGTGCACCCCGAAGCTCGGGATCCAGTCGTACGTGGCCTCGAACTTGAAGCGCTCACCGGCGGCGTTCGGGAACTGGAACGCCATCACCAGCGTCAGGGCCAGCACCACCAGGGAGACCAGCAGCGTGACCTGCTTGGCCAGGGTGGTGCTGCCCTTCGGGAGCAGGGCCACCACGATGGCGCCCAGGACGGGCACCGCCATGAGTATCGGGAGCCAGAGTGACGACATCAGATGTTCCCTACGAGGAGCAGGGCGCCGGTCAGGATGGCGGCACCGAACAGGATGGACAGCGCGTAGGTTCTGGCGAAGCCCGTCTGGAGCCTGCGCAGGCGCCCGGAGCTGCCGCCGATTCCCGCGGCCAGCCCGTTGACCACGCCGTCGATGCCGCGGTTGTCGAAGAACACCGCGAGGCGGGTCAGCCACTGGCCGGGACGCATGATCAGCGACTCGTTGATCGCGTCACCGTACAGGTCGCGCCGGGCGAACGTGGTGAGGAACGAGCCGCGCGGCTGCACGGCGGGCACCTCGGCGCGCCCGTACTTGTACCAGGCGAACGCCGCGCCGACCGCGACCAGCGCCAGCGTGGCGAGGCCGGTGGTGCTGGTGAAGTGGAACTCCGGCCTCGCAGCGGGAGCGCCGACCGCGGGGGCCAGCCAGTCCATGAGCCGGTTGCTCAGGATCAGGTAGCCGCCCAGGAAGATCGACCCGATCGACAGCACGATGAGCGGCACCGTCATGACGGTCGGCGACTCATGCGGGTGGGCGTCCTTCTCCCAGCGCTTCTCGCCGAAGAAGGTCATGAAGACCATCCGCGACATGTAGAAGCCGGTGATGCCGGCGCCGGCCACGGCCAGCCAGCCGAGGATCGGCTGCGCGTGCACCGCGGTCTCGATGATGCCTTCCTTGGTGAAGTAGCCGGAAAGCAGCGGGAACCCGATGATCGCAAGGTAGCCGATGAAGAACGTGGCGAAGGTGACCGGCATGTACGTGCGGAGCCCGCCGTACTTGCGCATGTTCACCTCGTCGTTCATGCCGTGCATGACCGAGCCGGCGCCGAGGAACAGGTCGGCCTTGAAGAAGCCGTGCGTGATCAGGTGGCCGATGGCGAAGGCGTAGCCCACCGGGCCGAGACCCGCGCCCAGCATCATGTAGCCGATCTGCGACATCGTGGAGCCGGCGAGGCCCTTCTTGATGTCGTCCTTCGCGCACCCGATGATCGCACCGGCCAGCAGCGTGGCCGCACCGACGACGGCGACGGCGAGCGCCGCGCCCGACCCCTCGGGGAAGAAGAACGCGCCGGAGCGGACCACCAGGTAGACGCCGGCGGTGACCATGGTCGCCGCGTGGATGAGGGCCGAGACCGGGGTCGGGCCCTCCATCGCGTCCAGGAGCCACGACTGCAGCGGGAGCTGGGCGGACTTGCCGCACGCGCCGAGCAGCAGGAGCAGGCCGATGGCCAGTGTGGTCGGGTTCTCCGCCGTGATGGGCTTCAGCTCGGCGAAGGCGAGCGTGCCGAACGTGGTCCAGATCAGGAACATGCCGACCAGCAGCCCGAAGTCACCCACGCGGTTGACCACGAACGCCTTCTTGGCCGCGACCGCGGCCGACGGCTTGAACTGCCAGAACCCGATCAGCAGGTAGGACGCCAGGCCGACGCCCTCCCAGCCGATGAACAGGCCGACATAGTTGTCGGCCAGCACCAGCAGGAGCATGGCCGCGACGAACAGGTTCAGGTAGGCGAAGAACCTGCGCCGGTCGGGGTCGTGCGACATGTAGCCGATCGAGTAGATGTGGATCAGCGATCCGACACCGGTGATCAGCAACGCGAAAGCGACCGACAGGGGGTCGATGAGCAACCCCATGTCCACCATGCCCGGGATGAACTCCCACAGGTGCACCGCCTGGCGGCGCTGCGCCTCGGGGAGCCCGAGCAGTTCGACGAACGCCAGCACCGCCACGACGAACGAGGCGAGGGACATGGCCACGCCCAGCAGATGGCCCCACCGGTTGGTGTAACGGTTGAACACCAGCAGGATGGTCGCCCCCACCAAGGGGAAGGCGATCATCAGCCAGGACAGCCCGATCACGCCACCGGTGGTGTGCTGGATGATCTCAACGGGATCCACCAGTCACCTCTTAGTACTTCAGCAGGTTCGCGTCGTCGACGGACGCGGACCTGCGGGTTCGGAAGATCGTCACGATGATGGCCAGGCCGACCACGACCTCGGCCGCGGCCACCACCATCACGAAGAACGCGACGATCTGGCCTTCCAGGTTGCCGACCTGCCTGGCGAACGTGACGAAGGCGAGGTTGCAGGCGTTGAGCATGAGCTCAATGCACATGAACACCACGATCGCGTTGCGCCGGATCAGCACGCCGACCGCGCCGATCGAGAACAGCAGGCCCGACAGGATGAGGTAATTCGTGGTCACTCGGACTCCTCCTCGGCCCGTTGCCGGATGGCCTCGGCGAACTTCGGGTCCTTAGGCAGCCGGTCCTGCTCGACGTCGTAGCGGGCGATGTACGGGTTGACCGACTCCTCGGAGACCGAGCCGTCGGGCAGCAGCGCCGGCATGTCGACCGCGTTGTTCCTGGCGTACGTGCCGGGACCCGGCAGCGGCGTCGGCCGGTCGCCGAGGAAGCGCGCCTTGGACAGGTCCTTCTGCGTGGCCTTCTTGGCGACCCGCTCGCGGTGCGCCAGCACCATCGCGGCGAGCGCGGCGGTGATGAGCAGCGCCGAGGTGACCTCGAACGCGAACACGTACTTGGTGAACAGCAGCAGCGCGATCGAGCGGATGTATCCGCCCTGCGCGGTGGCGGCGGCGAGCCCCGCCTGCGAGCTGAAGACCGCGTTGCCGAGGGCCAGCACGATCAGCCCGGCGAAGCCGATCCCGGCGATGATCGCCCAGAACCGCTGCCCCCGCAGTGTCTCGACCAGCGAGTCGGAGGTGTCGACCCCGACCAGCATGAGCGTGAACAGGAACAGCATCATGACGGCGCCGGTGTAGACGATGATCTGCACCGCGGCCAGGAACGGCGCTTCCTGCACCGCGTACAGGACCGCCAGGCAGAGCATCACGGTGCCGAGCATCAGCGCCGAGTAGACGGCCTTCCGGTTGAAGACCACGCCGAGAGCCGCGCCGACGGACACGACGGCGAGCACCCAGAAAGTGATGGTCTCACCCATTGGTCCGTCCCAGCCGGTAGTAGTCCTCTTCCGTCTCGCCCAGGCGCATCGGGTGCGGCGGCTGCTCCATGCCCTGCGTGAGCGGGGCCAGGAGCATCTCCTTGGTGAAGATCAGTGCCTCACGGCTGCCGTCGGCGAGTTCGTACTCGTTGGTCATCGTGAGCGCCCGGGTCGGGCACGCCTCGATGCACAGCCCGCAGAGGATGCACCGCAGGTAGTTGATCTGGTACGTGCGCCCGTAACGCTCGCCCGGAGAGTAGCGTTCGTCCTCGGTGTTGTCCGCGCCTTCGACGTAGATCGCGTCGGCCGGACACGCCCAGGCGCACAGCTCGCACCCCACGCACTTCTCCAGGCCGTCGGGCCAGCGGTTGAGCTGGTGGCGACCGTGGAAGCGAGGAGCCGTCGGCTTCTTGACCTCCGGGTAGTTGGTCGTGACGGGCTTCTTGAACATCGTGTGGAAGGTGACCCCGAAGCCCTTGACGGGGTTCAGCCAATCAGTTAGTCCCACTGGGAATCTCCTTGTGCTGCGCCCCGTGGTAGTGCGGCAGATCAAGCGGCGGCACAGGGAAGCCACCGGCTGCCGGCTCCTTGGACAGTTCCTCGAACTCGGCCTCGACCTCCGCCTTCTTGGCTTCCTTGCGCCGTTGGTTGACGGTGTCGAACCGCATCCAGATCGCCAGCGCGCCGATCACGATGATCACGCCCATCCCCGCGGAGAGGTAGATGTCGCCGTCGAAGGTGCCGTTGCGGACGAAGATCACGTTGCGCACGGCGGCGACGAGCAGGATCCACGCCAGGTTGACCGGGATCAGCACCTTCCAGCCGAGCGACATCAGCTGGTCGTAGCGGATGCGCGGCAGCGAGGCCCGCACCCACACGATGAAGCAGAACACCAGGATGAACTTGATGATGAACCACAGCACCGGCAACCAGCCGACGTTGGCGCCCTCCCACAGCGAGATGGGGAACGGCGCCCGCCAGCCGCCGAGGAACAGCGTCACGGCGATGCCGGAGGCGGTGAAGGTGTGGACGTACTCGCCCATCATGATCAGCGCGAACTTCAGCGACGAGGAGTACTCCGTCTGGAAGCCGCCGACCAGCTCACCCTCACTCTCGGGCAGGTCGAACGGGATGCGGGCCGCCTCGCCGAACATGGTGACCACGTAGATCAGGAACGACGGGATGAGCAGCACCGCGAACCAGGTCTGCTGCTGCGCCGCGACGATCTCCGAGGTGGACAGCGTGCCGGCGAACAGGAAGATGGCCACGAACGACAGGCCCATCGCGATCTCGTACGAGACCACCTGGGCCGCCGAGCGCAGGCCGCCGAGCAGCGCGTACGGCGAGCGCGAGGACCATCCGGCGAGCACCACGCCGTAGACCGACACGGCGCCCATGGCGAGCACGAACAGCACCGCCACCGGCAGGTCGAGCAGCTGCAGCGGCGTCTGCACGCCGAACAGGTTGACCATCGGCCCGAACGGCATGACGGAGAAGGCCAGGAAGGCCGGCACCACCATGATGATCGGGGCCATCAGGTAGAGCGCCTTGTCCACCGTCCGCGGGGTCAGGTCCTCCTTGAGCCCCATCTTCAGGCCGTCGGCGACGGACTGCAGGATGCCGAACTTGCCCGCGCGGTTCGGGCCGTAGCGGTGCTGCATCCTGGAGATCAGCTTCCGCTCGAACCAGACGCCGAGCAGGATGCCGACCATGATGAAGGCGAAGAGCATCACGGCCTTGATGATGGTGATCCAGAGCGGGTCCTTGCCGAAGTCGGCAAGGGTCGGATCGGCCGCGAGAACGTAGGTCATGAGGCGCTCCCGATCGTGACGATGTCGCCGGCCACCGCGCCCAGATCGCGGGTGACCGAGCAGCCGCCCGAGTTCGACGGCACCCAGACCACACGGTCCGGCAGGTCGGCGATGCGGACGGGCAGCGTGACGGCGGTGGGGCCGGCCCCGCCGACGACGACCTTGTCACCGTCGGCGACGCCGATCTCCGCCGCCGTGCTCGCCGAGACCAGCGCCTCGGCCGCGCGGGCGGTGCCCGCGAGGTACGGCTCGCCGTCCTGCAGACGGCCGTCGTCGAGCAGCAGGTGCCAGGTCGCCAGCAGGGCCTGGCCCGCGGCGGGCGCGGGCAGGGCGCGGGTGGCGACGGACGGGGCGGCGACGCGGTCGCCGCGCCAGGCGCCGATCGACGTCAGCTCGCGGCGGGCGGCCTGCGCGTCGGGCAGCCCCAGGTGGACGTCCATCCGGTCGGCGAGGTTGCCGATCACGGCCAGGTCGCTCTGCATGCCGGGCACCTTGATCGGCGCCTCGAACGAGCGGCCCCTGCCTTCCCAGTTGACGAACGTGCCGGCCTTCTCCTGGACGGCGGCGACGGGCAGCACCACGTCGGCCCGGTCGGTGACCGCGCTCGCGCGGATCTCCAGGCTGACGATGAACGGCATCCGCTCCAGCGCCTCCTGCGCCAGCGCCGGGTCCGGCAGGTCGTACGGGTCGACCCCGGCCACCACCAGGGCGTCGAGCTCGCCGTCACGGGCGGCGGCGAGGATGCCCGAGGTGTCGAGGCCCGGCGTCTCCGGCAGCGAGGCGACGCCCCACGCCCTGGCGACCTCGGCCCTGGCGGTGGCGTCCTCGACCGGCCGGCCGATCGGCAGCAGGTTGGGCAGCGCGCCCGCCTCGACGGCGCCGCGCTCACCGGCCCGGCGCGGGATCCAGGCGACCCTGGCCCCCGAGGCGGCCAGCCGCACCAGGGCGGACAGCGCGCCGGGGACCGTGGCCAGCCGCTCGCCGGCCAGCACGATCGTGCCCTCGGCCAGCGTGCCGGCGAGCTCGCCGAGCGCGTCGGCCTCGCCGCCGGGAGCGGTGCGGACGAGCGTGCCGCCCATCTTGGCCAGGCTCTTGGTGGCGAACGGGGCGATCGAGGTGACCGGGAGCCCCCGCTTGCGCCACGCCTTGCGCAGCCGCAGGAAGACGCTCGGCGACTCCTCCTCGGGCTCGAACCCGGCGAGCACCACGGCGGGCGCGTTCTCCAGGTCGGTGAAGGAGATCTCGATACCGGTGCCGGCGACCGCGTGCGCGAGGAAGCGGGCCTCCTCGGCGGAGTGCGGCCGGGCACGGAAGTCGATGTCGTTGCTGCCGAGCGCGATGCGGGCGAACTTGGCGTAGGCGTAGGCGTCCTCGACCGTGAGCCGGCCGCCGAGCAGCACGCCCGCCTTGCCGCGGGCGGCGGCCAGGCCCTGCGCGGCCACGCTCAGCGCCTCCGGCCACGAGGTGGGCACGAGCACGCCCTCCTCGTCGCGGACCAGCGGCGTCCTGAGCCGGTCGGGCTGGGTGGCGTAGGTGAACGCCCAGCGGCCCTTGTCGCAGTTCCACTCCTCGTTGACCTGCGGGTCGTTGCCCGCGAGGCGGCGGGTGACCTTGCCGCGCCGGTGGTCGGTGCGCTGCGCGCAGCCGGAGGCGCAGTGTTCGCACGCACTCGGCGTGGACACCAGGTCGAACGGGCGGGCCCGGAACCGGTAGGCGGCGCCGGTCAGCGCGCCCACCGGGCAGATCTGCACCGTGTTGCCGGAGAAGTAGGACTGGAAAGGCTCGCCGTCGGCCACGCCGACCTGCTCCTTGGCGCCCCGCTCGAAGAAGTCGATGAACGGGTCGCCGGCGATCTGGTCGGAGAACCGGATGCAGCGCGCGCACTGGATGCAGCGCTCGCGGTCGAGCAGCACCTGGGTCGAGAGCGGCAGCGGCTTGGCGAAGGTCCGCTTCTTCTCCTGGAAGCGGGACTCGCCCTGGCCGTTGGACATGGCCTGGTTCTGCAGCGGGCACTCGCCGCCCTTGTCGCACATCGGGCAGTCGAGCGGGTGGTTGATGAGCAGGAACTCCATCGCCCCGCGCTGCGCCTTCTCGGCGACCGGCGAGGTGAGCTGGGTCTGCACCACCATGCCCTGGGCGACCTCGATCGCGCAGGACGGCTGCGGCTTCGGGAAGCCGCGGCCGTTGCCGGCGTCGGGGATGTCGACCAGGCACTGACGGCAGTTGGCCGCCGGGTCGAGCAGCGGGTGGTCGCAGAACCTGGGGATCTGGATGCCCAGCAGCTCGGCCGCCCGGATGATCAGCGTGCCCTTGGGGACGCTGATCTGGAACCCGTCGATCGTGCAGGTCACCAGGTTGGTCTCTACAGCGGTCGTGGTCACCGGTCACCCCACAGAGTGGACTTCTTCGGGTCGAACGGGCAGCCGCCGACCTCGAAGTGCTTGAGGTACTCCTCGCGGAAGTACTTCACAGACGAGTGGATCGGGCTGGTCGCGCCGTCGCCGAGCGCACAGAACGAGCGGCCGAGGATGTTGTCCGCGATGTCGGTGATCGTGGACAGGTCCTCCTCGGTGCCCTGGCCGGCCTCCAGGCGCTTGAGCACCTGCTTGAGCCAGTAGGTGCCCTCGCGGCACGGCGTGCACTTGCCGCACGACTCGTGGGCGTAGAACTCCGTCCAGCGCAGCACGGTGCGGACCACGCAGGTGGTCTCGTCGAAGATCTGCAGCGCGCGGGTGCCGAGCATGGAGCCCTTCGCGCCGACGGCCTCGAAGTCCAGCGGGACGTCGAGGTGCTCGTCGGTGAAGATCGGCGTGGACGAGCCGCCGGGGGTCCAGAACTTGATCCGGTGTCCCTCGCGGATGCCGCCCGCCATGTCGAGCAGTTCGCGCAGCGTGATGCCGAGCGGCGCCTCGAACTGGCCGGGCCGCGTGACGTGGCCGCTCAGCGAGAAGATGCCGAAGCCCTTGGACTTCTCGGTGCCCATGGAGGCGAACCAGTCGGCGCCGTTGGCGATGATGCTGGGAACACTCGCCACAGACTCCACGTTGTTCACAACAGTCGGCGAGGCGTACAGCCCCGCCACCGCCGGGAACGGAGGCTTGAGACGCGGTTGACCCCTGAAGCCCTCCAGCGAGTCGAGCAGCGCGGTCTCCTCGCCGCAGATGTAGGCGCCCGCGCCGCTGTGCACGACGAGCTCCAGGTCGTAGCCGGAGCCGAAGACGTCGGTGCCGAGATAACCCTTCTCGTACGCCTCGCGCACGGCCGCGTGCAGCCGCCTGATCACGTGCAGCACCTCGCCCCGCACGTAGATGAAGGCGTGGTTGGCCCGGATCGCGTACGAGGTGATGATGACGCCCTCGATGAGCGAGTGCGGGTTGGCCATCATCAGCGGGATGTCCTTGCAGGTGCCCGGCTCCGACTCGTCGGCGTTGACGACGAGATAGTGGGGCTTGCCGTCGCCCTGCGGGATGAAGCCCCACTTCATGCCGGTGGGGAAGCCCGCGCCGCCGCGGCCGCGCAGACCCGAGTCCTTGACGGCCTGGATGACGGCGTCGGGGTCCATGCCCAGCGCCTTCTTGGCGGCCTCGTACGGGCCGTAGCCGTCGATGGTGAAGGAGTCGGGCCTGTCCCAGCTCGCGGTCAGGACCGGAGTAAGGGTAGTACTCATGCCTCTGGGGCCTTCCATCCGTTGGCCTTGGCGACCTTCAGGCCTTCCAGCGAGGCGCCGGCGGCCGAGGGGCCTTCGCCCGCCTGGTCGTCGGGCAGCCCGGCCAGCACGCGCGAGGCCTCCTTGAACGAGCACAGCCGCTTCGGCCCGCGGGTCGGGCGGATGTCCTTGCCGTCGCGCAGGTCGTCGACGAGCTGCTTGGCCGACTCGGGGGTCTGGTTGTCGAAGAACTCCCAGTTGACCATCATGACCGGGGCGAAGTCGCAGGCCGCGTTGCACTCCAGGCGCTCCAGCGAGACCTTGCCGTCAGGGGTGGTCTCGTCGTGGCCGATGCCGGTGTGCTCGGTCAGCTCCTCCCAGATCTGGTCGCCGCCCATGACGGCGCAGAGCGCGTTGATGCACACGCCGACGTGGTAGTCGCCGGCCGGCTTGCGCTTGTACATCGTGTAGAACGTCGACACGCCGACGACCTCGGCCTTGCTGACGCCGAGGATCTCCGCGCAGAACTCGTGGCCGTCGTCGGAGACGTAGCCGTCTTCCGACTGCACGAGGTGGAGCAGCGGCAGCAGCGCCGAACGAGCCTTCGGGTAGCGGCCGATGATCTCCTTGGCGTCCTTCTCCAGACGCTCCCGGACTTCCGGTGCGTAGCTCACCGGTCCACACCTCCCATGACGGGGTCGATTGATGCCACCGCGGCGATCACGTCTGCGACCTGCCCGCCCTCCGACATGGCGGGGATGGCCTGCAGGTTGTTGAAGGACGGCTCGCGGAAGTGGACGCGGTAGGGGCGGGTGCCGCCGTCGCTGACGACGAGCGCGCCGAGCTCGCCCTTGGGCGACTCGATCGGCGCGTACGCCTGCCCGGCGGGCACCCGGAAGCCCTCGGTCACCAGCTTGAAGTGGTGGATGAGGGCCTCCATCGAGCTGCCCATGATGTGCGCGATGTGGTCGGGCGAGTTGCCGAGCCCGTCGGGGCCGAGCGCGAGCTGCGCCGGCCAGCCGATCTTCTTGTCCTCGATCATCACCGGGTCGCCCTTGAGCGGACCGGCGATGCGGTCCAGGGCCTGCTCGATGATCTTGAGGGACTCTTCCATCTCCTGCATGCGGACGAGGTAGCGGGAGTACACGTCGCAGCCCTTCTGGACCGCGACGTCGAACTCGTAGTTCTCGTAGCCGCAGTAGGGCTGTGTCTTGCGCAGGTCCCACGGCAGGCCCGAGGCCCGCAGGATCGGCCCGGTGATGCCGAGCGCCATGCAGCCGGTCAGGTCGAGGTAGGCCACGTCCTGGGTGCGGCGCAGGTAGACGGGGTTCTCGTCGAGGAGCTTGCGGATGTCCTTGATCCGCTTGGGCATCTCCTTGAGGAGCTCGCCGACCTTGTCGACCGCGCCCGCGGGCAGGTCGACGCTCACGCCGCCGGGCCGCACGTAGGCGTGGTTCATGCGCAGGCCGGTGATGTACTCGAACAGGTCCATGACCATCTCGCGGTCACGGTAGCCGAACAGGAAGGGCGTGGTGGCGCCCAGCTCCATGCCGAACGTGCCCATCGCGACCAGGTGAGAGGAGATGCGGTTGAGCTCCATCATCATCACGCGGATCGCCTGGGCCCGGTCGGGCACCCGGTCCTCGATGCCCAGCAGCTTCTCGACGCTCAGGCAGTAGGCCGTCTCGTTGAAGATCGGCGACAGGTAGTCCATGCGAGTGACGAACGTGGTCCCCTGGGTCCACGTGCGGTACTCCATGTTCTTCTCGATGCCGGTGTGGAGGTAGCCGATGACGCTGCGCGCCTCGGTGACCGTCTCGCCGTCGAGGGTGAGGACCAGCCGGAGCACGCCGTGGGTCGACGGGTGCTGCGGGCCCATGTTGACGACCAGGCGCTCGTCGTCGCCCTCGCGGACGCCGGTGACGACGTCGTCCCAGTCGCCCCCGGTGACCGAGTAGACCTTGCCTTCTGTCGCCTCGTCGTAGGCGGTGCTCATGAGTATGACCTCCTGTGATCCGGCGAGGGGATCGTGGCGCCGCGGTACTCGACCGGGATGCCGCCCAGCGGGTAGTCCTTGCGCTGCGGGTGGCCGTCCCAGTCGTCGGGCATCATGATCCGGGTCAGCGCGGGGTGACCGTCGTAGACGATCCCGAAGAAGTCGTACGCCTCGCGCTCGTGCCAGTCGTGGGTCGGGTAGACGCCGACGGTCGACGGGATGTGCGGGTCGGCGTCGGGGCAGCTCGTCTCGACGCGCACCCGGCGGTTGTGGGTCATCGAGCACAGGTGGATGAGGGAGTGCAGCTCCTCGCCATCGAGGTGCGGGTAGTGCACCCCGGAGACGCCGAGCGACAGCTCGAAGCGGAGCTCCGGGTCGTCGCGGAGCTTCTGGCACACCTCGACCAGCCGCTCCCGCTTGACGTGCAGGGTCAGCTCGCCGCGGTCGACGACCACGCGCTCGATGGCGTCGTCCATGCCGAGTGCGTCGACGATCTCGTCGAAGTAGCCCCCGTACGGGCGCGGGGTTGACAGCCGCGGCTGGCGGCGGACGACCAGCCCGCCGAAGCCGGAGGTGTCGCCGGAGTCGTGGACGCCGAACATGCCGCGCCGGACGACGGGCGCCTCGACCGGCTCGGGCGCCTGTGCCTCGTCGGGCACCTTCGCGTCGGGGACCTCGGGGAGGTTGTCGGGCGAAGTCACTTGGTCGCCCCCTGGTCGATCAGCGGCAGCGTACGGAGCGCCCGCAGTTCGAGGTCCTCGATCTGCTGGGCGCGGTGCGCGCCGAACTTCATGTTCTGGATCTTGTCGTGCAGCTTGACGATCGCGTCGATGAGCATCTCCGGCCGCGGCGGGCAGCCCGGCAGGTAGATGTCGACGGGCACGACGTGGTCGACGCCCTGGACGATCGCGTAGTTGTTGAACATGCCGCCGCTGGAGGCGCACACGCCCATCGCGATGACCCACTTGGGCTCGGCCATCTGGTCGTAGATCTGCCGCAGCACCGGCGCCATCTTCTGCGACACCCGGCCGGCGACGATCATCAGGTCGGCCTGCCGCGGAGTCGCCGAAGCGCGCTCCATGCCGAAGCGCGCGAGGTCGTAGTGGGAGGCGCCGGTCGCCATCAGCTCGATGGCGCAGCAGGCGAGGCCGAACGTGGCCGGCCACACCGAGTTCTTGCGTGCCCAGCCGGCGGCCTGCTCGACCGTGCTGAGGATGAACCCGCTGGGGAGTTTCTCTTCGAGTCCCATGTCAGTCCCACTCCAGACCCTTACGGCGCCATACGTACGCGTAGGCGACCAGGACGGTGACGATGAACAGCAGCATCTCCACGAGCGCGAACACGCCCAGGCCAGAGGCGATCACCTGGCCGGCGTCGTTGGTGAGCGGCGCGAACGAGACGGCCCACGGGTAGAGAAAGATGATCTCGATGTCGAAGACGATGAAGAGCATCGCCGTGACCATGTATTTCAGCGGGAACCGTCCGCCACCGACTGGCTGGGGCGTCGGCTCGATACCGCATTCGTACGCGTCGAGCTTGGCGCGGTTCCAGCGCTTGGGACCGGTGAAGGGAGCGATGGCGACCGAGAAGATCGCGAAGCCCCCCGCGAGAACGGCGAGCACCAGGATGGGCACGTAAAGGTCCATCGCTACGCCTCCTCTTGCGCCGCCACGCGCTCGGGCGCGCGGCGAGATCTAAGTGTTTGCCGGGTGAGTGTGGGAATCATGCTCGTGGCGCGACTTTCGAGAGTGCGTTGATGATCTTGTCTGACGCATCGCCTCGCCGGTCGGTGAGATTACCAAGGAGTTTGAGCGCGAAGCGCATCAGTCTGGGGTGGGGAAGCCCATGCCTGGTGCCGAAGCTCATCACACCCGGCCTCCCGATCGCTTCGACGAACACCCTGCCCAGGGTGAAGTAGCCGCCGTAGGCGTCCTTGAGCAGGCGCGGATAGTCGCGCAGCAGGCGTTCGCGCTGCGCGGGGGTGGTGCGGGGGGCGAGCGCGCGGGCGATGACCTCGGCGGCGATCTCGCCGGTCTCCATCGCGTAGGCGATGCCCTCGCCGTTGAACGGGTTGATCGACCCGCCGGAGTCGCCGACCAGGACGAGACCGCGGGTGTAGTGGGGCTGCCGGTTGAAGGCCATCGGGAGGGCGGCGCCGCGGATCGGGGCCGTCATGTTCTCCTCGGTGAAGCCCCACTCGGCGGGCATGGCCTTGCACCACCGCTTGAGCAGGTCGCGGTAGTCGATGTTGCCGAAGTGGGAGCTGGTGTTGAGCAGCCCGAGCCCCACGTTGGCGGTGCCGTCGCCGACGCCGAACACCCAGCCGTAGCCGGGCAGCAGCGTCTCCTCGTCCCACAGCTCCAGCCAGGTCTCGAGGTAGTCGTCGTCGTGGCGGGGACTCGTGAAGTAGGTGCGCACCGCCACGCCCATCGGGCGGTCCTCGCGCTTGTGCAGGCCCATGCCGAGGGCCAGGCGGGTGCTGTTGCCGTCGGCGGCCACCACCACGCGGGCGCGGTAGGTCGCGCCGTCCTTGGTGGTCACGCCGGTGACGTGGCCGCTGCGGTCGTCGAGCACCGGGCCGGTGACGGTGACGCCCTGCATCAGGCGCGCGCCGGCCGCCTCCGCGTGGGCGGCGAGTATCTGGTCGAAGTCCTGGCGGGTGCGGACGAGGCCGAAGTCGGGGAAGCGCTCCAGCTGGGGCCAGTCGAGCTCGAACCGCAGGCCGCCGCCGACCACGCGCAGGCCCTTGTTCCTGACCCAGCCGGGGCCGTCGACGTCGACGCCCATGTTGAGCAGCTGCTTGACGGCGCGCGGGGTCAGGCCGTCGCCGCAGACCTTCTCCCTGGGGAACCGGGTCTTCTCCAGCACGAGCACGTCGAGGCCGGCCCGCGCGAGGTAGAAGGCGGTCGCGGAACCGGCGGGACCGGCGCCGACGACGATGACGTCGGCGTCAGCCTTGCGGGCTGCTGGCACGGTCACGGGCCTGGTCCTGTCCTACAACGGGGTGTTATCCGGGCGTGGTCCTTTGTGAACCTCTTCACAAACTTTCCGGCCCGTCAGTCTAACCCTTTTCCAGGACAAAGTGGCAGCCGGGGGGCCTTCATGACCCAGTAGATCATGTCCGTCGTCACGCTTCCGGGACGGACGGCTTGAAGCCCCGGTGAATGGCCACGATGCCGCAGGTCAGGTTGCGCCAGGCGACGCGCCCCCAGCCGGCTTCCTGAATCGTACGCGCCAGCCTCCGCTGGTCGGGCCAGTCTCTGATCGACTCCGCCAGATACTCGTAGGAGTCGTCGTTGGAGCCGAACACCTGGGCCACCTTGGGCAGCATCCTCATCAGATACTCGCGGTAGACCAGATCCAGCACCGGCACGGTGACGTGGGAGAACTCCATGACCACCAGCCGCCCTCCCGGCCTGGTCACCCTGAGCATCTCGCGCAGCGCCTGGCCGGTGTCGTGCACGTTGCGCAGCGCGACCGAGATCGTCACCGCGTCGAACGAGTCGTCGGCGAACGGCAGCCGCATCGCGTCGCCGGCGACGAACGGGATCCCCTCGCCGGTCAGCGCGTTGCCGCCGCGGCGCCGTACGCCCACCCGGAGCATGCCGAGCGAGAAGTCGGAGGCGATCGCCCGCGCGCCCAGCCCGGTGAAGGACTCGGTGGACATGCCCGTGCCGGCTCCGAGGTCGAGCACGACCTCGCCGGGACCGGCGTCGACGGCCTGGGCCACCGCCTTGCGCCACAGCCTGACCTGCCCGAGGGAGATCACGTCGTTGACCAGGTCGTAGCGCCGGGCGGTGCGGTCGAACATCGCCGCGACCTCCCCCGGCTTCTTGTCCAGTTGAGCGCGCGTCATGGAGTCAAGCCTATGGCCAACCCGACAATTGACGGAAAGTAGCCACGAGATTACTTACCGTCTGCTAAGAATTGCTGAATGCTTGCCCGAGTCGCCCTGGCGGCGATCATCGCAGCGGCCCCCACCGCGCATTCCGGCGTGGTCTCGGCCGACCCTGTCGACAGCACCCCTCACGTGCTCGACGGCATCGTCCACTCCATCACCGTCGTCGGCGGCACCGTCGTCGTCGGCGGCTCCTTCAGCGAGGTGGCCGACGCGTCCAGGACCGTCAAGTACGCACGCGACAACCTGTTCGCCTACGACCTGCGGACCGGCCGCGTGCTGACCGACTTCTCCCCCGACGTGGGAGGAACGGTCCACAGCCTGGCCCCCGGCCCCGACGGCACGGTCTACGTGGGCGGCGACTTCTCGGTCGTCGGCGCCACCCCGGCCCGCGCCCTGGCCCGGCTCGACCTGGCCACCGGCCGGCCGGTGAAGTCCTTCAAGCCGCGCGTGTCCGGCGGCGCCGTCACCACGCTCGCGCTGCGCGGCTCCCACCTCTACGCGGGCGGCGACTTCACCCGCCCGCGTGCCGCCCTGGCCCGGCTGGACGCCGCCACCGGCGCGGTCGACGCGGACTTCGGCGTCGTCCCCGGCGAGCCGCTCACCAGGAAGGTCAGGGTGCACGCCCTGGCTCTGACCAAGGACCGGCTGGTGGTCGACGGCAACTTCACCACCCTCGACGGGCACTCGCGCCCGCAGCTCGGCGTCGTGGACGTGAGCCGCCCCGTGGCCAGGGTCGCCCCGTGGCGCACCGGCGTCTACGCCGGCACGTGCATGGAGGCGTTCCCCTGGTACGTGCGCGGCCTGGACGTCTCACCGGACGGCCGCTACTTCGTGGTCGTGACCACCGGCGGCCCGCGCCGCGGCATGTGCGACACCGCCGCCCGGTTCGAGACGTACGCGAGCGGCAAGGACCTCGAACCCACCTGGACCAACAGCACCGGCGGCGACTCGCTCTACTCGGTGTCGGTCACCGGCGCGGCCGTGTACGTGGGCGGCCACCAGCGCTGGCTGAACAATCCGCAGGGCCGCGACTCCGCAGGTCCGGGGGCGGTGCCGCGCGAGGGCATCGGGGCCATTCATCCGCGCACCGGAAAGGCGCT
Source organism: Nonomuraea sp. NPDC054003 (assembly GCF_055585125.1). Taxonomy (NCBI): domain Bacteria; kingdom Bacillati; phylum Actinomycetota; class Actinomycetes; order Streptosporangiales; family Streptosporangiaceae; genus Nonomuraea; species Nonomuraea sp. NPDC054003. The sequence goes on from NZ_JBVJKR010000021.1 coordinate 32,562, forward strand.
GAGTTGGAATCCGGGCCGGGAGCGCGGGATCGGCGTGAAGGCGTTTTACGCGCATCCCACAGGACTACTTGTCGGTAGCGACACGACGAGACTCGGTGGGGAGTACCATGCCCGGATTGGCATGTTCCCTCTGCCCTAGTCGTCCTGCGGCTTGGGGCGGTCCAGCTTGTTGCTGAGGCGGGCGCTCACCGCGTCACGCTGCTTGGACAGCAGGACGAAGCTGGCGAATCCGCTGACCAGGAACGCGCCCCCGATCAGGAGCAGGGGGTGCTGCAGCCCAGTCAGCCACAACACGCCGAAGGCAATGACGAACAGGCCGATCCGCGAGGCGGTGTAAACGAGAACGGGATGCACGGTGTCGAGATTACTCGGCCCCTCGCACCGCTCGCTCTTCGCATCGGGCGCGAGCGCTGCTACTGTTCCCAGTTAGGGTGTTTCGTAAAGAAACACCCACGAGAGCCCCAAAGAGGCTCTATCATATAACAATCGGGCAGTCAGCTGATAACAACCCGTGATCTTTGTAGAAAACCACGGATAAATCAGGCTTCGCTCGACACACTAGTTACCTGTCCGCCCGCTGGCAGGAAGCGGGATGCGAGGGGGAGAGATTGGTGGAGAGTAGCAGCGAGCGTCTGCTGACCCCTGGAGAGGTTGCCGCCCTCTTCCGGGTAGACCCAAAGACGGTTACGCGCTGGGCTGCGGCAGGCCGCATCAGCAGTATCCGCACCCCCGGAGGGCACCGGCGTTTCCGCGAGTCGGAAGTGCACGCCCTTCTCCGAGGCGAGGACGTTCTTACGGCCGACAGGCCGGCAGGTGAGTCCCCGCGCGTCTGACGTGCCGTCTGGTCGGTGATCCTGCGAGCCAGGATCACCGAGACGGGACCTCGGTCCGCGTGCTCACTGGTCCAACCCGCGGCGAGCACGGTGAAAGGCGCCAACCGCCGATCGTGGCTGGCGCCTGCCAGGCCGCCGAGCCGCCCCGCCCCGGCGAGACTTCCTGCCCACTCTCCCCACTCCGGCGGACTCAGGTCTCGTCCTGGTCCGCCTTGAACGCCAGGAACTCCCGCTCCAGCGCGTCGTTCTCCTCCACCCAGCGACGCCGGCGCTCGGCGGCCTCCTCCTCGGTCACCGACTCGGGCAGCCATTGGCCGTAGTCGGGGTCGTCCGGCCCGATCTCCACGAAGCCGTTGCCGATCAGACGCCCGTCCTCGCTGGCCAGGCTCCGCGGCACCCTCAGGGTGCCGTCAGCGAGCCGGATGACGTACATGGCCTACCACCTAGATTCCGTAGCGCCTGTTGAAGAACAGCATGACGTCGAGCGCCAGCCGCGTGTTGCCGCCGAGCATGTCCACCAGGGCCGGACGCTGGCGCGCGGCGATCGCGGCGAAGGCGTCGGCGAAGAACTCCTTGCGGCCCAGCCCGCCGCCCTGACGGTGGAACGCGGACACCAGCAGCGGCTCCACCCGCTCGAACAGCGCCGCGAAGTCCGGCGAGTCGGAGACCCACTCGCCGAACGCCGAGTCGATGTCGTCGATGGCGTGCCCCACCTCGTGCATCATCACGTCGGGCGTCGGCGACGGCCGGTCACCCACCACGATCTTGCGCTCGCCGTACGCGCCTGCGCAGATGTCCCAGGTGGCACGGCCCGACGGCAGCGGCGCGCCGCGCAGATACCCCATGTCGTCCAGGTCGGGGACGCCGCCGGGGCCGACGTAGATGCCTTCGAGGCCGGCGGCCAGCTTCTCCTTGAGCCGGTCGGGCAGCCTCGCCAGACTCTCCACGGCCCGGACCACCTCGGGGGGCGGCGGGCCCAGCCTGGCGTCCCACTGGCGGTGCAGGATCCGCTCCAGCTTGCCGCAGTGGCGCAGCCCGTCGCCCATCGGCGGCGCGTCGGGGCGGTTGGGCTGCGCCCGGGGTAAGGCGTCCAGGAGCTCGAAGTCGTGCCAGGTGTAGCGCGGCTCCTCGACGACCGCGGCGGACAGCCGCTCGCGTCCCTCCCAGCGGCGCGGCCGGTCCTTGTCACGGTCCTTCTCCGGACGGCGCGAGCGCTCGGGACGCTGGTCCTTCCCCGCGTGCCGGGACCGTTCCGGCTCCGCGGTGTCGCCCATGCCCGGCGGCCTGGCGTCGACCTCACGGGTACGGTTGCCGCGGCGGGCGGACCAGAACGAGCGCTCCGCCTCGGGTGGCGCCTCGGTGCGCCGGGAGAAGAGGTAGGACCCGCGCCGCCACCATCGGCCCCGCCGATGGCGTCCCTTGTCACTGGAAATGGCCATCGCACCTCTCGCCAGCCCGGGGGAACCGGGTTCCACGGTACGACGCAGATCTTCCTTAGTCATCCTGAATGGGACATCAGGTGGCACGATCGGTCTCAAGATGGCTTACAGTTCGGGCATGGCAGGTGTTCTAATCGGCCTGGCTCTTCTGGCCTTCTGGCTGTTCTCGTTGTTCGATGTCATCACGACCCCCGAGGAAGAGGTCCAGCAGTCCCCCAAAGCCGTGTGGTTGATCATCGTCGCCGCGGTCCCCATCGTCGGCGGCGTTTTCTGGATGATGCGCGGCCGTCCCAAGGCCGTCGTCGCGGCACGTCCGGTCGCCGGTGAGGCCGGGGTCATGCCCAAGGGCCCCGACGACGACCCCGACTTCCTGAAGGAGCTCGAGCGCCGCCTCCGCGGCGAGTCCGAGGCCTGACGGGCTCCCCCACACCCCCCGCCGACCCCCTCCGACCACAGAAGTGACACCCGGCGCCGCCACCGGGTGTCTTTCCGCTGCCCGCGGTACGCCTCAGCCGACGTCGGCGTAGCTGTGGAGCCCGGAGATGAAGATGTTCACGCCGAACAGGTTGAACAGCAGGCAGGCGAAGGCGACGAGCTGGACGATGGTCGCCTTGTTCCCGCGCCAGCCCGCCGTGACGCGGGCGTGGAGGTAGGCCGCGTAGCCGATCCAGGTGATGAACGACCAGACCTCCTTGGGGTCCCAGCCCCAGTAGCGGCCCCACGCCTTGTCCGCCCAGAGCGCGCCCGCGATGACGGCGAACGTCCACAGCGGGAACGCCACCACGATGGCCTTGTGCGCGACCTTCTCCAGGTCGTCCTTGGACGGCAGCCGCGACAGCCCGTCACCGCGGATCAGGTAGAGGACGCCCGACGCCCCGGCCAGCACGAACATGCCGCTGGCCAGGATCGCGGCCGAGACGTGGATGGCGATCCAGTAGGAGTTGAGCGCCGGCACCACCGGCCCCGCCACCGTGTAGAACTTGAGCACGGCCAGCCCGAGCCCCAGCGCGGCCGAGACCATGACGAAGGCGCCGAGGAAGCGGATGTTCTGCCGCAGGTGGGCGACCAGGAACGCGGTCACGGCGGCGAAGCAGATGGCCACCACGAACTCGTACATGTTGCCCCACGGCCACCGGTCGACGGCCAGGCCGCGCGTGGCGATGGCGGTCAGGTTGGCGGCCCAGCCGAGCCAGGCGATCACCAGGGCGACCGTGCCGGCCTTGCGCGCCCAGGCCGGCGGCTCGGGCCCTTCGGCCACGGCTCCGCCTGACGCCTCCGCGATCTCTCCCGGGTGCGGCGTGTCGCCCTCGGCGCCCACGCCCACCGGAACGCGGGCGCCGCCCCGTACCTGGCGGGTCTCGGCGCGCGCCCGGCCGAACGCGAGCTCGACGGCGAACCCGATCATGGCTGCCAGGTAGAGCAGGACGGCGGCGACCACGAACAGGTCGCTCAGCTCTGCCAGTGTCTCAGCGGACATCCTTGTCTCCTGCTAGTTCCTTGACGATCTCGTCGAACTCTTCGGCGAACCCCGCCGCGGAGCCCTCGGTGCGGGTGAGCCCACCCACGTCGGCCCTGCCGTCCTTGACCCGCACCCACACCCGGCGGCGGCGGATCACGAGCGAGAACACGATGGCGATGGTGGCCGTGCCGGCCGCCAGCAGGGCCGGGAGCCGGCCGGGGTCGTAGGCGATCTGGAGCGTGATCCACTCCTTGACGCCGGTGAACTCCAGCTTGCCCGCCCCGCCGGGCAGCTCCAGCGACTTGCCCACGGCCAGCGGGTCGCCCGCCGCCTCGCCCATCACCAGCGGGTCGAGCTTCTTCATGATCTCGGGCGGGGCGAGCTCGTACACGGACTGCGGCACACCCGAGCGCAGCCCCAGGTCGCCGCTGAACGCGCCGAGAACCTGCACCTCCGGGACGACCGCGCCGGGGAAGGAGGAGGCGTGACCGCCGTCCGTGAGCGGCGTGCTGGTCGGCAGGAAGCGCAGCAGGAACCCGAGCTGCGACGGCTGGGCGTCGGGCACCTTGACCACGCATCCGGAGGTGAGCGTCGGCTTGTCCTCGATGAGGCACGGCACCGGCCCCTCGAAGGCGACCTGCCCCTCGCCGTCGGTGACCCGGAACTCGGGGGCGTAGCCGTGGCCGATGAGGTAGGTCTGGGTGCCGTTGACGTCGAGCGGCTCGTTGACCTTCAGCTCGTAGTCGCGGGCGGGCGCGCCCGGCGAGTCGTTGACCTTGAGATGGGCGGAGTAGTCGAGCTCCTGGCCCGAGTTGCCGCCGCCCACCTGGTAGGTCGCCTGGAAGTCGCTCAGCTCGAACGCGAACGGCTCCAGCGACTCGGCGTTGACCCGCGGCCCCGGCATGTAGCGGTCGTAGGCGGCGACGGTGTTGGCGAACCCGTCGCCCTCGACCACGAGCACGTTGCCGCGGTAGCCGAACACGGAGCCGATGCCGACGGCCGCCAGCAGGCCGAGCAGCGCGACGTGGAAGAGCAGGTTGCCGGTCTCGCGCAGGTAGCCCTTCTCGGCGGCCACCCAGCCGTCTCCGGTGACCACCCGGAAGCGCAGTTTGCGCAGCCGCCGGGCGGCCTCCTCGACGGTCAGGTCGCTCTCGAAGGCGGCGTGGTGGGGCAACCTGGACAGGTTGCGCGGCGCGGCGGGCGGCTTGCGGCGCAGCTCGCGCAGGTAGGTGCCGGTGCGCGGGACGATGCAGCCGATCAGCGAGGTGAACAGCAGCAGGTAGATGGCGGCGAACCAGACGGAGCTGAAGACGTCGAAGAGCTGGAACCGGTCGTACCAGACGGCCAGGCCCGGGCTCTCGTCGTAGAGGCGCGCCACCTGGTCGGGCTCGACTCCGCGCTGCGGGATCAGCGAGCCGGGGATGCTGGCCAGCGCGAACAGGAACAGCAGGAGCAGCGCCGTCTTCATCGAGGTGAGCGTGCGCCAAGACCAGCGGAGCCAGCCCGCCGGGCCCAGCCCTGCCCGCTTCGGCTCCTGCTTCCGCTCCAGGTCGGAGACAGTCATCAGATCACCGGCCTGAATCCGCCGATGAGCCCTTGCATGGTCGCGATCATCTCTCCCCACAGGCCGGTGACCAGGGCCACCCCGACGGCCACCATCATGCCGCCGCCGATCCTGGTGATCAGCCGGGAGTGGCGGCGGATGGCGCGGAAGGTGCGCAGCGCCTTGCTGTAGGCCAGGGCGGCGACGACGAACGGCAGCCCGAGCCCCAGCGCGTAGGCGACGGCCAGCAGCGCGCCGCGCGAGGCGCTGCCCTCGTTCAGCCCGAGCGTGAGCACCACGGCCAGGGTGGGCCCGATGCACGGCGTCCAGCCGAGCCCGAACACCACGCCGAGCAGCGGCGCCCCGGCGAGCCCGGCGGCGGGCAGCCGGTGGATGCGCACGTCGCGCATCAGCTGCGGGAAGACGCCCATGAAGGCCAGCCCGAGCAGGATCGTCAGCACACCGAGCACCCGCGTGATCAGGTCGGCGTTGACCAGCATGGCCTGGCCGAGCTGGCCGAACAGGGCGCCGCTGAGCACGAACACGGCCCCGAACCCGGCCACGAACAGCGTGGTGCCGAGCACCAGCCGCCCCCGCTTGGGATCGTCGCTCATGCCCGTCACGTACGAGAGATAGCCAGGGACCAGCGGCAGCACGCACGGCGACAGGAACGACACCAGCCCCGCCAGCAACGCGATCGGCACGGCCAGCAGCAGGGAGCCGGAGGCGACGACGTCACTCATCGCGCACCTTGAGCACCGCGTTCTTCAGGTCGGTGTAGCGGACCGCGCCGAGCGCCCTGGCCGCGATCCGGCCCTGCTTGTCGATGATGAGCGTGGACGGGATGGCGGCGGGCGGCACCGTGCCCTGGAAGGCCAGGGCGACCTTGCCCGGCTGGTCGTAGATGCTTGGGTAACCGGTGCCCTCGGTGCGTTCGAAGGCCAGCGCGTCGGCCCTGCGGTCCTTGAAGTCGACGCCGATGAACTCCACGCCGCCGGCCTTGGTCTCGGCCGCGACCTCCTTGAGCACCGGGGCCTCGGCCCGGCAGGGCGCGCACCAGGACGCCCAGAAGTTGATCACGACGACCTTGCCCTGGTGCGCGGCCAGCGAGGCCGTGCCGCCGTCGAGGGTCGGGCCCTCGACCGCCGGCGCGGGCTTGCGGTCGGCGGCCTCGAACACCTGCATCTTCCCGTCGCCCGCGACGAATCGCGTGTCGCCCGCCTGCGGTTGCCCGCTCTGACTGCCGGCGCATCCCGTCACCAGAACGGCGAGGAGGACCAGGGAGATTGACTTGGCGCGCACGGGAGGAAGATCTCCTTGTACTACAAGCGGTAGAGCTTGCAACTCTACCGGCGCGGTCAGGCGCCCGGCACGCTGGGGCCCCTGTCGATCGACCCGGCAGGCTCGCTGTAGCCGACGCTGACGAGCCGGTCGCCCTCGAACGTGAACGAGGTCAGGCTGGCCAGGGCGCACTGCCTGCGTCTCGGGTCGTGCCAGAGCCTGCGCCGGCCCTCCGCCGCCATCCGGACGGCCCAGATGGGCAGCTGGTGGCTGACCATGACGACCTCGTGGCCGCGCCCCGCCTCCCTGGCGTCGTCGATGGCCGTGCGCATGCGCGCGACGATCACCGGATAGGGCTCGCCCCAGGAAGGACGCATCGGGTTCCAGAAGTAGCGGTAGTTGCGCGGGCTGCGCAGGATCTGCAGCCCCTGCCCGACGGCCCGGCCTTCGAGCAGGTTGCCGGCCTCCAGCAGCCGCTCCTCAATGATCACCTCAAGCCCGTGGGCGGCCGCGACGGGGGCCGCGGTCTCGCGGGCGCGCTCCAGCGGCGAGCTGTAGACGGCCACGATGTCGCGCCCGGACACCGCCTTGGCGACGGTCTTGGCCATCAGCTCGCCCGTCTCGGACAGGTGGTAGCCCGGCAGCCTGCCGTAGAGAATGCCGCCGGGATTGTGCACCTCACCGTGGCGCAGCAGGTGGACGACGGTGGTTTCAGCCATGGTGGCCTCAGCTTATCCGCTCGGCGGTCCCTGATCGCCAGGGCTGATCGCCACCGGAGTAAAGTCGGGGCCTCCCGGAAGGAGCCGCCGATTGGATCCTCTGGCTCTGGTTCTCGTCCTGGTCGCGGCCGTCGCGCACGCGTCGTGGAACCTCCTGAGCAAGAAGGCCGCGCACGTCGACGGCCTGGTGTTCGTCTGGCTCGTGGCGGCGGCGGGCGCGGTGGTGTGGAGCCCGCTGTTCGCCGGGTTCCTGCTGGTGGCGCGGCCCCGGGTGGGGTGGGCGGACCTGGCGGTGATCGGGGTCAGCACCGCGATCCACATGGCGTACTTCCTGCTGCTGCAGCGGGGGTACGGCAGCGGCGACCTGTCGATCGTCTACCCGGTGGCGCGCGGCACGGGGCCGATGCTGGCGAGCCTGGTGGCGGTGCTGTTCCTGGGCGAGCGGCCGACGCCGGTGGGGATCGCCGGGATCCTCCTGGTGGGCGCCGGGGTGTTCCTGATGAGCGGGCGCGCCGGCGGGGCGGACCTGAAAGGGCTGGCGTTCGGGCTGGCCACCGGGGTGTTCATCGCCGCCTACACGGTGTGGGACTCGCGGGTGGTGAGCACCTTCGCGGTGGCGCCGATCCTGCTCAACTACCTGGGCGAGGTGGGGCGCATGATCGTGCTGGCCCCGTTCGTGCTGCGCGGGCGGCGGCGGGCGCTGATGGCGGCGGCCTGGCGGGCGCACCGGGGCACGATCGTGACGGCGGCGGTGCTCATCTTCGTGTCCTACCTGCTGGTGCTGGTGGCGTTCACCAGGGCGCCGGTGAGCCTGGTCGCGCCGGCGCGCGAGATCAGCGTGCTGATCGCGGTCGTGCTGGGCGGGCGGCTGCTCGCCGAGGACGGGCTGCGCCACCGCCTGCTGGCCGCGGGCGTGATCGTCGGCGGCGTGGTGGCCATCGCGCTCAGCTGATCCAGCCGTCCTGCGCGGTTTCGCCCGCCCGTACGAGAGCGTCGACCGTCGCCCTGATGGCGGGGCGGCGGGCGGCGTCGCTGCGCCAGAGCGCGTAGATCCGGCGGGTCTGGCGCGGCAGCAGGGGGACCAGCCGGACGCCCGCCGGCACCGGGTCGCGGCCCAGGCGCGGCACGATCGCGCAGCCGAGCCCGGCCGCGACCAGCGCGAGCTGGGTGGGGTACTCGTCGGCCATGGAGGCGATCTCCGGCTCCAGCTCGGCGCTGCGCAGCGTGAACACCAGCCAGTCGTGGCAGATGGTGCCGGGCGAGGAGCTGATCCACCGCTCGCCGCAGAGCGCGGACAGCTGGATCTCCCGTTCGCCGGCCAGCGGGTGGTTCGCGGGGAGCGCCACGTCGGCGATGTCCTCGAGCAGCGTCTTCCTGGACAGGCCGTCGGGGATGGGCATCGGCCGGTTGAGCCAGTCCTGCACGACCACCAGGTCGAGCTCTCCCCTGGCGACCTCGCGGACCACCCGTTCAGGCTCGCGCTCGTACAGTTGCACCGACAGGTCGGGGTGGCGCTGCCGGAGCTCGGCGAGGGTGAGCGGCATCAGGCCGCGGGCGGCGGTCGGGAACGCGCCCACGTTGAGCCTGCCGACGACCTGGCCGCGCAGCGCCTCGAAGTCGGCTTCGGCGGTCTCGACCAGGGCGAGGATGCGCTCCGCGTGCTCGGCGAGCAGCCCGGCGGCGTCCGTCAGCCGCACCCCGCGCCCGTTGCGCTCGACCAGCCGCGCGCCGGTCTCCCGCTCCAGCTTGGCTATCTGCTGCGACACGGCCGAGGGGGTGACCATCAGCGCGTCGGCGGCGGCTCCGACGGAGCCGTAGACGTGCACGGCGTGGAGGGCCTTGAGCCGGTTGAGGTCCAACATGTAAGCGAGTCTAAAGCGTTAAGCGTAGAAAGTCTCGCTTGTCCTTCACTCTGTAGCGTTGGAAAATAGTTGCATGCGAATCCTTAAGCCGAAGCAGAAGTCGTTCCAGTCCACCTCGTACCTGAAGACCCTCGCCGAGCAGGCCCGCGAGCAGCGCGCCGCCCGGGTCCGCAAGGCCGCCTAGATCCCCGCATGAACCCCGGGGCCGAGCCGCGATCCACAGGATCGCCGTGAACACGCTGAGACCCCCTCATCTGGCGCTCGCCATCGGGCTGGCCGCCGTCTGGGGGGTCAACTTCGTCGTCATGCAGGTGGGGCTGGAGCACTTCCCGCCCCTGCTGTACGCGGGCCTGCGGTTCGCGATGGCGGCCTTCCCCGCCCTGCTCCTGGTCGGCCGCCCGGCCGTGCCCTGGCGCTGGATCGCCGCGGTCGCCGCGACGACCGGCGCCGGCCAGTTCGCCCTGCTGCTCGTGGGCATGCGGGCCGGCATGCCGGCCGGGCTGACCTCGCTGGTCCTGCAGATGCAGGTGCTGTTCACGATCCTGTTCGCGGTGACGCTCCTCGGCGAGCGCCTCACCGCGCGCCGGGTGACGGGCCTGGCCGTCGCGTTCGGCGGCCTGGCCCTGGTGGCGCTCGACTTCGGCGCCTCCGGCCCGATCGGCGCCTTCGCCCTGTGCGTCGCCGCCGCCGCGGCCTGGGGCCTCGGCAACATCGCCCAGCGCAAGGCCGCCCCGCCCGACTCGCTGCGCTTCATGGTCTGGGTCAGCGCCCTGTCGTCGCCGCCGCTCCTGCTCCTGTCACTCTGGCTGGAGGGCGTCCCCACCCTGACGGCCCCGCTGGAGGGCTGGCTGTCCCTCCTGTACGTGGCCTTCGTCTCGACACTCGTCGGCTTCGGCGTCTGGGGCTTCCTCCTGCGCCGCTACGACGCCTCCACCGTCGCCCCCTACACGCTCCTCGTGCCGGTCTTCGGCATGACCTCGGCCGCCCTCTTCACCGGCGAGCCCTTCACCTGGCTCCGCATCGCCGCCGCCGTCCTCATCGTCACCGGCGTCCTGTACGCGGGCACCCGCCCACGCCGTCGGATCGCGGAACCACGTGCCCGCGAACCAGGGAAAGCCACGCTCGCGAAATAGCGACTCAGGGCACGGCAGATCAGCGAAAAGTTCGTCCGCGGATCAGGGATTGGATCTCTGGCAGATCTGGGAGAATAGCGCTCGCAGACCGTGAATTCCCACTTCGGAGACTAGATGGATCTCGTGCCCCGGCTCGCTGCAAGCCGGCTTAAGGAGCTGCTCAACGAGCTGCGGATCGTCGTCGTCAACGGCCCACGCCAGTGCGGCAAGACGACGCTCCTGCAGTCGTGCAGGCGCTTCGGTGACGCCACTTTCGCCACTCTCGACGACCCGTCACAGCTCGCGATCGCCCGCGATGATCCCCGGACCTTCGCCCGCCAGCAGCCGCAGCCCGTCATCATCGACGAGATCCAGCGCGCCGGCGACCCCTTGGTTCTGGCCATCAAGCAGGTCGTGGACGAGGACTGGCGCCCCGGCCAGTTCGTCCTCTCCGGATCCACCCGATTCCTCAGTGTGCCCACCCTGTCGGAGTCTCTCGCGGGACGGGTGGTCTTCGTCGATCTGTGGCCATTCGCCATGGCCGAACGCACCGGCGGCACCGGCGGCTTCTGCGACCAGGTGTTCGCCGATCCAACGTCGGTAACCGAGCGGCGGTCAGCCTGGACGCGGGAGGACTACCTCCGGCTGATCTGCCAGGGCAGCTATCCCGAGGTCCTCCGCCTCAGCTCCCCCCTCGCCCTGAGTAATTGGTTCCACGGCTACCTCGACACCGTGATCTCCCGCGACATCCGGGAGTTCGCGCACGTCGGCAAGGCCGGCGCGATCCCCGATCTGATCGCGCTGGTCGCCGCCCGCGCGGGCGGGCAGCTCGTCCTGGCCCAGCTCGCCAACAGTCTCGGGCTCGACGCGGCGACCGTCCGCTCCTATCTCGCCTACCTGGAGACGGTCTTCCTCGTCGCCTCCGCCCCGGCCTGGTCGAACAACTTCTCCTCCCGGGTGACGCACGCTCCGAAGACCTATGTGACCGACAGCGGTCTGGCTTCCCATCTACTGGATGTGGACGCCGACGCCCTGCTGGCCCCAGGCCACCCGGCACTCGGCGGGCTACTCGAAACGTTCGTCTTCGCCGAGTTGCTCAAACTGACGACGTTCGCCCAGCGGCACGTCGCCCTGCGCCACTACCGAGATCGGGACAAACGCGAGGTCGACTTCATCCTGGAACGCCGGGACGGCACGGTCATCGGCATCGAGGTCAAGGCTTCGGCCACGCCGAAGCCGGACGACGCCCGGTATCTGCGCTGGCTGCGAGACAACCTGGGCGACCGCTTCCGCGCCGGGTACGTGCTCCACCTCGGCGACACGAACCTGCCGTCGGGCGACCGGATCTTCTTCACCCCGCTGTCGGCGCTCTGGGAGCATGCGGCACCAACGAGTCTCACCCCGCCGTTGCCTGCCTCACGTGTTCCGGTTAGACCCGCCTCACACTCGGGGGTGCAGGGGGCCGGGAGGCCCCTTGCCAAGGGGAGCTGGGCTCCCCGCTGAGAGGAGCCCGAGCTCGGTGGCGCGGAGCGCCTGGGGGGCGAGGACCTTGGCCGGGAGGGCCTCTGTCACGTGCGGGTCAGAGGGCCGCGGCGGCGGCCTTGGCGGCGGCCGGGAGGGCGTCGGCCACCAGGCTCAGCGCGTCGTCGTCGTGGGAGGCGGACAGGAACCACGCCTCGTACGCCGACGGCGGCAGGTAGACGCCCTGGTCCAGCATCGAGTGGAAGAACGCCTTGTAGGCCGCGGTGCTCTGGGTCTGGGCGTCGGCGAAGTCCGTGACCTGGCGGTCGGTGAAGAAGATGGAGAACAGGTTGCCCGCCGTCTGCAGCCGGTGCGGCACGCCGGCGGCCGTCAGCGCCGAGGTGGCGGCCTCGGCGACGGCGCGGGCGGCGGCGCCGACCTCGGCGTAGGCGGCGTCGTCGAGCGCGCGCAGTGTGGCCAGCCCGGCGGCGCAGGCCAGCGGGTTGCCCGACAGGGTGCCCGCCTGGTAGACGGGACCCTCGGGAGCCAGATGCGCCATGACGTCGGCGCGCCCGCCGAACGCCGCCGCCGGGAGCCCTCCGCCCATGACCTTGCCGAACGTCATCAGGTCGGCGTCGACCGGGTCCAGCCCGTACCATCCGGAGCGCGAGACGCGGAAGCCCGTCAGGACCTCGTCCACGATGAGCAGCGCCCCGTGGCGGGTGCACAGCTCGCGCAGGCGGCTGTTGAAGCCGTCGAGCGGCGGCACGATGCCCATGTTGGCCGGGCACGCCTCGGTGATGACGCAGGCGATCTCCGCCGCCTCGAAGGCCTGCTCGACCAGGTCGATCGCGTTGTAGGGCAGCACGATCGTGTCGGCCGCCGAGGCGCCGGTCACGCCAGGCGTGTCGGGCAGCCCGAACGTGGCCACCCCCGACCCGGCCGACGCCAGCAGCGCGTCGACGTGCCCGTGGTAGCAGCCGGCGAACTTGACGACCTTGGACCGGCCGGTGAACCCGCGGGCCAGCCGCACCGCGCTCATCGTCGCCTCGGTGCCGGAGCTGACCAGCCGCACCTTCTCCACGGGCGCCACCCGGGCCACGATCTCCTCGGCCAGCTCGACCTCTCCCGGGGTCGCGGTCCCGTACGAGAAGCCGCGCGAGGCCGCCTCGGCCACCGCCTCCACGACCGCGGGGTGCCGGTGACCCAGGATCATCGGACCCCACGAGCACACCAGGTCGACGTAGCGGTTGCCGTCGGCGTCGGTGATGTAGGGCCCCTGGCCGGAGACCATGAAGCGCGGCGTGCCGCCGACCGCGCCGAACGCGCGGACCGGAGAGTTCACCCCGCCCGGCACGACGGCGCTGGCGCGGGCGAACAGATCGTCGGAGTTCTTTGTACGGCTCACGCGAAACAGGTTAGTCGGCGAGCCACTCCAGCACGCGGAGCGGGTCGGGGAGCGGGCGGCCGTCGGGGGTGCGCAGCCAGGAGACGGGCTGTCCGGTGGTGAGGGTGGACGGCGGGGCGAGGACGTAGCTGTCGCGGCAGTGCCAGCGCAGGCCAGGCGTGTCCTCGATGGTGGCCGGGTCGCAGTCGAGCTGACAGGACCACCACTCGTCCTCGTCGTCGGGGTTGCCGCGGGTGGCCACATAGAACAGGACCCGGTCGCCGTTGGCGGCGACCGGGCCTGAGGGAGCTCCGGCGGCGTCGATCCTGGCGAGGGCCGACAGGCCGGTGGAGAGCGGCACGTCGAACACGTCGAACACGCGGCCGGTGGGCAGGATGACGTTGGCCTCGGGGTCGTTGCGCCACCAGCGGGTGAGCTGCGCCGTGTCGGTCGTGGCCTGCAAGTTCCAGGCGGGCGACAGCGGGTGGGCGCCCGGGTCGGGACAGCCGACGCGGTCACACGAGCAGGCGCGGGGGCCGTTGCGCAGCGGGTGAGCGCCCGGCACGGCCGGCCATCCCAGAGCGGCGTAGCCGAGGACGGCGTCGAGCCGCGAATGCCGCGGTTTCCTTCTGGTACGGCGAGCCAGAGGTACCCCCACCATGGTGTCTCCCGTCGAAGTCACCGTGCCTGAGGCAGTCCCGTCTCCTGGCCTGGCGCACACGCGGGACACACCAGCACGTCTTATGGCACTCTAACGCACACGTCTCAGGACATGACCCGAACCCCATGGTTAGAGGCGGCGTGCCACCTCGGTCGCCCAGTAAGTGAGGATCAGGTCGGCCCCGGCGCGCTTGATCGACACCAGCGACTCCATGATCATGCGGTCGCGGTCGACCCAGCCGTTGGCGGCGGCGGCCTCGATCATCGCGTACTCGCCGCTCACCTGGTAGGCGGCGACGGGCACGTCCACCTCGTCACGGAAGCGGCGGATGACGTCGAGGTAGGCGAGCGCGGGCTTGACCATGACGGCGTCGGCCCCTTCGGCCAGGTCGAGCCTGGCCTCGCGGAGCGCCTCCTCCAGCGGGCCCGCCGGGTCCTGCTGGTGACTGGCCCGGTCGCCGAACTGGGGCGCGCACTCGGCGGCGTCCCTGAACGGCCCGTAGAAGGCCGAGGCGTACTTGGCCGTGTAGGCGAGGATCGGGACGCCGGTGAACCCGTCGGCGTCGAGCGCCGCCCTGATGACCCCGACCTGGCCGTCCATCATGCCGCTCGGCGCCACCATCTGGGAGCCGGCCCTGACCTGCGCGACCGCGATGGACGCGTAGCGCTCCAGGGTGGCGTCGTTGTCGACCTCGCCGCTCTCGGTGAGGATGCCGCAGTGGCCGTTGTCGGTGAACTCGTCGAGGCAGGTGTCGGCCATCACCACGATGGCGTCGCCGACCTCGGCGCTCACGTCGCGCAGCGCCACCTGCAGGATGCCGTCGGGGTCGTCGGCGGCCGAGCCGCGGGCGTCCTTGACGGCGGGCACGCCGAACAGGATCAGCCCGCCGACGCCGGCCTCTGCCGCGTCGAGCGCGGCCTTCCGCAGCGAGTCGCGGCTGTGCTGGTAGACGCCGGGCATGGAGCCGACCGGGTGGGGCTCCGCGATGCCCTCCTTGACGAACAGGGGCAGGATCAGGTCGGCGGGGTGCAGGCGGGTGCCGGCCACCATCCTGCGCAGCGCCGGGGTGCGGCGCAGCCTGCGCGGGCGGGCGACGGGGAACTCGGCGCTCACTTGGCCCTCCTTCTGGCGCCCCTGCGGTTCTGGGACGGCTTGCGCGGGGTGTCGCCGGCGGAGAGCGCCGCCGACCGCTGCTTGGCGCCGAACTCCGCCAGCGCTGTCGCCAGGGCCGAGGCGGAGGGCTTGCTCGCCATGACGTCCACGCGCAGCCCGAACTCCTCGGCCGTCTTGGCCGTCTGCGGCCCGATCACGGCGATGATCGTGACGTTGTGCGGCTTGCCGGCGATGCCGACGAGGTTGCGTACGGTCGAGGACGAGGTGAACAGCACGGCGTCGAAGCCGCCGCCCTTGATCGCCTCGCGGATCGGGGCGGGCGGCGGCGCGGCCCGCACGGTGCGGTAGGCGGTGACGTCGTCGCACTCCCAGCCGAGCTCGGTGAGCCCGGCGACGAGCGTGTCGGTCGAGATGTCGGCCCTGGGCAGCAGCACCCGGTTGATCGGGTCGAGCATCGAGTCGTACGGCGGCCACTCGTCCACGAGCCCTTCCGACGACTGCTCGCCGGAGGGCAGCAGGTCGGGCCGGACGCCGAACTCGATCAGCGCCCGCGCGGTGGCGTCGCCGACCGCGGCGACCTTGAGCCCGGCGAAGGCACGCGCGTCGAGCCCGTACTCCTCGAACTTCTCCCGCACCGCCTTGACGGCGTTGGCGCTGGTGAAGGCCACCCACTCGTAGCGGCCGGTGACCAGGCCCTTGATGGCGCGGTCCATCTGCTGCGGGGTGCGCGGCGGCTCGACCGAGATGGTCGGCACCTCCTCCGGCACCGCGCCGTACGAGACGAGCTGCTCGGACAGGGCCTGGGACTGCTCCCTCGTGCGCGGGACCAGCACCCGCCAGCCGAACAGCGGCTTGGTCTCGAACCACGACAGCGTGTCGCGCATGCGGACGGCCTCGCCCACCGTGATCAGGGCGCGCTCGGCCAGCGCGGCGTGCTTGAGGTCGGCCTGCAGCCTGCCGAGGGTGGACACCACGGTGTGCTGCTCGGTGGTGGTGCCTGAAGCGGTGACGGCCACCGGAGTGGTGTCGGGCTTGCCCCCGCCGATCAGCGCCTTGCCGATGGCCACGGCCTCGGGCAGGCCGTTGTAGATGACGAGCGTGCCGGGGCAGGCGGCGTGGGAGGCCCAGTCCTGCTCCCGGGCGGCGTCGACGACGCGGAACTCCGGCGTCGACATCGCGGAGGGGATGCCCGCGTAGGCGAGCACGGCGGTCGCGGACGGCACGCCGGGCACGATCTCGAAGTCCACCTCAGCCGCGGCGCAGGCCGCGACCTCCTCGGAGACCGAGGAGAACAGCATCGGGTCGCCCTCGCACAGGCGCACGACGAGCCGGCCGGCGGCGGCGTGGCCGAGGTAGTCGCCCTCGGTCACCTCCACCTCGGGCCGGCTGTGACGGAGCAGGGACCGGTGGGCCTCCACACCCGGCACGACGACGTCGGCCTTGCCGAGCAGCTCGGCGCCACGCAGCGTGAGGAGGTTGGGATCACCGGGCCCGGCGCCAACGAACGCGACGAAACCGGAGGTAGGACTATCGGAGCTCAATGGGAATGCTCCCCCATCAATCTGTCGGCCCCTTCGCGAAGCATCTCGGCCGCGAGCCGGCGACCCAGATCTTCCGCCTCCGAAGGAGAGCCGGCGGTGGACTTGCGCACCGCCTGACGGCCGTCGACAGCGACGACCGCGGCGGTCAGGTTGAGAGTCTGCCCGTCATCGAGCCCGAAAGCACCCACAGGGGCAGAGCAGCCCGCTTCGAGCGCGGCCAGGATGGCCCGCTCGGCGGCCACCGCGGAGCGGGTCCGCGGGTCGTCGAGCTGACCGAGGAACTCGACCATGTTGGCCCGGTCGGCGAGGCACTCCACGGCCAGCGAGCCCTGGCCCGGGGCGGGCAGCACCCGGTCGACCTCGAAGATCTCGGCGATCTCGGCGGTCCGCCCGATCCTGGTGAGACCGGCCGAGGCGAGCACGACCGCGTCCAGCTCGCCGGCGGCGATCTTGCCGATGCGGGTCTCGGCGTTGCCGCGGATCGGCACGTACTCCAGGTCGGGACGGAGCGCGCGGAGCATGGCGACGCGGCGCGGCGAGCCCGTGCCGACGCGGGCGCCCGGAGGCAGGTCGGCGAACTTGGCCGGGCCGACGAGCGCGTCGCGGTGGTCGTGGCGGGTGGGGAGCGCGGCCAGCTCGATACGCGGGTCGGGCTTGGTCGGCAGGTCCTTCAGGGAGTGGACGGCGAAGTCGATCTCGCCTTCGAGCAGCTTGTCGCGCAGCGCGCTGACGAACACGCCGGTGCCGCCGAGCTGGGCCAGGTGGGCCTTGCTCACGTCGCCGAACGTCGTGACGCCGACGAGCTCGATGGCGCGTCCGGTGTGTTCTGTGTAAGCGTCGGCGACCATCCGCGACTGCGTCGTGGCCATCAGGCTGCGACGGGTGCCCAGCTTCAAGGGCTGCGGGGTCACAGCTCTACCTCCCTTACGGCTTCGGGCATCTTCGGATCCAGGTCGAACAGCTCGCGCAGCGCTTCCGCATAATGATCGCCTCCAGGAGAGGTGGCGAGCCGCTTGACACGCACAGTGGGCTCGTGCAGGAGCTTGTCGACGACCCTCTGCACGGTCAGGGTCACCTCGTCCCTGGTCTTCTCGTCCAGGCCGGGCACCCTCATCATCAGCCTGCCCAGCTCGGACTCGACCACCCCCGCGGCCTTGCTGCGCAGCGCCACCACCGTCGGGGTGACGCGGGAGGCACGGGCGGCGTCGAGGTAGGCGGTCAGCTCCTCGGCGAGGAGCCAGCGCGCGGAACGCACCGCGTCGCCCTCACGGTAGCCGATGCCGGACTCGTGGATGGTCTCCAGGTCGACCAGGGTGACGCCGGGGACGGCGCGCACGGCCGGGTCGATGTCGTGGGGCAGCGCCAGGTCGAGCAGGAACGCGCCGCGCGTCACCATGTCGGCGGTGATCACGTGGCGGCCGGCGCCGGTGCAGGTGATGACGAGGTCGGCGTCGGCCAGCTCGCGGCCGACCGCCTCGAACGCCACCGCCCGGCCGCCGACGGACGCGGCCAGCCGGGCGCCGCGCTCGTATGTACGGTTGGCGATGACGATGTCGGTCACCCCTGCGCGCGCGAGCGTCACGGCGGCCAGGGAGCTCATCGAGCCCGCGCCGACCACCAGCGCGCGCCGTCCGGCCAGCTCGCCGGCCAGCGCCAGGCCGGCGCTCACCAGGGAGGCGCCGGCCTTGTCGATGCCGGTCTCGGTCTGGGCCCGCTTGCCGACCCGCAGCGCGTGCTGGGCCAGTTCGTTCAGGGTGGCGCCGACGGTGCCGTGCTTCTGGGCGAGCTTGAGCGCCTGGCGCACCTGGCCGAGGATCTGGCCCTCGCCGACCACCATCGAGTCGAGGCCGCACACGACGGAGAACAGGTGCTCGACGGCCTGCTCCTCGTAGTGCACGTAAAGGTGCGGGGTCAGCTCGTCGACGGGCACGCCGGAGTGGCGGCTGAGCAGCCCGGTGACGGCGGAGACGGCCGCGTGGAAGCGGTCGACGGCGGTGTAGACCTCGACCCTGTTGCAGGTCGAAACCACGAAGGTCTCCGCCACGCACAGGTCTTCCTGCACGTCGTGCAGCAGCTTGGTCAGCGCGTCGCCGGTCACGGACACGCGTTCCAGCATGGCCACCGGGGCGGTCCGGTGGCTCAGGCCGATCGCCAGAACGCTCATTGCGTGTCCACTGCCATGAGTGGCCCCCCAGCCTTGCGTTGCTCGTGGAACGCCAGAATCTGCAGCTCGATGGAAAGGTCGACCTTCCGGACGTCGACGGTGTCCGGGACGGTGAGGACCACCGGAGCGAAGTTGAGGATGCTGGTGACGCCAGCCGCAACCACACGATCGCACACTTCCTGTGCCGCCGCCGCCGGTGTAGCCAGAACCACGATCGAGACTCCACGCCGCTTGATCGCGGCTTCTAGCGCATCAATATGTTCAACATTCAACCCCGCAATGGTGTCGCCCACGACTTCGGGGTCGGCGTCGAACATCGCGGCGACGCGGAAACCCCTGGAGACGAAGCCGCCGTAGTTGGCCAGCGCGCGGCCGAGGTTGCCGATGCCGACGATGGCGACGGCCCAGTCTTGGGTCAGGCCCAGCTCACGGGAGATCTGGTAGACGAGGTACTCCACGTCGTAGCCGACGCCGCGGGTGCCGTAGGAGCCCAGGTGCGACAGGTCCTTGCGGAGCTTGGCCGAGTTGACCCCGGCCGCGGAGGCGAGGTCCTCCGAGCTGACCGTCGCGATCCCCCGCTCCGCCATCAAGTGCAGCGCCCGCAGGTACAACGGCAGCCTGGCGACCGTAGCCTCGGGGATGCCGCGATCGCGGGGGTGGGACGGACTCTTCACCTGCGGGAGCTCCAGGGGAACGGGCGGCGGTGAGCCGCGTGGCGGGATGGAACCGTCTTTCAGGTTAATCCCTTTGTGAACCGATGCACAAAGTCAGCGCTCTGGCAAGGGGCGCTACGGTGGGTGACATGCATCGCATCACCCTCATCGGCAAGCCTGGCTGTCACCTGTGCGAGGACGCCCGGGAGATCATCGCCCGGGTCGCCGGCGAGCTGGGCGTACCGTGGTCCGAGGTGAACATCGAGACCTCCGACGAGCTGCGCGAGCGCTACTGGGAGATGATCCCGGTGACCCTGGTCGACGGTGTCCAGCACGACTTCTGGCGTGTCTCCGAAGACCGGCTGCGCGCGGCCCTGGCCGACTAGAACATCACCGTCTAGAACATCACTGTCGGCAGCGGCACGACCTTGGCCGCGCTGATGTCCAGCTCGATGACGTTGGTGGCGAGCACCATCGCCTGACGCTCGCTGACGAACCGCTCGACGTGCGGCTGGCGCTGGTGGTCGCGGTAGGCCACCTCGTCGCGGTAGATCTCGTAGACGATGCGCTGCAGGGGCGCCGACTTGACCGCGTGGCAGGCGTACACCAGCGTGTCGGGCTCGCCCCTGCGCACCGCCTCGACGGTCTGCTCGGCCAGCCGGTCGAACGCGGCGCCGGCGCCGTCCATGAGCGTGAAGACGGTGAGCATGCCGTAGATGTTCGGCGACAGTCTCCCGGAGGAGCCCTGCCCGGCCGGCTGGGCAGCGGGCTGAGCGGGGGGCTGGGCGGGGGGCTGGAGGGTGGGCTGCGGGCCGGTCACCGGCACGCGCGGCGCGAACACGTCGGCCCCCGGGTAGAAGGCGCCGGTGGCGGGCCCGTCGGCGGCCATCGGCGAGGACTGGGGCGGCCTCGCGTGGTCCGTGCGGCCGTTCATCACGTATCCGGTCGAGGGGCCGGCGTCGGCCGGCGGCATGCGGGCCGCGTAGCCGGTCTCGGGCGGGCCCATGCGCCCGGTCTCCCCCGTGGACGGGCCGCGGTCGCCCGGCGTCATCCGGGCCGCGTAGTCGGTCTCCCCGGTCGCTCGGTACTCGGCCACCAGGTCGCCCAGCCCGGACCGGCGCGGCCGCGGCGGGACCTGGGCGTGCCCCTGCGGGCTCGCGGTGACGGGCTCGGGCTCCGTCCTCCGCCCCACCGGCCGCCGCTCCTCCAGCGGCTCGTCGTCGAAGTCGTCGTCGTCCTCGTACGGGGCCAGCGGGCGCAGCACCGTGTACCAGATCGCGGCGGCGGCGACGATCAGCAGCACGGTCGTGAACACGCCGGGCACCGAGAACCGCATCGCGCCCACCAGGGCCAGCCCGGACGGCACGACGACCAGCGACGCGTGCAGGTTGTCGGTGTCGTACTCGTCGCCGTCGCGCCACCGCAGCGCGGCGATCACCACGCCGGCCGCCATGATCAGGGCGGTCAGCACGTGCGCGCCGATCAGCAGGTAGTGGGGGAATATCGCCCAGTGGTCGCCCCCCGTGGGGAGGGTCTTGCCCATCTCGTCGGAGATGAGCGGGTCGACCATGAGGATCACCGAGGCCGTGACCGTGTAGGCGATGCCGAACAGCCACGCCACGAACCTCGGCGGCGTCTTCTCCGCCAGGAGCTGAACCAGCCCGACCGCCATCCAGAGCGGCGCCACCAGCGACCCGGTCAGCTGGTAGATCCTGAACGTGGCGGCCCCGAACCCGACCAGATGTCCGATCCCGATCACGCCGAGTGACAGGCACAGCGCCGCGGCCGCGACGGTCCAGGCGATCAACCAGCCCTCTGGCTCCTCACGCAGCCGCCTGACCAGGGCGCCGGTGGCGATGGCGGCCAAGAGCGAACCTGCGAAAGCGATGACGGCGACGAGGATCTCCATGGTGTCTCCCATGCTGCCGGACAAAGCCTCCGAGCCGGTAGCCGAAGAGGGAACGGGTTGGACCACACCGTATCTGCCGCTTACTGGAAGTCATGCCATGGGCAAGTGGATTGTGCAATTTCCGGTTGATTTCTAGAGTGTTCGAGCACGCCGCACCCTTACCCGTAGGGATTCCGGATGCCTGACTCATGGCCGTTCTCCGGGTTGCTCGCGCCGGCCGTCGCCGCGCCCGCCCGGACGACCGAGCCTGACGTGCGCGAAAACCGTGACACGACCGCCGCCGACGACGACCTGCGCACCCTGGTGCTGCATGCCAAGACCGGAGATTCGGACGCCTTTGGCACGCTCTACGACCGATATGTGGACCTCGTCTACCGCTACATCTATTTCCGGGTCGGCTCCCACCCGCTCGCCGAGGACCTGACCAGCGAGACCTTCCTGCGCGCGCTCCGCCGGATCACCGACTTCACCTGGCAGGGCCGCGACTTCGGCGCCTGGCTCGTGACGATCGCCAGGAACCTGGTGACCGACCATTACAAATCCGGCCGCTACCGGCTGGAGATCTCCACCGGCGAGGTGCTCGACGTCCCGCTCGACGGGGCCCACATCCCGGAGAACGCGGTGGTGAACGCCATCATCAACGACCGGGTGCTGCGCGCGGTCCGCGATCTCAATCCGGAACAGCAGGAGTGCGTGGTGCTGCGTTTCCTGCACGGCCTGTCCCTCGCGGAGACCGCGCTGATCATGGGGAAGAAGAGTGGAGCGATCAAAGCGCTGCAGTTCCGGGCCGTGCGCGCGCTGGCCAGAGCGCTCAAGCACGACCTTGCGTAACCCGCTGCCACGCACCGTCGTTAGGCAGGTGTCACGGCAACGCCGCCAGGCGTCGAGGGAGCGGTCATGAACAGGGCGCGCAGATCGCGCGAACGGGTGCTCGGCCATCTCACCGAGCTGAGCGGGCTCCCGCTCGGCGGTGGTCCCGACCCGGCCTTCCGCGAGCGCCTGCGCGCCGATCTCGCCTCCGCCGACCGTGCCTCCTCCCGTGCCGCCTCCCGTGCGGTCTTGCGTGCCGCCACGCCCGCCTCCGGCCCGCCGCCGCGGCGCGGCAGGCACGCGCACCGGCGGCCCCGGCGCAGGCGCCCCTGGCTCGGGCAGCTCGCCTCCGCCGGGGTGGCCGTCACCATGATGGTGTCGATGATCTCCACCTACCGGGCGGTGCCCGGCGACACGCTGTACCCGCTCAAGCGCGCCGCCGAGAGCACGCTCGTCCGTCTCAGCACCGACGACGTGGTACGGGCCGAGCGCGAACTGGTGTCGGCCAACACCCGCGCCAGGGAGGTCGCCCAGCTGCTCGGCGAGGCCGGCGAGGGGCCCCTGGTGGGCCGGACGCTCAAGGAGATGGAGCAGTCGACCCGCGCGGGCGTCACCCGGCTGGAACGGGCCGAACCCCGCTCCCCCAAGATCAGCGAGTTCGCCGAAGAGCAGAAGAACATGGTCGAGCCGATGATCGAGCAACTCGACGGTGACGAGCACGACCAGGCCGTCGGGTACCTCGACTACATCGAAGGTCTCGTGCCCCCATCTGGGTAAGCTGAAGCGCATGTGGCGGGTAATACGACGACGGCACGGTGCCCAGGCCGAGATCGCCGGCGAGGCCGCGGCGGCGGCAGCGGTCGTCGTGCCGCCGGCCGAGCCCGATCTGGAGGCGGCGGCCTTCTTCGACGTCGACAACACCATGATGCGCGGCGCCTCCATCTACCACTTCGCCAGGGGCCTGGCCACCCGCGGCATGTTCGACACCGGCGACCTGTTCAAGTTCGCGATCGGCCAGGCGGCGTTCCGGCTGCGCGGCAGCGAGAACCCCGAGCACATCGCGGTCGCCCGCGAGACCGCGCTGGCGTTCGTCGCGGGCGCGAAGGTCGACGACGTGGTGCGGCTCGGCGAGGAGATCTACGACGAGGTCATGGCCGACCGCATCTGGGCCGGCACCCGCTCGCTCGCGCAGAGCCACCTCGACCGCGGCCAGCGCGTGTGGCTGGTGACCGCCACCCCCGTCGAGCTGGCCCGCGTGATCGCCCAGCGGCTGGGCCTGACCGGCGCGCTCGGCACCGTCGCCGAGACCAGCGAGGGCGTCTACACCGGCCGGCTGGTCGGCGACCTGCTCCACGGCCCGGCCAAGGCCGAGGCGGTGCGCGCGCTGGCCCGCCGCGAGGGCCTCGACCTGACGCGCTGCACCGCCTACAGCGACTCCTCCAACGACCTGCCGATGCTGTCGCTGGTCGGCAACCCGGTGGCCATCAACCCCGACAGCGAGCTGCGCGAGCACGCCAAGAAGCACGACTGGCCGATCAAGGACTTCCGCACCGGCCGGAAGGCGACGCTGACCGCGCTGCCCATCGCGGCCGGGCTGGGCGCGGTGGCCGGCGGGGTCGCCGCCGGCATCGCGCTGCGCAGACTCTACCGCGACCGCTAGCGCAGCGAGGCGAACAACTTCTCCGCCTCGGGCTGCTTCCAGGCGATCCTGTTCCGGTCCTCCGGGTGGGGGATCCACGGCACCGTGACCAGCTTGACGGTGCTGTCGTGCAGGCTCATGGCGATCCCGATCATCCGTTCGACGTCGAGCTCGGTGTCGGTCGTGACCGAGTCGGCCACCACGGACGCCAGCGTCTTGAGCTTGGCGGGCTCGTCCAGGACCTGCCCGGCCTTCTTCGCCATGGCCCGGATGACGGTCTGCTGGCGCTTGATCCGGGCGATGTCGGAGCCGTCGCCGACGGAGCGCAGCCGCATGTAGCCGACGGCCCGCTCGCCGTCCAGCAGGCTCTTGCCCGCCGGGAGCGTCAGCTTGGCCTTCGGATCGTCGACGGCCCGCTTCAGCGTCACCTCGATGCCGCCGAGCGCGTCGACGAGCCGCCCGAACCCGGCGAAGTCCACCTCCGCCATGTGGTCGATCCGCACGTCCGTCAGGCTCTCCACGGCCTTCACGGTGCAGGTCAGCCCTCCCCTGTTGTACGCGGAGTTGATCAGGTCGGTGCGGGCGGGCGCCGATCCGCAGGCGGGGAGCTGGACGAGCGAGTCGCGCGGGATGCTGACCGCCGTGGTCCGCTTCCTGTCGGCGGGCAGGTGCAGCAGGATGATCGAGTCGGTGCGCCCCTTGTCGTCGGCCATGCGCGGGGCCGACCCCTTGTCGGTGCCCACCAGCAGCACGTTCAGCGCCTCCGTCACCTTGGCGGGTCGCGCTCCCACCGGATGCTGCGCCGTCCGCCGCAAGTCCCCGAGCAGCAGCGCCGGCACCGCCACGGCGGCGACCGTGGCCACGGTGGCGACGGCGACCAGCCCGGCGGCCAGCCAGCCGAACCACCGGCGGCGCGGCCGGCCCTCCACCGCGCCCAGCAGCCGCTCCCGCTGGCGCACCAGCGTCGCCGGGGGTTCGTGCTCCAGCCGCCTGCCGAAGTCCCTGAGCAGCTTGAGGTCGTCCATCGTCACTCCTCTCCCAGCATCGGATTGGTGTCGCCGAGCGCCGCGCGGACCTTCCGCCTGCCCCTGTTGAGGCGGGAGCGCACGGTGCCGATCGGGACGCCGAGCGCCCGCGCGGCTTCCTCGTACGTGAGATCGCCCCAGGCGATGAGCAGCAGCACGTCGCGGTCCTTGGCGGGCAGCGCGGCCAGGGCGCTGGCGAGCCCGGGACCGGCGGCCTGCGCGGTCACCCCGGCGGCCACCCGGTCGGCCGGCGACTCCACGTCCGGTTCGACGGGGGCGCGCCGCAGGGCCCGGTAGCGGGCGGCCTCGGTGCGGTGGTGCCGGGAGACGAGCTTGGTGAGGATGCCGAACAGCCACGGCCTGGCGTCCGCGTGGGCGAGGTCGTAGCTTCCTCGGCGGGAGAAGGCCACCAGGAACGTCTCGCCGACGAGGTCCTCGGCGGGACCGCCGGGGCCCAGGCGGCGCGAGACGTACCTGTAGAGCATGCCGGAGTAGCGGTCGAACAGCTCGGCGAAGGCCTCGGGTTCGGTCAGCGAGGCGCTGATGAGCTCGGCGTCCGCATCCCGGGTGGCGGGTTGAGTGATCATCTCCGCCCTTCTGTGGGGGATCGGTCGGAGATGTCTTGCCACAACCCGCCGTCCGGGTTCACGCCGGGCGGCCGTCGCTAGAGGAAGGGCGGGAAGGCGTGGCCGCGGCGCAGCCTGAGCTGGTCGAGCATCTGCTGGATGACCTCGCGGACGCGGTCGGTGAGGTTGAACACCAGCATCGGGTCGTCGGCCGCGCCGGGATCGTACTCGTCCGTACGGATCGGCTCGCCGAACTCGATCAGCCACTTCGACGGCAGCGGCACCAGCCCGAGCGGGCCCAGCAGCGGGAAGAACGGGGTGATCGGCACGTAGGGCAGCCCGAGCAGCCGCGGCAGGAACGGCACCTCGCCGATCTTCGGGTAGATCTCCTCCGAGCCCACGATCGCCGTCGGCACGATCGGCACCCCGGCCCTGATGGCGGAGGCGACGAAGCCGCCGCGGCCGAACCGCTGCAGCTTGTAGCGCTCGGAGAACGGCTTGCCGACGCCCTTGAAGCCCTCGGGGAACACCCCGACCAGCTCGCCCTTGCGCAGCAGCCGGTCGGCGTCCTCGGGGCAGGCGAGCGTGTGGCCCGTCTTGCGCGACAGGTGGCTGAGCAGCGGCAGCTGGTAGACCAGGTCGGCGCCGAGCAGCCGCAGCGCCCTGCCCGCCTCGTCGTGCAGGGCCACCTGCATCATCAGCGCGTCGACCGGGAGGGTGCCGGCGTGGTTGGCCACGACCAGCGCGCCGCCCTCCACGGGGACGTTCGCCACCTCCAGCGCCTCGACCCTGAACCAGTGGTGGTAGATCGGCCGCAGCAGCTCCAGCAGCACCTTGTCGGTCAGCTCGGCGTCGTAGCCGAACTCGTCCACCTCGTAGTCGCCGGTCAGCCGCCGCCGCAGGAACTCCAGCAGCCCGGCGAGCGGGCCGTCGTCGCCGGCGTCGCGGGGATAGGACGGGGCGGCGCTGATCGGGACGACCGTGGCGTCCTCCGCCTCGTGGGGAACGCTCACCAGCGGGCACCTCCGACGGCGTGCAGCCCCCGCGAGCTCAGGAAGTCGTCGAACGCCGCCGCGGTGGTGAACTTGGGCCGCCAGCCCAGCTCCGACTCCAGCGCGCCGGTGTCGACCGCGCGGCCGTGGCGCATGAGGCGGAGCTGCTCGGGCGAGTACTCGACCAGCCCGGCACTGCGCGCGACGTTGCCCAGCAGCTGGAACGCGGGCGACGGCATCGCCAGGGCCGGCCGCCCGGCCCGGCGCACGCACTGCGACAGCAGCAGCACGCCGGCCCCGGCCACGTTGAACGTGCCGGGGTGGTCTTCGGTCGCCGTCCGGCGCAGCACCTCGACCGCGTCATCCTCGTGGACGAACTGCAGCCGCGGGTCGAAGCCGAGCACCGTCGGCAGCACCGGCTGGGTGAAATATCGGGTCAGCGGCGAGTCGACGCCCGGCCCCATGAAGTTGACGAAACGCAGCAGCGAAACGCTGACGTCGGGACGCCGGCGCGCGAAACCCCGCACGTAGCCCTCGACCTCCACGGCGTCCTTGGCGTAGCCGTGGCTCGGGCTGTCGGGCGGCTCCAGGTCCTCGGTGAACACCGCGGGGTCACGGGGCGAGGAGCCGTAGACGGCCGTGGTGGAGCGGACCACCACGCGCCGCACGGTCGCCGACCGCTGGCAGGCGCCGAGCAGCTGCATGGTGCCGATGACGTTGTGCTCTTTCATGGCTGCCCGGCCGGTGCTCCTGGACGGAGCGCTCACCAGGCTCATGTGCACGACGGTGTCGACGTCGGCGGCCGCGAACACCCCGGCGATGTCGGGGCTGCGCAGATCCACCCGGACGAACTCGGTCCGGCCGAGGGGGATGCCGCCGTCTCGGGTGAGCGAGGGGGGCGGCACGGTGTCCACTCCGATGACACGGCTGATGTCAGGATCGGCGGCCAGAACGCTCGCCACCCGGGCGCCGATGTGGCGCGAGACCCCGGTGACGAGCACGGTGTGGGTCATCTGCGCCTCGCAGCTGCGTCGTCTACTTCTTGTTACGCCGCTGGATGCGCGTCTTCTTGAGCAGCTTGCGGTGCTTCTTCTTGGCCATCCGCTTGCGGCGCTTCTTGATCACAGAGCCCACGGGACCCCCAGGTCTTGGTAGCACGTCGAAAACAGCGTGCGAGCGCACGCAGGCTCACAGACTACCGGCGATCCATGGTAGATCGCCCCTTGGGGGTGAAAGCCCGGCCGCGCGCCGCGGCCGGGTCTCTCCCGCGACTGCATTCACGGCGTGCCGCGGCACACCGCTACTCGTGACTCATCCGGCCTCGATGTAGGCCTCGCGAAGATAGTCGTGCACCGCCTGCTCCGGCACCCGGAACGAGCGGCCGACACGGATGGCCGGCAACTCTCCCGAGTGCACCAGTCGGTAGACAGTCATCTTCGACACTCGCATGACTGTGGCCACTTCAGCCACTGTCAGGAACTTCACCTCACTGAGAGGTCTTTCGCCTGCACCCATCGGACGCCTCTTCCGCACGTGTTTCCGGGTTATCCCCACTGGTGCCATTGCTCACGCACGTGTACTGCTGTCAGCGTAAGTCGGGACTCCGAGTGCGCAAACCCCCTAGTTTCTCAGCCGATGGATCCGCCTGTCAGGCGAATCCGCGAAAATGCTGGCCAGCCGCCCTCTTCAGCCGCCCGCACACCCGTTGGACCTGTCCAAACGGTCACCTATAAGAGTCGCCCACGCCTCATCAAAAGTTGGCAAAGTGACAGTGAGTCCCTGGGAATGCAGGGGCGAAACGACGGTATGAGGATGACCGATTTCAACTCATAGGGCAGCTGTGACTCGTGTGACGAGGCGCTCCGTGAGCGGTGCGTAGTAGCGGGGTAGCACGTTGTCGTCCAAAGGCACCACCACTTCGATCTTGCCCTCGGCCTCTCCCACGAAGAGGCCGGGGTCGTTGCTGTCGGCGAATGCCACAGTGGGCACTCCCGCCTCTCCCGCTGCCCCTGCCCACCCGTGGTCGGCGATAACCAGATCGGGCCGCTCGTCTCCCAGCTCGGCCAGCATGTGCTCCATCGGGGCCGCGTCGTGGGTGTGCACGAACGCGCCCTTGTCGTCGAGCATGGCCACGTCGCCGAGATAGCGGAGGCGGCGCGGGCGGCCGAACCCGGACCCCGCGTAGGTCCAGCCCTCGGCCGGGCACAGCAGCGTCGCCCCGCGCTCCAGCGCCAGCCGCGCCAGCGGCAGGTGGATGGCCAGCAGCCCGGTGGGGTGGCCGGTGGCGAACAGCAGCCGCGAGCCGGGCCGCGACAGCGCGGCGGCGATCCGGTCGGCCATGGCGTCGAGCGCGTCGACGGTGAGGTCGGGGTCGATCGTGTCCTGGCCCCAGCGGTGGCCCGGGTCGGCGACCACGCCCGCGGCCTTGGCCATGAGCGCGAGCACGTCGCGGAAGCGCCACGGCTGCTCGAACGTCAGCCCCAGCATGTAGTAGGGGTCGCGGTTGGCGAGCGAGCTGTAGTGGTCCAGGTTGTTCTCGCGGGAGGTCGCGACCTCCCCGGCGATGCGGGTCTGGACGAGATGCTCGCGGAGTCGATCGCGGCTCAGCACTGGTCTTCCTTAGGGCATCGGATCGAGGCCGTGCAGCGGGAACACCGCGTTTCTGGTCGCCATGATCGCACGGTCGATGGGGTCCGCTGGATCATAACCACCGGATAGATCCTGGAATTCCGGGGTCCGTCCGTCGGTCATGGTCAGCGGCGGCAGCTCGCCCGTGCGCTCGCGTACGAGACGCCGCCAGGCCTCGCTGGTCGGCGTGGCCGGGTCGATCGGGTGGCCGGCGACCTCGGCGATCAGATGGGTCCACACCCGGGGCACCACCTGCACCAGCTCGTAGCCCCCGCCGCCGGTCGCGATCCAGCGGCCGCCCGCCGTCTCGTGCGCCAGCCGGTGGAGGTAGGCGTAGGCGGTGCGCTGGCCGTCGACGCTCAGCATCAGATGGGCGAGCGGGTCGAGCGCGTGGCTGTCGCAGCCGTGCTGGGTGACCAGGATGTCGGGCCGGAACTCGCGCAGCAGCGGCGGCACCACCGAGTCGAAGGCGCGCAGCCAGCCGGTGTCGCCGCAGCCCGCCGGGAGCGCCACGTTGACGGCGGTGCCGTCGGCGCCGGTCTCGCCGGGGAACCCGGTGCCGGGGAAGAGCGTGCGCGGGCTCTCGTGCAGGCTGATCGTCAGCACCCGCGGGTCGTCGTAGAACAGCGCCTGCACGCCGTCGCCGTGGTGGACGTCGACGTCCACGTAGGCGACACGGCCCGCGCCCTGCCGCAGCAGCCAGGCGATGGCCAGGGCGGGGTCGTTGTAGACGCAGAACCCGCTGGCCGTGGCGGCCATCGCGTGGTGCAGCCCGCCTGCCACGTTGACCGCGTGCCCGGCCGTACCCTCCCAGACCGCGCGGGCGGCGGCGAGCGAGGCGCCGGCGATCAGCGCGGACGCCTCGTGGACGCCCGCGAAGGCGGGGTTGTCGGAGGTGCCGAGCCCCGCCGACAGGTCGGGCCGGCCGGTGGCCGAGACGCGCTTGACGGCCTCGATGTAGCCGGGGTCGTGCACCATCGCCAGCTCGTCGTCGGTGGCGGGCGCGCACGGCGCGACCTCGACCTTGTCGAGCACGCCGAGCTCCCTGGCCAGCGCCATCGTCAGCTCGACCCGGACGGGCGCCAGCGGATGGTCGGGGCCGAAGTCGTAGGAGATGAGGGCGTCGTCCCAGATGACCCGCGCCGGCTGGCTCATGCATGCTCCCGTTTCCCTCGCCTTGAGGTGACGTTACCGCAGCGTCAACGGCAGGCGTCCAGACACCTCCCCCGGCAATGGCGGAGAAAATTCCGTAACATCGGATCATGGGCGTTCGGCAGCGGGCCCGGGACGCGTGGTTGTTCTTACGATGCCCACGGGTCTTCGACGTCACGCTCGTGGTCGTGCTCGCCGTGCCGGGGGTCGTCGCCGCCCTCGCCATCTGGCTGACCCGGGGCGAGGGCCTGATCTTCGCCACGCTCTACCTGATCACCGTCCCGGTCCTGCTGATGCGGCGCGATCGGCCGGTCCTGACCGCCGCCCTGCTGCTCGGGCTGGACATCACCGCCACCTTCCTCGGGGTCGCCTCCGGCAGCCCGATCCTGCTGATCGGCCTCTACAGCCTGGGCCGTTACCTGGACGGGCGCAGGGCCGCGATCGCCGGCGGCGCCGGCGCCCTCCTGTACGCGGCCGCGCTGATCCTCGTGGCCAGGCCGTCCCCGGCGGCCGACCCTCTGGGGATCCTGCTGGCGGGCCTGTTCACTGTCGGGATTCCGGTAGGGCTGGGCCAGTTCGTCCGGATCCGCGCGGAGCTGCGCGAGCGGGCGCAGCGGGAGGCGGCCGACTCGGCGGTGCGGGCCGAGCGGCGGCGCATCGCCCGTGAGCTGCACGACGTGGTGGCCCACCACCTGAGCGTGATCAACGCGCTGGTGGGCGGCGCCAGGGCCACGCTCCCGCCGGAGCAGGAGGTCGCCCGTGACGCCCTCCAGGGCGCCGAGCAGACGGCCCGCCAGGCGCTGGCCGAGATGCGCCAGCTCCTCGACGTGCTGCGGGCCGACGGCGGCGGCGGCGCCGACGCGGCGACCGGGGTGGGCACCGACCGGCTGCCCGCGCTGGTCGAGGAGGCGGGGACCGCGGGGCTGCCCGCCCGCCTGACCGTGCGGGGCGAGCCGGTGGCGCTGCCCACCGCGGTCGACCACGCGGTCTACCGGATCGTGCAGGAGGCGCTCACCAACACGCGCAAGCACTCGGTGGGCGCCCGAGCGACCGTGCGCCTGTCGTACGAGAGCGCGGCGATCGAGGTCGAGGTGCTCGACGACGGCGCGTCCAAGCAGCCGGCCGCCCCGGCCGGGTTCGGGCTCGGCGGCATGGCCGAGCGCGTGGCGCTGTGCGGCGGGCGGTTGTCGACCGGCCCCCGTGAGGAAGGCGGTTTCCGCGTGCACGCGCGCATCCCCCTGGAGAAGACGTGATCTCTGTGTTGCTGGTGGACGACCACGCGCTGGTCCGCAAGGGCTTCCGGCTGATGCTGGACGCGCAGCCGGACCTGACCGTGGTGGGCGAGGCGGGCGACGGCGCGGAGGCCGTGCGGCTCAGCGCCGAGCTGCGGCCCGACGTGGTGGTGATGGACCTGCACATGCCCGGCCTGGACGGGGTGCGCGCCACGGAGCTGATCATCGGCGGGCAGCCCGGCGTGCGGGTGCTCGCGCTGAGCACCTTCGACCTGGACGAGAACGTGGTCGCGGCGCTGCGCGCGGGCGCCTGCGGGTTCCTGCCCAAGGACGTCTCGCCGGAGGAGCTGGTCGAGGGCGTGCGGGTGGTGCACAGCGGGGAGGCGGCACTCGCGCCCCGGCTGCTCACCCGGCTGATCGGCACGTTCGTGCGGGCTCCCGAGCCCCGGCGCTCCGCGTCGCGCGGGGCCGGCAGGCTGGACGCGCTCACCGACCGCGAGCGGGAGATCCTGACGCTGATCGCGCGCGGCCTGTCCAACGCGGAGATCGCCGCCGGGCTGGGCGTCTCCCCGTCCACGATCAAGAACCACGTGACGAGCCTGTTCGCCAAGATCGAGGTGCGCGACCGCGCCCAGGCGGTGATCGTGGCGTACGAGGCCGCGCTGGTCAGCCCGGGAGAGTAGGACCACGGTCCTATGGGGCCGGGCCGGAACCGTACCTCGGGCCGACGATAACGATCTTCAGGGCGATCATGCTGGGTCCATGACCGCGATTCGGGCAACCAACCTGAGCAAGCGCTACGGCAAGACCATGGCGGTGACCGACCTGTCGTTCGACGTGGAGCCCGGCCGGGTGACCGGGTTCCTGGGGCCCAACGGCGCGGGCAAGTCGACGACGATGCGCATGGTCCTCGGCCTCGACCACCCGTCGGGCGGGTCCGTGCTGGTCGACGGCAAGCCCTACCAGGAGCTGCGCCACCCGCTGCGCAAGGTGGGCGCGCTGCTCGACGCCAAGGCCGTCCACGGCGGGCGCAGCGCCCGCAACCACCTGCTGGCCATCGCGCAGAGCAACGGCATCCCGGCCGCCCGGGTCGAGGAGGTGCTGGAGCTCGTCGGGCTGGGCAACGTCGCCGGACGCCGCGTCGGCGGCTTCTCGCTGGGCATGTCGCAGCGGCTCGGCATCGCCGCGGCCCTGCTCGGCGACCCGGAGATCCTGCTCTTCGACGAGCCGGTCAACGGGCTCGACCCCGACGGCATCCTGTGGATCCGCACGTTGATGCGCGGGCTCGCCGCCGAGGGCCGCACGGTCTTCGTCTCCAGCCATCTGATGAGCGAGATGTCGCAGACCGCCGACCATCTGATCGTCATCGGCAAGGGCCGGCTGATCGCCGACACGAGCGTGCCGGAGTTCATCGGGCGCAGCTCGCAGGGCTACGTGCTGGTGCGCTCGCCCCGGCTGGCCGAGGTGGCCGAGCTGGTCAAGGTGGGCGAGCTCCACACCGACCACCTGCGGGTGACCGGGGTGTCGCCGCTGGAGATCGGCACGATGACCGCCAGGGCGGGGCTGCCGCTGGAGGAGCTGACGTTCGTCAAGCCCTCGCTCGAAGCCGCCTACATGGAGCTCACCAAAGACAGCTTGGAGTACACGTCATGACCGATGTCCTCCGGTCCGAGTGGACCAAGATCCGATCGGTGCGGTCCACGCTGTGGACCCTCGCCACCACCGTCGTGCTGATGCTGGGCGTCTCCGCCCTTCTCAGCGCCTCGGTCAGGAGCACGGCCGACGGGCCGGTCCCGGGCGAGCAGGCGCTGATCGTCAGTTTGCAGGGCGCGTCGCTCGCCGCGCTGGCCATGGCCACCCTGGGCGTTCTGGTGATCTCCGGCGAATACCGCACCGGGGCCATCCGCACCTCGCTGATGGCCGTGCCCCGGCGGATGAGCCTGCTGACCGGCAAGATCGTGGTGTTCACGGCGGTCTCGCTGGTCGTCTGCCTGCTCGCGTCGGCCGGCGCGATCGGCGTCGGCTTGGCGATCTTCCAGCCGGCCTCCGTCGAAGCGGGCGAGGTGGCGCGGTCGGCGCTCGGGTCCTCCCTCTACCTGACCGCGTGCGGGCTGTTCGGGCTGGGGCTGGGCACGCTGATCCGGCACACGCCGGGCGCGATCGTGTCGGCCATCGCGCTGATACTGGTGCTGCCCCCGCTGACCACCCAGCTCCCCGGCGAGTGGGGCAGGACCGTGTCCGAACACTTCACCACGAACGCCGGCGCGCTGATCGTGTCCGGCCAGAGCACCGGCTCCCTGGGCCCGTGGAGCGGGTTCGCGGTCTACCTCGTCTGGGTCGCCGCGGCCATGCTGGCGGGCGCCGTGCTGATGCGGCGGCGCGACGCCTGACCTCGGGTCAGCCCGACGCGAGCTCGCGGCCCCGGTCGCGGGCCGCTTCGATGGCCGCCAGGAAGGCCGCGCGCACGCTGTGGCGCTCCAGCTCGGCGATGGCCGCGATCGTGGTGCCGCCCGGGGAGGTGACCGCCTCGCGCAGGATCACCGGGTGCTCGCCCGAGTCGCGGAGCATGACGGCCGCGCCCACGATCGACTGGGTGACCATGTCGAGCGCCGCCGCCCGGGGCATGCCCAGCAGGATCCCGGCGTCGACCATGGCCTCCACCAGGTAGAAGAAGTAGGCCGGCCCGCTGCCCGACAGCGCCGTGGCGGCGTCCTGCTGCGACTCGGGGATGCGCAGCACCTTGCCGACCGGCCGCAGCAGGTCTTCGGTGCGCCGCAGATGGTCCTCCCCCGCGTACGCGCCCGCGGAGATCACGCTCATCGCCTCGTCGAACTTGATGGGCGTGTTGGACATGACCCTGACCACCGGCGTCTCGTGCCCCAGCCGCTGCTCCACGAAGGCCGTGGTGATGCCGGCCGCGGCGCTGATCACCAGGCGGTCGGCGGGCAGGTGGGGGGCGATCTCGTCGAGCAGCGAGCCCATGTCCTGCGGCTTGACCGCCAGGATGAGCGTGCCGGCCGACTTGGCGGCCTCGGCGTTGGAGACGGCGCGCACCCCGTAGGTCTCGGCCAGCGCCCGCGCCCGCTCCGGCCGGCGCACCGTGGCCAGCACGTCGCCCGGCTTGAACCCGGCCCGCAGCATCCCGGACAGCAGGGCCTCGCCCATCTTGCCGGTGCCGAGAATCGCGATCATCAGATGCCCCTCACGCATTAGACGCCGGTCGCAGCCTACCGGCGTCTCCGGTCAGCCCCGCGACAGCAGCGACCGGGCGAAGAACGCCAGGTTGGCGGGGCGTTCGGCGAGCCTGCGCATGAGGTAGGCATACCAGTCGGCGCCGTACGGGACGTAGACCCGCATCCGGGCGCCCTGCGCGGCCAGCCTCTCCTGCTCGTCCGGGCGCACCCCGTACAGCATCTGATACTCGAACCCGTGGTGGTCGCGCCCCTCCAGCACGGCCAGGGTGGCGGCGATGCCGATCAGCCGCGGATCGTGGGTGGCGACCATCGGATAGCCGGTGCCGCCCATCAGCACCCTGAGGCAGCGCGCGTACGAGCGGTCGATGTCGGCCGCCGAGGTGTAGGCGCCCGGCGCGGTGTAGGCCCCCTTGCACAGCCGCACCCTGGCCCCGTCCAGCTTGACGCAGCGCTCGGCCGAGTCGCGCAGGTAGGCCTGCACCACCACGCCCACGCCGGGGTGCTCCTTGCGCAGGGTGGTGTGGATGGAGTGGAGGCCGGGGATGGTGTCGTGCTCCTCGGCGTCGAGGGTCAGCGTGATGCCCCGCAGCGCGGCGGACTCGCAGATGGTGGCGGCGTTGTCGAGCGCGAGCTGCTCCGACAGCCGCAGCCCGAGCGCGGTGAGCTTGACCGACACGTCGGCGCCTTCGGGCAGCACCCGCAGCAGCTCCAGATAGGCCCGGACGGCGCCCTCCGCCTGCGCCCTGTCGTGGACGTCCTCGCCCAGATGGTCGACGGTGACGAGCAGGCCCCTGCGGGTCAGCTCGGCGACCGTGCGGGCGATGTCGTCGGCGACGTAGCGCCTGACCACGTCGCGGGTCAGCGGCGAGGTGGAGATGACGCGCTCGGCGCGCGCGCTCCGGGAGACGGCGAGTAGAGCCTGACGCAGCACGGCTCAACACTACTCACCGCGCCTGCGCCTGCCGCCCACTCCGGTGTCGCCGTACGGCCTGATTTCCCAAGAGACCTTCACAACGAGGTCAACCGGCTGAACCGGAGGCCTGTCACATCCGTCGTAGGGGTTATGCGCACAGCGACAGCGACTCTCATCGCCGGATGTCTGGTCCTCGCCGCCGGGTGCGGCGCCGAGCGGCCCGCCGAGCAGGCCGCGTCCCCCGGGCCTGACACGCCGGTGTCCAGCACACCCGTGGCCGACGTGGTCACGACCACCCCGCCGGCCACGCCCAAGCCGGTCAAGCCGACGGGCGACGCGCTCAACCCGCGCAAGGTGCGCTTCACCGAGGCGACGCCGGTGTCGAAGGGGCGCCAGGTGCGGCTCACGTGGTGGTCAGGGGTGGAGCCGTGCACGGTGCTCCACCGGGTGAAGGTCAAGGAGACGAAGAAGCGGGTGACGGTCACCCTGTACGAGGGCACGTCGCCGAAGGCGAAGAACGTCTCCTGCATCATGATCGCCATCGAGAAGAGCACGACCGTCAAGCTCAAGTCCCCGCTGGGCAAGCGGAAGATCGTGAGCGGCGTATGACGGGGTAAGCGGGAACCCCTAGGGGAGATCTCAGGGGAACAGAACGCCCTTGTCAGGGGTTGAGTCGAGTACGCTCAAGGCGTTTGACAAAGCACGCCTCCATTCGTAGGTTGAGCGTAACCGACTCAACTTTGACTACAAGGACGTACTCATGGCACGTGCGGTAGGTATCGACCTGGGGACGACCAACTCCGTCGTCTCGATTCTCGAGGGCGGTGAGCCCACCGTCATCGCCAACGCGCAGGGCTCGCGGACCACGCCGTCCGTGGTCGCGTTCGCGAAGAACGGCGAGGTCCTGGTCGGCGAGGTCGCCAAGCGACAGGCCGTCACCAACGTGGACCGGACGATCCGGTCCGTCAAGCGGGAGATGGGCACCAACTGGTCCCAGGAGATCGACGGCAAGAAGTTCTCCCCGCAGCAGATCAGCGCCTTCGTCCTGCAGAAGCTCAAGCAGGACGCCGAGGCCTACCTGGGCGAGAAGATCACCGACGCGGTGGTCACCGTCCCGGCCTACTTCAACGACGCCCAGCGCCAGGCCACCAAGGAGGCCGGCACGGTCGCGGGCCTCAACGTGCTGCGCATCATCAACGAGCCGACCGCGGCCGCGCTCGCGTACGGCCTCGACAAGGAGGAAGACCAGACGATCCTGGTCTTCGACCTGGGCGGCGGCACCTTCGACGTGTCCCTGCTCGACGTCGGCCAGGAAGACGGCCACGGGTTCGTCGAGGTCAAGGCCACCAGCGGCGACAACCACCTCGGTGGTGACGACTGGGACCAGCGCGTCGTCGACGAGCTCGTCAAGCGCTTCCAGAACGCTCACGGCGTCGACCTGTCCAAGGACAAGATGGCCCTCCAGCGCCTGCGCGAGGCCGCGGAGAAGGCCAAGATCGAGCTGTCGGCCCAGTCCGAGACCTCGATCAACCTGCCCTACATCACCGCCTCCTCCGAGGGCCCGCTGCACCTCGACGAGAAGCTGACCCGCGCCGAGTTCCAGCGGCTCACCGCCGACCTGCTCGAGCGCTGCAAGGGCCCGTTCCACCAGGTCATCAAGGACGCCGGCATCAAGGTCTCCGACATCGCCCACGTGGTGCTGGTCGGCGGCTCGACCCGGATGCCCGCCGTCACCGACCTGGTCAAGGAGCTGACCGGCGGCAAGGAGCCCAACAAGGGCGTCAACCCGGACGAGGTCGTCGCCATCGGCGCCGCCCTGCAGGCCGGTGTGCTCAAGGGCGAGGTCAAGGACGTCCTGCTGCTCGACGTGACCCCGCTGTCGCTGGGCATCGAGACCAAGGGCGGCATCTTCACCAAGATCATCGAGCGCAACACGACGATCCCGACCAAGCGCTCCGAGGTCTTCACCACGGCCGAGGACAACCAGCCGTCGGTGCAGATCCAGGTGTTCCAGGGCGAGCGCGAGATCGCGGCCTACAACAAGAAGCTGGCCACGTTCGAGCTCACCGGCATCGCGCCGGCGCCCCGCGGCATCCCGCAGATCGAGGTCACCTTCGACATCGACGCCAACGGCATCGTCAACGTCTCCGCCAAGGACCTGGGCACGGGCAAGGAGCAGACGATGACGATCACCGGCGGCTCCGCGCTGCCGAAGGACGACATCGACCGCATGATGCGCGAGGCCGAGTCGTACGCGGAGGAGGACCGCAAGCGCCGCGAGGAGGCCGAGGTCCGCAACAACGCCGACGGGCTCGCCTACCAGACCGAGAAGTTCCTGCGCGAGAACGACGACAAGGTCCCCGGCGACATCAAGACCGAGGTCAACGACGCGCTCGCCGAGCTGAAGAAGGCTCTGGAGGGCACCGACACCGACACGATCCGCAACTCGGCGGAGAAGCTCGCCACGGTCAGCCAGAAGATGGGTTCGGCGATCTACGCGCAGAGCCAGGGCCAGACCGCGGGCGGCCCCGAGGGCGCTCCCCAGGACGCGTCCGCCACCCAGGAGCAGAAGGCCGACGACGACGTCGTCGAGGCCGAGATCGTGGATGACGAGCCGAAGAAGGACAAGTGAGGCCGTTGCGTGAGAACGGGCACGAAGAGCCGGTGATCCGCGACAACCGCAAGATCGACCCGGAGACGGGGGAGGTAAGGGTGCGAGCCGAGAACGATTCGGCCAAGCAGGACCAGCAGCAGGCGCCGGCGGAGTCCGCTCCGGCCGACGCCGAGCTCCAGGCCCAGCTGGACGAGCGGACGGCCGACCTGCAACGTGTTCAGGCCGAGTACCAGAACTACCGCCGTCGCGTGGAGCGCGACCGGGTGGCCGTGCGAGAGCAGGCCACCGCCAACGTCCTCTCGGAGCTGCTGCCCGTGCTCGACGACATCGGCAGGGCCCGCGACCACGGTGAGCTCACCGGCGGCTTCGCGGCGGTGGCCGAGTCGCTGGAGGCGGTGCTCACCAAGCTGGGGCTCAGCCCGTTCGGTCAGAAGGGCGACCCGTTCGACCCGGTGATCCACGAGGCGCTGATGCACAGCTACTCGCCCGAGGTGACCGAGCCGACCGCGGTCGAGGTGCTGCAGCTCGGCTACCAGATGGGCGACCGGGTGCTGCGCCCGGCGCGCGTGGCCGTGGCCGAGCCGGGCGACTCACCCGCGTCCGATGACGACGACAACTGACGAGGACGAAGGGCCGTAGATGAGCACCAAGGACTACCTGGAGAAGGACTACTACGCCGTCCTTGGTGTGCCCAAGTCAGCCACCGCCGACGAGATCAAGAAGGCGTACCGGAAGCTGGCCAGGCAGTACCACCCCGACACCAACCAGGGCGACACGGCCAAGGAGAAGAAGTTCAAGGAAGTCTCCGAGGCCTACGACGTCCTGTCCGACAGCAAGCGCCGCAAGGAGTACGACGAGGCGCGCACGCTGTTCGGCTCCGGGGTGGGCGGCCAGCGTCCGGGTGGTGGCGGCGGCGGTTTCCCGTTCGACTTCGGCGACCTGTTCGGCGGCACCGGTCAGCAGACCTCCGGCCAGGGGGCGGGCGACCGCTTCAGCGACCTGTTCGGCGGGCTGTTCAACCGGGGCGGCACGACCCGCCCCGGCACCGCCACCAGGCCGCGCCGCGGGCAGGACATCGAGTCGGAGGTGACGCTGTCGTTCACGGAGGCCGCCGAGGGCACCACGGTGTCGCTCAGGCTGACCAGCTCGGCGGCCTGCACCGCGTGCAGCGGGACCGGCGCCAAGGCCGGCACCACCCCGCGGGTCTGCCCGACCTGCGAGGGCACCGGCGCGGCCAGCCGCAACCTGGGCAACTTCGCCTTCTCCGAGCCGTGCCGCGACTGCAAGGGCCGCGGGCTGCTCGTGGACGACCCCTGCCCCGTCTGCGAGGGCAACGGCCGGGCCAAGAGCACCCGCACGATCCAGGCGCGCATCCCCGCGGGGGTGGCCGACGGGCAGCGGGTCAGGCTCAAGGCCAAGGGCGCACCGGGCGAGAACGGCGGCCCATCCGGCGATCTCTACATCGTGACGCACGTCAAGCCGCACACCGTCTTCGGCAGGTCGGGTGACAACCTGACCGTCACGGTCCCCGTGACGTTCTCGGAGGCGGCGCTAGGCGCCGAGATCAAGGTGCCGACGCTCAAGGGACTGCCGGTGACACTGCGCATCCCCTCGGGCACGCCGAACGGGCGCACGTTCCGCATCCGCGGCCGGGGTGTCACGCGCAAGGACGGCACCAAGGGCGATCTGCTCGCCAGCGTCGAGGTCATGGTGCCGAAGACGCTCGACGACAAGTCTCGTGAGCTGCTCACGGAGTTCAACACCGCCACAGCGGCCGAGGACCCGCGGGCCGATCTCATCTTGAGAGCCAGAAGCGAGTGAGCCCATGGACGCCAACTACTTCGACCTGTCGGACGACACTCCTGTTTACGTGATCTCGGTGGCCGCGCAGCTGTCGGGTCTGCATCCGCAGACCCTTCGGCAGTACGACCGGCTCGGTCTGGTCTGTCCGGGCCGTACGGCGGGGCGCGGCCGCCTCTACTCCACAAGAGACATCATCCAGCTGCGCGAGGTCCAGCGCCTCTCCCAGGAGGAGGGCATCAACCTCGCCGGCATCAAGCGGATCCTGGAGCTGGAGAACGAGTCGTTGCGGCTGCGTGAGGAGGTTCACCGCCTCCGCGCCGAGCTACAGATGATCAAGGCGCTGATCCGTTACGAGCTGCCACCGGGGGCGTAGATGGAATACAAGCTCACTCAGAAGAGTCAGGAGGCGCTCTCGGGCGCCATGCGGCGGGCCGCCGCCGAGGGCAACCCCGAGATCTCCCCGCTGCACCTGCTGACCACGCTGCTCTCGCAGACGGGCGGCACCGCCGTCCCGCTGCTGGAGGCGGTCAGCGCCGACTGGCGGACGCTGCGGGCCAAGGCCGAGGAGCAGCTCGCGGCGCTGCCCAAGGCTCAGGGCGCGACCGTGGGGGCGCCGACGAGCTCCCGCCACCTGCTCACGGTGATGAACACCGCCGCCCAGCACGCCAAGCGGCTGGAAGACCAGTACGTGTCGACCGAGCACCTGCTGGTGGGCCTCGCCGCCGACGGCGGCCAGGCCGCCGACCTGCTGAAGTCCGCGGGCGCCACCCCGCAGGCGCTGCTCGACGCGTTCGAGAAGGTACGCGGCCACGCCCGGGTCACCAGTGAGACGCCCGAGGACACCTACCAGGCGCTCGAGAAGTACGGCATCGACCTGACCGGGCAGGCCCGCTCGGGCAAGCTCGACCCGGTCATCGGCCGCGACTCGGAGATCCGCCGGGTGGTGCAGGTGCTCAGCCGGCGCACCAAGAACAACCCGGTGCTGATCGGCGAGCCCGGCGTCGGCAAGACGGCCGTGGTCGAGGGCCTGGCCCAGCGGATCGTGGCCGGCGACGTGCCGGAGTCGCTGCGCAACAAGCGGCTGATCGGGCTCGACCTGGGCGCGATGGTGGCGGGCGCGAAGTACCGCGGCGAGTTCGAGGAGCGGCTCAAGGCCGTGCTCGCCGAGATCAAGGAGAGCGACGGCCAGGTCGTCACGTTCATCGACGAGCTCCACACCGTCGTCGGCGCGGGAGCCGCCGAGGGCGCGATGGACGCGGGCAACATGCTCAAGCCGATGCTGGCCCGCGGCGAGCTGCGGATGATCGGCGCGACCACGCTCGACGAGTACCGCGAGCGCATCGAGAAGGACCCTGCGCTGGAGCGCCGCTTCCAGCAGGTGTACGTGGGCGAGCCGACGGTGGAGGACACCATCGCGATCCTGCGCGGGCTGAAGGGCCGCTACGAGGCCCATCACCAGGTGCAGATCGCCGACAGCGCGCTCGTCGCCGCCGCAGCGCTCTCCGACCGCTACATCACCAGCAGGTTCCTGCCCGACAAGGCCATCGACCTGGTCGACGAGGCCGCCTCCCGGCTGCGCATGGAGATCGACTCCCGTCCGGTGGAGATCGACCAGCTCCAGCGGACCGTCGACCGGATGAAGATGGAGGAGCTGGCGCTCTCCAAGGAGACCGACGAGGCGTCCGTACAACGCCTGGAGCGGCTCCACCAGGAGCTGGCCGACCGCCAGGAGGAGCTGAACGCCCTGGTCGGCCGGTGGGAGCACGAGAAGGCGGGCCTCAACAAGGTCGGCGAGCTGAAGAAGCAGCTCGACGAGGCGCGCGGCACCGCCGAGCGGGCGCAGCGCGACGGCGACTTCGAGACCGCGTCCCGGGTCATGTACGCCGACGTGCCACGCCTGGAGCAGGCGCTGAAGGCCGCCTCGGAGGCCGCCCCCGACGAGAACGCCATGGTCAAGGAGGAGGTCGGCCCCGACGACATCGCCGAGGTGATCTCGTCCTGGACCGGCATCCCGGCGGGCCGCCTGCTGGAGGCCGAGACGGCCAAGCTGCTGCGCATGGAGGAGGAGCTGGGCAAGCGGCTCATCGGCCAGCACGAGGCCGTGCGCGCGGCGTCCGACGCGGTGCGGCGCAGCCGGGCCGGCATCGCCGACCCCGACAGGCCGACGGGCTCGTTCCTGTTCCTCGGCCCGACCGGTGTCGGCAAGACCGAGCTGGCCAAGGCGCTGGCGGAGTTCCTGTTCGACGACGAGCGGGCGATGACCCGCATCGACATGAGCGAATACTCCGAGAAGCACAGCGTCGCCCGGCTCGTCGGCGCGCCTCCCGGCTACGTCGGCTACGAGGAGGGCGGCCAGCTGACAGAGGCCGTCCGGCGCCGCCCGTACACCGTGGTGCTGCTGGACGAGGTGGAGAAGGCCCATCCGGAGGTCTTCGACATCCTGCTCCAAGTGCTCGACGACGGGCGGCTGACCGACGGTCAGGGCCGCACGGTCGACTTCCGCAACACGATCCTGATCCTGACGTCCAACCTCGGCTCCCACTTCCTCGTCGACCCGACGATGGAGAACGGCGCGAAGCGCGAGGCCGTGATGGGCGCGGTGCGCAGCGCGTTCAAGCCGGAGTTCCTCAACCGGCTGGACGACGTGATCCTGTTCGACGCGCTCGGCTCCGAGGAGCTGACGCGGATCGTCGACCTGCAGGTCGACCGGCTGGCCCAGCGGCTGGCCGACCGCAGGCTGACCCTGGAGGTCACGCCGGCGGCCCGCGAGTGGCTGGCCCTGACGGGCTACGACCCGATGTACGGGGCGCGCCCGCTGCGCCGCCTGGTCCAGTCGGCGATCGGCGACAAGCTGGCCAAGGCGGTGCTGTCCGGCGAGATCGTCGACGGCGACAAGGTCCTGGTCGACCTCGGCGACGACGAGCTGTCCGTTCAGCGGGCCTGACACACCCACGCGAACGCCCGGAGGCCATCCTCCGGGCGTTCGACGTTCCCGCCCGGGTCATCCGCGCGCCCGGTTCGTAAGGTTCGGTCCAGCCTTCCGGCAAGCCGCCTCCAGTCCCTCGCGCGTCTGGCTAGCTTCGCGTTCGTCGGATCACCGAGAACGATCAGGGGGACGGGACGTGCCGACTCGAAGCATCCGGGGAATTCTTGCCATCGCCACTCTGACCGCGGGGGTCACCTGGCTGGGGGCGAGCTCCGCGGCCGCCGGCGACTGCCGGGAAACCCGGACCAGCATGGGCTCGCCCGCCGCGGCGCTCTGCGACGAGCTCACCAAGGTGCGGCTGAGCGACAGCACCGGCCCGCTGCTCGGGTCGGAGAGCACCCACCTGGCCCTGGGCGCCGT
The DNA here is from genome assembly GCF_055585125.1 of Nonomuraea sp. NPDC054003. Taxonomy (NCBI): domain Bacteria; kingdom Bacillati; phylum Actinomycetota; class Actinomycetes; order Streptosporangiales; family Streptosporangiaceae; genus Nonomuraea; species Nonomuraea sp. NPDC054003. Next base: position 75,613 of record NZ_JBVJKR010000021.1, read on the forward strand.
CAGGCTGGCCGAGCACCTGGGCCTGACCGGGCTGGCCACCTCGCATTCGGCGATGGGGCTGTCGGACCTGGGCGGCGTCATGGCCACCTCGGCCATGCCGTCGGCGCTGCCCGCCGCGCCGACGGTGGCGGGCGTGACGAGCCAGGCCAAGCTGCCCGCCCTGCCCGCGCTGCCGGTGAACACCAGGACCGGACGCTATCCCTCGAAGACGGCGCCGCGCTCGTCGTCCGGCGTCCCGCTCGACCTGACGCGCCCGGTCGGCAAGACCAAGGACCGGCTCGTGCGCCGCACGCTGCCTCAGGGGCCGGGGCCGCTGAACGAGACCAAGCTCCCGGCCGACTCCCTCGACGGCGTGACGGGCCTGCTGCGGAGCCTCGACCTGCGCTGAGGGATCAGGAGACGAGGGCGTCGATCTCGTCCTCGGGCAGGCCCAGGTCGAGTCGGATGCGGTAGCGGGTGCGCAGCATCGACACCCGCTCCGGATCGTCGGAGTCGCAGGTCAGCAGGGCCTGGGTGACCCATTCGTGGCCCGCCTCCAGGTCACCGTAGGCGACCAGCGTCTCGACGATGCTGTGGGCGGTGGCCGCCGAGACACCGCCCTCGGCGCGGATCGCCTCGATGACCTCCCTCGCCTCGTCGTGCCGGTCGAGCTCGAAGAGGGTGTCGGCGATGCCTGCGCGCGGGTCGATGCCCGTCTCGCCGCCGTCTTCCAGCGCGCGCTGGAAACACTCCAGCGCGCGAGCGGGCTGGCCTGCCGCGCGCCACTCCTCCGCCGCCTGGACCAGGATGGACGCCCTGGATACGTCGCCGCTGGAGTAGTCGAGCGCTACGTCGTACAGCCGGCTGGCCAGGGAGCCGTGGTCGTCGGCCAGCAGCGCCTGCTCAAGCAGGCGATCAAGGTGCTCACGGGTCACATGCGCCACAACGCGAGACTACCGACCGCGGTGCGGTTTCGCCCGCTCAATACGCATCGCCGATGCCCTGATGAGACCACCACGAAACGTCATCGAGTCCTTACGCCATGCATATATGCGCAGGTCGTTGGGCATATACCGGTCACTTCGCGCCCGCGAGCGGAAGGGGCTGGGATGGGCAGGTCCAAGCAGATGACGTTCGCGCTGGCGCTCGCCGTGGTGTTGTCGGCGGTGGGGCCCGGGGTCGCGGGCTACCTTTCGGCCCGGCTCGAAGGGGTGGAGGCGGCCGAGCGGAGACTGCGGGTCCTGGAGGCCCAGCTGGAGGCGAGCCGGCAACGGTTGATCCGGCCGATGTCGCATTCCGAGGCGTGCGCGCGGCCCGGCGAGCCCCACTGGCTGCCGGAACTGCTGGAGGCCGGGGGCTGACGCGCTAGTCGGGCTGCGGCGTGTACGACCTGAGCTGGCGGGACAGGAAACCCCGCACGAGCTGCCTGGCGGCGTCGATGATCTCCTCCGAGCCGTTCTGGTCGTAGCGGAAGGCCAGCTTGAGCACCGCGTCGCAGGCTTCGACGGCCACCAGCGCGGCGATGTCGAGCTCGTGGCTGTCGGCCAGGCCGAACTCGTTGAGCAGCAGCCCGCGCAGCCGGCCCGCGATCACGGTGTTGTTGTCGGAGTCGGAGTCGAGCAGGTTGAGGTCGACCACGTCACCGAACTGGAGACTCTTGAACCCGGGCACCGAGCGATGCATGTCGACGTACTCGTCGATGATCGCGTCGATGGCCTCCCACCAGCCGCGGTAGTCCTCCTCCATGAAGCGCCGCCCGACCCGGGTGACGAACAGCTCCACGTTGCGCCGGGTCAGCTCCTGCGTGATGGCGCGCTTGTCGGGGAAGAACTGGTAGACCGAACCGATCGCGACCCCCGCCCGGTCGGCGATGCGGGTCGTGGAGAGCGATTCGTAGCCGATCTCGTCGAGGAGCTCGGCGCAGGCGTCGAGCATCCGCTCGACCCGTCGGGCGCTGCGGCGCTGCGTGGGCTGTCGCCGGAGCGGCTTCGGCGACGCACAGTCATCTTCCAGTCGCGGCATGGACACGACCTCATCTTCCCCCTCCAGGCCCGATCGTTACCCGCGATTGACCGGATTTCCTGGGAATCCGCTGAGCCCGGCCGCCCGGATGTGGAGATCCCGGACATCTTCCACGCCGTCAGGGCCGGGCGTCCAGCTCGGTGCAGGAACGCAGCGCCTTCCAGTCGGCCACGGCCTGCTTCCTCGCGGCGCCGGTCATCGGGACCGGCACGCCGTTCTGGATGGTGGCGGGGGTCCACTGGTCCTTGAGGATCTTGCGGCCGTTGATGGTGAGGGTCAGCACGCCGGTGCGGCCCGTGGTGGCGGGGTTGGAGTTGTAGAAGACGAAGTTGCCGAGGCCGTAGCTGACGTACGCCTTGCCCAGGTATCCGGCCCCCAGCAGGATGTGCGCGTGCCCGCCGACCACCACGTCGGCGCCGGCCTTGACGAGCTTGGGGGCCAGGGAGAGCTGCGCCGGGTTCGGGCACTTCTGCATCTCAGTGCCCCAGTGCAGGTGGACGATGACGGTGTCGGAGTTCTTGCGCGCCTGCCGTACCGCCTTGATCAGGCGCGGCTCGTCCTTGGCCGACGCGAGCCCGCCCTTGCCGGGGGCGGCGGTCCAGGCGTTGATGAACTCGGAGTCCAGCACCTGGGTCGCGCCGATGATCGCCACCCGGTTGCCGTTCACCGTCTTCCTGAACGGCTTGAACGCCTGGTCGTCGTCCTTGCCGATGCCCACGATCGGGAACCTGGACTTCTTGATCGCGGCGAGCGAGTCGGCCAGGCCGGTCTCCATGTAGTCCATGCCGTGGTTGTTGGCCATGGAGGCCACGTCCACGCCGGCGGCCTTGAGCGCGGTCAACGCGCTGGCCGGGGCCCGGAACGTGTACTGCTTGCCGGGCGCCGGGGTGCCGCCCGTGGTGATCGCGGTCTCCAGGTTGATCATGGCGAGGTCGGCCTTGCGCAGCACCGAGGAGATGGGACCGAGCGCGGTGCGCGGGTTGTCCAGCCGGGACCGCAGGAAGCCCTCGAAGTGCACGTCCCCGCCGAAGGCGATGGTGTACGGCTCGCGCTCCGGGGTGGCGGGGGCCGTCGGCTCGGCCGAGGAGGTGGCCGCGGCCTGCCGCTGCCGCTCGGGCGCCTCCGATCCGGCGGCCGTGCAGGCGGCGAGTGAGGCCATGACGGCCAGCACCGAGAGTGCGCGGGGGAAGTTCATCGGGGGCGCCATCCAGCTCAATCGGGACATCTGGGATTGAGCATGCCATGTGCTGCCGATTGCCGCGTAGTGCCCCCACCTTGACCTACGGGCAGTTATGGAGTTGTCGAGTCAAGTCATCGGGGCAGCCGAGCGCTGCCGGAGAAGTCCTGTGGTGCCCACCTCGTGGGCGAGATCATCGGCCCTTGCTCCAGGCCGGAGGTCACGGGTGAATACACGACTCCATCAACGGAGTAGTCACGACATCAGCGCGTACACGAGAGGCACCAGGAGGAGCGTCACGATCAGCCCGGCTACCACGCCCGCCCAGACGTGACCCGCGAACCATTGCCACAGCCTCCAGGGCCAGCGCCACCATCGGCTCGCAGGCGGTGAGCAGTGGCGCTGAATCTCCGCCACGATGTCTTCGACGATGGAATCCGGCGGCTCGCCGTTGACGAAGAGCCGAACCTCCCTGGCGCGGGAGTCGCCGACCACCCTGATCCAGTAGCCGCATGAGGGCTTCCCGACGTTAAGGGTGATCTGCCTCAGCTTGCTAGCAAGTGCTTGGTCGACATCGGGACAGGTGCGCAGCGTGCCCGATCTGGTCTCTCCCTGCACCCGGCAGGCCAGGGACAAGCGGTTCGAAAACGCCTCCACTCTCCGAAGGCAGCGAGCAACGGTTGACCGGTCACTCACGGACCAGATCCTGTCCATGTCGCGGGGGGCGTACATGATGACTCCTGGCAAGTGCTCATGAGCATTACGTGAAATGGGTGGCCCGCGGGAGGCCGGCATGGGAGTATTCATGCGAGACATACGGCAGACGTCGCGGACGCGTGGAGGGCGCAGCCCCCATGACGAGGGCGCGACGAGTTGATCATTGGGCGCGGCTTGCGCCATGATGTGCGAGAAATCTTGCGTTCGCCAAGCGAACGGGGACCCGAGGGTCGTTGACGAGCCTCTTCTGGAACGGCCCTGTCCGGTTGTGCCATCAACCTGCCAGGGCCGTTTTTCACGCGCTGGCCTGCAGAGCCTCCAGGTCGAACTCTCCATCCCTGACCCCGGCCGTGAAGGCGGCCCACTCGGACGGGGTGAAGACCAGGACGGGTCCGTCCTGAACCTTGCTGTCCCTCAGCGCGACATTCCCGTCGGCGAGGGGGGCGACCTCAACGCAGCTGCTAGCGCCGTTGCAGAAAGTGCTCTTCTGCCATGCCGCCGTCTTGTGATGGATAGACATTTTCTCCCCAAATGGGCAAAGGGGCACCATTGCCCCTTTTGTTCTGATCGATCGCTGACCTCAGCCTCGCCACATCATCGCCTTGCGCTGGATGAGCACGCGTGTGTCGTCCTCGTCCAGTGCCTGTGACCTGATGTTTTCGAAGGCTGCCTCGTAGCCCGCTACCCGCTCGAGGTCGTCGACGAAGTCAGCAGTATAAAGCTGCTCCAGATACACAACATCGTCGAATTCCGCGAACTTGAGGTGGATGAACGCACCCGTGCTTACGGGGTGCAACGCGTCCATGGGCAATACCTGAACGCTGACGTGGGACAGAAGAGACAACTCCAGGAGATGCTCCATCTGTGCCCGCATCACCGAGGGCTCGCCGAAGCGGCGCATCAAGGCGGGCTCGTCCAGCACGAAGCGCATCTCACATGGATCGGGGCGGTGCAGCACGCGCTGCTGCCTGTCGAGGCGGGCCTCGACCCTGCTCCTGACTCCGCTGTGGGTGATGCGCGAGATGCCACGGACGGCCAGGACGACCTCTCTGGCGTAATCCTCGGTTTGGAAGAGGCCGGGCACAATCTGGGGTTCCCAGTTGCGCTGGATGATGGCCTCCGCCTCCAGCCCGAGGAATCTTGTGTACTCCTCAGGCAGGGCGTCTTCGTAATCTTCCCACCAGCCCCGCTGATCCGCATCCCGCAACAGGCCGAAGAGTTCGTCAAGTTTGGCTTCGTCGAGACGGTAGAGCTTCCCCATCGCCTTGACGTCGTCAGCGCTGGGCATGGTCTTGGCGGCCTCGATCCGCGAGACCTTGCTGGGGGACCAGCCGAGCTCCTTGGCGGCCCTGGCGCCGGTGAGCTTGCGTCGCTCGCGGAGAAGCCTGAGCTCCTGGCCGAGCCTGAGCTTGCGGACAGTCGGACTGCCCTGCGTCGGTGGCACCGTCGACTCTCCTTGCCGGGATGAAGGTGTAGCCGGAGTGAACCGTTTCGAGCCCGCGGTCTTGGGCCGTTCCACCAATCTTACACTGCAACTTGCACGAGTACTCCCATTTGCTCTTGCCAAGAGCCTTCCACGGAGAGACGGTGTCAAGCAAGCAGAGCTTCTGCCCGGGGGAAAACGGGGAAGGGGGCAAGGTGACGACCTCTTGTGCTGGCCTGACTACGTTCAAGGCCACTCCGTGCAAGTTGCACAGCAACAAGAAGGCACCTTGCGGAAGAAACGGGAATATTTCTTGCGGGAGGCCTTGCAGCAAGGCAATCTCCGGGAGACGATCGAGACACGAGGGATCTCTCCAGAGGTGAGGAGGCCGACATGACCGCACGGCCCCGCCCGCAGAGGACCCCCACCACGACTTACGCGCGGCTGGTCAGGCCGCAAAACCGGCAACGGCGCCGTCCCGGAAATGGACACCATCACAGGGAGGCCGTCAGCCGGAAGGATCCCGCACTGAGTTAAAGAGTCATCGCCGCGATTGTCGCTCGCTTCAGAGCACACGAAGCAGGAACAACAAAGCCGGACCGAGGCCGCGCACTCATCCGCCGCAAATGGGCTGCCACCCAGCGGCGCGACGGTCGTCGGCCTGCAGTCCGGCGTAAGAAGCCACCTCTGTGATGCCGCGAAAGGGGTCTTCTCATGTACTCACAAGGTACCAAGGGACTCAGCCGACGCAAGTCCCGGGTGCTCACCCGCCTCCAGGAACTGCTCGCCTGGGCGGACCGCGAAATCTGCATGGAACCCGACGAGTTCGCCTACCGCCGGGGCTGGACGGTCACCAGGACCGGCTTCGGCTCCCGGCGCTACCGCGACCCACGCTTCGACCTGCTCAAGATCCCGCCACGGGTCCCGGAGGAGGTGTCCTGACATGGCGAGGAACCCGCGCAACCAGATCTACCCGGGCTACGAGGACCTGCCCGCCCCGCGCGGCTCGGGACCCCTCACCAGGCTCTGGCGGTTCCGTACCGAATTACTGCTCCTCGCCGGGCTCGCGCTGCTCGTGCCGGCCGTCCTGGGCGCCACCCAGGAGGGCAGATGGCTCCCGTTCGTCCTGCTGAGCAGCGCCGTCTCGGTGCCGGCCGCGACGCGGTTCGGCCGCAACTGGGCCGTCGCGCACTTCTGGTGCGTGGTGTCCCGCCACCGGCTGCAGCGGGTCTGCCTGGAGACCACCCTGCACACCCGCGCCGGCCGCATCCCGCTGGTGCTGTGGATCACCCCCACGGCCACGGGCGAGAAGGCCCTGATCCTTACCAGGGCCGGCATCAGCGCCGAGGAGTTCGAGGCCTACGCCGAGGAGATCGCGGCGGCCTGCTGGGCCAGGACCGCCGCGGTCTACAAGCACCGCACCCGCGCGAACCTGGTGATCGTCGAGGTCGTCAGGCGTGACGTGCTCCCCGGGGCCGTCTCCCCCGGTCTCGACCGGCTCTACGGCCGGCGGACCTGGATCCCGCTCCGGCCCGACCTCGACGAGCCGCCTGATCTGCACCGGCCGCTGGTTCTGCAGCGGGCGGGCTGAAGACCTAGGGACCCGCGCCTCCCTAGGAAAAGCCCCGGAGACCGCGGGGGCTCCGGGGCTTCCCCATGTCCCGCGTACGAGTCAAGATGAGTTCAGCTTACGAACTCAGGAGTCGTGATGACGTCGACCGTCCACCGGACCTGTCCCTTGTGCGAAGCTGTCTGCGGCCTGACGCTGACCCTCGACGACGGCGGCCACGTGACCAGCGTGCGCGGTGACAAGGCGGACCCGTTCAGCAAGGGCTTCATCTGCCCGAAGGGCGCCAGCCTCGGGAGGCTGGACGAGGACCCCGACCGGCTGCGCGCGCCGCTGATCCGGGAGGGCGACCGGTGGCGCGAGGTGAGCTGGGACGAGGCGTTCGCGGCCGTCGAGCGGGGGCTCGCCGAGGTGACCGCCGCGCACGGCCGCCAGTCGACCGCCGTCTACCTGGGCAACCCGAGCGCGCACACGATGGCCGGCGCGCTCTACGGCACCCCGCTGATTAAGTCGCTCGGCACCCGCAACGTCTTCTCCGCCAGCACCGCCGACCAGATGCCCAAGCACGTGGCCAGCGGGCTGATGTTCGGCCATCCGCTCGCCATCCCGGTGCCCGATCTGGACCGCACGGGCTACCTGCTGATGCTGGGCGCCAACCCGCTGGAGTCCAACGGCTCGCTGTGCACGGCTCCCGACTTCCCCGGCAGGCTCAAGGCGCTGCGCCGGCGCGGCGGGCGGCTCGTCGTGGTCGACCCGCGCCGCACCCGGACCGCCGCGTCCGCCGACGAGCACGTGTTCGTGCGCCCGGGCACCGACGCCTACCTGCTGTTCGGGATCGTCCACACGCTGTTCGCGGAGGACCTCGTCACGCTCACCCACCGGGTCAACGGGCTCGACGAGGTGCGCGAGGCGGCCAAGCACTTCCCGCCCGACCTGGTGGCCCGCCGCACCGGCGTGCCGGCCGAGGTGATCGTACGGCTCGCGCGGGAGCTGGCGGCGGCCGACAGGGCGGCGGTGTACGCCAGGATCGGCACCTGCACGGCCGAGTTCGGCACGATCGCGCAGTGGCTCGTGGACGTGCTGAACACGCTGACGGGCAACCTGGACCGGCCGGGCGGGGTGATGTTCCCCAAGGCCGCCACCGAGTTCGGCGGGCGGCGCGGCCCGTACCGGGTGGGGCGGTGGCGGAGCCGGGTGCGCGGCCTGCCGGAGGCGAACGGCGAGCTGCCGGTGGCCACGCTCGCCGACGAGATCGAGACGCCGGGCGAGGGGCAGGTCAGGTTCCTCGTCACGGTGGCGGGCAATCCGGTGCTGTCGGCGCCGAACGGCGACCGCCTGGACCGGGCGCTGGCCGGGCTCGACTTCATGGTGAGCGTGGACCCGTACCTCAACGAGACCACCAGGCACGCGCACGTCATCCTGCCGCCGCCGCGGATCCTGCAGTCGGGGCACTACGACTTCGCGCTGCTGGGCTTCGCGGTGCGCAACTACGCCCGCTACTCGCCGCCGCTGCTGCCGCTGGGGGACCGGCCGTCGGAGGCGCTGATCCTGTCCAGGCTCGCCATGATCGCCTCCGGGCTCGACGGCGACCTGGACGAGTTCGTGATCGGCCAGCAGCTGGCCAAGGCCGTGGAGACGCCCGGTTCCGGCGTCGAGGGCAGGGACCCGGCGGAGCTGCGCGCCCTGCTGGAGGGCGAGACCGGCGCCGAGCGGCGGCTGGACCTCATGCTGCGGCTCGGACCCTACGGCGAGTGGGCCGGCGGGGGCGACCTGTCGCTGCGCAAGCTGCTCGACAACCCGCACGGCATCGATCTCGGCCCGCTGGAGCCGCGGCTGGCCGAGGTGCTCAGGACCGCCTCGGGCGTGGTCGAGCTGGCGCCGCCGCTGCTGCTGGAGGACGTGGACCGGCTGCGCGCGGGGCTGGACGCCGAGCCTCCCGAGCTGGTGCTGATCGGGCGGCGGCACCTGCGCTCCAACAACAGCTGGATGCACAACGTGGGCCCGCTCGTGGGAGGCAGCAACGCCTGCACGCTCCAGATCAACCCGGTCGACGTGGCCAGGCTCGGGCTCGGCGGCGAGGCCGTGGTCCGCTCGGCCACCGGCGAGCTGACGGTGCCGCTGGAGCCGACCGACACGATCATGCCGGGAGTGGTCAGCCTGCCGCACGGGTGGGGGCATCAGGGCAGCTCGCAGACGGTCGCGGCGAAGCACCCGGGGGTCAGCGCGAACACGCTGACCGACGAGTCCGCTGTGGACGTTCCGTCTGGTAACGCAGTGTTCAACGGAGTTCCGGTAAGAATTTCACCTACCAGTATGATCAGCGCACATTAAGGTGTCGCGCGTGACTATCGTGCCAGAAGAGGACCGCCTGACCACCCAGATCGCCTTCGCCGTAGAGATCGACAAGCTGAAGCGGATCGTCCGCCGCAACCTGCTGATGGACGGTTCCAGGCGGGAGAACGACGCGGAGCACTCCTGGTACGTGGCCACGCTGGCGATGGTGCTGGGCGAGCACGCGCCGCCGGGCACCGACATCCAGCGCGTCATGGCCATGCTGCTGGTGCACGACCTGGTCGAGATCGACGCGGGCGACACGTTCATCTACGACCCGGTGGCGGTGGCCGCGCAGGCGGAGGCCGAGCGCGCCGCCGCCGACCGGCTCTTCGCGCTGCTGCCCGACGGGCAGGGCACGCCGCTGCGGGAGCTGTGGGAGGAGTTCGAGGACCGCAAGACGCCCGAGGCGAGGTTCGCCAAGGCGCTCGACCGGTTCGCGCCGATCCTGGCCAACCACCACACCGAGGGCGGCACCTGGCAGCTGTTCAAGGTGACCGCGGCCCAGGTGAGGGAGAAGGTCCGGCTGATCGAGGAGGGCTCGCCGTCACTGGGGGCGTACGCGCGCGCGATCGTCGAGGAGTCGGTCGCCAGGGGTCACCTTCCCGAGTGACGTCCGCACCCCTGGGGTAGGGGACTTGTCGTGAAAGAGACAGTACGGGCGAGACGTCGGCACTTGCGGCGTTTCGTGGGACCGGTCGATCTCACTGACCGGCTTGAGAAGTCCACGTCCATGGACCGGCCGATCCGCGCGCTGGCCAAGACCATGCGTCAGCGGCTCCGCCCAGGCCTGGTCCGCGACCTGCTGCACGGGGTGCCCACGGGCAAGCCGGCGCACCCGCCCCTGGCCCAGGCGGCCCTGGGCTGCTGGATCTCGGCCACCCTGCTCGACGCGGCCAAGGCCGATCAGCGCGCCGTCCGGCTGCTGCTGGCCGCCGGCATCGCCACCTCGCTGCCCACCGCCGCCGCGGGACTGACCGACTGGTCGTCTCTCCACCAGGAGCAGCAGCGGGTGGGGTTCGTGCACCTGGCGGCGAACGTGCTCGCCCTCGGGCTGTTCTCGGGCTCGCTGCTGGCCCGGGTACGCGGTCGCGAGCGGGCCGGCCGCGCGCTGTCGTACGCCGGGCTCGCCGCGGGCGGGTTCGGCGGTTATCTGGGCGGCCACCTGGCCTACCGCATGGCGGCGGGGGCCAACCACGCCCCCCAGGTCTCCCACCTGGTGCCGCTGGGCTGGCACGACCTGTGCCTGCTGAAGGACCTGCCGGACGGCCGCCCGGTGTCGCGGCGGCTCGGCTACATCTCTCTCTTCGTGCTGCGGCGCGCCGAGAACGTCACGGTGATGGTCGACACCTGCCCGCACCTGGCGGGCCCCCTCCACCAGGGCAGGCTCGTCGAGGAGGACGGCGAGGCGTGCGTGGTGTGCCCGTGGCACGGCAGCACCTTCCGGCTGGACGACGGCTCGGTCCGGCACGGTCCGGCCACCGCGCCCGCGCCCACGTTCGAGACCCGGCTGCGCAAGGACGGCACGATCCAGGTGCGGCCGAGCTTGACCTGAAGTCGAGTTGAGGTTTTACGGTCGCCGCATGAGCACGATTCTGGTGACCGGCGCGACCGGCAACGTCGGCGGACATGTGGTGAGAGAACTCGAACGGGCGGGCCTGCCGGTGCGCGCCCTGGTGCGCGACCCGACGCGGGCGCGGCTGCCTGAGCGGGTGGAGACGGTCGCGGGCGACCTGACCAGGCCCGAGACGCTGGGACCCGCCCTGGCGGACGTGGAGACGGCGTTCCTGGTGTGGCCGGGCTTCGCTGCCCGGACCGCCGAACCCGTGGTCGAGGCGCTCGCCGGGCGGGCCAGGCGGGTGGTCTACCTGTCGGCGAACGTGCCCCAGGGCGACGGGGAGCCGACGATCTTCCATCAGGAGCTGGAGCGGCTCATCCGCGCCTCCGGGATGAGCTGGACGTTCCTGCGGCCGAGCGGCTTCGCCGTCAACACCCTGGGCTGGGCCGACCAGGTCAGGACGGGCGTCGTGCGCTGGCCGTACGGGCAGGCGGGGCGCACCCTCATCCACGAGAAGGACATCGCGGCGGTGGCGGTGCACGTGCTGACCTCAGCCGGGCACGGCGGCGCGGCCTACCCGATCAGCGGGCCCGAGGTCCTCACCCAGGCCGAGCAGGTGCGGATCATCGGCGAGGTGATCGGCCGTGAGGTGCGCTGGGAGGAACTGCCGCCGGAGCAGGCGCGCGAGCAGCTGCTGGCGGCCTGGGGCGACGCGAACTTCGTGGACGCCGCGCTGGCGGGCTGGCGGAGCCTGGTGGACTTCCCCGAGGAGGTCACGGACGTCGTGGAGAAGCTGCTGGGCAGGCCGGCGCTGCCGTTCCGGTCCTGGGTGCGCGACCACGAGGCCGACTTCCGCTAGTCCTTCTCGTCGGCGGGGTGCTCGACCAGGGCGAGGATGCGGCTGGACATGAAGCGGGCGGTCCGGATGACGGTGCCGCTCCTGGTCACCTCGGTCACCTCGACGAGCCCCCGCCGGGTGGCCACCTCGACGCGGCGGCCCGCGCGGGTGGCGACGACCTCGTACGTGCGCGGGGTGCCGCCCGCGTCGATGACGATCTCCACCCGATCACCCTTCATGTACTGATTTATGCCCAGAATGTCGGGAAATTATCCGTACACCAGTTTGATTATCGCCACGATCCCCACCGCCACGATGACCACGCGCAGCAGTGGCGCGGGGATGCGGCGCCCGACCTTCGCCCCCAGGAAGCCGCCGATCATCGCACCCAGGGCCACCGCCAGCACCGCCCACCAGTCGACGTCCGCGATCAGGACGAACAGCACGGCGGCGGTGGAGTTGACCACCAGCGAGAGCACGTTCTTGGCCGCGTTCACCCGCTGCAGGTGCTCGTCCAGGAAGCTGCCGAGCAGCCCGATGAGCAGCACGCCCTGGGCGGCGCCGAAGTAACCCCCGTAGACGCCCGCCCCGAACACCCCGAGCCAGAGGGCGGGGCCGCCGTGCGGGTGCGCGTGCTCGCGCCGGGCGGCCAGCCAGAGGTTGAGCCTCGGCTGGATGATGACCAGCACGCAGGCCAGCCCGATCAGCACGGGGACGACCACCTGGAAGACGTCCGGATCGAGGTAGAGCAGCAGGATCCCGCCGGCCAGCGAGCCGAGCGCGGACCCCATGGCGAGCCTGACCAGCCGGTCGCGCTGCCCGCGCAGCTCCGCGCGGTAGCCGTAGGCGCCGGTGACGGAGCCGGGGACGAGGCCGACGTTGTTGGACACGTTCGCCACGACCGGATCGACGCCGACGGCGACGAGGGTGGGGAAGGTGATCAGGCTCCCCGAGCCGACCACCGCGTTGATCGCCCCGGCCGCCATCCCGGCGACCCACACGGCGAGCGCTTCCCAGACCGTCACCCCGACCCCTTCCCAGCATCAGCGTCGAGTGCCGAGCCTAGGGGGCCTGGCGGGGCGGTTACGCGTCCGGGGTGGCGGGGGGATTGCGCGCGGGGGGATTCGGCGGGGTGAACAGGCCGCCGAGGCTCTCCAGCGCCTTCCCCATCTCCGAGGGGACTATCCAGATCTTGTTGGCGTCGCCCTTGGCGATCTCGGGCAGGGTCTGCAGGTACTGGTAGGCCAGCAGGTGCTGGTCCGGGTTGCCCTCGTGGATGGCCTTGAACACCATGCCGATCGCGTCGGCCTGGCCCTTGGCGCGCATCGCCTGGGCCTCGGCCTCGGCCTGGGCGCGCAGCACCGCCGCCTCCGCGTCGCCCCTGGCCCGTAAGACCGCCGCCTGCTGCTCGCCCTCGGCCGCCAGGATGGCCGCCTGCCGCTGGCCCTCGGCGGTGAGCACGGCGGCCCGCTTGTCGCGGTCGGCGCGCATCTGCTTCTCCATCGAGTCCTGGATCGAGGCCGGCGGGTCGATGGACTTGAGCTCCACCCGGTTGACCCTGATGCCCCACTTGCCGGTCGCCTCGTCCAGCGACCCGCGCAGCTCGGTGTTGATCTCCTCGCGGGAGGTCAGCGTGCGCTCCAGGTCCATGCCGCCGACGACGTTGCGCAGCGTGGTGACGGTGAGCTGCTCGACGCCGATGAGGAAGTTCGCGATCTCGTACGTGGCCGCCTTCGGGTTGGTCACCTGGAAGTAGATGACGGTGTCGATGGAGACGACCAGGTTGTCGGAGGTGATCACCGGCTGCGGCGGGAACGACACCACCTGCTCACGCAGGTCGATCATGTCCTTGATGCGGTCGATGAACGGCACCACCATGTTGAGCCCCGGGGCGAGCGTGCGGTGGTAGCGGCCCAGCCGCTCCACGATCGCCGCCGTCGCCTGCGGGATGATCCTGATGGTCCGCGCCACCCCGAAGCCCACCGCCGCGACCAGGACGAAGGCGACGATGAGCTGCTCCACGGACATGGCAACGCTCCGAAATCGACGGGCCTGACCCGCTGCATGATATTTCGTCCGGCGTGCCTGCGGGCGATCTAGAAGGGACGGACGTACCAGCGGCCCTCGGCGCTGCGGTCGAGCGACAGCGGCACCCCGAACGTCTGCGACAGGTTGTCGGCCGTCATGACGTGGTCGAGCGGCCCCTGGGCCACGACCGAGCCGTGGCGCAGCATCAGGGCGTGGGTGAACCCGGCCGGGATCTCCTCCACGTGGTGGGTCACCAGGACCAGCGCCGGCGACCGGAAGTCGCCCGCCAGCACCGACAGCCGCCGCACCAGGTCCTCGCGGGCGCCCACGTCGAGCCCGGCGGCGGGCTCGTCGAGCAGCAGCATCTCCGGGTCGGGCATGAGCGCGCGGGCGATCTGCACCCGCTTGCGCTCCCCCTCCGACAGCGAGGCGAACCGCCGCCTGATCAGATGGGCCGCGCCCATCATGTCGATCAGCTCGACCGCACGGGTGACGTCGTTGGAGTCGTACTCCTCCGTCCAGCGCCCCAGCAGCGCGTACGAGGCGGTCAGCACCAGGTCGATGACCTTCTCGTCGGGCGGGATCCGCTCGGCCAGCGCGGAGCTGCACAGCCCGATGCGCGGCCGCAGGTCGAACACGTCGGCCACCCCGACGCGCTCGCCGAGCACCTCCAGCGACCCCTCACTGGGGAACAGCAAGGTGGCCGCGAGCTGCAGCAACGTGGTCTTGCCCGCGCCGTTGGGGCCGAGCACGACCCACCGCTCGTCCTCCTCGACCGTCCAGTCGATGCCGCGCAGCAGGGTCGCCCCGTCGCGCTTGTAGGCGACGTCCTGGAACCGCAGCACCTGACCACCCATCCCCGATCCCTCCTTGAGGAGTAACCCTGGGGACAAACCTATTGCAGGGCGAGCGCTTATCGTGGATCGGTGCGCCCTGAATCGCCTATCTGTCCCGTGCTCGTCGCCTGGGGTAACGCCTGGCTCTCCGGCCACATCGGTCTGGACGAGGCGGCCGACCACGTCGAAGAGGTCGGCGGCCCCGCTGTCGTGGGCGAGGTTCCGCTGCGTAAATACCTGGCCAACCTTCGCTCCGGTGGCCTGAGCGGGTTCCGGCTCGCCCTGCCGGCGCCCGGTGACCCGCTCGGGCTCTCCGGGCCGCCCGGGTTCAACTCGGCGGCGGTCGACGCCGGGCAGGCCGCCATCGCCGTGCTCGACGACACCCGGCTCGGGCTGGTGCCCTCGCTCGATCTGCGCGGTTCCTCGTACGTGGGAGTCAAGCTGGACGTGCACGAGGCCGGGCCGGTACGGCAGGACCTGCCGTCCGTCGCCGAGGCCGAGCGCGAGCTGTCGGAGGCGATGCGGGACGCGACCCAGGCGCTGGCCGCGGCGGGCGGCCCCGCGCGGGAGCGGCCGTCGCACGTGCCGGACGGCGGCGAGCTGGCCCCCGGCTATCCGGCGCGCGCCCACCGGGTGTCGGCGCTGGCCACCCGGCTCGGGGCGGTGCTGCGCCTGGCCGAGGAGCGCGGGCTCACCTCCGGCGAGATCGCCTCTCGCGGCGCCGCGGTGCGCGAGCTGGACCGCGCCGTGCGTCGCGCGATCGTCGCGGCCCACCACGCCATCTTCGAGCCCGTCAGGAACCTCTGACCCCGGCACGCCGCCTTCGAGCCCGTCAGGGACGCCCTGAGGGATCAGGACAGGCCGTGGCGCACGGCGTAGAGGGCGGCCTGGGTGCGGTCCTGGACGCCGAGCTTCATCAGCACGTTGGAGACGTGGGTCTTGACCGTCTTCTCGGCGACCGCGAGGCTGCGGGCGATCTCACGGTTGGACCGGCCGGCCGCGATCAGTTTCAGCACCTCGCGCTCGCGGTCGGTCAGCGGCACGGGCGGGCCCCCCGCCGGCCGCGCGCCCTCGCCGCCCGCCAGCATCGCCTCGGCCGCCTCCGGCGCGAGCAGCACCTGCCCGCTGTGCACGGCCCGCACGGCCCGCACCAGCGCCGTCGGGTCGACGTCCTTGTAGAGGAAGCCGGACGCGCCCGCCCGCATCGCGGGGCCCACGTCGGCCCTGTCGCTCACCGAGGTCAGCACCAGCACCCGGGTCGCGGCGCCGGTCAACTCGCCCAGCGTGGCCAGCCCGTCCAGCACCGGCATCTTGAGGTCGAGCAGCAGCACGTCGGGCGCGAGCTCGCGGACCAGCTCGACGGCGTGCGCGCCGTCGCCCGCCTCGCCCACGACCGTGATGTCGTCCTGCAGGTCGAGGAACGTGCGCAGCCCCTGACGCACCACCGGATGGTCGTCGGCGACCAGCACCCGGATCACCCGCACACCTCCATACGCACGGTCGTCCCCTTCCCGGGGGCCGAGCTGACGGTCATCCGGCCGCCCACCGACTCGGCCCGGTCCTTCATCGAGATCAGGCCCAGCCCGCGCGAGGCGCCCTGCTCGAAGCCCGTGCCGTCGTCCTCGACGGTCAGGACCAGCCCGCCGCCCTCGTACGACAGCCGCACGGTCACCCGCGCGGCCTCGGCGTGGCGCAGCGCGTTGTGCAGCGCCTCCTGGGCCACCCTGAGCACGGCCACCTCCGCGGCGGAGTCCAGCGGCGGCAGCTCGTCCGCCTCGAACGCGAACCGCGCGGGATGCAGGCGGTCGAGCATCCGCACGTGCTTGCGCAGCGTCTCGGCCAGCCCGTGGCGGTCCAGCTCGGCGGGCCGCAGCTCGACGATCACCGCCCGCAGCTCGCCCAGCGCCTCCCCCGCCAGCCGCTGCACCCGCTCCAGCTCGGCCGCGGCCCTGTCGGGCTCCGTCTTCAGCATGGCCCCCGCCGCCTGGGCGCTCAGCCGCAGCGAGAACAGCTTCTGGGTGACGGCGTCGTGCAGCTCGCGGGCCACCCGGTTGCGTTCCTCCAGCATCGCCAGCTCCCGGCTCCGTTCGTAGAGCCGGGCGTTGGCCAGCGCCATGGCGGCGTGCGCCGCGAACACCTGGAGCAGGTCCTGGTCGGCCTCGGTGAAGCCGCCCGCGCGCTTGTTGGCCAGGAAGATGATGCCGAGCACCTCGCCGCCGTCGGTGATGGGGACGCCCAGGAAGTCCTTCATCACCGGATGCGCCTGCGGCCAGTATTCGAACCTGGGGTCGGCGCGCAGGTCGGCCAGGCGCACCGGGGCGCCCTCGCGGAGCATCGCGCCCAGCATGCCGTGCTGGCGCGGGAGGGGCCCGATCGCCTCCCACTGCTTGTCGGTGATGCCCTCGGCGACGAACTCCGCGAACGAGCCGTCCTCGTCGGGCACCCCCAGCGCGGCGTAGCGGGCGTCCAGCAGCCGCCGCGCCGAGCGTACGATGACCTGCAGCACCTCGCGCACCGACAGATGGCGGGTGACCGCCAGCACCGCGGAGCTCACCGCCTGCAGGATCTCGTCGCGTTCGGCCGTCACGCCATCACTCTACTGACGGGCCGACCGGGGCCCGGGGGGCGGTGACAGCGGCGCCGGTGAACCGGGAAGGTCCTAGGACGAAGTGCCCAGGCGGCCACGGGACCACGGCCCGATGTGTGGACGGCGGCGCGTTCCTAACGTCACGAACATGACGAACACCGCACTCATCACCGGCGCCTCCCGCGGACTCGGCCTCGCGCTCGCGCGGTCACTGGCGGAGGCGGGCTGGCGTCTCGTGCTCACCGCGCGCGGCGTGAACGAGCTGGAACGGGCCGCGGCCGAGCTGGGCGCCACCGCCATCCCGGGCGACGTCACCGAGCCCGCGCACGTCCGCCGCCTGGCGGACGCCGTCCCCGAGCTGGACCTCCTGGTCAACAACGCCAGCGGCCTCGGGGCCACGCCGCTGCCGCCGCTGGCGGGCTACCCGCTGGAGGCCTTCCGCGTCCTGCTGGAGACCAACGTCACCGCGCCGCTCGCCCTCATCCAGGCCACGCTGCCCGCGCTGCGCGCCCGGCGGGGCGCCGTCGTCAACGTCACCTCCGACGCCGCCACCGGCGCGTACGAGGGATGGGGCGGGTACGGGGCCACCAAGGCGGCGCTGGATCAGCTCTCGAACGTGCTCGCCGCCGAGGAGCCCGAGCTGGCGGTCTGGTGGACCGACCCGGGCGAGATGAACACCCGGATGCTGGCCGACGCCGTCGGCGCGGACGAGGCCGCGTCCGCCACCGACCCGGCCGAGGTCGCCGCCGCCCTGCACGACCTCGTACGCACCCGTCCCGCCAGCGGCCGAGTGACCCTCCAATGACCCGCCCGACGACGCCCCCCGAGACGACCGCCGCATCCCCCGCAACGACCGCTGTGACAACCGAGGTGACGGCCGAGGCGGCGAACGCCGCGTTCGACTTCGTTCTGCCGCCCGCGCTGTCAGCGCAGGAGCCGCCGGAGGCGCGCGGGGTGGGCAGGGACGGGGTCCGTCTGCTGGTCTCGGCGGGTGACGGCGAGCCGGCGCACCACCGCTTCACCGACCTGCCCGGCCTGCTCGACCCGGGCGACCTGATCGTGGTCAACAACTCGGCGACGCTGCCCGCCGCCGTGCGGCTGGACCGGCTCGCGGTGCACTTCTCCACCGCGCGGCCGGACGGCACCTGGCTGGTCGAGCTGCGCCGCCGTACCGCCACCGCGACCGAGCAGTACCGCGGCGGCGCGCCCGGCGAGTGGCTGCCGCTGCCCGGAGGCGCCACGCTGCGGCTCGTCGCTCGCGAGACGCCCCGGCTCTGGCGGGCCGTGCTCGACCGCGACGTGGAGACGTACCTGCGCGGGTACGGGGCCCCGATCCGGTACGCGTACGTCACCAGGGACTGGCCGATCGAGGCGTACCAGACGGTGTTCGCGACCGTGCCGGGCAGCGCGGAGATGCCCAGCGCCGCGCGGCCGTTCACGCCGGAGCTGGTCACGGCGCTGGTGGCGCGCGGCGTCGGCATCGCGCCGATCACCCTGCACACGGGGGTGGCCTCGCCGGAGAAGGACGAGCCACCGTACGCCGAGCGCTACGTGGTGCCGGAGGCCACGGCCCGCCTGGTCGACCTGGCCCTGGGGAGCGGAAGGCGGGTGGTCGCCGCCGGCACCACGGTGGTGCGGGCGCTGGAGACCGCCGCCGCCGGCGGCCTGGTGACCGCCTCCGAAGGCTGGACCAGCCACGTCGTGACGCCCGCGACGGGGGTGCGGGCGGTCACGGGGCTCATCACCGGCCTGCACGAACCGCGCTCCAGCCACCTGATGATGCTGACCGCGATCGCCGGCGAGCGCCCGCTCCGCGCGGCGTACGAGGCGGCGCTGCAGGAACGTTACCTGTGGCACGAGTTCGGCGACGCCCACCTGATCTTGCGGACGTAAAGCAGGACCTGCGGCGCGGGCATCGGGGCGGGCGCAGTACCGTGGCTGAATGTGGACCAGCGCACCCTCTTGATCACCTTCACCGGCCCCGACCGGCCAGGCGTGACCTCGCGCCTGTTCTCCGTCCTGTCGGGCTTCCCCGTGACCGTGGCCGACATCGAGCAGGTCGTCATCCGCGGCCGGCTCACGCTCGGCGTCCTGGTCGCCTACGCCGGAGGGCCGTCCACCGGCACCGGCAGCACCCTCGGCGCCATGTGGACCGCCGTCGAGCGGATCGCCGAGGACCTGGGCATGGAGGTGGAGCTGTCCACCGGCTCCCTGGCCAAGGAGCACCGCCGCCGCGGCCGCCTGTCGGTCAGCGTGCTCGGCGCCACGCTCCAGCCCGCGGCCATCGCCGGCATCGCCCGCCGGATCGCCGCCGCCGGCGCCAACATCGACCGCATCGAGCGGCTGGCCCAGTGGCCGGTGACCTGCATCGAGCTGTCCGTCTCCGGCGCCAATCCCGACGAGCTGCGCGTCCAGCTCGCCGCCGAGGCCGCCGCCCAGCAGGTCGACGTGGCCGTGCAGCGCACCGGGCTGTCCAGGCGGGCCAAGCGGCTCATCGTCATGGACGTCGACTCCACCCTCATCCAGGGTGAGGTCATCGAGCTGCTGGCCAAGCACGCCGGCTGCCTCGACGAGGTCGCCAAGGTCACCGAGGCGGCCATGCGCGGCGAGCTCGACTTCGCCGAGTCGCTGCGCCGCCGGGTCGCCCAGCTCGAAGGGCTGCCCGCCGAGGTGTTCGAGCGGGTGCGCGGTGAGGTCGTGCTCACCCCCGGCGC
This sequence comes from Nonomuraea sp. NPDC054003, assembly GCF_055585125.1. Taxonomy (NCBI): domain Bacteria; kingdom Bacillati; phylum Actinomycetota; class Actinomycetes; order Streptosporangiales; family Streptosporangiaceae; genus Nonomuraea; species Nonomuraea sp. NPDC054003. The sequence goes on from NZ_JBVJKR010000021.1 coordinate 95,390, forward strand.
CCGCACCCTGGTCCGCACGCTCAAGCGGCTCGACTACCGCTTCGCCATCGTCAGCGGCGGCTTCACCCAGATCACCGACACGCTCGTGGAGGAGCTCGGCATCGACTACTCGGCGGCGAACGTGCTGGAGGTCATCGACGGCAAGCTGACCGGCCGGCTCGTGGGCGAGATCGTCGACCGGCCCGGCAAGGCCCGCGCGCTGGAGCGGTTCGCCAGCGAGGCGGGGGTGCCGATCAGCCAGACCGTGGCCATCGGCGACGGGGCCAACGACCTCGACATGATCGCCGCGGCCGGGCTGGGCATCGCGTTCAACGCCAAGCCCGTGGTGCGCCAGGCGGCCGACACCGCGGTCAACACGCCCTACCTCGACTCGATCCTCTACCTGCTCGGCATCTCCCGCGACGAGGTCGAGGCCGCCGACGCCGAGGACGCGCTGCTCGTCAGTCGTGCTGCGGACCCCAGCTCGTGACCAGCTCTCCCTCACCGGCCGCCAGCTCGGGCCACGGCACCGCTGTCTTGATCACCGCGAACGTGCCCGGCCGGAACAGGTAGTCGCCCTCCGCGAGCATCAGCGCCAGCTCGTGCACGGCCGGGTTGTGCCCGCACAGCGCCACCGTGCCGTGATCGGGGTCGAGCAGGCGCAGCCGCTCCAGCAACTCCTCCGGGTAGGCCTGGTAGATCGCCGGCTCGTACCGCACCTCGACGCCGGGGAAGGCCAGCTCCGCCGTGCGGCGGGTGCGCCGGGCCGGCGAGCAGAGCACCACCTCAGGCTCCAGCCCGAGCATCCGCAGCTCCTCACCGGCCCGTTTGGCGTCGCGCTCGCCCCGGTCGGTCAGCGCCCGGTCCTGGTCGGGCACCCCAGGCGCCTGGGCCGCCTTGGCGTGGCGGAGCAGGATCAGCGTTCGCACCTCGGTCATCCTCTCGACGCCCAGACGGCCAGCATCGCGATCACCGCCATGATGGCAAGCATCGCGAGCAGGATGACGGCCAGGGTCTTCCCGCCGGACGGCGGCTTGTTGTCCATCTGCCCAGTTTCCCACCGAACAAGGCCACTCCGCGTATCACCCTCCGGCGTGGCCGGACGGCGACGCCCGCCCCTCGGTGTCGAGGAGCGGGCGTCGTGGTGGAACGGTGTCAGGACGCGACGGGTTCCTTGTCGCGGTCGTTGTCGTTGGCCGGCTCGGCCGTCACCGAGCGGCGCTTGGAGACGATGATGGCGCCGACGACCACGGCCACCGCGACCACCGCGATGCCGACGCGGAGCCCGACGTTGTCGGCCCACAGCACCACGGCCGGGGCCACCAGCAGCGCGACGAGGTTCATCACCTTGATCAGCGGGTTGATGGCCGGGCCCGCGGTGTCCTTGAACGGGTCGCCGACCGTGTCGCCGATGACCGTGGCGGCGTGCGCCTCGGAGCCCTTGCCGCCGTGGTGTCCGTCCTCGACCAGCTTCTTGGCGTTGTCCCAGGCGCCGCCCGAGTTTGACAGGAAGACGGCCATCAGGGTGCCGGCGGCGATCGCGCCCGCCAGGAACGCGCCCAGCGGCGCGTACCCGAGCGCGAAGCCGACGGCTATCGGCGTCATGACCGCGAGCAGGCCGGGCGTGGCCAGCTCGCGGAGCGAGTCGCGGGTGCAGATGTCGACCACGCGCCCGTAGTCGGGCAGCTCGGTGCCCTGCATGATGCCCGGCTTGCTGCGGAACTGCTCGCGTACCTCGAAGACCACCCGCATCGCCGCCCGGCCGACCGCCATGATGGCCAGCCCGGAGAACAGGAACACCACGGCCGCGCCGATGATCAGGCCGACCAGCACGTTGGGCGCGTCGATGCCGAGGCTGAACACGCTGCCCGCCGGCAGCTCGCCTTCGACCGCGGTGCGGAACGCGCCGAACAGCGCCGTGGCGGCCAGCACGGCCGTCGCGATCGCGATGCCCTTGGTGATGGCCTTGGTGGTGTTGCCGACCGCGTCCAGGCTGGTGAGGACGCGGGCGCCCTCGCCCTCGACGTCGCCGGACATCTCGGCGATGCCCTGGGCGTTGTCGGAGACGGGGCCGAAGGTGTCCATCGAGACGATGACGCCGACCGTGGTCAGCAGGCCGGTGCCGGCCAGGGCGACGGCGAACAGCGCCACCGTCACGTTGCCGAAGCCGAGCAGGAACGCGCCGTACACCGCCGCGCCGATGATCAGCGCCGAGTAGACCGCCGACTCCAGGCCGACGCTGATGCCGGCCAGGATGACGGTCGCCGGGCCGGTACGGGAGCTCTCGCCGATCTCGCGGACCGGGCGCCGGTTCGTCTCGGTGAAGTAGCCGGTGAGCAGCTGGATGGCGCTGGCCAGGACCAGGCCGATGAGCACCGCGCCGATGGCGATGACCCGCGGGTCGGCGTCGGACTGCACCTGCGCGCCGGCCAGGCCGTCGAAGGTGGCGGGAAGGTACCAGAAGGCGGCGGCCGCGACCAGGACCGCGGAGATGCCGGCCGAGATGAAGAAGCTGCGGTTGATGGCCGCCATGCCGTTGCGGTCCTTGGCGCGCAGGCGGGTGACGAAGATGCCGATGATCGCGGTCAGCACGCCGATCATCGGGACGATGAGCGGGAAGATCAGACCCTGCTCGCCGAAGGCCACCCGGCCCAGGATGAGGCTCGCGACCAGCATGACCGCGTACGACTCGAACAGGTCGGCCGCCATGCCGGCGCAGTCGCCGACGTTGTCGCCCACGTTGTCGGCGATGGTGGCGGCGTTGCGCGGGTCGTCCTCGGGAATGCCCTGCTCGACCTTGCCGACCAGGTCGGCGCCGACGTCCGCGGCCTTGGTGAAGATGCCGCCGCCGACCCGCATGAACATGGCGAGCAGCGCCGCGCCGAAGCCGAAGCCCTCCAGCACGCCGGGCGCGTCGCCCTGGTAGAGGAAGACGACCACGGCCGCGCCCAGCAGGCCGAGGCCCACGGTGAACATGCCGGCGACGCCGCCCGTACGGAAGGCGATGCGCATGGCGCGCTGCTCGCCCGAGTCGCGGGCCGCGGCGGCCACGCGCACGTTGCCGCGCACCGCCAGCCACATGCCCATGAAGCCGGTCAGCGCGGAGAACACCGCGCCGACCACGAAGAAGATCGAGCGTCCGATCCGTACGTCGGTTTCGCCCGGTAGGAGGAGCAGCAGGAAGGGTATGATCACGACGAAGATCGCCAGAGTGCGGAACTGCCGCGTCAGATACGCCGCGGCCCCTTCCTGGACGGCACGGGCGATGTTCTGCATGCGCTCCGTGCCCTGGTCGGCGGCGAGCACCTCACGCACCAGACCGCCGGCGACGGCTAGCGCGATCAGCGCGACCGCGGCGACCACGATCACGATGGTGAGATTGTTTCCGCTAAGGGTCAGATTGGACGCTGGCTCCAGTGCCAGCATGTGCCTAGACATCGTTCTCCTCGGCAAGACCGGTCGTCCTGCCCGGTGGCGCTGCAATGTAGGCGGGCGGTGCGGCACCATCCGGGTTGTGGGTGCCGCTTCCGGTTGAATCCGCTGTTAGTGCCGGATCACCTTGGCCGGTGCCGGGAGTCTACGCAGGGGATACGCAGATATGAAGGCTCTGGAGCCGGGCATTTGCGCGCCTGGTCAGTAAGCCGCTGACAGCGGGGTGTATTGCGACTTGACTGGCGAAATATCCGTTGGTTTACGGTCATGACTACGGCCTGAAAAGGTACGACCGAAATACGCCTCTCCTGAGGCCGAGCATCCGGGCCAGGTCAGCGGGTAGCGGGACCGTGGGGGGTGGCGATGATGAGCGGACCAAGAGGATCGGTTGCCCTGGTGACGGGGGCGAGCCGCGGCATCGGCAGGGCGCTGGCCGTGCGACTCCACCAGGCGGGGATGCGGGTCGCGGTCACGGCCCGGTCGGCGGAGGCCCTGGACGCGCTCGCGGCCGAGCTGGGCGGCGAGGGTGACGTGCTGGCCCTGCCCGGCGACGTCACCGACCCGCGGGCCGTGACCGCCGTCGTCGAGACCGCCGAGCGCGTCCTCGGCCCGATCGACCTGCTGGTCAACAACGCGGGCGCGGCCGAGCCGCACGAGGCGCCGGTCTGGGAGTCGGACCCCGAGGAGTGGTGGGGCACCGTCACGACGAACGTGCTCGGCCCGATGCTGTACGTCCACGCGGTGGTGCCCGGCATGCTGGCCCGCGGCAGCGGCCGGATCGTCAACGTCAACAGCCTGCTCGGGGTGTGGACGCTGCCCACGCAGACGGCCTACAGCGTGTCCAAGGCCGCGCTGGCCAAGCTCACCGCGGCGCTGTCGGCGGGACTCGCGGGCACGGGGGTGCTGGCGTTCGACTACAGCCCCGGCCGGGTCCGCACGGATCTGACCAGCGACCTCGGCGACCTCCCCGGGGCCAGGGACGACTCGTGGACGTCGATGGAACAGGCGGTGGACGGCGTGCTCGCCATCGCGCGGGGACGTCTCGACGCACTCGCGGGCCGGTTCATCCACGCGCGCGACGACCTCGAGATCCTCGTCCTGCGGGCCGCCGAGATCGCCGAACGCGGCGGCAGGGTCATCACGCTCGCCGAGGCGTTCGACGGGGATCCCCTGTCGCAACGGTGACCGGTCAGCCCGGCGCCGTAACGCGAAGGACGTCTCCTTGACCACAGCGGTCAGGAGACGTCCTTCGCCAAGCTCAAGCCCGACGGCCGGAAAGGCACGTCAGCGGAGATGGCCGTTGGTGGCGGCCGGCCAGCTCATGCGGATCCGCATGCCCTTGGGACTCGGGAACACCTCCACGTCGTCCGCCAGCCCCGCGATCACCGCGATACCGAAGCCGGACATGAACGAGTCGGAAAGCATTCCCAGGTCGAGGGGCTGCTCCTGCTTGATCTCATCACTGGGCGCCTGGTCGCTGACCGTGACCTCGAAGCGCCCCGAGTCGTCCTTGAGCTCGATGCGGATGGGCTCACCCGGACAGTGGGCGCGATGCGCCTCGACCGCCCGGGAACACGCCTCACCCACGGCGAGCCGGACCTCGTCCAGCAAGGACTCCTCCACGCCGGTGCGCCTGGCGATCGCAGTGGCCACCAGCCGCGCGGTGCGCACGTGCGCGGGAAGAGCGCTGAACGTCAGCTCGACGGTGGCCATCTACTTGTCTTTGCCGTGAGCTTCCTTGGCCTCGTCGACCGAAGCGTAGATCCCGAAGACCTTGGTCAGACCGGTGATCCGGAAGATCTTGAGGATGCGCTCCTGGGTGCAGACCAGTTCGAGCGAGCCGTCATGGGCGCGGACCCGCTTGAGTCCGCCCACCAGGACGCCAAGCCCCGTCGAGTCGAGGAAGTCGACCTTCTCCATGTTGACCAGGAGGTGGAAGTTTCCCTTGTTCACCAGGTCGATGAGGAGCTCACGCAATCTCGGCGCCGTGTAAACATCGATCTCACCTTCGACCTCCACGATGGTGAGTCGGTCTTCGGTGCGGTGATCCAACTTCAGATCCACAGATCCTCCAGCGCCTCGCCTGCGAAAGTACTCTTGCGGGCCTGGCAGTCTGGAGCGATGCTCCCGACTGTCGGACCCTGACGCGCGGCATTCAACCACGCGTCTGGCTTGTGTCTATACGAAATCACGATTCCCGGCGACTTTGCCCACGGATGCAGACTGGAAACAGTGACTTCCTCCGCTTCCTCCCCACACCGACCAGGTCCACTCCTCCAGCACCTGCTCGGCATACCCGCACGTCACGAGCGTGTCACCCATGTGGAGCATGTTCCAGCACGTCAGGCGGGTCAAGTGGGATGGCCCAAATGGGCGCCCGAACTCCTGGTTACGCGCTTGGCGAACCAGGGCGTGGCGGGGCTGTGGCAACACCAGTACGAGGCCGCTGACCTGGCCTATTGTGGCCGAAACGTGATCATTTCTACGGGGACGGCCTCCGGCAAGTCGCTGGCCTACCTCACCCCGGCGGTCACCGCCTGTCTCGACGGCGGCACCGTGTTGTACCTCACACCCACCAAGGCCCTCGCCGCCGACCAGCTTCGCGGCATCCATGACCTGCGCATCACCCAGGTGCGGGCCGCCTGCTTCGACGGCGACACCCCGTTCGAGGAGCGCACCTGGGTGCGCAAGCACGCCAACTACGTGCTCACCAACCCCGACATGCTGCACCGGAGCATCCTGCCCAGGCACGCCCAGTGGTCGCTGTTCTTCCGCCGGCTGCGGCTGGTGGTCGTGGACGAGTGTCACGGCTACCGGGGCGTGTTCGGGTCGCACGTGGCGCAGATCCTGCGCCGCCTGCGCCGCGTCTGCGCCAGGTACGGGTCGTCGCCGGCCTTCCTGCTGGCCTCGGCCACGGCGAGCGAGCCGGGCGAGTTCGCCAAGCGGCTGACCGGGCTCGACGTGGACGAGGTGACGGCGGACGCCTCTCCCAAGGGCTCGACCACCATCGCGCTGTGGGAGCCGCCGCTGACGGAGCTCAGGGGCGAGAAGGGGGCCCCGGTGCGCCGGACGGCCACGGCCGAGGCCGCCGACCTGCTGGCGGACCTGGTGCTGGCCGACGTCCGCACGCTCGCGTTCGTCCGCAGCCGTCGCGGCGCCGAGACGGTGGCGCTCCAGGCCCGCGCCAAACTCTCCGACGTCGCCTTCTCCCTCTCCGCCCACGGCCCCCACCCCTCCCCCCTCGAACCCACCCACCCAACACCCCCTCCATCGACATCCCCATCGTCGGAACCCTCTCCAGCCGGGCCCTCTCCGGCGGAACCCTCATCGACAGAGCCGTCCCCAGCGGAACCCCGTCCGGCAGAACCCTCCACGGCGAAACCCACACCAGCCGGACCCTCACCATCAGCCCTCTCATCGACAGAGCCGTCCCCAGCGGAACTCTGTTCAGCGGAACCCTCTACAGCGGAGCACTCTCCGACGAGGGCGGACTCTCCGCTTCTGGGGGCCAGCCCGATGCCGTCCTTTCGTGAGGGCACCGGCAACCGGACCGGCCGTGAGGAGCCCCGGGATTCCGCGGCCGGGTCCGCGGCATGGGGTGCCCGTGGGCCGCTGGCGTGGGCGTTGCCCGAGGACGAAGGGTTGGCGGATCTGCCCGAGAAGGTTGCCGCCTACCGGGCGGGTTACCTGGCGGAGGACCGCAGGGTGCTGGAGAAGGCTCTGCGCTCCGGCGCGCTGATGGGCCTGGCCACCACCAACGCCCTGGAGCTCGGGGTCGACGTGTCCGGCCTGGACGCCGTGCTGATCGCCGGCTGGCCGGGCACCCGCGCCTCGCTCTGGCAGCAGGCCGGCCGCGCGGGGCGCGAGGGCCAGGACGCGCTGGCCGTGCTCATCGCCCGTGACGACCCGCTCGACACCTACATCGTGCACCACCCGGAGGCCCTGTTCGGCCGGCCCGTCGAGGCGATCGTCCTCGACCCGGACAACCCGTACGTGCTGGGCCCGCACCTGTGCGCCGCCGCGGCGGAGATCCCGCTGACCGAGCAGGACCTGACGGTCTTCGGCGACGCCGCGCGCGGCGTGCTCGACGACCTCGTCACCGAGGGCCTGCTGCGCCGCCGGCCGGCCGGCTGGTACTGGACCAGGCGGGAGCGCGCCACCGACCTGGCCGACATCCGCGGCGGCGGCGGCGCGCCGATCCACGTCGTCGAGTCCTCGACCGGCCGCCTGCTCGGGAGCGTGGACGAGCCCTCGTCGCACACGACCGTGCACACCGGAGCGGTCTACCTCCACCAGGGCGAGACGTTCCTCGTGGAGGAACTGGACCTGGAGGCCGGGGTGGCGCTGGTCACGAGTGCCGCTCCGGACTACTCCACGTTCGCCCGGGACATCACCGACATCTCTGTCCTTTCCACCCTGCGCTCCCATCCTCTCGGGCCCGGCACCCTCCACTTCGGCGAGGTCGAGGTGACCAGGCAGGTCGTCTCGTACCTGAAGCGCCGGGCGCAGTCGGGCGAGAGCCTCGGCGACGAGCCGCTGGACCTGCCGCCGCGCACCCTCCGCACCCGCGCCGTCTGGTGGACGCTCCCGGCCGCCGAGGTCGCCACCCTGGCCGAGGAGGGCTTCGACCTGGGCGGATCGGCCCACGCCGCCGAGCACGCCGCCATCGGTCTGCTCCCCCTCTTCGCGACCTGCGACCGCTGGGACATCGGCGGCGTGTCGACGGAGCTGCATGCGGACACCGGCCTGCTCACGGTGTTCGTCTACGACGGCCACGAGGGCGGCGCCGGCATCGCGGAACGCGGGTACGCGCGCGCCAGGGAATGGCTGACGGCCACGCGCCAGGCCATCGACTCCTGCGAGTGCGAGCGCGGCTGCCCTTCCTGCATCCAGTCGCCCAAGTGCGGCAACGGCAACGAGCCCCTGGACAAGCAGGGCGCACTCCGCCTCCTCGCGACCCTGCTGCGCCCCTGACCTCCTTCCGTCCCGCCGAGGGCAGTGTCGGGGCCGAGGGCAGCCTCCGGGCCGAGGGCAATCTCCGGGCCGAGGGCAGCCTCCGGGCCGAGGGCAGTCTCCGGGTCGAGGATGCGAGCCGGGCGATTCCGGGCAGGGCTCCAGTGGTTCGGTATGACCGGCCGGAGCACCAGCTGACTCGCCAAGGGGGCAATCGCCATGACCGATCAGTCGTTCGGCGTCCACTCGGAGGTGGGCACGCTGCGCAAGGTCATCGTGCACCGCCCGGAGCTGAGCCTCAGGCGGCTCACCCCGGCCAACCGTGACCGGCTGCTCTTCGACGACATCATCTGGGTGGAGCACGCGCAGCGGGAGCACGACGCGTTCGTCGCCGTGCTGCGCGAGCACGGCGTCGAGGTCTTCTACCACCAGGAACTGCTCGCGGAGGCGCTGGACGGGAGTTTCGAGGCCAAGCGGCACGCGGTGGAGCAGGCCGTCACCCACCTGACCGTCGGCCCGGCGCTCGTGGACGGCGTCCGGGAGACGCTGTCCGGCTGGAGTGGCGAGAAGCTGGCCACCCACCTCATCGGCGGGCTGACCAAACAGGAGTACGGGATCCCCGGCCTGGAGGCGAACTCCCTGGTCGCGGCCTCGGCCCGGATGGACGACTTCATGCTGCCGCCGCTGCCGAACTCCCTCTACCAGCGCGATCCGGTCGCCTGGCTCTACGGCGGGGTGTCGCTCAACCCGATGTATCATCACGCCCGCCGGCTGGAGACGTTGAACCAGAGCACGATCTACCACTTCCACCCCATGTTCGCCGGAGAGGAGTTCGCGTTCTGGTATCCGGAGCGCGGCGAGGAATCGCGGTTCGACGAGGAGGACTTCGGCGCCGCCGCCATGGAGGGCGGCGACATGATGCCCATCGGCAACCGCACGGTGGTGATCGGCCTGAGCGAACGGACCAACCCGCGCACCGTGGAGCACCTCGCCCTGTCGCTGTTCGGCGGAGGCTCGGTCGACCGGGTGATCGCCGTCGAGATCCCCAAGCGACGTACGTACATGCATCTGGACACCGTTTTCACCCTCCTGGACGTGAACAAGGCGGCCGTCTACCCGCCGTTCCTGGAAACGGCCACCACGTACGCGCTCCGCCCCGGCGACAAGCCGGGCACCCTCGACGTCCACATGGCCGCCGGCTTCGCGCACGCGGTGGCGGAGGCCCTGGAGATCGGCGAGCTGGAGCTGATCCCCACCGGCGGCGACGACTATCAGCAGGCGCGCGAGCAATGGGACTCGGGCAACAACTTCTTCGCCCTCTCCCCCGGCGTGGTGATCGGCTACCACAAGAACCAGTTCACCAACCGGCAGCTACGGAACAGGGGCGTGGAAGTGATCGAGATCGAGGGCTTCGAACTCGGCAAGGGCCGGGGCGGCGCCCGCTGCATGACCTGCCCCATCCAGCGGGCTCCCATCTAGCACCGCATGTGGTAATCATCCTCGTTAATCCCATATGTCGTAATTATCTTGCGGGCCTCAACCCGTCCCACTTGCGGCGAGATCCCAGAGAGGGGCGCAGTCGGGCGCTCACTACGGAACCGCTCTGCAGCCATGTACTCACTACGGGGCCTCTCTTTTTTGGGAGATGCAGTCCACGCTCGTCTCATTCATCCCATTCGTCTCATTTCAGCGAGTAAGGGAATTCTGGGAACCCCCTCGGGCTGAGCGCCGTGATGCGTGCCTTCGGCCCGCTCAGCCCGCCGTAGCTTCAGAGGGGACGGACTGGCTGGGCCGGCGCGGGAGCGGCCGGTCAGGGTGCGGACGCCGAGGCCGGGGATCGAGATCGTCAGCGATGTCCTGACGTCCGCCACCGCGCCGCTGATCTCGCAGTTCGTCAGTTCGACCCCGTTCGCCTTCGCCAGGGTCGTCGCTCTCGCGCAGGCGCTTTCCGGGTCTACGAGGGCCAGTTCGGCGGCGGCCAGCGCGCTGAGGTCGGCGGCGTCGTACACGCGGTGGCGTGCGACGCGCGCCTCGCTGGCCAGGGCGAAGGCCATGGCCACGGCCATCAGCAAACCCATGAGCGCGACGCCCCAGAGCGTGGCCGAGCCTCGGTCGTTACGTGGCATCACAGATCTCCTCAGCGCACGGCCGTGCCCGGCGCCGTTCTGGCTGCCGCACGAGCGGTCCGCACGCGACGTCAGGATTCGGTTCTCGCTGCCGCATGAGCGGTCCGCACGCGACGTCAGGATTCGGTTCTCGCTGCCGCATGAGCGGTCCGCACGTCAGGCCAGGGGGTCTGGCTGCCGCACGGGGGTCCGCACCGTGAGGTCAGGATTCGGTTCTCGCTGCCGCATGAGCGGTCCGCACGTCAGGCCAGGGGGTCTGGCTGCCGCACGGGGGTCCGCACCGTGAGGTCAGGATTC
>NZ_JBVJKR010000021.1:106274-150722 GCF_055585125.1 Nonomuraea sp. NPDC054003
TCGGTTCTCGCTGCCGCATGAGCGGTCTGCACGTGAGGTCAGGATTCGGTTCCGGCTGCCTCACGGGCGATCCGCACCGTGAGGTCAGGATTCGGTGGGCGCGGTGGCGGACGCGGTCACGTGGATCGCGGGCAGGGCGGGGCCCCAGGGCGGGCGGACGGCGAGCGAGATGTGCACGGTCGTGTGTTCTGGGGTGCGGTTCACAGTTACCTCTGCTTCGGGGCGGGTGGCTGAGCGGGCGAGGTCTCGTACCTGATCGAGACGCTCGCCCCTGGCCGCGGCGCGAGCGGCGGAGCGGGCGGCGTCGACGCATTCGAGGTGGGCTCCGACGGCCTGGATGGCCCACAGCGCCGCCGCGAGGACGACCATGAGTGCGGGGAGCATCGCGGCCGTTTCGGCGGTCACGGAGCCTTTTGACGACCTCCGGCGCGCGTGGCCGGTCATCCCTTGGTGTTGAGCGCCCGGTCTATCAGCGAGGAGAGCATCTCCTGCACTTCGGGACTGCTGACCACCTTGAAGAGCAGAGCGGCGAAGGCGCAGGCGGCGATGGTGCCGACCGCGTACTCGGCGGTGGACATGCCCCTGTCGCGGGCGGCTCCCGCCAGGCGGGCCTGCCTGACGGACCACCAGCGACGGTGGCGGGTGCGGAGCGACAGGTTCTTGTGGTCCTGCATCGTGCCTCCAGGAAGATCGGGCCGGGGCGACGCCCCGGGGTGCGGGTCCAAGATTCGCTTGGACCGGCATGGGCCCAAGGGGCCGAGCGCCGTTCTGTGGATAAGCGAGTACGTGGCGCCGAGGCTGTGGAGGGAGCACCCGTGAACGGAGGCGGGATCGGGTGGACGCGACGTTGGGTGGACGCGACGTTGGGTGGACGCGACGTTGGGCGGACGCGAGGTTGAGCGGACGCGGAGGTTGAGCGGACGCGAGATTGAGCGGACGCGGAGGTTGGGTGGACGCGAGATTGAGCGGACGCGAGATTGAGCGGACGCGGAGGTTGAGCGCACGCGGGCCCGGTGGACCTGGTGGCATGGTCTCGTCAGCGGACGCGTGCTCGCCGGAACGAAGCGCTCTCGTCAGCGGACGCGAGCCCGGCTGACCCAGCGGTGCTGTCTAGGCAGCGGATGCGAGCTTGCTGAAGCCGGTGGAGCACTCTCGTCAGCCGACGCGAGCCCGGTGGAACCGGCGGAGCGCTCTCGTCAAGGGAGGACGATCGTGGTGGCCAAGCCTGCTACCACGGGGACGATTCCCAAGAGGACGAAGGCCGGGAGGAAGCAGAGGCCCAGGGGTGCCACCGCTTTGACGCCCACACTGCGGGCCGCGGCCACCGAGGCGGCCCTTGACGTTTCGCGGGCGTCGTCCGCCAGGCGGGTCAGGATGTCGGCCACGGGGGCGCCGCTCTGGGACGCTCGGATCATCGCTCGGGCGAGTTGGGCTGTGGCCGGGTCGCGGGACAGGTGGGTCCAGGTCGGCTCGGGGTCGGCGCCAAGTTTGAGCTGGGCGGCCACCCAGGTGAGTCTCAGCCCGAGGGGGCCGCCTATCGCCGTGGCGGCGGTCTCGGTGGCGGCGCTGGTGGGCTGGCCCGCGAGCAGGCAGGCCGACATGAGGTCGGCGGCGAACGGCAGGTCCGTGGTGATCCGGTTGCGGTCGCGTTCGAACTCCGGCGGATCTCTGCGGTGGAGGGCCGCCGCGGTGATGGGAGTGGCGAGGAGGGCCGTGACGATGCCGGGGACGCCGCCGACCAGCAGGGCGACGACGACACCCAGGCAGAGCGACGGGACGAGGGTGCGGCTTGAGAGCCGGCGCCCGGTCTGCGCCCTGTCAGTGAGCCAGACGGGCGGAGGTGGGTCGGCGGGACGGGATCCGTCCTGCCGGGGTGAGGGCTCGGGGAACAGGCGGGCGAGGCGTTGCGCGGGAGTGGTGGGCGAAGTCCAGAGGTAAGCCGCCAGGGCAGTGCAGAGGATGGAGGCGAGCGCGAGCATCGGGTGGTCCTAGCTGTGACGGAGGTCGGAACTTTCCGCAGCGGATGGGTTTTGACGCCTGGCCTTGTAAGGGCGGGTCAGGGGTTCACCGCTTTGGTGGCCATGCGGTGGGTCCACCAGAGGCCGCAGGCGTCCAGGGAGATGCCGGCGGCGAGGCAGAGGAGGCCTGGGAGGCCGCCCAGCAGGAAGGTGAGGGGACGCATGCCCAGGGCGGCGGCCATCAGGAGGCCCAGCGCGGGGAGGACGGCCAGCATCCTGGCTGTCGTGCGAGGGCCGGCCAGTTGGGCGGCGACGTCCTGCCGGTGGGCCTGGGAGGCGCGCAGGGTCGCCGCCACGCGGTCCACGAGGGCGCTCAGGCCGGCGCCGACCGTCACGCTGACGTCCCAGCATGCGGCGAGGCGGCGCAGGCCCTCGCCGCCCTCCTCCGGGGCGGCCCGGAGCAGGGCGGCGGAGACGTCGCCGCCGTCTCTGGCCGCGGCCGACACGGGGCGGAGGGCGCCGGGGTCCGGCAGGTCGACGGCGTCGAGTGCTCTGGACAGGGCCTCGCCGGGGGTCCGCCCCGCTGACAGCTCGGCGGTCATGGCGTGGCACAGCTCGATCGACGCGCGGCGCCAGGCGTCGGCTCGGCGTGACCTGCTCGGGCGAGCGAACAGGGCCTTCAGGCTGGGCGGGCGCGGCTCGTCGTCGTGGTGGGTGAGCCTGGCCAGACGGAGGGTGGCGGCGTCGGGGCTGGTCCAGAGCCATACGGCGAGCGCGATGAGGAAGGCGGCGGCCACGGCGGTCATGACGCGGACTCCTCGGGAGAGGGAGCCTGGCCGATGGGGAGAGGGCGAGGGCTCTCGGACGGCGACACTTCTCGCGAGGCCGGAGACGTCGGGTGATGGCGAGGGCTCCCGGACGGCGGGGCTTCTCGTGAGGGCGGAAGGGGCGGGGAGTCGCCGGTCAAGGTTGTGTAGGCGGGGCCTGGGTGTGCGTGGCCTTCGGGGGTGAAGGTCACGGCGGGGATGGCTCGTACGAGGTCGTCGTCGGTTCTGGTCAGGAGGCGGATCTCGGAGATGCGGCGTCTGCCGTCGGTGCGGCTGCGAGTGAGGTGGATGACGACGTCCAGGGCGGCCGCCAGCTGGCTGTGGACGGCTTGTCTGCTGAGGCCCGCGGCGCAGCCCAGGGCCTCCAGGCGGGGCGGGACGTCGGCGGCCGTGTTGGCGTGGAGGGTGCCGCAGCCGCCCTCGTGGCCCGTGTTGAGGGCCGCGAGGAGGTCGACCACTTCCGCGCCTCTGACCTCGCCGACCACCAGGCGGTCGGGGCGCATGCGCAGGGCCTGGCGGACGAGGTCGCGCAGGCCCACGCCGCCCGCGCCCTCGACGTTGGCGGGTCTGGACTCCAGGCGGACCACGTGCGGGTGGAGCGGGCGGAGCTCGGCGGAGTCCTCGACCAGGAGGAGGCGTTCGCCGGGGTCGGCCAGGGACAGGAGGGCGGAGAGGAGGGTCGTCTTCCCCGTGCCGGTGCCGCCCGAGATCAGGAAGGCTCTCCTGGTGGTGACCAAGGTGGTGAGGATCGGGACGGCGGCAGGGGTGATGGTCCCCGCCGCCACCAGGTCGGGCAGGGTGAACGTGCGGCGGGGCGGCAGGCGCAGCGAGACGCAGGTGCCTCCCGAGGCGATCGGGGGGAGGATCGCGTGGAGGCGGACGCCTCCGGCGAGGCGGGCGTCCACGTACGGGGAGGCGTCGTCGAGGCGGCGGCCCGCCGCGGCGGCCAGGCGCTGGGCGAGCCTGCGGACCGCGGCGTCGTCGGTGAAGGTGACGGGGGTGAGGCGCAGGCCCCTGCCGTCGTCGACCCATACCTCGCGGGGGCCGTTGACCAGGACGTCCGTCACTTCGGGCGCGGCCAGGAGCGGCTCCAGCGGGCCCGCGCCGATGAGGTCGGCGCAGAGGGCCCGGGCGACGGCGAGGATCTCGGCGTCGCCGTAGACCGCCCTCTCGGCGCGGAGTGCCACGGCCACCTGGGCGGCCGTGGGTTCGGCTCCCGCTCTGGCGAGGCGTACGCGGACGGCTTCCACGAGCTCGGGGGTTACCTGCACGGTGGTCTCGATTCGGGTGGGATCGCGGGCGGTGGCCGAAGGGGTCACACCGGGAGGAGGTCGTGGAGGAGCGTCGTGCAGAGGGCGCCGAGGGTGGTGCGGGGGCCCAGTCTGGGGAGTTCGCCGCGGTTGAGCGTGGCCGTCAGGCGGGGGTGGTCGGGCAGGTGGGCGGCGGCGGGGATGGACAGGGAGGCCGCCGCCGCGTCGGCGTCGAGGACGCCGGGGCGGATGACGGCGCGGATGTCGGAGGTGTGCTCGGCCGCCTGCCGCAGGACCTGGGCGGCGGACAGGACCCCGCGGACGTCGGCCGTGACCACCAGGAGGGTGGTGGTGGCCCTGCCCAGGGCTTCGGCGGCGGCCGCGTCGAGGTGGCGGGGAAGGTCGACGATCACCAGGTCGAAGCCCCGGCGGCCGGCTTCGAGGACCGAGCGCATGGCCTCCCTGGGGATGGGGCGGACCTCGCCCCGGTGGAACGACAGGACCGCGAGGTCGCCGAAGCAGGGAAGGGCTCCTTGGAGGGCCGAGGAGCTGATGCGGCCCTGCCTGGCCACCAGGTCGGCCCAGCGTGCCCCCTGCGTCTCCTCCTGGCCCAGGAGGGCGTCCAGGCCACCGCCCAGTGGGTCGGCGTCGACCAGGAGGGTGCGGAGGTGGTCGCCGGAGGCTCTGAGCGCCAGGCACGCCGACAGGACGCTGGCTCCCGCGCCGCCCCGGCCGCCGATGACGCAGAGGACCGCGCCGGACCGCGGGTGGGGCTCCATGGCGTCGGCGAACTCCTCGACCAGGCGGCGCTCCTCGTCGGGGAGGGGCACGACGGCCTGGGCGCCGACCGAGACGCAGCGGCGCCAGGTGTCGGGGTCGTCGGGGGCGCGGGTGACGAGGAGCACGCGGTCTCTGGCGGGAGGGGCGCAGGCGGCGACGGCGTCGGCGAGGTCGGCGCCGACGACCACCAGCGGGGCGAGGCTCCAGAACGGGCGGGCGTGGGCCGGCGCGTGGGCCACGTCGATCTGGGCGCCGGCCGCGGCGGCGACGCGGACCAGGTCGTCGAGCAGGTCGCGGTCCTCGGTGATGACCAGTGGGCGATTCATCGGACTCCCTCGGGGTCGGGGAGGTCCGACCATGCCCGGGACGAGGCCGGGCGCGGGGAGGCGAACGCGGTTCTGGGGATGACGGCGCAGGCCGTGCACAGGCTGTGGACGACGGCTACGGGCGAAGTCCGGAAATGGGGCGACCCCCGCCGGGGGGGAGAGCGGGGGTCGCCTGTTCGGTCCGGCTCCGGGGGGGTAGAGCCGGTCCCGTTTCAGAAGAAAGCTTTCATCACTTCACCGGAGCATGGCAAGGGACTTGGAAACCCAACCCATGCGCAGTCACTCCAGTTTCTGGTGATACCACCGTATGCTGCCCGATCCACTCGAGTTTCGTCGAGGCGCAATCTGGTATTTCCGCCAAGTTTTTTCGTAATCGCATAACGATCACATAAAGCCGATCACGGACAGTGATCATCACGGCTTGATAACCACGCCCCGTACCGCGACGCCGATCCGCCACACCGGACACGCGGCCAACCTCCGGTAAAGGTCTTGCTCCCGGGGGTTCCCATCAGGGCTGATCCGTCATAGAAAGGTGTCACGGACCAGTGGTCCGGGTGCATCAACCGGGTACCCACGCGCGACCAGCCGCGGGAGGCGCGTCGTGACGGGCTTGACCCGCTCCGACGAATTGAGGTGCACGCTTGGTAACCCGGCGTGATGCACCGGCGGACGGCGTCTCTTGACAGAGGCGCCGTCAGCTACGTTTCTCAGCCTCTTTGCATGGCTTCGCAGATGGCGACCGCTTCCCGCACCCCCAGGCTTACCGCAGAGGCACATTGCTGTATCCACTGGGCCACGCCCTCGGGTGTGCCGCTCAGATAGGCCCGCAAGCCCTCGGCGTACGGCAGCTCCAGATGCCCCACCTCGACGGCCACCAGCGACTTGGGGTCGAGCCCGTACTCCACCAGCGTGAGCCGCTCGGCGGCGCGCGCCACGACGCCGTCGGCCGTGCCGAAGGGCCGCAGCACCGCCAGCTCGGCGTGCACGACGGCGGCCAGCACCAGCGCCGGGGCGGCCTTGGTGGCGCCGTCCATCAGCAAGATCAGGCGCTCCATCCGGGCCGCGGTCTCCTCGGCGGACGGCGCCGCGCCCAGGCCGAGCGGGTCGGGAGCGGAGTCGGCGGTCCGGGGCCGGCCCAGCGCCTCCTGGCCGGTCAGTCCGGCCGCGGCGACGGTGTGCAGGCGGGCCAGCACCTGCCTGGGGGCCTTGCGCCAGGTCGGCCCGAGGCGGCCCAGCTCCGCGGAGGCGCGCAGCGCCCCCTGGACGACCGGGTCGTGCGCCTCGTCCCTGCGCAGCGCGTCGAGCGGGACGTCCGCGCCCTCGATCGCGGCGGACGCGCGGGCGCCGCGCAGCGACGACTCGGTGGACACGGCCGGGCTCGCCCGGCGCAGGACGCGGTGGCGGTAGAGCCGGTCGACGGCCTCCCGTGCGGCGTCGACCGCTTCGGACACACCGGGAAGCCGCGCGAGGGCGGCCAATGGGTCACTCACGGATATCGACCATACCCGCGGGTAGAGGATCACCCTCGCGGGGCCCATAAAGCCGCCTCCAATTGGCGCGCTCCAAGCAGGACATTTCAGGATGACAACGTTTCAATAGCTTTTGTCATTCAAATCGGCAAGCTGTCGACTTCCTGCGCCGAACGGTACAGACCTGTCTAGACCTCTTGTGTGGGTGTGCTGTGACCTGGTGAAGTGGGACATGACCTACCCGATCTGGCCCTAGAAGGAGCGCGAAGGTGGCCCCGGAGACCCCTGGCAAAGAGAACCAGGCCCTGTCCAACTTGCTACAGGAGAACCGCCGGTTCGCGCCACCGGCCGAGCTGGCGGCGGCCGCGAACGTCACCGCCGCCGCTTACGCCGAGGCGGACGCGGATCGCCTCGGCTTCTGGGAGCGTGTCGCCGAACGGCTGACCTGGGCCAAACGCTGGGACACCACGCTCGAGTGGAACGCGCCCTTCGCGAAGTGGTTCGTCGGCGGCGAGCTGAACGTCGCGTACAACTGCGTCGACCGGCACGTCGAGGCCGGCCACGGCGACAAGGTCGCCTACTACTGGGAGGGCGAGCCCGAGGGCGACTCCCGGGTGATCACCTACGCCGAGCTGCAGGACGAGGTCTGCAAGGCCGCCAACGCCCTGCGCGAGCTGGGTGTGGGCAAGGGCGACCGGGTGGCCGTCTACCTGCCGATGATCCCCGAGCTGCCGATCACCATGCTGGCCTGCGCGCGCATCGGCGCCGTCCACTCGGTGGTGTTCGGCGGCTTCTCCTCGGCGGCGCTGAAGAGCCGCATCCACGACGCCGACGCCAAGCTGGTCGTCACCGCCGACGGCGGCTACCGCCGCGGCGCCCCGTCGGCGCTCAAGCCGACCGTGGACGAGGCCGTCGCCGAGAGCCCCCAGGTGGAGAAGGTCCTGGTGGTCCGGCGCACCGGGCAGGACGTCGCGTTCGGCGACAAGGACCTGTGGTGGCACGACGTCGTCGACCGCCAGAGCACCGAGCACACCGCCGAGCCGCACGGCGCCGAGGACCCCCTCTACATCCTCTACACCAGCGGCACCACCGGCAGGCCGAAGGGCATCCTGCACACCACCGGCGGCTACCTGGCCCAGACGGCCTGGACGCACGACGCGGTCTTCGACCTGAAGCCCGAGACCGACATCTACTGGTGCACCGCCGACATCGGCTGGGTGACCGGCCACTCCTACATCGTGTACGGCCCGCTGGCCAACGGCGCGACGAGCGTGATCTACGAGGGCACGCCCGACACGCCCCACCGCGGGCGGTTCTGGGAGATCGTGCAGAAGTACAAGATCTCGATTCTCTACACCGCGCCCACGGCCATCCGCACGTTCATGAAGTGGGGCGACGACATCCCCGCCAAGTTCGACATGTCGAGCCTGCGCGTCCTGGGCTCGGTGGGCGAGCCGATCAACCCCGAGGCGTACGTCTGGTACCGCGCGAACATCGGCGGCGACCGCTGCCCGGTGGTCGACACCTGGTGGCAGACCGAGACGGGCGCCATCATGATCAGCCCGTTGCCCGGCGTGACCCACGCCAAGCCGGGCGCGGCCATGCGCCCGCTGCCCGGCATCGTCGCCGACGTGGTCGACGACCAGGGCAACAGCGTGCCCGACGGCGGCGGCGGGTTCCTCGTCATCCGCGAGCCGTGGCCGGCCATGCTCCGCACGATCTGGGGCGACGACCAGCGCTACATCGACACGTACTGGTCGAGGTTCGACGGGATGTACTTCCCCGGCGACGGCGCCAAGAAGGACGAGGACGGCGACCTGTGGCTGCTGGGCCGGGTCGACGACGTCATGCTCGTCTCCGGCCACAACATCTCCACCACCGAGGTGGAGAGCGCGCTGGTCAGCCACCCGAAGGTGGCCGAGGCGGCGGTCGTGGGCGCCACCGACCCGGTGACCGGCCAGGCCATCGTGTCGTTCGTCATCCTGCGCGGCACGGTCGAGGAGAGCGACGACATCGCGGCCGAGCTGCGCGCGCACGTGGCCAAGACGCTGGGCCCGATCGCCAAGCCCCGCCAGATCCTGGTGGTGCCCGAGCTGCCCAAGACCCGGTCCGGCAAGATCATGCGGCGGCTGCTGCGCGACGTGGCGGAGAACCGGAGCATCGGTGACGTCACGACGCTGGCCGACAGCACGGTGATGAACCTGATCTCGGAGAAGCTCCCGTCGGCCAAGGCCGAAGACTAGACCCTCGTACGCGACCCCCTGCCCTGGATCATCCGGGCGGGGGGTCACTCGTGTGCCGGACCGGCTCGGCGCTATGTTCTCGGATCGGGTAGATCTGGGAGTGATTGCGGGGCGCGTGGTGGGCAGGTTCCTGGGATGTTCGGCCGGGGCGGCGAGGCAGTCAGGCGGGCTCCACGGGTGGGACGCGGCGGTGGGGCCGGGTCCCATACGGTATGCGGGCGTCGCATCCCGCTGACGATGATTGACACGGCCGTCAGGCCTCGATAGGAGACGTTCATGCCGCAGACTCCCGAGGAAGAATCGCTGGGCTCGCTCGTCGCCCAGGCGAGCGATCACATCTCGACTCTGGTCCGTTCGGAGATCGAGCTGGCCAAGGCCGAGTTCAGGTTCGACGCCAAGCGGGTCGGCACGGCCGGGGGCCTGTTCGCCGCCGCCGCCTTCATGGCCCACCTGTGCCTGATCCTCGCCTCCTTCGCGATCGCCTTCGTGCTCGCTCAGTGGATGCCGACGTGGGTGGCCTTCCTCGCCGTGACCGTCTTCTACCTGCTTGTCGCGGCTTTGCTGGTCTACGTCGGAGTCCGCAAGCTGAAAGGGCTGGCCGGGATGAAGCGGACCGCCCGGTCGCTGAAGGGCCTCAAGGAGATCGCCCATCCGGATGAGGTCCCGGTGGCGGACGATCGACCGGTCCCGGTCAAGAGGCCGGTGACACCCGGTGGCGTCTGACGAGGCCGTCGTCCAGATCGAAGGCCCTTGGACGCACCGCACGGTGCACGCGGGGGGCACGCGGTTCCACGTCGTGGAGGCCGGCGACGGCCCGCTGGTGCTGCTGCTGCACGGCTTCCCGCAGTTCTGGTGGACGTGGCGGCACCAGCTCAGGTCGCTGCCCGAGGCGGGTTTCCGCGCGGTCGCGGTCGACCTGCGCGGCTACGGCGGCAGCGACAAGCCGCCGCGCGGCTACGACCTGCCGACGCTGGCCGCCGACGCGACCGGGCTGATCAAGGCGCTCGGCGAGACCGGCGCGATCGTGGTCGGCCACGACTGGGGCGGGCTGCTGGCCTGGACGATGGCGGTGCTCGACCCCAAATGCGTGCACCGGCTGGTGACGGTGTCCGCCCCGCATCCCCTGCGGCTGCGCAACGCGCTGCTGACCGACCCGTTCGGCCAGCTCAAGGCGAGCCGGCGGGCGTTCGGCTTCCAGCTTCCGCTGCTGCCCGAGCGCAGGCTGACCAGGCGCGGCGGCGCGCTGGTGGGCAGGCTGCTCGACGACTGGTCCGGGCCCGGGTGGCCGGACCAGGAGACCTCCCGTACGTATCGCGAGGCGTTCACGATCCCGGCCGTGTCCCACTGCGCGCTGGAGTACCACCGGTGGTTCGGCCGCTCGCAGCTCCGCCCCGACGGACGGCGGTACGCCAGGGCCATGCGGACCGAGGTCGAGGCGCCGACGCTGCAGCTGCACGGGGCGCTCGACACCTGCACGCTGCCGCGCACCGCGCAGGGGTCGGGCCGCTACGTGGCCGCCCCGTACCGGTGGCGGCTGTTCGAGGGGGCGGGCCACTTCCCGCACGAGGAGATTCCCGACGTGTTCGACACCGAGCTGCTCGGCTGGCTCGACGACCCGGAGCCCGACCGATGAGAGACCGAGATCCGGAGGGCCGCCCGCGCAACGCCCGCCCGCGTGACGCGTTCGGCCGGCCGCTGCCGTACGGCTCGGAGGGCATGCCGAGGGTGCCCGACGACTACGCGCCCACCACCGGCCAGGCGCTCGCCGACGGCCGCCGGTTCCTGGCGGAGGGCCTGCCGTTCAGCGCGCACGAGGTGTTCGAGGGGCGCTGGAAGTGCGCCCCTGAGGAGGAGCGCGAGCTGTGGCAGGGCCTCGCGCAGATCTGCGTGGGCCTGACCCACCTGCAGCGCGGCAACGCGCGGGGCGCGCTGACGTTGTTCGCCCGCGGCGCTGCCCGGGTGCAGTCGTACGGCGACCCGTACGACGCGGTGGGCAGGGCGGCGTCCGGCCTGCACGACGACAGCGACGCCGCCGAGGCGGTCGAGCTGATCCTGGCCGAGCTGCCGGAGCCGGACGACCTGACCTAGTCGCACTGCTGGGTGTCGGCCGGGCTGGTGTCGTTCTTGCCCTGCTCGGCGTCCGGGCGGACCTCGTCGGCGGTCAGCGCGTAGCCGGTCTCCTCCTGGCTGACCGCGGCCGCGAAGATCACCCCGTACACCCGGCCGTCGACCGAGAGCAGCGGGCCGCCGGAGTTGCCGGGCAGCACCAGGCCGCGGATCGCGTACACCGAGCGGGTGACGTTGGTGTCGCGGTAGATGTCGGGGCTCTCGGCGTTGTTGATGCGGCTGCGGATGCGGGCCGGCTCGGCGGAGAAGCCCTGGCCCTTCGGGAAGCCGGCGATGATCGCGTTGTCGCCCTTCTCGGCCTCGCCGTTGAAGGCCAGCGCCGGGAGGTCGAGCCCCGGGACGCGCAGGACGGCGATGTCGCGGCGCGGGTTGTAGCGGACCACCGTGGCGGCGTGGCGCCGGCCGCTGTGGTCGACGATCTGCAGGTCGCGGGTCACCCCGGCGACCACGTGGGCGTTGGTCATGATGCGGTCGCGGGCGTAGACGAAGCCGGTGCCCTCGATGTGCTTGTTGCAGCTCTCGGCGTTGCCCTGCACCTTGACGATGGCGCGGGTGGCCCGCTCCAGCTTGGCGCCCTTGAGGATGCTGCGGGGGGCCGGTTCGACGTCCACGAGCTGGCCGGCGCCGATCGCGTCGAACACCGGCGGGAACTCGGAGCGGTCGATGAACTTCTTGAACGGCTGCTGCCAGTTGCGCGCGGCCTGCGGGATCGCCTGGTCGACGGTGGTGAGCAGCAACGACCCTTTGACCTGGTCGACCAGCGGGGTGAACGAGGTCGAGACGATCAGCGACCCGATCAGCCACGCGATCACCAGGACCGACAGCGCGCTGGCGAACGTGCCCCCGACCGCGTCGGCCACCTTGGCGGGCTCCCACGTGACGTGCGAGCGCACCACGGCCCCGATGGTCGAGGAGGCGAACTGGCCGATCGTCGCGGCCAGGAAGACGATCACGATGGCGAGCAGCGCCTGCGGCGTGTCGCCGTCGACGACGGTGCGGGAGATCGGCGGCGCGATGAACACCCCCAGGACGGCCCCGCCCACGAACCCGACGAAGCTCATCACCCCGATGATGAAGCCCTGCCGGTATCCCGAGATCCCGAAAGCGATCACGAGGCCGATCAATATGAGGTCAAGCAGATCACCGCGCACGCTTCAAAGCTAACCAGGGTCTGGGTCAAGTGTGCATGTCTTCTGCCAGGACCGCCCGCGGCCCGTGGCTAACGTGATCCGCATGCCGCCGTTCGAGGGAACAGTTCGTGGTCTCATCGAGGCAGCTCTGCGCGACACCGACCCGGACGGGCCGGTGCGCTGGCAGGTGATCAGCCGGCTGCGGGAGCGCGGCGATCTGGAGTGCTTCATCGAGGCCCGGCGGCTGTGCGCCGCCGACGGGACCGCCGAGCGGCTGCTGGGCGTCGACATCCTGGGCCTGCTGGGGGCGTACGTGGACCGCGCGCTGCCGATCCTTCGCTATCTGGCGGCCAGCGAGGACGACGCGGTGGTGCTGTACTCGGTGCTGATCGCCTTCGGTCATCTCGGGGACCCGCGCTCGCTGCCGTCGGTGATCGACCTGGCCGCCCATCGCGACCCGCGGGTGAGGTACGGGGCGGCCTACGCGCTGCAGCACGTGCTGGGCGACCCACCCGACCGTACGGGGCTGGCCGCGTTGCGTTCGCTGACCCTGGACGCCGACGCCGACGTGGCGGGCTGGGCCTCGCTCGGCGTGGCGCTAGCCACGGGCCGCGAGCTGTAGCACCTCGGGCGGGATCTCCTCCACCCGGTCGCGGTCCCACGGCAGCTCCAGCGCGCCCTCGCGCAGCAGCCCGTCGAGCACCGCCGCGGTGAACCCCCACACGAGCATCCCGCGCACCCGGAAGGCCGGACCGGCGAGCCCGGCCCGGTGGCGCAGCATGAGGCGGTTGGCCGGGTCGGTCAGCTCGGTCACCGGCACCCGCTCGACGGAGTCGACCTCGTCGGGCGAGGCGGCGTGCACCGCGCACGGGTCGTGCCACCAGCCGAGCACGGGGGTGACCCGGTTGTCGCTGTGGGAGAGGTAGAGCTCGGGCATGGTGGCGAGGACGGTGACGCCGCGCGGGTCGAGGCCGGTCTCCTCCTCGGCCTCGCGCAGCGCCGCGCCGATCGGCCCGTCGTCCTCGGGGTCGACGCCGCCGCCGGGGAACGCCGGCTGGCCGGGGTGCCGCCGTCCGCGCGTGCTGCGCTGGATCAGCAGCACGTCGGGGCCGTAGGGGCCGTCGCCGAACAGCGCCAGCACCGCCGCCCTGCGTCCGCCCCGCACAGGCGGGCGCAGCCCCGGGGGGACACGGGTCTGTACGGCGTTCGCGGCGAGCTGGTCAAGCCAGTGGGGCACCTCGGTCACGACTTCTCCAACACCGCGGGGATCACCGAACTTCCCCGCTCAGGAGAAGGGACCAGAACGCACCAGTTTGCGCGCCTCCTCGACGGCGGTCGGGCCGGTGCCGTACGAGGGACAGAGCGCCGCCAGCGGGCAGACGCCGCACGCGGGCCTGCGGGCGTGGCAGATGCGGCGGCCGTGCCAGATGATCCGATGGGAGAAGACGGTCCACTCGCGCTTGGGGATGAGCTCGCCGACCACCTGCTCGATCTTGACCGGGTCGGCCTCCTCGGTCCAGCCGAAGCGGCGCACCAGCCGCTGGAAGTGGGTGTCGACGGTCAGCCCCGGCACCCCGAAGGCGTTGCCGAGCACCACGTTGGCGGTCTTGCGGCCGACGCCGGGCAGTGAGACGAGATCGTCCATCTTGCGCGGCACCTCGCCGCCGAAGCGGTCGCGCAGCCCCTTGGCCAGCCCGATCAGCGAGCGGGTCTTCGCCCGGAAGAACCCGGTCGGCTTGATGATCGTTTCGAGGTCCTCGGGGTCGGCGGCGGCCATGTCGTCGGGCGTCGGATACTTGGCGAACAGCGCGGGCGTGGTCAGGTTGACCCGCACGTCGGTGGTCTGAGCCGACAGCACGGTGGCGACCAGCAGCTCGAACGAGTTGGTGAAGTCGAGCTCGCAGTGAGCGTCGGGGTAGGTGTCCGCGAGGATCCGGTTCATCTTCCTGGCCCGCCGCACCAGCCCCAGCCGGGTCTCCGGCTTGCGTCCGCGGGCGCCCGCCACGTTCGTCGCCATGCCGCAAGGGTATGGCCACCCGCCGCTTCCCGGGACATGACGCTTTCTTTCCGCGTACGAGGAGAGCCGGCCATGAGAAGGAAGATCATAAATCCCCTCTTCGGGGGATTGGGCCGTTTTTATCGGTGTATGTAACGGACTGGAGGGCTCTGAGCGGGGGATGAGTAAGCATGTTGACGGTTTTGTTCGTACACTTCGGCAGGAGGATCGCACGGCTCGTCGTGGGGGGAACCATTTCGAGCCCGGCACGCGGTTCATCCAGCCGCTGAGCGGCACCCCCGGGCGAGCCTGGCTCGCCAGGTGTGCCGCCCGGAGTGGTGTGCGTCACAATGGCAGCAGAGGAGGCAGAGTGAACACCGAAGACGTGCTGGGCAAGGCCCCCCTGTTCGCCGCGCTCGACCGGGAGAGCGCCGCGGCGCTCAGGACGAGCATCACCGAGGTCCAGTTGTCCAAAGGGCAGACGATCTTCCACGAGAACGAGACGGGCGACCGGCTCTACGTCGTGCTCGAAGGCAAGGTCAAGCTCTCCCGCACCTCCCCCGACGGCCGGGAGAACGTCCTCAGCGTGCTCGGCCCGAGCGAGATGTTCGGCGAGCTGTCGCTGTTCGACCCGCGACCGCGCACGGCCACCGCGACCGCGCTGACCGAGGTGCGCCTGGCCGGGCTGGGCCACGACGACCTGCGCCCCTGGCTGACGGGCCGCCCGGAGGTGGCGCTCCACCTGCTGCGGGCGCTCGCCCAGCGGCTGCGCCGCACCAACGACGTGCTGGCCGACCTGGTGTTCACCGACGTGCCCGGCCGGGTGGCCAAGCAGCTGCTCGACCTGGCCGAGCGGTTCGGCACCAAAACCGACGACGGCATGCGCGTCCACCACGACCTCACCCAGGAGGAGCTGGCCCAGCTCGTCGGCGCCTCCCGCGAGACGGTCAACAAGGCCCTGGCCGACTTCGCGCACCGCGGCTGGCTGCGCATCGAGGCCAAGGCCGTGGTGATCCTCGACCACGACCGGCTCTACAACCGGTCCAGATAGTCGAGCTGGGCCCGCACCGACATCTCGGCCGCGGGCCAGAGCGACCTGTCGACGTCCGCGTACACGATCCGTACGATCTCCCGCGGCGTGCGCGCGCCCTGCCGCCGCGCCTCCCTGATCTGGTCGAGGCGCACCCGCCGGTGCGCGATGTAGCTGTCGAGCGCGCCGATCGGATCGGGCAGCACGGGGCCGTGCCCGGGCAGCAGGGCCTGCGCCTCAAGGCTCTCCGCCGCCGCCCTGAGCCGGTCCAGGCTGCGCAGATAGTCGGCCAGGCCGCCGTCCCCCGCGATGATCGTGGTGCCCCGGCCGAGCACGGTGTCGCCGGTCAGCATGGCCCGGTCCTCCGGCAGCCAGAAGCAGAGCGAGTCCGCCGAGTGGCCGGGCGTGCCGTACACGTGGATCTCCAGCCCGTCCACGACGACCACGTCACCGTCGGCGAGCCCCTCGTCGCCCAGCCGGTGGCGCGGGTCCAGGGCGCGCACCGGCGCTCCGACGAGCCCGGCGAACCGCCTGGCCCCGCCGCTGTGGTCGAAGTGCCCGTGAGTGAGCAGGATCTGGGTCACCCGGCGATCCCCCAGGTGGTCGCGGACCCGGAGCAGGTGCGCCTCGTCGTCGGGCCCCGGATCGACCACGACGACCTCCCGGCCGCCGATCACCCACGTGTTGGTGCCGTCGAGCGTCATGATCGACGGGTTGGGCGCGAGGAGGTTCTCCGCGTGCGCGGTGCGCGACCCGTCGGGCGTGCCGAGCGGGATGTGCAGGCCGCTCATGCCGACTCCAGCCGGAACTCGCCGTCGACCTCCACGACCCTGGGCAGCACGGTGACGATCTCCCGCCGCTCGCCCAGCACCGACTCCACGCCGTCGTGGCGGGCCAGGTCGCCGAGGGTGCGGTACGTGGGGGGCATCAGGAAGATCTCGCCCCGGTCAGCCATGGCGAGGGCCTCGGCCGGGCGGCGCCACTCGACCTGGTCGGCCTCGCCGCCCACGTCGCGGGTGCGCTGGCCCTCGGGCAGCACGGCGACGAAGAAGCGGGTGTCGAAACGCCGCGTCTCGGCCTCGGGCGTGATCCAGTGGGCCCACGGCTTGAGCAGGTCGGAGCGGAGCACCAGGCCGCGCTTGGCGAGGAAGTCGGCGAAGCCGAGGCTCCTGTCGATGAGGGCCAGCCGGTCGGCCTCCCAGTCGTCGCCCCGGGTGTCGGCGACCACGGATTCGGGGCCGGGCCCGGCGAGCAGCACCCCCGACTCCTCGAACGTCTCGCGTACGGCCGCGCACACCAGGCCCCTGGCCACCGCCTCGTCGGCGCGGAAGGCCCGCGCCCACTCGGCGGGCGACGGCCCCGCCCAGGCCACGGCCTGGTCGGTGTCGCGCGGGTCGACCGACCCGCCGGGGAAGACGTACGCGCCGGCGGCGAAGGCCATGGTCGCCTTGCGCCGCAGCAGGTAGACCTCGATGCCGCCCGCCCGGCCCGCGCGGAAGAGCGCCACGGTGGCGGCGTCCCGCGCGCGGACCGGGGCGACACGCCCGGACAGCACGTCTCTGATGTGTTCGGCGTGTTCCCGAGAGAACCGAAGACCAGCCACGATGACCTCCAACTAGAACATCACTCGGTCATAGTGACATATCCGGCTTTCAGGACACCTCGGCGATGAGCTCCACCTCGACCGGGACGTTCAGCGGCAGCGCCGCCACCCCGACCGCGCTGCGCGCGTGCTTGCCGGCCTCGCCGAACACCTCGCCCAGCAGCTCGCTGGCCCCGTTGGCGACCTGCGGCTGCCCGGTGAAGTCGGGGGCGCTGGCCACGAACACCACGGCCTTGACGATCCGCTTGACCTCGGCCAGGTCACCGACCTCCGCCTTCAGCGCGGCCAGCGCGTTGAGCGCGCACATCCGGGCCGCCTCCTGGCCGTCCTCGACGGTGACGTCGGCGCCGAGCTTGCCGGTGAACCGCACCTCGCCCTTCACCACCGGGACCTGGCCCGAGGTGTAGACCAGGTTGCCGGTCCGCACGGTCGGCACGTACGCGGCCAACGGCGCGACCACCTCGGGCAGCTCCAGCCCGAGGTCGGCGATCTTCTGCTCCGGAGTCACTGCTTCTCCCGCTTGAAGTAGGCGACCAGCTGCTCGGGCGTGGCGCCCTGAAGGATCTGGACCAGCTCCCAGCCGTCGGAGCCGAAGTTGTCGAGGATCATCTTGGTGTTGTGGATCAGCACCGGAGCCGTGAGGTACTCCCATTTCTTCATGGCCATCAGCGTAGTGTGAGCAATCTCCGGGGCACTCGTGGGCTTGCGTCAAATGACCGTTCGGTAGCCTCGAATCGTGGACTCTCGGGACACGGATTGGGACGGTGTGCGACTGCACGTCGTCACCGGCAAGGGCGGCACCGGAAAGACGACGGTGGCCGCCGCTCTCGCGCTCGCCCTCGCCTCGGGCGGGCGCAAGGTGCTGCTCGTCGAGGTGGAGGGCAGGCAGGGCATCGCCCAGATCTTCGACCTGCCGCCGCTGCCGTACGAGGAGCGCCGCATCGCGGTGGCCCCCGACGGCGGCGACGTCTACGCGCTGGCCGTCGACCCCGAGGAGGCCATGCTCGAATACCTGGAGATGTTCTACGGCATGCGCAGGGCGGGCCGGGCGCTGACCAAGATGGGCGTGCTCGACTTCGCCACCACGATCGCCCCCGGCTTCCGCGACGTCCTGGTCACCGGCAAGACCAGCGAGGCGGTGCGCCGGCGCGGCAAGGACGGCAAGCGGGTCTACGACGCGGTGGTCCTCGACGCGCCGCCGACGGGCCGCATCACGCGCTTCCTGAACGTCACGGAGGAGGTCGCGGACCTGGCGAGGGTCGGCCCCATCAAGAACCATTCCGATCTCGTACGAGGCGTCATGAAAAGCCCGGAAACAGCGGTGCATTTCGTGACTCTGTTGGAAGAAATGCCCGTCCAGGAAACGCTCGACGGCCTCTCCGACCTTCGCGCGGCCGGCCTGCCCCCCGGCGGCGTCTTCATCAACATGGTGCGCGAGCCGCTCCTCCCCCAGCCGGTCCTCGACAAGGCGGTCAAGGGCCGCGTCGACACCGCCGAGCTCGTCGCCGGTCTGGAGGCCGCCGGACTGGCCACCGGCGGCGACGCCAAGGCCTTGGCCGAGGCGCTCGCCGAGGAGCTCGCCGAGCACGCCCGCCGCACCGAGATCGAACGCGACGAGCGCGAGACCCTCACCGCCGCCGAACGGCCCAGCTACGAGCTGCCGCTGCTGGCCGACGGGGTCGACCTCGCGGGCCTGTACGAGCTGGCCGAGAGCATCCGCACCCAGGGAGCAGCGTGAGAAAGCCCGCCACCCTCGACATCGACGCCATCCTCGACGACAGCGGCACCCGCATCATCGTCTGCTGCGGCTCCGGCGGCGTCGGCAAGACCACCACCGCCGCGGCGCTCGGCCTGCGCGCCGCCGAGCGCGGCAGGTGCGCCGTGGTGCTCACCGTCGACCCCGCCAGGCGCCTGGCCCAGGCGATGGGGCTGAGCGAGCTCGACAACACCCCGCGCCGCATCGTCGAGTGCGAGAGCGGCGGCCAGCTCTTCGCGATGATGCTCGACATGAAGCGCACGTTCGACGAGATCATCGAGGCGCACGCCGACCCGGAGCGGGCCCGCCAGATCCTGTCGAATCCCTTCTACCAGTCGCTGTCGTCGAGCTTCGCCGGCACCCAGGAGTACATGGCCATGGAGAAGCTCGGCCAGCTCCGCCGCTCCGACGAGTGGGACCTGATCATCGTCGACACCCCGCCGTCGCGCTCCGCGCTCGACTTCCTCGACGCGCCCGAGCGGCTCGGGAGGTTTCTCGACGGGCGGTTCATCCGGCTGCTGACCGCCCCGGCCAAGGCCGGTGGGCGCAGCGCCTTCCGCATCTTCAACGCCGGGTTCGGGTTCGTCGCCGGTGCGCTGACCAAACTGCTCGGCGCCCAGGTGATCAAGGATCTGCAGACGTTCGTGTCAGCGCTCGACGCCGTCTTCGGCGGATTCAGGCAGCGCGCCGAACTCACGTACAAGCTGCTGCAGGCGCCCGGCACGGCCTTCCTCGTGGTCGCCGCGCCGGAGCGCGACGCCATGCGCGAGGCTTCCTACTTCGTCGAGCGACTGGCCGAGGAGCGCATGCCCCTCGCCGGCCTGGTCGTCAACCGGGTGCACGAGTCACCGGCCGCGACGCTCTCAGGAGTGAGGAGCGCCGCGGCCGCCGAGGACCTGCAATCACGGGGCGAGCACGAGTTGACCGCCGCTGTGCTGCGGCTGCACACCGGGAGGATGCAACTCGCCGCTCGCGAGCACCGGGAGCAGGACCGCTTCGTGACCGCGCACCCGACGGTGCCGGTCGCCCAGGTCGCCGCGATGTCCGAGGACGTGCACGACCTGGCCGGCCTGCGCCGCATCGGCGAGCTCATGGCGAAGGCATAAGAGTGCGGCCGGCGACTTCGCCGGCCGCGCCTCGCCTGGACCGATCAGCCGGCGATCAGCTCGTTGGTCCGCTCGTACTCTTCCTTCGCGGACTCGAGCAGCTCACGCCACGAGTCCACGTCGGGTCGCCGCCGTAGCAGCGCACGCCGTTCGCGTTCGGTCATACCGCCCCACACCCCGAACTCGATGCGGTTGTCCAGCGCATCGGCGAGGCATTCGGTACGGACCGGGCATCCTCGGCAGATCAGCTTCGCCCTGTTCTGCGCAGCCCCTTGGACGAACAGCGCGTCCGGGTCCGCACCTCGACAGGCGGCACGGGAGGTCCAATCCGTGATCCACATTTTCGACCCCACTCCCCTTAGGTGGTCAGTCGTCATTTGGGGCCGACGGGCGCGGGCGCCGAGCCTCCGTATTCAGTTGCCGCAGGGAGAACGTACGCAACGAGACCTTCGGACCGACAGACCCCAGAGGACCAAATTCTCGCTGGACTCTTGACCGGGAATGACTAGTCACCCCTACCAGTCAAGGCGAAATGGTGTGGTGTTACCGTTAGCCTCACGCTTTCGACGTAGGCTTGGGACCGTGCAAGCTCAGGGCAAAGATCGTTTCGCGCCGATCCTGAACGTCATCAAACTGACGACGGCCGGCGTGGCCGCGGGCGTGCTCGCAGCCGCCGTCGCGCTGCCCGCCGTGGGCGGCGCGGGCGTCTCCGCCAAGTCGGCCGTGGGAGCGCTCGACCTCAAGCCCGAGGAGCTCGAAGAGCCACCGCTCTCCGAACGCACCAAGCTGGTCGACGCGAACGGCAAGCAGATCGCGCAGTTCTACTTCGAGAACCGCCAGTCGGTCAGCCTCGACAAGGTCGCCCCGATCATGCAGAAAGCCCTGATCGCGATCGAGGACTTCCGCTTCTACAAGCACGGGCCCATCGACATCGAGGGCACCGCCCGCGCTCTGATCAAAAACCTTACCACCGGCGGCGTCACGCAGGGCGGTTCTTCCATCACTCAGCAGTACGTCAAGCAAGTGCTGGTCAACGCCGCCGAGACCGACGAGGAGAGGGCCGCCGCCACCGCCACGACCGTCTCACGCAAGCTCAACGAGCTGCGCTACGCCATGGCGATCGAGCAGAAGTACACCAAGAACGAGATCCTCGAGCGCTACCTCAACATCGCCTACTTCGGCGCGGGCGCCCACGGCATCCAGGCCGCCGCCCGGCGCTTCTTCGACAAGCCCGCCTCCGAGCTCAGCCTCGCCGAGTCCGCCACCCTCGCCGGCGCGGTGCAGAACCCCGCCCGCACCGACCCCAACGTCGGCCCCAAGTCCAGGGCCCTGCTGCTGGAGCGGCGCAACGTCGTGCTCGACCGCATGGCCGAGGTCGGCGCGATCACCCGCCCGGAGGCCGACGAGGCCAAGAAGAAGAAGCTGGGCTGGAAGGACGTCGAGATGCCCGGCGGCTGCGAGGAGAGCTCATACCCGTACTTCTGCCTCTACGTGCAGAACGAGATCCTCCTCAACAAGGACTTCGGCAAGACCGCCGAGGAGCGCCTCAAGCTCCTCCAGCGCGGCGGCCTGACGATCAAGACCACGATCGACCCGAAGATGCAGAAGGCCGCCGAGAAGGCCATCAAGAAGTACGTGAGCCCCAAGGACAAGCCGGTGGCCGCCCAGGCGATGGTCGTGCCGGGCACCGGCGAGATCAAGGCCATGGCCGCCTCGCGCAAGTTCGGCAACTCCAAGAAGAAGAACGAGATGTCCTACAACCTGGTCGCCGACGCCGCGCACGGCGGCGGCCGGGGCTTCCAGCAGGGCTCCACCGCCAAGGTCTACACGCTGACCGCGGCGCTGGCGGAGGGCATGAAGTTCGCCGACGGCTTCCCCGCCCCCAACGGCTACCGCGCCACCGGCTACAGCTCGTTCAAGGACTGCAAGGGCAACGGCGTCGGCGACCCCTCCCACACCGTCAACAACTCCAGCGAGGGCGGCGGCGGCTTCAAGACGCTGGAGAGCGGCACCTGGGGCTCGGTCAACACGTTCTTCATGAAGCTGCAGCAGTCCGTCGGCCTCTGCGACACCGTCAAGACGGCCAAGAAGATGGGGCTCAAGCGGGCCGACGGCGGGAAGCTGGGCGAGTTCGAGACCTTCACCCTCGGCATCAACGAGGTCGACCCGGTGACGGTCGCCAACACCTACGCGACCCTCGGCGCCCGCGGCAAATACTGCGCCCCGCTGGCCATCACCGAGGTCAAGGACCGCGACGGCAAGGTCACCCGGTTCAAGCCCAAGTGCGAGCAGGTCCTGGACGAGAAGGTCGCCGACGCGGTCAGCGCCATCCTGTCCGGCGTGTTCACCAAGGGCACGATGAGCGGGGTCGGCGGCATCGGCCGCGACGCCGCCGGCAAGACCGGCACCACCGACAACTACACCGCCGCCTGGTTCGCCGGCTACACGCCCAACCTCTCGTCGGCCGTCAGCATCGGCGACCCGCGCGGCGCCTTCAGCCACAACCTGATCGGCGTGACCATCGGCGGCCGCTACTACTCGTACGTGTACGGCGCCTCGATCTCCGGCCCCATCTGGAAGGAATCGATGATCTCCGCCCTCAAGGGCGTGGAGCCGGCCAAGTTCCACTCGGCCGACCGGTCCCGCTTCGGCGGCTGCAGCGACAAGTGCGCGCCCAAGCCGAAGAAGAAGGAGCGCGACGACCGCGGCGACCGCGACTTCGACGACCTGCGCGACCTGTTCGACCGCGACAACGACCGCGGCGACCGGGGACGCGGCGGCGACAACAACCGCGGCTGGGGCGACTGGAACGAGACCGGCCTGGTGCCGGCCGACTGACTGACGGACGGGCCCGCTCCACCGGAGGCCCGTCCAGCCACGACGTCAGCCCGCCAGCCTGGCGCGCACGGCGGCGGCCACCCGGCCACCCTCCGCCCGCCCGGCGACCTTCGGGTTGACCGCCTTCATGACCTGACCCATCGCCTGCGGGCCCGAGGCGCCCGTCTCGGACACGGCCTCGTCGACCAGCCTGCCCAGCTCCTCGTCGGACAACTGGGCGGGCAGATACTCCTCCAGCACCGCTTCCTCGTCGCGCTCCGCCTGGGCCTGCTCGGCGCGGCCCGCGTTGCCGAACGCCTCCGCCGCCTCCCGGCGCTTCTTGGCCTCCCGGGTCAGCACCTTGATGATCTCCGCGTCGGTGAGCTCTCTCGCCGCCTTGCCGGAGACCTCCTCGACGTTCACCGCCGCCAGGGCCATCCGGATGGTCCGCAGCCGGAGCTCGTCCCGGTTCTTCATCGAGGCCGTCAGGTCGGCCTTCAGCTTGTCTTTCAGTCCGCTCATGCGGTCCATCTTGCCGCGTGCGCGGACGGCCCGTGCCGGATGTCGGGCATCATGAAGAGGTGAGGAAAGCAGTCGCAGTGCCGCTGTCAGTGCTCGGGCTCGGCGTGGCCGGCGTGGCCTACGCGTCGATCGTGGAGCGCAACTCGTTCCGGTTGCGCCGGTTCGACGTGCCGGTCCTGGCGCGGGGCCAGCGCCCCGTACGGATCCTGCACCTGTCCGACCTGCACCTGACGCCCCGGCGCACCATGCTGATCAACTGGGTGCGCTCCCTCGGCGCGCTGGAGCCCGACCTGGTGGTCAACACCGGCGACTCGATCGCCCACCCCGACGCCGTCCCGTCGCTCCTGCACGCCCTGGAGCCCTTGCTGCGCCGCCCCGGCCTGTTCGTGTACGGCTCCAACGACCTGTACGCTCCGCAGCCCAAGAACCCCCTGCGCTACCTCTGGCGCACCTCGCGCAACGAACGCCGCCAGCACACCCCGTCGCTCCCCTGGGAGGAGCTGGGCGCCGGCATGGCCACCGAGGGCTGGCTCGACATGAACAACACCACCGCCCGCGTCAAGGTCGGCGACCTCGACGTGGCGGTGGCCGGCATCCACGACTCCCACATCTCCCGCGACCGCTACGACCTCGTGGCCGGCCCCGCCCCCTCCGACGCCGACCTCCGCCTCGGCGTCATGCACTCACCCGAGCCGCGCAACATGACCCGCTTCGCCGACGACGGCTACCAGCTCCTCCTCGCCGGCCACACCCACGGCGGCCAGCTCTGCATCCCGTTCTATGGCGCCCTGGTCACCAACTGCGGCATCGACAGGAAGCGCGTCAAGGGCCTCAGCCGCCACGGCTCCTCCTGGCTCCACGTGTCCGCCGGCCTCGGCACCAGCCCGTACGCCCCGGCCCGCTTCGCCTGTTTCCCGGAGGCGTCCCTGCTCACCCTCGTGCCCCGGCGCTGAGGCGGGGCCGAGTGGTCACAAGCACCCGCGAAGTCGGCTAGACTTTCCACGCACATGCAAGACGGTGTGCACCGGGGTGTAGCGCAGCTTGGCAGCGCGCTTCGTTCGGGACGAAGAGGTCGTGGGTTCAAATCCCGCCACCCCGACAGAGTTACCGCAGGTAGAAGGCCGCTTCCGAAGATCGGAAGCGGCCTCTTCTGTCTCTTGAGTGACTAACTGCGCGACTACGCTTCTACGGCGTCCGTAGCTTGCGTCTCGGACTGGTGCTTCAGAACGTAATCGATCATGCGCTGCATGGTCTCCACGTTCTCGTACAGGAGCCCTAGCGCCCTGTTGCACTGCTGGCACAAGATCCCTTCTCCGAACTACCAGTGCGATCTTCCTCGTTGAGGTCGAGATGCACCGGGGTCGTCCGTCTGCCGGGTTCTGAGAGAGGGGCGGTCAGAGGGTGCTGGACCGCCCGGCGATCTGGTTGAAGGTGGGCAGGCCCAGGTGGATCACAGAAGGCTTGAGTGCGGCATCGAGCTGAGTCAGCTTCTCCTCGGCGCCCGCCAGGCTGATCTCCAAGCCCTCGACCTCGCCGAGCCAGCCTTCACGCTGAGCTTCGGCGATCCGATCAAACAGGTTGTCGCGGATCTCGATCAGGCGGTCACGCTGGGACGGTTCAGGCCGGAGGAGCGAACATCGGACGCAAGCTTCTCTGAACCAACGAGAGTGTGCCCTGTGATCAGGTGACGGGACGATCAGTCCTGAAGGGGAGGTCCGGTGTGGGGCCGGAGAACGGGTGCGAATGGCGCGGGTGTTAGTTTCCTTCCCGTGTTAAAACACCAGGACGAGACCAGGGCGGCCTACGACGGGGTCGTCGAGCTGTACGCGTCGATGTTTGCTAATCGGTTGGAGACGCAGCCGTTCGCGCGGAACATGATCGGCACCTTCGCCGAGCTCGTGCGTGGCACGGGGAACCTGCGTGCAGCCGACGTCGGGTGCGGACCCGGGCATCTGACAGCTATGCTGCACGACTTGGGGCTGGACTCCTTCGGGCTCGACCTCTCCCCGGCTATGGTCGCCCACGCCCGGCGGGCCCATCCGACGCTGCGGTTCGACGAAGCGCGAATGGAGGCCCTGCCGATCGAGGACGGCGCGCTCGGCGGAGTGCTGGCCCACTACTCGATGATCCATACCCCACCTGGAGAATTGCCCGCGCTGCTCGCCGAACAGGTGCGTGTCCTGACGCCAGGGGGCCTGCTCCTGGTGTCCTTCTTCGGGACCGAGGGACCGGAGCCGGTCCGCTTCGACCACAAGGTGGCGCCCGCCTATAGCTGGCCGGCGGAGCAGTTTGCCGAGTTGCTGACCGGGGCCGGACTCGTCACGGTCGCTCGGTTGCTCCACGACCCAGCGTCCGAGCGGGGCTTCCTCGACACCCATTTGCTGGCCCGCCGCCCGTAGAGCGTGGCCCGTGGCCTGGGTCGGGGTGGTGTAGATCATCCGCGTGGATGAGCTCGGCTAACTTGAAGGTCCTCTTGCCGTACTGATTCGTGTCGCGATCTGGCTGAAGCGGGGCATGCCGAGATCAACCACTTGGCGTTGACGGACTTGCTCTGCATCGAGCTGGGCGAGCTTCTCCTCTGCGCTGGCGAGGCTGACTTGGAGTCCTTCGATCTCACCGAGCCATCCCTCCTGTTCAGCTTCGGTGATTCGGGCGATCAAGTTGTCGCGGATCTCGGCAAGCCGTGCCCGTTGGGCCGGGTCAGGTCGGAGAAGCGAGCATCTGACACAAGCGTGCTCGTGGATGCACGACGTTCCGAAGGCCCGAGCGCAGGTTCCCAGAGAGAGCTTGCGCTTTTCGAAGTGGGCGAGGAAGGCGTCCCACTCCTCGTTCGTCGGGGTCCGGTATTCCTCGTTGGGACGAAGCGATCGTCGACGGGCGATGAATGCGCGGTGCGCTTCGATGGCATCTGCCGGGTAGATGGCGTTGTAGCCCATCGTGGTGTTGATGTCGGAGTGACCGGCCAGACCCGGATGCCGACCAAGGACGAGTCCGCCCGGCTCGGGCTGCCCGCCGGCACCCCGGTCGCCGAGCACATGCGTACCGGCTACGACGCCGAGGGCCGCCCCGTACGCGTCATGATCACGGTCGCACCGGGAGACCGGCACACCCTGGTCTACGAGCTGGACGCCTCGTGACCGAGACAGATCTCTTCCACGACGACCCGATGGCGCGCCCTCTCACCTATCCGGGCCGCATCCCCGCCACCTCCGGCGTCCTCGTGGAGGACGTGTACCTGCCGCTGCACCCCATCGACGGGACTCCGGCCGAGGAGTGGCAGGTCGGGGACGAGACGTTGGACAAGATCCTGGTCCGGCTTGGCTGCTCCCCCATGTCGGAGCGCTATCCGGTGGTGGCGGTGGGTTCGAACGCCTCGCCCAGTCAGATGCGGCGCAAGTTCGTCAGCCACGCGATCCGGCCGGTCATCCCCATGACCCTGGCTGACGTCGAGGGCATTGCCCCTGGTGTTTCAGCCCATGTGAACCGCTGGGGGTACGTGCCTGCGGTGCCGGTGGAGGTGCCGGGGGAGACCTCGCGGCTGTTCGTGCTCTGGCTTGACGATCGGGAGCTGGCGACGCTGGACGTCACCGAACCCAACTACTGGCGTCGCTGCCTGCCCGCCGATCGGCACCCCGTGACCCTGGAGTCGGGTGTCCGGTTGGCGTCGTGCTTCGTCTACGTGGGCCGCCACGGCTGCCTGATGGACGGGGATGGGCAGGCCCGACGCCTGGTGGATCAGCCCACGTTGATCCAGAGCCTTCTGGACGACTCCCCGGAACTGCGCCGTCTGTGCGGTGGCACTCCCGAGGAGTTCGTCTCCCACGTACGAGACGAGGCGATCCGCGATGAGGTCTATCGGCTCTTCCCCGCCGAGCGGCGCGTCCTGCCCCAGCCGGAACTGGTGGATCTGCCGTCGCTCTAGCTCGGGAAGGGGTGCCAGTGCTCGCGGATGAGGTCTTCCCAGATCGGCCGGATGTCGGCATAGCGGCCTCGGGCCGTCGCCTCGTAGTCGTCTCCGTCGCGGCGCAGGACGAAGTACAGGCCACTCGTACTCGCCGCAGCACGAGGTCTCCCGCACCCGCAGCAGGCCGTACTGGACGTACGGCTCCCACTCCTGCACGACTCAGTCACCTGCGACGATCACGGCGGTCTGCACGGTGCGCCGCAACCGCAGCACGGTCGGGCCGTAGATGTAGGAGGGACGTCGTGCCAGTCGGTCGAGGCGCACCAGGCGGACGGTGCCCGTCGCTCCCGGAGCCAGTTCGCCGAGCGACCGGGTCAGCAAGGCGGCGGCTCGCTCGGGCTGGCTCGTGATGCCGCACGCGCCCCGGCCGGACTCGTCACTGGCCGTCCATGCGTAGAAGCCGTCGCTGTCGCTGAACATGCATACATCCCAGCTACAGGCGGTAACAGCTCAACAGAGGACACCGAGCGGCGACCTGAGATGTCCGCCCCGTGTCCGCTCCTCTCCCCTCGGAGATGTGCCGGATGAACGAGCCTTCCTATCTGGGCCGCCCGCCTGCTCGCGGCCCGCAAGACGCGCGGCTGGTCACAGCGCGACCTGGCACACGAGTTGGTCCGCGTGTCGGACAAGCCTCTGCCGGAGGTGGACAGCCTCATCCGGCGTATCCGGGGCCATGAGACCGGCGAGCACCGGCCGGACGCCTTCTACACCCGGCTCTACTGCGCCGCCTTCGACGTGGCCGAGGACCAGCTCTTCGGCGCGACCACCACGCCGGTTCCCGCGCTGGCCCTGCCGTCGCTGGCCCCGGACGCGGACCTGTACGAGCGAATCACCCGCGCCATCGAGCAGCCGCGCCGCGTCGATGTGGCCACCGTGCAATGGCTGGAACACTGCCTGGCCGAGCATCGCCGGGTTGAGGACACCATCGGCAGCCGTCCTCTGCTGCCCCTCGTTCACGCTCAACTGTCCACCGTCGCCGACCTGGCCCGAGGCGCCCGCGGCCAGCTTGCAGACCGGGCCGTCGCTGTGCTGGCGCAGTACGCCCAGTTCATCGCCTGGATGTGCCATGACTCCCGCCAGCACGCCGCCGCCCTGGCCTGGTACGACCGCTCTCACGCCTGGGCCATCGAGGCCGGCGACTCCCGCCTGGCCGCCACCACCCTGAACATGCGTGCCCACCAGGCATGGAGCCTCGGCGACCCGCACCGCTGCGTCCGCCTGGCCGAAGCCTCCCGCTGGCACGACGGCCGCACGACACCCGGCGTGCAGGGCATGGCGACCCAGATGGCTGGCCGAGGCCACGCGCAACTCGGCGAAGCCAACCAGGCCCGCACCAAACTCGCCGAAGCCGAAGACCTCATCCGAACCGCCGCCGAGCACCCCGAGGACGAACCGCCCTGGATGTACTTCTACGACGAAGGATGGTTCCTTATGCAACGCGGCATGGCCGAACTCGAGCTCGGCGATGGTCGCCGCGCCGTCGACTACCTCGAACGCGGCCTCTCATCCCTACCCGAGCACTACAGGCGTGACCGGGCCTGGTTCGGAACGTGTCTTGCACGAGCACACATACTGCAGGGCGACGCAGAAGCGGCAACCGCCATCGCCACTGACGTGGCCGTGGATGCTGTGGCCGTCAACACCTACGCCGTAGACGAACTCCGCCGCGCCGTTCACAGACTGACGGCAATGCACCCCGCTGGCGTCCAAGCGATCAAGGACTCACTAACGTTCGCGAAGCGCTGAAGAACCTGTCCCCGGTGTCCCGGCGTCCCTCATTCACCTTTGGCCTGCTCAAATATCAGCGCTCTCCGGGGAGATCATCCCACGACGGTGTCCCTTCGGTCCCCGGTCCGTTAGACCAGTGGAAGCTGTGACGCCGACTGGGCGCCCTCAGTGTTACAGCTTTCCGGATAGCGGCAGAGCGCTTGACACCTAAGATGCTCGTGCTTCCCTAACTCCGCACCCTCTCAGTAACGATTGGGACTCACTCGGAGGACGTCTCGAAATCACCGGATAGCCGACGCAATTGGCAGGATAATGCACACATGCGTCACGAGAGTCACCTGAAGACCCTCCGGGGGAGCAGTAGCGCCACATGGGAGCTGTGTAAGGTAGCCGGCTGTCCAGGCGCTAGGTGCGCGAATTTTCGCGAGTGCTACATGCACCTGTCGAATGACGATCGAGGGCGATATCTCGAATCACTGGCGCGTCATGCAACACCACTCGAACTGAGCGGCCTAACGATCGACGGCAAAACACTGTCTGCGATAATTGCCGCATTGCCCACTTCCAAGGAAAATCCCTCGGGACAACCTCAGCCGATCATGCCACAAATAAACTGCATGGAGACGCGATTTCTGGATAAGATAAACATGCAGCACTACATCTGGAGCGGATGGGTCAATTTTCGCAAGGCCCATTTTGAGGACGAAATATGGATAATGAGTGGATCTTTTAGGGAGTTTGTGGACTTTAGTGGGGCTCACCTCACATCTCTTGATGCGGGAAACTGTACATTTCAGGGCCTCACAGTGCAGGCCGCCAAGCTGAAGGAAGGCCTCAGCCTGGCCAATTGCGAGATTTTCGGCGACTGCGATTTGAGCGAAACCCACCTGAACTCGCTATCCCTTCCTAACATACGCATTCACGGTGCGCTCAACCTGAGGAATATCGATATAGGAGATGCCACCTCCGGCTCCTTTACCCTGACTAGCGCTAAAATCGACGGATCTCTGGATTGCGTGGAAAGCAAGTTCCCTAAATCTACCGTTTTTGGTAGCCCATA
Source organism: Nonomuraea sp. NPDC054003 (assembly GCF_055585125.1). Lineage (NCBI taxonomy): Bacteria > Bacillati > Actinomycetota > Actinomycetes > Streptosporangiales > Streptosporangiaceae > Nonomuraea > Nonomuraea sp. NPDC054003. Next base: position 135,970 of record NZ_JBVJKR010000021.1, read on the forward strand.
CAGAACGTCGGATCAAACTGATATCCAGGGACTTAGCGACTTCCGCGGAGCTAGTTTTGGACGCGATGGTGTAGGGGACTGCATGTTCGCCCATCTTGAGCTCAAGAGCGCTGACTTTAGTGATGCTAGATTCAACGGACGCGTAACCTTCAGCCATGTGAAAATGAGCGGAAGATGCGAACTAAGTAATGTCACACATTCGTATGCCGAGAATCCGCTAGATTCTCCTAAAAGATCGCTTACTCCCGCGCGCTACGACGGCCTCGAGCTAGTTAGCGTAATCTTCGACGAGAGAGCCGAGCTAAAGAACTGGAAGTCCGATGGACGAGTTCAGCTGAGGTCGATTACAGCAGATCGCTCTATAGAAATTCTAGATGTGGATATCGAGCATTTCTATGCGAGTCTCATCAACTGCGAGCATTTTATCGCTAGAGGCACGTTCTCTAGCGTGAATCTGTCTCGATGCCAATTCTCGAAAGGTGGACAGATTCGAGCGGACGGCGGAAAGTTGAATATCGAGCAGTGCGCTAGCGGGGCGCCGTTCACCATCGCCCCTCTCGGAGCGACCAATGACGTCATCACCGTTGGAGCGTTGAATGGCACAGATGTCGATGGCTTCATATTCTCCAATCTGAACCTAGCTGAGGCGCGATTGGAGACAGCAGCGAATCTGGATAAGATTGTGCTCCAGGGACCTCTAACTATGATGCGTCCGCCTTCTCTCCGAGCCAAGAGGGCCGTGCTTCTCGGGGAGGCTGTCTACAGAGCTCGAGTGCTAGGCCGTCGCCCTTGGATGAGGGCGACCTTTTCTGACGTTTCTCAGGTGCCCTCGCTTCTGGAACTTCAGTCTTCCTATCGGGCCCTGAGGAAAGCACAGGAAGACAGAAGGGATGAGCCTGGCAGCGCGGACTTCTATTATGGTGAAATGGAGATGCGGAGACTTGCGGCACCGAAGTTTCCTGTCGAACGAGCCATACTAACTTCCTACTGGCTCGTTTCAGGCTATGGGCTACGGGCCTGGCGATCGTTGGCTGCGCTTATCCTCGTGCTCGCTATCACTACTCTGATCATGCTCGAACTGGGCCTAAAACAGCAGATTAGCTTGCACGACGTATTGACCTTCTCGGCCCAAAATCTGGTATCTATATCAAATACGAATATTACATCCAAGCTGAATAATATAGGCGCCTGGATGCAGATCGTTCAAAAAGTGGCAGGACCCGCATTCATAGCTCTGGCTGTCCTAGCGCTTCGTGGTCGCGTCAAGAAATAGTGCTATGTACACGTCATTCGCGCTCATCGGATCGTTGGGCCTACTGGGTGGATGCAGCGCCGCTCCCGTTGATGGGGCTAAGACCCACCATCCGGTCGCTGCCCCGGCCGCCGGGGTTGACTGGGGCCACGAGGATGCGGAGCAAGCGCCGCTGCATAGCGTAGAAGCGCCTCGGCAACGCGTAGCTGCATGCAACGTAATCACACTCCAAGTGTCGGAGATTACAAGGGCGGCTGAGTGACAGACTGCGTGACAATCGCCATGATCAGTCGCGAACACTGACGGACGACGCCGCACGCTCTCCACAGGCCACCACAGTTGACGCGACATAGCGAATGAGTGTTCGAATTGCTTCGGGACGAAGAGGTCGTGGGTTCAAATCCCGCCACCCCGACAGTGCAGTAGCAGGTCTAGGGCCTGATCGCTGGAGACAGCGGTCAGGCCCTCGATTGTTTGACCGTATGTCTGAACTCCGGGTTCCGCAGTCGGTAGTCACACGTGAGCCCGAAATTGAGGGTTGACCTGGGGGAAGGCGTGCAGGACCGTAGAGGGTCGTGTGCCTACGCCCTCCGCAGCCACGCGCCAGTCGGGTCAGGCCGGCTCGAAGCCGGAGCCCCGGGCTGGCGGCGTGATGGAAAGTGCCTGTAGACGGCTCGTTGTACGGGTCGTAGCGGGGTCGTGTGGACGACGGTTCCAGCCGGTCCGGCGAGGGTTACCTGGGACAGACGGGACAATTCGCGGTTGATCCGGGGCTATCTTTGCCCACATCCGCGCTCGGCGACCCGGGTCCGCAGCAGGGCCAGCCAGCAGATCAGCACGTGCGCGCGGATGCGGTGCTCGAGTCGGTGGAAGACCGGGCGCAGGAGCAGTTCGGATTTCACACATAGAGTAATCAATCAACCACTCATTGTCAGGGCGCTTGATGGGTTCTAACGCTCGCCGGACAGCTCCACGATCACGATGTCACCGGCCGCCGCGTGCGCTCCGATCTCCGGAGCCGCGGCGCTGTCGACCACGACCGTGACCATCGTCGTGCCGTTGCGCTGCTCGCCCACGCTGTCCACCAGCGCGCTGGGCGCCAGAAGACTGGCCTGCCCCGTGTGGTGGGCATGGATGATCTGCACCCGGTATCCCGGCTTCAACTCGCTCGGCACCTGACCCGGCTTCAGCGCCAACCCCACCCGCGCCTTGCCCGCGGCAAGTTTCTCGCTCGCCGTCGTGGTCATCGCCCGGGTGAGCAAGGTGTGGGGAAGGATCGTCACCGCGGCCACCGTCCTGGCGATCTGCTCGCGTTCCGACCACAGCACGTACTCCCCGCCGGCGTCGGCGATCAGCGCTTCCTGCATGACCGCCGGCCGGAATCCCTCCCCCGAGCCGACCTGCTGATTGATCCGGATCACGGAGATCCGCTGATCAGCGCGCTGCACAAGCAGCGTGGTGGCCAAGGCACCTCCGAGCACGAGCAGGACCGCAAGGGCGGCGAGCCCCGGCCGTCGTGGACGTAGCATCGCAGGCAGCCCACGCTCCTTCGAAGCGGTGAACGGAGTCGCCTCACTCGTGGGATGGAACGGTCTTTCGGTCGTCGACACGATCCGTAAGTCTGGCGGAAGTAGCAGGCCTTGCCCCCCAGAGGGTGGGGGAAGTCATCAAGAACGTCATCCTCAGGCGTATAAGTTTCTACCCGATCCTTCTGGTCACTCCACCCGCTACCTCTCCAGCCGTCGGCTTTCGCGGCGAATTTCATGCGGGAACATAAGAAAAGCGCTTATGACCTGGGAGGATAGGAATCATCCATACATGCCGAAATCACAAAATTGAGGCTGGGCTCGTACGATGAGCGCCGGGAAGACCTTGGTCCTGTGGGACATCGACCACACTCTGATCACCATCGGCGGCCTCAGCCACAACATCTACGCCGAAGCCTTCCAAACCGCGACAGGCCAGGCCATGCGCCAGCTCGCCGACATGACCGGCCGCACCGAACGCGCGATCACGGCGGACACCCTGCGCCTGCACCACATCGAGGTTTCGGCTGAGCTGCTGCACTCGTTCGGCCTCGCCCTCGCCGAGTCCTTCCTGACCTTCGAGGAGGAGATCAGGAAACGCGGCCAAGCCCAAGCGCCGGGCGACGAACTGTCCCTCCAGATGATCGACCGCACCGTCGAGCGTGGACACCAGCCGGAGACCGGGCAGGTGTTCGGTCATGGCCTCGATGGACGGGCCCCCGCGTACATCCCATGTGCCCCAGCCCTTCGCTGAAGAGCAGATCGCCGGGTTGCAGGGCGTCCAGCGGAACGCGCCGGTCGGCGCCCCAGCTCCATTGAGACCATGCGGTGCGGGGCTGCCGGAGGCCTGGCCGGTATAGACCATGCCCTTGCTGTTGGGGTCACCGGTGCGGAAGGCGCCGAGCCGCCGCAGGAGCTTGGTCTGCGCGTCGACCATCTTCTCTACCTTGGCCTTCCCCGCGCACCTTGTCGTGGGCTGTCTCGGTCTCTGCCGCGCCGCGCGTCAGGCGCAGCAAAACATACTATTCCACATAGTGAATGATTCGGTATTGTCGCTATGAGATACGCGTGGCCCGCCCGGAGCGTTCAGTGCGGCGGACAACGGGTGACGCCGTGAAGATCGTGCCCGCTCAGCAGGGCCGCCGTACCCGTGATGGTCAGGCCGGACCCGTCACTCAGCAGGGCCGCGCACGCCTTGAACAGCCCGGCCGGACCGTGCCCCACGACCTCGGCCGGCACGGCGAAGGCCGGCGCGGCCAGCACGACGGACGCGACCACCGAGGCGGCCGCCGCCTGCCACAGCGCGATCGCCGCCCAGGCAGTGGCCCTGCGTCCTAACCGGGGGAGGTACACGGCGGCGGCGATCGTGTAGATCACCGGACGAGAGAGGCGATCAGGCCCGGCCACCCCGGTTCGGGAACACCTGCAAGGCCGCCTCAAGCGCTGCGGCTTCCTCCGGAGTGAGCCGTTCCAGGAAGTGGACGAGCGTGGCCGCCTGGTTGTCACTGCCCGCCAGCGCCTTGCGCATCAGGTCGGCGGTGTAGGCCTCTTTGGACGCGATCGGCTCGTAGACGTAGGCGCGGCCGACGGGCTGCCGCTTGAGCAGGCCCTTCTTGTGCAGGTTGTCCATCACGGTCATCACCGTGGTGTAGGCGATCGTCCGCTCCTGCCGAAGGCCCTCAAGCACCTCACGCACCGAGGCCGGCCTGCGCCGCGCCCACATCCAATCCATGATCGTGGATTCGAGCTCGCCCAGGCCGCGCAACATGCCCTAATACTACTGGTGATCGTCGTCACACCGTTTCTTGAACGGTTCCTTCGGACCGTTCACCGCGACTGCTCCGGCCCGTCACAGGTGAGGCGGGGCTCCGCGTCGTACACGGTGTGGAACTTCTGCTTGCGTACGACCTTCCCGTCCTCCTTGAAGATCCGCCACACGTCGATGGTGAACCCCTCCGCGCCTCCCATCGGGATGCAGTCGGGTCCCGAGTCGGTCAGGCTGGGGACCGGCTTGACGTCGTAGCGTGCCGAGCTCTCCGACTCGATCTCGTAGCGCTTGGTGCTCCAGAACTGCACGGTGATGGAGGTGTCGGTGTACGAGGTCTTGATCAGCACGCCGTACGGTGAGTCGTTGCGCCAGCGGAAATCCGGCTGGGGATAGGAGACCGTGGACTCCCGCCCGGCGGGGTAACGGGAGATGTAGTACTGGTGCGGCCTGTGCTGGACGTCTTCGAAGCCGCCGAAGAAGACCGCGTTGAACATGGTGGTGGCGAACTGCGAGATGCCTCCGCCCACGTCGTTGACGAAGCGGTTGTTGAGGATCATCGGCGCCTCGACGAAGCCGCGCGCCTTGTCGCGCTTGCCGACCACGCCGTTGAGCGAGAACGTCTCGCCCGGCCGCACCACATAACCGTCGAGGATGTCGGCGATGCGGTGGATGTTGGTCACGCGAGGAGCGCAGCACGGGTGCTGCGTGGTGTACGAGCTGACCTTCTCCTTGACGCCCAGCTTCTTCGCCTCGGCGGTGGTCACCCGCGGCTGTCGTGCCACGGCGGGCAGCTCGACGGTACGCTCTCCCGCTGCCACGGCCTCGGCGATCGCCGGGCCGATCGCCTTGGTGTCGACGCCCCGCCCCGGCCGGGAGGGGACGACCTGCGGCTTGCCCTTGACGATTTTGAAGGAGGCGTCCTTCGGTGGCGTCGCCAGCAGTGCCTTGCCCAGGGCCGGAGCGATCTCGGAAGCCTTGAAGGACGGACGCAGACCACCCTGCCCGTCCGAGACGAAACGCAGGCCCGCGGCCAACTGCTCTCTGGACACGTCGGCTTCCTTGCCGCCGCTGGTAAGCGTGAGCGGCGACGCGACCGCCGTGCGCGCGGTGGTCGTGGTGACACGGCGGACCTCGGCGGCGGTGACCTTGGGCGGCGTCGCGCGGACGTCCAGCTCCACTGACGTACGGCCCTGCTCGAAGGCCTCCCGTACGGCTCGCGCCGCCTGGTCGAGGTCGAGCGCGCGGCCGGGCTTGGGCAGGACAGCTCGCGGCTCCAGCCCCCGGTAGCGGACACTGCCTTCCCTGGGCTTCTGGTGCACGCTCTCGGCCAGCTCCCCGAGTGCCGCGGTGAGCCGTTCCTGATCCACCGTGACCTTGGGAGGAACCTCGCGACTGCCGAAGAGCGAGCGGGCGACGCCGACCGGGGTGACGGCGCCGTCCATGGCGACCTCGACCGTCGCCCCGGTGTCGAAGCCGAACCCCAGCTCGGCGGGTGTCGCTTTTTCCCGCTTCTTCCCTGCGATCAGCGTCAACGGCTCCTCCACCCGCTTCCTCAGCTCCTCGTCCAGCCGGGAACGGGCGGCCTCGGGTGACATTCCGCCGACGTCGACTCCGTCCACCCGCGTACCGGGTGGAACCTCGCCGGCGAGCAGAACGGCCGGCACGGCGTAGGCCAGTATCGCGACGAGGACGGCGACGGCCGGGATGAGCACGCCGGGCGAGCGCAGGCGGCTCCGGTCCTGGCGCGGGTGATGATCGCTCATGTGCCCGCCGGACGGAAGGCGACGGCGACGTCGCCACTCTTGGTCCGCGGCTCGTGGACAGTGCCGTCTTCGAGGGCGGCGAGCAGCCGGTTGCCGTCAACGGCGGCGAACGCGGCGGCCCGCCCCGCGCCGCCGGCCTGCCGGGTGCGCCCGCCGTCACAGCTGCTCTGAACGCGTCTCTCGGCGTCCACACCCACCGGCGGAGTCCAGCTCTCGCCGTCGCCGGGACTCGACCGTACCCGGCCGGTCCGGCTCTCGTGGGCGTACAGCTTGTCGCCCGCGGTTGCGGCACGAAGCCGTGGATCGCGCATGACTCACCCTACTAGCCGATATAGTAGTCCAGCCCACGCAAGCGACTCTGACTGCCGCCTGCATTGCGGGCTTTACTGGACCATACCTGCACCAATGGACCGATATGTGCGGCAGTAGTGGCGCAGGCCCCAGTACGGCGGGCTGGTGACGATGCAGTCCACCGAGCCCGCGGGCATCTCTGCGAGCACCTGGCGGGCGTCTCCCCGGTAGATCGCCATGCATCGTGCTGCTGCTCAGTTCGCTGGTTGCAGGCCGGCCAGAAGGTTGAAGGCCCCGGTCAGCAGGTTGAGTGTGACCACGCCGACGATCTCCGCGATGATGCGGTCGCTCCAGCCGTGCGCGCGGAGGTCTGCGACATCCGCGTCGGTGATGGAGGACGGCTCGGCCAGCACCCGTACGGCCACGGCGATCAGGGCTGCCTCTCTGGCGTCGGTGGACGTGCCCTGCCGGGCCAGGGCGATGTCGGCCTCGCTGAGCCCGGCCGCGCGCCCGGCCTCGACGTGCGCCTGCATGCAGGTGCCGCATCCGATCCACTCCTGGACGGCGAGCGAGACCTTCTCGCTGAGGGCGCGGGGCAGCTTGACCCGCTTCATGGCGCGAGAGAAGTTCAGGTAGCCCTCAAGCAGCGCCGGCGAGTGCGCCATGGTGGCGACCATCTCCCCCACGCTTCCTCTCCTGTCGAGGATGTCGTTCAGCAGTTCCTTGGACCTGCCCGGGGCGTCGGCAGGCTCAAGCGGGACGAGACGTCGCATATGTCCTCCTCAAGACTCTCGATGTACCATACCCCCCTACCGTATAAAGGAGGAAGGCGTGGAGCGATGGCTCGTTGAGCATCTGTCCCACTGGCTCGGCGGCTGGCCCGCAGTGACCGAGCTGGACATCATCGGCGCGGACGTGCGCGATCATCCCGGCTGGGACGGCAAGATCCATCCCGCGATCGGGGTGTCCAGCCCCGAGGCAGGCGTGTTGTCGCTTCCTCCACACGCCGTCACGGCCGCGACGAAGCTGTACGCCGAGGACAGGGACCTCGCCGTGCTGGGGCCGCGGGTTCCCGCCCTGGCGGGCTTCCCCGAGCGCGGCTGGTTCACCGCCGTCTACCGCTGGACCACCCACCCCGAGCCCCTGCCCGACGCCGGTACCTGGATGGCCGCGGACGCCCCCGGCGTACCGGACTGGCTGCTGCCCTTCGGCGGGGATGTCCTGGTGGCCATGGACCCCGCAACCGGCGAGCACCTGGCCGGGGTGGGAATCAAACGGCACGACGCCTACGGCCGCGAACTGGCAGTGGTGACCGCTCCCCCGGCCCGCGGCCGGGGCCTCGCCCGCCGCCTGGTCGCCCATGCGGCCAGACGGGTGCTGGACGAAGGCGCCCTGCCCACCTACATGCACGACCCCGCCAACCGGGCCTCCGCGGCGGTGGCCGAAGCCGCCGGCTTCCCCGACCGGGGATGGTTCGCCTTCGGCGCCGCCGAAGCCCGTTGATCACACTGCTTCACGGCGGGGCACTCCGCCGCGTCAGAACAGATCGCGCTGCACCGCGCATGCTCATCTACGACCGTCACATCGCCGTCGTACAAGCCGATCCAGAGTCCCTGCAGGCCGGCACTGTGCTGATTCGCGGCGGCAGCCGACTCGGCCGGCTCGACCCCGGCTGACCGGTGAGCGGCGGAACCCTCCTGCCACGAAGTTCAGCAATTGACGTCGACGACGAACCCGCTGGCGGCCAGTTCGGTCAGGAAGGCGATCGGGTCCACCAACTGCTCGATGTGGCGGACGCCGGCCGGCAGTCCGGGCAGGTCGCGGACGAGCAGCGCGGCCGCGCGGCCGGTCGCACAACTCTGTGAGTGCCCGCCGAACGACGCCTGAGCCGCTCCGGCGCTGACTGTCACCGCGAAGCCGTCGCTTCCGAGGTGGACCTTCGCCAGCGTCTTGAGCAGCAGCTCTCGTATCCGGGGACGGCGCAGCAGCCCTGCGATGGCAGGGCGCCGGGCGGCGCCCAACAGCGTGGTGAACAGGCGGGAGTCGAGGCACAAGCCCGTGCGGGCGGACGGTACGGCGATCGTCCGGGGCAGCGTGTACTGGTCGGAGAAGGGGAAACGATGCACGATACGGGCACCGTACGGCTCGGGGAAGGCCATCGTCCACGAGCCTTCGAGCGCGCCCAGCCCGTCCAGTGTCCAGGCGATCGCCGCCGAGCCGTGCTGCTCCCCCGAGCCGAGCAGCACGCCGATGTGCAGGTCGCTGCCCGGTGACCGCTCGGCGACCACGCGCGCCAGCAGGTTGGTGACGCCGGGAACGAGGCCGACGCTCAGGACGGCGGTCGCGCCGCGCGCCGCGGCGAGATCGTCCAGTTCCTCGATCGCGGCCAGTACGTCATGGGAGGCCGACACGTCGACATAGCCGATGCCGCGCTCCAGGCAGGCGCGGGCGACGGCGGCATTGTCGATCTCGGCGCACATAAGCACCGTCGTGATTCCCTCCAGTGACCTGGCCAGGTCAGCGGGGTCGGCGGCGTCCACGCGAACCGACGTCACACCGGCAATGGGCCGGGCACGGCCTGGATTGCGCCCAGCGACGATCACCTCTGTGTCGGGACGTCCTGACAGCGCCAGGGCGGCCTCGCGGCCGACCGCACCATATCCGCCGAGGATGAGGACGGCGCTCACCGACGGGCCCCTTCCGCAACCGGCCGCCCGAGAATGAACGTGGTGTTCACTGGTTCGCCACTTCGTAACCGGCCTCTTCGACGGCGGCGGTGATCTTCGCTGGGTCGACGGGGGCGTCGCTGTTCACGGTCAGCAGGCCGGTCGCCAGGTCCACCTCGACGTTGGTGACACCGGCCACTTCACTGACCTCCTCCTTGACGGAGCTGACGCAGTGGCCGCAGGTCATGCCCTTGACGGTGTAGGTGGCGGTGCTCATATCGATCTCCCTTTCAATCCGGTCGGTCAGGAACGAACAAGCCGTGCGATGGCGTCGGAGGCCTCCTTGACCTTGGCCTCCGCCTCGGGCCCGCCCTTCTGCGTGGCCTCGGCGACGCAGTGGGCCAGGTGCTCTTCGAGCAGCGCCAGGGAGAACGACTTCAGCGCGCTGGCCGCTGCCGACACCTGCGTCAGGATGTCGATGCAGTACTTGTCGTCCTCGACCATGCGCTGCAGGCCGCGGACTTGCCCCTCGATACGGCGCAGGCGCATCGCATGGTTCTGCTTGCTGTGGCTGTATCCGGCCATGTCCGCTCCCCTCTGGTTCGGTTGTTCGGAATAACACCATACCCCCCTATGGTATTTCTGCCATTCGCGGGTGGCCCTTGTCGCCGGCCGTACACGATTGCAGGAGTCCGCATGCCGCACATGATCCGCAAGCCAGGCGTCTCGGCGGGACGTCGCTGGCCGTTTCCTCGCCGGAGTTCATTTCGTCAATGACGCGATCACCGCGATGCTCGGAGCCCTGCTGCCGACGTTGCAGGATCGCTTCGGGCTCGGACCGGCCCTGCTGTCCGTGCTCGTGCCAGGGTCGCTCGATCGGCCCAGTCCGGTTCCGCACGACGATCTGACGCCGCAGTACCGTCACCTCATGCCGGAGCACCATGATCTCGGCGTCCATGGCCGCCTCGCTTCGGCCCAGGAGGACCAACCAGCCGAATACCCGGACCACGATCAGATACAGGAGATGGGCTGACACAAGAGCCGATCTGGGCCGTTGGGTCGGGCACGGCGAACTCATGAACTGGGGCGCCGAAAGGCCACCCCCGGCGGGAAGTGGCCCTCGGGGAAGAGCGGCGGTCAGGCTCGGGCGGTCACCAGGGTCACCGCGGTCTCCGAGTGGACGCCGGTCTCATCCGTGCAGTGCGCCAGATTCGCGCGTACGGCGGCCGCGAGGTCGGCGCGACGCGAACCGATGTACGGGCTGACCGCGGAGAAGTCGAACAGGCAGCAGATCGCGTCAGGCCCCCCGGGAAGGGTGGCCGGCAGCGTCCATTCGCGGAGTTCGATGTCCACGAAACCGGCCTCCTTCGCCAGCATGGCGACCTCGATCCCGGGCAGGGACCACGGTTCCTCGAAGAGGCCCGCCTGGTCGGGGCCGAGGACGGTGGCGACGGCGTCGTGCAGGGCGCGGAAGAGGGGGTTGCGGTGCAGCGGCTGCCACGTGGCGATGGCGATCCGCGCGCCGGGGCGGGCGGCCCGCCGCATCTCGGCCAGCGCCGCGCCGCGATCGGGAACGAACTGCAGGACCTGCTGCATGGTGATCAGGTCGAACGCTTGGTCGGAGACGTGCAGCGGGGTGGCACCGCATTCCACGTACTGGATGGGGGCGCCGTCGAGGGCAGGCAGTTCAGCGGCGAGGGCGAGCATGGCGGGGTTGAGGTCGGTGCCGACCACGGCGCCGGTGGGGCCGACCGCCTTGGCCAGCACCCTGGCGACAGTGCCGGGGCCGGTGCCGACGTCGAGCGCCTTGGTGCCGGGGGCCGGCGCCAGCGCCTCCACCATGTACTCCGCCCACGGCTGGAAGATCGACGGGAGCAGGATGTCCTGGTACTGCCGTACCAGGCTGACGTCGAAGGAGGTGCCCGCGGTCACGGCGGCCCGGGACCTCGTGGCCGTTTCGAGGGTCTCGGCGAGGATGTCGACCTCGTCGGGGGAGTTGTACAGGTAGAACGAGGCCCGGATCGCGGCGGGGACGCCGAATCGGCTGCACGCGAGCTGCGCGCAGTGGTTGCCGGACCGGACGGCGATGCCCGCCTCGTCCAGACTCGCGCGCATGCGCTGGAGCGGGATGCTGTCCACCACGAACGACAGGAGCGGCAGCCGGTTCGCGGTGTCGGTCGGGCCGATGAAGCGGATGCCGGAAACATCGCCGAGCCGGTCCAGGGCGTACTCGATCAGGGCCTGGTCATGGGCGGCGATCGCGTCCATGCCGATGTTGCTCAGGAAGTCGCAGGCGGCGCCAAGGCCGACGGCCTGCGCGACCGGGGGTGTGCCGGCCTCGAACTTGAGCGGGGGCGCGGCGTAGTGCATGGCGTCCACCGCGACGTGCTCGATCATCTCGCCGCCGCCGAGGAAGGGCGGGAGCTCTTCCAGAAGTTCGTACCTGCCCCACAAGGCGCCGATTCCGGTCGGGCCGCACATCTTGTGGCCGGAGAACGTGACGAAGTCGGCTCCCAGCGCGGTGACGTCGATGCCGAGGTGCGGGACCGACTGGGCCGCGTCGACGACCATCAGGGCGCCGACCTCATGCGCGCGGGCGGCGATCGTTGCGACCGGGTTCACCGTGCCCAGGATGTTCGACGCGTGCACGACCGTGACGACCTTGGTCCGTTCGTTGAGCTTCTCGCTCAGGTCGGAGAGGTCCAGGCGGCCGTCGTCGGTGATGCCGAGATATCTGACCTTCGCACCCACCCGCTCGGCCAGCAGCCGCCAGGGGATCAGGTTGGAGTGGTGCTCCATCTCTGTCAGGACGATCTCGTCGCCGGGACCGACGCGGAGCCGTCCGTCCGCCCAGATGAACGAGTTGGCCAGCAGGTTGACGGCCTCGGTCGCGTTCTTGGTGAACACGATCTCCTCGGCTCGCGGTGCGCGCACGAACGCGGCGATCTTGCTTCGCGCCCCTTCGTACAGGTCGGTCGCCTGTACGGCCAGCCGGTACACGCCACGGTGCACATTCGCATTGGTGCGGATGTAGTAGTGGTTCAACGCGCCCAGGACAAGGGCGGGTTTCTGCGTGGTGGCGGCGCTGTCGAGGTACACGGGTGGGCGGGAACCGTCAAGGGCGGTTTCGAAGAACGGGAATTCCTTCCGAATCGACTCGACGTCGATCGCCATCGTGGTCTCCTCCTGCCGAATGGTGTAGCGGCATTGTCGGCGGAGCCCGACCGGATAGATCCAACTGGAGTTGCTTCGTGGCGAACCCTTCAGCGTAACCCACATTTCACGAAGGTCGAGCGGCAAGGAGTCGCCGTCATTTCCGGCCACCGAGGGCCTCGAATTCCTCACTTAATGTGGCGGCATGGTCGGCGATTTCTTGGTTGACGGCGCGCGGATCATGGCCAGGCGCCGTTCGCGCGGCCTTACCCGGAGAATTCTGGCCGACCTGGTCGGCTGCAGCGAGGAATGGCTCCGCCTGGTCGAGAACGGGGTGAAACCCCTGGATCGGCTGTCGACCATCATGCGGATCGCCGAAGTGCTCCGCGTCGAGGATCTCTCCGAGTTCGTCGGCGGCCGGACGAAACTCCCGCCCGCCTGCGAGCACGGCGAATCCGACGAGGTCGGGAACGCGTTGCTGCTGCCCGGCCGGTTCACCGGCGAGGCGACCGAGAGCGTGCTGCGGGTGCAGCACCACGTGATGACGGCGTGGGAGATCTGGCAGCGCTCGCCCCACCGCTACACCGAGACGCGGCGCCGCCTGCCGCCGCTGCTGTCGATGGCCGACCTGTCGGCCAGGGGCGCCACCGGCCCGGACCGGGAAGCCGGTACGGCCGGCCTCACCCAGGTGTACCGGCTGTTCGCGGCGCTGCTGCGAAGCTGCGGCCAGCACGCGCTGGCCCTGGTCGCCGCCGATCGCGCGGTGGCCTCCTCGGCGGGTTCGGCGATCACGAAGGCTGAGGTGGCGGGCGTGCTCGTCTCGCTCGGCCGGTACGCCGACGCGCGCTGGCTGTGCCTGGCGGTGATCGACGAGCGGCCCGAGTCGCTGGAGGTCACCGGGCTCTGCTATCTGACGGCCGCGCTCGCCGCCGCCGAGGAGAGCGACGTGCTGCGGGCCGAGGAGCTGCTGAACCACGCCCGTAGGATCGGCGACCGGCTGGGCACGGAGTTCGCACTGGAGGTGGACCTGCACCGAGTCGCGGTCGCGGTCCGGATGGGCCGGTGCGCGCAGGCGATCCGCCTCGCCGCGGGTGTCGACGCCGACCGCCTCCCCGACAGGGACCGCCAGGCGCGGCACCTGCTGGCCGTGGCCACCGCGCACGCGATGGACGGCGACTCGAGCGCGGCCATGGCGCTGCTGTGGCGGATCGTCGAGGGCTGCCCGGAGGAGCTGCGATTCAACGCGGACGCCGGACCGGTGCTGGCCCGGCTGCGGGCGATGGACTGCGAGTCGACCCGAGGGGAACTTCGGCAGATGACCCGGATCACCTCTTGATTCATCAACGTCGGGGCATGGACGACGCGCTTCTCGGCCGTTCGGGACGACCACGCCCGTCGCCATCTCCGCGAACACCGACTTCCCCCTGCCGGATGAGGACACACCGCACGGCAAGACCTGGACGTACCTCAGCCTGAAGGGCGGGCCGTCGAGGCCGGGGGCTTCGCCGGTTGAGGATGCGATCCCAAGGCGACATACCAGCGCCGATCCTGGCGAGTGAGCACCAAGGTCTCGGCGTAGTGCCCAGAGGTGCCGCGGCCCACGAGCCGGGCGGTCGCCACCTTCGGCGAGATCTCGCTGCTGATGTCGACGTTCTCAAGCCGGATCTGCCGGCCGCCGTGCATCTCCAGCCGCCGCTGGATGTCGGCTGCCGGGTCGTTCCCGATCGGGGCCAGCAGGGCGAGCCGCTGCGCGTCGTGCTGGTTCAGCCCGGTCACGTAGGCGTCCACCGCGGCCCGGGGGCTGGCGGCTCCTCCGGGCGCCTCCGTGATGCCGCATCCGAGCAGCAGCGCGCATCCGGCGAAGGCTACGACAAGCCTCCGCCGGATGTCCGAGATGATGCTCATGTCTGCCGTGTCACGTCCGATGTGCGTAGAACCATGCATCGGGGGTCGCCGCGATGATGCTGCTCAGTCTCTTGTTCAGAGTATTGGTGCTGTGGTAGGTCATGTACAGTTCGTCGGCGTTCTGTCCTGAACCGTCGCGGCCGGTGACGAACATGGAGTGGCTGATGTTGTCGTTCCGGTCGAAGTCGATTTGCAGGACGTCGCTGACGCCCATTTCCCAGATGTAGTCGAGCGGCTCTGTCCGGCCGGAATTGAAGGGGCTGGCGAACCAGTACCAGTTCTCGGCCGCCGCCCAGGTGTAGGTGGTGGTCCAGTTACCTTCGTGCCCGTAATACCACTGAGCCTTTTGCATCCCCTGGCGGCGGGTCGCTGGTCACAGCATGATCGCGAGCTTGGTGTTCGCCTGACGACGTAAGAAACCCCTGGTAG
>NZ_JBVJKR010000022.1:0-143384 GCF_055585125.1 Nonomuraea sp. NPDC054003
CCACCTTCCCGCCCGCCGCCCGCACCCGCCGCACCCCAGCGGCGATCGCGCCGTAGGTGGAACCCCACCCGAGCACCAGCACCCGCGCACCACCAGACCTCCCGCCAGACCCGGCGTGAGCGCGGGACTCGCCGGGCCCGCCAGGACCGCCGGGCCCGCCAGGACCGCCAGGACCGCCTGGGACATCGGGGTCGTGGGGGTCGTCGACCTGGAGATCCGGCACGTCGATGCCGGCCACCTTGGCCGCGCGCAACCGCACCATCCGGTCATGATTGTCCGGATCGTAGGAGATGTTCCCGGTGCCATCCGCCTTCTCGATACCACCGATACGGTGCTCCAACCCCGGCGTGCCCGGGATCGCCCACGGCCGGGCCAGAGTCTCCGGATCCCGCTGGAACGGCAAGAACACGCCGTCCTCGCCGTTCGGCTCGGTGGTGAACGGCACGCTGATGTCCGGCAGCGCGGCAACCTCCGGCAGCCGCCACGGCTCCGAACCGTTGGCCAGATACCCATCCGACAACAACATCACCGGCGTCCGATAGGCCACCGCGATGCGGGCGGCTTCCACCGCCGCGTCGAAACAATCCGAAGGCGACATCGGCGCGATCACCGGCACCGGCGACTCGCCGTTGCGGCCGAACAACGCCATCAGCAGGTCGGTCTGCTCGGTCTTGGTCGGCATCCCCGTCGACGGACCCGCCCGCTGCACATCCACCACGATCAACGGCAACTCCGTGGTGACGGCCAGCCCGACCGTCTCGGCCTTCAACGCCACGCCCGGCCCGGACGTCGTGGTCACCCCGAGCGCGCCGCCGAACGCCGCCCCCAGCGCCGCACCGACACCGGCGATCTCGTCCTCGGCCTGGAAGGTGCGGATGCCGAACTGCTTGTGCTTCGACAGCTCGTGCAGGATGTCCGAGGCCGGAGTGATCGGATACGACCCCAGGAACAGGGGCAGCCGGGCCTGGACGGCGGCGGCGATCAATCCGTAGGCCAAAGCTTGGTTGCCGGAGATGTTGCGGTACACGCCCGGCGCCAGCCGGGCCGGCTTCACCTCATAAGAGACCGAGAACGACTCGGTGGTCTCACCGAAGTTCCAGCCAGCCTGGAAGGCGGCGATGTTGGCCTTGGCGATCTCCGGCTTCCGCGCGAACTTGGTCTCCAGGAAGCTGATCGTCTGCTCGGTCGGGCGGTGGTAGAGCCAGGACAGCAGCCCGAGCGCGAACATGTTCTTGGCGCGTTCGGCGTCCTTCTTGCTGATGTCGAAGTCTTCCAGCGCCTTGACCGTCAACGACGTCAAAGGCACGGCGTGCACCCGCCACTCGGCCAGCGACCCGTCCTCCAGCGGGCTGGCCGGATAGCCGACCTTGGCCAGGTTGCGTTTGGTGAACTCGTCGGTGTTGGCGATGATGTCGGCGCCGCGCGGCAGATCCGAAAGGTTGGCCTTGAGCGCGGCGGGGTTCATCGCCACCAGCACGTTGGGGGCGTCGCCGGGGGTGAGGATGTCGTGGTCGGCGAAGTGCAGCTGGAAGCTGGACACGCCGGGCAGGGTGCCGGCCGGGGCGCGGATCTCGGCGGGGAAGTTGGGCAGCGTGGACAGGTCGTTGCCGAACTCGGCGGTGCCCGCGGTGAACCGGTCACCGGTGAGTTGCATGCCGTCACCGGAGTCACCGGCGAACCGGATGATCACCCGATCGAGCTGCCGAACCTGCGTGATCACAGCTCCTGAACTCCGTTCTCGAACCGGGCGAGCAGTCTCGCCAGCTCCTCGTGGTATCTCTCGACGTTGCGCAGCTTCACGTCCTCGTACCCGCGCACCAGGTCAGGCAGCTCCGCCAGCTGGACCGCGAGCGCGAGGTTGTCCGGGGAGAGGCGGCCGGCGAGGCGCTCCACCAGGCCGGCGTACTCCCGCACCAGCTCACGCTCGACCCGGCGCACCCTCGTACGGCCGAACGGGTCGAAGGCGGTCCCGCGCAGGCGGCGCAGGCCGCGCAGGGCCACCAGCGCCGGCCGGAACCACGGGCCCAGCGTGAGCTTCCGCCGCACGCCCATCGCCCGCAGCAGCGGAGGGTGGAGCTTCCACGACGCCTTGGCGCCGGGTCCGAACCGCTCCGCCAGCGCCGACCGGACGTCGTCGCCGAGGCTGAGGCGGGCGACCTCGTACTCGTCCTTGTAGGCCATCAGCTTGAACAGGTGGCGCGCGACCGACTCGGCGAAGGCGGCCGAGCCGGGCACCCGCGACGCCTCCAGGGCGCGCACCCGTTCCACCAGGCGCGTGTAGCGGCGGGCGTAGCCGAGGTCCTGATAGGCCAGCAGCTCCTGGGACCGGAGCCCCACCAGCCGGGCCAGTTCCGACCCCGGAGGCGCCTGCACGATCCCCGTCACGTCCTCCTGCGGAGCGGGCCCGGGCGCGTCCCGCACGGCGGGGTCGCTGACGAACCTGCGGCCGTGCCGGAACGCCCGCAGGTTGACCTCCACCGCGACGCCGTTGAGCCGGACGGCCTCCTCGATCGCCTCGGCCGGCAGCGGGATCGCGCCCTGCTGGAAGGCGACGCCCACCAGCAGCATGTTGGCCGTCTGGTCGTCCCCGAACAGGTCGGAGGCCAGCGCGCGGGCGTCGAGCAGCCGGGCCAGGCCCGGACGGACCCGGTCGAGTATCGGGCCGGTCACCTCGTCCGGCTCGGGAAAACCCACCGCCGGGTCGGCGACCATCCGGCCGGTGGGCACCTCGGAGGTGGACAGCACCGCGACGGTCCGCTCGGGCGAGGCGACCGTCAGGTTCCCGGGGTCGGCGGCGACCAGGAGGTCGCAACCGAGGTAGAGATCGCACTCGCCCTCGGCGAGCCGGTTGGAGGTCAGCCTGCGGTCGCGGGAGAACTTCACGTCCGACACCACCGCCCCGCCCTTCTGCGCGAGCCCCGTCTGGTCGAGCGACCGCGCGTTCCATCCGGCGATCAGCCCGGCGGTGGCGAGGATCTGGGAGACGGTGACGACGCCGGTCCCGCCGATGCCGAGCACCCGGACGCCGAAGGCGTCACCGCCCACCACGGACTCCGGCTCCGGCAGGTCCGCCTCGACCGCGCCGCCCTCGCGGGTCACCGGGGCGGCGGAGACCGTCATGAAGGCGGGGCAGTCGCCGTCCAGGCAACGGGTGTCGAGATTGCACGAGGCCTGGTGGATGCGCGTCTTGCGGCCGTACTCCGTCGGGACCGGCTGCACCGACAGGCAGTTGGACTTGCGGCCGCAGTCGCCGCAGCCCTCGCAGACCCGCTCGTTGATGAAGACCCGCGTCGCCGGTCGCGGGAGCAGGCCCCGCTTGCGCTTGCGGCGGGTCTCGGTCGCGCACTCCTGGTCGTGCAGGAGCACGGTGACGCCCGGGGTGCCGGCCAGGACCCGCTGCGCCTCCTCGACGCGCGACCGGTCCCAGACCTCGACGCCGCGCGGCAGCCGGATCCGGCGGTACCTGCGGCGGTCCTCGGTGGTGACGATGATCTTCGAGACGCCCTCGGCCAGCAGCACGCCGACGATCCGGGCCGCGTCCATCCCGCCGACCGTCCGCTGCCCCCCGGTCATGGCCACGGCGGAGTTGTAGAGCAGCTTGTAGGTGATGTCGACGCCCGCCGCCACCGCCGCCCGGATCGCCAGGGAGCCGGAGTGGTCGAAGGTGCCGTCCCCCAGGTTCTGTACGTAGTGGTCACGTTCGACGAAGGGCGCCATCCCCACCCATTGCAGGCCCTCCCCGCCCATCTGGGAGAGCCCGGTGACGGAGCCGACCTGGGCCTCGTCCATGAGCACCACCATGGCGTGACACCCGATGCCGCCGCCGACCAGGCTGCCTTCGAGCGTCTTGGTGGAGGTGTTGTGCGGGCAGCCCGAGCAGAAGTACGGCGCGCGCCGCAGGAGCGGCAGCGGACGGCGCGGGTCGGGGCGCGGTCCCGGCGTCACCGGGATGCCGTTGGCGAGCAGCCGCCGGCGCAGCCGGGGGACGATCGCGTCCACGTCCAGCTCCCCGTACGCGGGAACCAGCTCGTCGCCGTCCTGGTCACGCTTCCCGGTGACCAGCGGGACGGCCGGGCCGCCGTAGAGGATGTCGCGGACGGCCGTCTCCAGGAAGGACCGCTTCTCCTCGACGACCACGATCTCGGCCAGGCCGTCCGCGAACTCCCTGACGGTCTCCGGCTCCAGCGGGAACGGCATGCCCACCCGGAGCAGCCGGAGCCCGCTCGCGCGCAGGTCCGGCTCGTCGACGCCGAGCCGGCGCAGCGACTCGACCACGTCCAGGAAGGTGCGGCCCGCGGCGATCACGCCGACCCGGTCGCCCGGCGCCGCCCCCACGACGCGGTTCAGGCGGTTGAGCCGGGAGTACTCGACGGCCAGCCGCAGCCGGTTGGTCACCAGGTCGCGTTCGAGCGGCCCCAGCGTGGGCTGCAGCAGCCGCGCGGTGGGCCGGTGGCGCCCGGCGCCCGGCGGGAGCACCGGCTCGGGCCGCTCGTCGTCGAGGAAGACCGTCGAGGAGCCGTCGGCCACGGCGGTGACGATCTTCAGTCCCACCCACAGCCCGGTGGCCCGGGACAGCTCCACGGCGTGCGCTCCCAGGTCCAGCACGTCCTGGGAGTCGGCCGGATACAGGAACGGCATGGCCAGATCGGCCAGCGCCGCTTCCGACGAGCAGGGGACGCTGGAGGACTTGGCGGCCGGGTCGTCGCCCACCAGCACGATCGCGCCGCCGTCCGGGTGGGCGCCCTGGTTCCCGTGCCGCAGGGCGTCCGTGGCCCGGTCCAGCCCGGGGGCCTTGCCGTACCAGATGCCGAGCACGCCGTCGTAACGGGCGCCGTCGAGGGTGTTGGCCAGCTGGCTGCCCTGCACCGCGGTCGCCGCGCTCTCCTCGTTCAACCCTGGCCGGAAGACGACGTCGTTGGCGTCGAGGAGGCGGCGCTGGCGGTGCAGCTCCAGGTCGTAGCCGCCGAGCGGCGAGCCCTCGTAGCCGGAGACGAAGGTGGCGACCCGGCGGCCGCGAGCCAGGTCCCGGCGGTGCTGGTCGATGGGCAGCCGGGCCAGCGCCTGCACGCCGGTCAGCTGGACCCGTCCAGTGGTCGCCTCGTAGCGATCTTCCAGCCGCATCCGGTCCGTCCCCCTTCCATGGGTGGCTGGGCGAGATTCAGCCAGGCGGGCGCGGCGGGCTCAAGAGGGTCTGGGCCACTGGCACAGAAGAGGCCGGTCGGCCGGCGGGCCCACTGGACACTTGGCTAGTCGCTAACCCGTTAACGGCTAAAAAGTCAGCGGATACGGCTTCCTGGAGCGGTGTAGTCGTCGTTAGCATCCCGTCCAAAGACAGTGAGGTCGGGAGGCTTCCGTGGGGCGTTCGCTCGAAGGGATGCCGGTGCTCGTCACCGGGGGCGGTTCTGGGATCGGCGAGGCGGTGGTCCACCGGCTGGTCAAGGCCGGTGCCAAGGTGACACTCGCGGGCCGGCGCGCGGACAGGGTCGAGGCGGTCGCCAGGCAGGCGGGCTCCGGCGCGTGCGGCGTCGTCGCCGACGTCACCGTGGCCGCCGACCGCGAGCGCATGGTCGCACGGGCGGTCGAGCACGGCGGCGGGCTGGAAGCCGTGGTGCACGCCGCGGGCAACATGTACCGAGGCGCGCTCGAAGACCTCGACGAGCAGGCGCTGCACGACGTGTTCGCCTCCAACACGATCGGCCCCATGATGCTGACCGCGCTCGCCCTGCCGCACCTGCGGGAGCGCTCCGGCGCCGTGGTCTTCTTCGGTTCCGTGCACACCCAGCGCGCCTTTCCCGGCGCGTCCCCGTACGCCGCCACGAAGGGCGCGCTGGAGACGCTGACCGGGGTGCTGGCCGCGGAGCTGGGGCCTCAGGGCGTGCGGGTCGGCTGCGTGCGGCCCGGCGGCGTGCTGACCGAGATCAACCAGCGGGCCGGGCTCATGGACGACGCCACCGCCGCCGAGCGTATGCGCTCGCTCGGCCCCGCCCACGCGCTCGGCCGGGCGGGCACCGCGGCCGAGGTCGCCGAGGCCGTCGAGTACCTGATCACGGCCGAGTGGGCGACCGGCGGCGTGCTCACCATCGACGGCGGCCTCGGCCTCGGCGTCACCAACGCCTGACGACACGGACGGGCCTGTGCGCGGCGCGGTCCTGGCCTATACCGGCGAAGGGCGCGTGGTGGGACACCACGCGCCCTTCGGGTCGTGTCAGGACGCGGACTTGCCGGGCTCCAGCCAGTCCTCGCTGACGAGCTTCCACGCGGAGCCGTCCCACTCCGCGACCTTCGCGCCGGTCGTCCCGACGTGCCCGCCGCCGGCGGCCGGGCCGAAGGTGATCGGCGGGTAGATGCCGGACGCGTGCTCCTTGAGCGACTCGGCGGTCTTCTGGAAGCTCGCCCAGCTCAGGTCGTCGCCCATCCGGTTCACGATCTCGAAGAAGATCTTCGTGTTGGCGTACGCCTGCAGGGCGTAGGCGCTGCCGGCCTGGTCCGGGGCGACGGCCTGCTGGGCGGTCCGCCACGCCGCGGCCTCCGGGGCGTCCGACGTCGGCAGCTCGGAGATGAACGTGCCGTAGATGCCCTTCGCCGCGGGCCCCGCCGGTCCCACCGTGCCCGCGCTGCCCGTGGTCACGGTCGAGGAGGTGCCCATGATCGTGGGCTTCCAGCCCAGCTCGCCGACCGCCTTCATGATCAGCGCCGACTGCGTGTTGTCCGTCCCGAGCACGATGGCGTCCGGCTTCGCCTCCCGCACCTTCAGTACGGCGGAGCTCACCTCGGTCGAGTTGGGCTCGGTCGTCTCGTTCGCGACGACCTCGACCCCAATGGCCGCGGCCTCCTCCTTGACCCCGTCCCGGATCGCGTGTCCGAGCTCGTTGTCCTGCCCGATGACGGCGACCTTCTTGACGTCCTTGCCCGCCAGGAAGTCCACGATCACCCTGGCCTGGTCACGCTGGCTGGTGCCGAGCAGGAACACCGAGTCCTGCTCCGGGTCGGGCGGCAGCACCGGCGCGAACAGCGGCATCCCCTTCTGCGCCAGGTAGGGATAGCTGCCCGGGATGTTGGCCGACCCGGCGGGGGAGACGACCGCGTACACCTTCTCCTGGTCGCCCAGGCGGCGGATGTTGGCGACGCTGCGCGCCGCCTCGAACCCGTCGTCGAGCACGACGAGCTTCACCTGACGCCCCAGGACGCCGCCCTTGTCGTTGATCTCCTTGACCGCCGCGTTCAGCCCGGCTTCGAAGCCCTTCCCCGAGGTGGCGGCGCCGCCGGAGAGCGGCAGGGTGGTGCCGATGGTGATGGTGTCGTCCGTGACACCCTGGACCGTCCCTCCCGCGTCCGACGGCGCGGCCGCCTGGGACGAGCAGCCCGCGACGGCGAGCGCGGTCAGCAGGACGGGCAGGGCGGTGAGCGGGAACCGTCGTGGCCTCATGGGACCCTCCAGTCAGAATGGTGCTAGTGGTTCAGCCGAGGTAGGCGCGGACGAGGTTCTCCGAGTCCGCGAGCTCGTGGGCGGGGCCCGAGGTGTGCACGGCTCCGCCGGCGAGCACGTACGCGCGGTCCGCGATGTCGAGCACGGCCGAGTTCTGCTCGACGAGCAGGAACGCGGTGCCCGACTCCGCCCGCAACCGGGCGACCAGCCCGAGCAGCTGGGTGACCAGGATCGGCGCGAGGCCGAAGGACATCTCGTCCACCATCACCAGGCGCGGCCGGCCGAGCAGCGCCCTGGCGACGGCCAGCATCTGCTGCTGGCCGCCGGACAGCGAACCGGCGGGCGCGGCCAGCTTGTCGCGGAGCGCGTCGAACACCTCCAGCAGCCGCTCCTCGTCCTGGGCGACGTCCCGGGCGCCGCGCCCGCGGGCGGTGGCGCCCAGGCGCAGGTTCTGCCGCACGGTGAGGGACGAGAGGATGCCGCGGCCCTCGGGGACGTGGCCGAGGCCGAGCCTGGCCCTGGCCTCCGGCGGCCGCCCGCCGAGCGTGGCGCCGTCGAAGCTCACCGAGCCCGACCAGGTGGGCAGCACGCCGGAGACGGCGCGCAGCGTCGTGGTCTTGCCCGCGCCGTTGACCCCGAGCAGCGCGACGATCTCGCCCTCCGCCACGTCGAGGTCGACCCCGCGCAGCACCGGGACCCGGCCGTAGCCGGAGGTCAGCTCACGAATCGACAGTAGCAACGCCGGCTCCCAGGTAGGCCTTGACGACATCGGGATGGGCGACGACCTCGGCCGGAGTGCCGTCCGCCAGGATGCGCCCGAAGTGCAGCGCCGCGACCCGCGGGCACAGCCGCGAGACGAGCTCCAGGTCGTGCTCGATGATCAGGATCGACAGCTCGTCCCGCTCGCCGATCTCGGCCAGCGGCGCCACCATTCGGTCGACGTCGGCCGCCGACAGTCCGGCGGCGGGCTCGTCCAGCAGCACGATGCGCGGCCGCGGAGCCAGCGCGCGGACGACCTCGACGATCTTCTGGCTGCCCAGCGGCAGGTTGCCGGCGGGCTCACCGGCGCGTGCGGCCAGCCCGAAGGCGTCGAGCAGCTCGCGCGCCCGCTCCCTGGCGGCGCGCGCCCCGCGCGAGACCCCGAGGAAGTCGGCCAGCCCGCCGCCCGGGGGCAGCCCGGCGTCCAGCCCGGCCAGCACGTTCGCCTCGACCGACAGCTCGGCCACCAGCCGGGGAGTCTGGAACGTCCGGCGCACGCCCCTGCGGGCCACGACGGCCGGGCGTCCGGCGCGTACGGGCTCGCCCGCGATCCGCACCGACCCCGCGACCGGCCGCACATAGCCGGTCACCACGTTGAACACCGTCGTCTTGCCCGCGCCGTTCGGGCCGATCAGCCCGGTGAACCCCGGGCCGACGGCGAGGTCGACGCCCTTCAGCACCTCGTTGCCGCCGAAGCGCACGGCGATCCCGGACAGTTCGAGCGCGTTCATCGGGCGGCTCCCGTCAGGTCGGCCTGCCCGGACACGGGCGGCGGTTCGGGCGCAGGCGGGGCCGGGCGCCTGGCCCGCAGCCGGGCGGGCAGCGAGGCCAGCCCGCGCGGCAGGAACGCGATCGCCAGCGCGAGGATCAGCCCGTACACCAGCCGCTGCCAGCTCCCCAGGTCCTGCAGCAGGTCACGCAGCACCACCACGACGACCGCGCCGAGGAACGGCCCGGCGACGTAACCCACGCCGCCGAGGAACGCGACGACCAGGAACTCGATGAGCAGCCCCATGTCGAAGATCTCCGGCGTCAGGTACGACAGGCACTGCGCGTACAGCGCCCCGGCGACGCCCCCGATGAACGCCGACAGCGCGAAGGCCAGCAGCTTCGTCCGCATCGGGCCCACCCCCAGCGACGGCGCGGCGATCTCCGCGTCCCGCACGACCCGCAGGCGCCTGCCGAGCCCGACACGGCCGATGCGCATGACGACGGCGGTGGTGACGGCCGCCACGGCGAGGCACAGGTACCAGCGGCTGCCGTCGACGTCGATCCCGGGCAGCACCACGGCCTGCACGGCGGTGCCGGCGATGCCGCCGGTGACCGGCGTGGCCTCCACGAACACGCGGATCATCAGCTCGGCGAACGCGAGCGTGGCGATCGCCAGGTAGAAGCCGCGCAGCCGGGTGGCCGGCAGCCCGATCAGCACCCCGAACAGCGCGGCGACCAGGCCCGCGGTGACCGCCGCGAGCGGCCAGGCCCAGCCCTGCGCGACCAGGTACGTGGTCGCGTACGCCCCGACGCCGAGGAAACCGGCCTGGGACAGCGCGATCTGCCCCGACCATCCCATGATCAGGACCAGCCCCAGCCCGGCCGTCGCCGTCACCAGGACCAGGCACGCCTGGAACAGCAGGTACGGGTTGACCAGGCCGGGCAGCGCGAGCAGGACGAGCGCCGCCGCCACGGCGCCGGCCACGCCGGCGACCCGCCGGGGCGAGCCGGAGAGCAGCGCGAGCGGTGTCATCAGACCTCCCGGACCTGGTGACGGCCGAACAGCCCCTGCGGCTTGATCGACAGCACCACGACGATGGCCAGCAGCGCGATCGCGGTCTTGCTCGACGTCGAGATGTACGCGCCCGCCAGGTTCTCCGCCACGCCGAGCGCGAGCCCGCCGACGAACGCCCCGGTGATGCTGGAGAACCCGCCGAGCGTCGCCGCGACGAAGCCCTTGATGAGCAGCCCGGAGCCGTTCTGGTCGGTGAGCAGCGAAGCCTGCCCCTGCAGCAGCAGCGCGATCGTGGCGATCGCCCCCGCCAGGGCCCACGAGGTGCGGAACACCGTCGTGACCGAGACGCCGAGCAGCCTCGGCGTCACGCGGTCCTCCGCGATCGCCTGCATCCGCACGCCGAGCGGCGTGCGGAAGAAGAGGATGAGCCCGGCCATCACCGCCAGCCCGGCCGCGATGCTGAGCAGCTGCTCGTACGCCACGACCTGCCCGGCCACGGTGAACGAGCCCGCGAACGGGGAGTCGATCTTGCGGGGTTCGGATCCCCATACGAGCTGGACGACCGCGTTGATCACGACGAAGACCGCGATCGTCATCAGGACCGTGGCGAAATGGTTCTCCGCCAGGATCGGACGGATAGCCGTTCGTTCCACCACTACGGACAGCGCGACGCCGATGAGCAACCCGATCGGTACCGCGAGCCACCATGACAGGTGCGCGCCGTCGATGAGCGCCCAGGTGCAGAAAGCCGGAAACAATCCCAGCTCAGCCATGGCGAAGTTGGGTACGTCGGTCGCCTTCAGCACGAGGACGATGGCCAGTGCCATGAGGGAGTACCAGCTCCCCGCCTGCAAGCCGCTGATGATCTGTTGCCACACGGTTACGCCTCCAGCCGCTAGTCGTCAGGATGCTAACGTCCAATGGGAAGACGCGACAGTCCCGATTTGGCAACGACGCGGCGAGACGGGAGCGACCGGAGCGCGATCAGGCGGCCCGGCCTGCGGGCACGCGAAAACGGCGCCCATCGTCAGATGGACGCCGTCGCGATCCTGATGCGGCCGGATCGGCGGGCGGGGCCGTCCGGCGGATCCGGGGGTTCGTCCGCCGGACGCCCCCGCGTCAGCGGATCAGCGGGACGTGTCGTTCCCGCGTCGCCGGCCGGGGGCGGGCGGGGGCGCGCCGGCGCCCCTTCT
This sequence comes from Nonomuraea sp. NPDC054003, assembly GCF_055585125.1. Classification (NCBI taxonomy): domain Bacteria; kingdom Bacillati; phylum Actinomycetota; class Actinomycetes; order Streptosporangiales; family Streptosporangiaceae; genus Nonomuraea; species Nonomuraea sp. NPDC054003. Next base: position 11,105 of record NZ_JBVJKR010000022.1, read on the forward strand.
GAGCAGCGTGGCGGGGGCGCCGTGGTCGGCGCGCAGCCGCAGCAGCGCCGGATCGGACTTCCAGAAGGTCTCGAAGTCCTCGGCCGCGAACTTCTCCACGATGAGGTGCATGGCGATGTCGTGGCGCACGTACTCGACCGCGACCAGGACCACCGCCGGGTCGTCGGTGTAGACGCCCCAGGCGTCGTCGTTGATCACGCCGCCGATGACCGCCTGCTCGCGGTCGGCCACCACGACCAGCAGCCGGCAGCCCAGGTTCTCAAGCGCCACCTTGGGGCTGGAGAAGCGGTGCTGGGTGGTGTGGCCCACCGGGTCGGGGTCGTCGCCGAAGACGACCGTGGAGACGTCGACGCCGTCGGACTCGGCCCTGCGGGCCAGCGGCTTGAGCGGCTCCAGCTCCGCCGGCCAGCCGGACAGGAACAGGTCTCTGCGCGCCGCCGAGACCACGTCCTCGGCCCGGGTGATCAGCGACGACCGGTCGGTCAGATTGTGGATCAGCCGGACCTGGGTGGGCGAGGCCACCTCGGGCAGCGACTCGCGCAGCGTGCTGATCGACTGGTCGAACTCGCGCCGCATCCGGTCGAGCAGCGACATCGGGGGCAGCGAGATGTAGCCCACGCCCGCGTCGCCGAGCCGCACCTCGTAGGCGGCTCCCCGGCCCACGAGCTTGCCCAGCGTCTCGTAGACCGTGCTGCGCGGCACTCCGGATCGTTTGGCCACCTCGTAGCCGTTGAGCGGGGCGCCGGCCGCCACGAGCGCGACGTAGGCCTTGGCCTCGTAACCGGACATGCCGAGGCGCTGGAGCTCTTCGATCACTCTCTGCTGAGACACGTTGCCATCGTCGCATCACCTCGGGCTCCGGGACGAATTCCGATCACCGCCAGGCCAGTCTGGCCAGGACGCTTCATAGTAGTTAACCTTCTGACGCATAACGAGGTCCGAGGAGAGCCGATGGCCGACAGCATCTTGATCACCGGAGGCGCCGTCATCGACGGCACCGGCGCCGCGCCGCGAGCCGACGAGGCGGTGCTGGTGCGCGGCGACCGGATCGCCGCCCTGGGCGCCGAGGCGCTGGCCCAGGCCGAGTCGGGCGGCGTGGACGAGCGGATCGACGCGAGCGGGCGCACGGTCATGCCCGGCCTGATCGACGCCCACACCCACCTCAGCTTCGGCGAACCGACCGGCAACGACGAGCTGCTCAACCACCGCACGCAGGGCTACAGCTCGATGCTGTCGGCCTACCACGCCCGCAAGGTGCTCCGCGCCGGGGTGACCGGCGTGCTCGACGCCGACTGCCTGTGGTCCATCGGCGTCGAGCTGCGGGACGCCATCGACACCGGCATCGTCGAAGGCCCCCGCATGCGCGCCGGGGGACAGGCCCTGATGACCATGCTCGGCGGCACCGCCGGCCGGATGATCCGCGACGAGGGCACCACCGGCTACGCGACCGTCGTCCACAACCGCGACATGATGGTCAAAGAGGTACGACGCCAGATCAAGTACGGGGTCGACTGGATCAAGATCATGGTCACCGGCCTGATCCCGTCCATGAAGGGCCCCGAGGTCAAGGTCTGGAGCTTCGACGAGCTCCGTACCGTCTGCGACGCCGCGCACGAGCTCAACACCAAGGTCGTCGCCCACTGCCGCAACTCCGAGAGCACCCGCGACGCCGCCAGGGCGGGCGTCGACCTGATCTACCACGCCTCCTACATGGACGACGAGGCGCTCGAAGCCGTCGTCGAGTCCGGCAGCGCGCTGTGCCCGACGTTCACGCTCCTCGGCAACCTCGCCGACTACGGCCAGAAGATCGGCAGCGCGCCCGAGCTGCTCGACGTGTTCCGCGCCGAGATCGAGGTCACCGCCGCGCAGATGGCCAAGGCGCACGCCGCCGGCGTGCCGTTCCTCACCGGCTCGGAGACCGGCTTCGCCGTCACCCCCGTCGGCGAGTGGCACGCCCGCGAGCTGGAGATGTTCGTCCAGTACATGGGCATGACGCCGATGGAGGCGATCGTCGCCGCCACCCGCAACGGCGCCTTCGCGCTGCGCATGGAAGGCGAGGTCGGCACCCTGGAGACCGGCCGGCTCGCCGACGTCCTCATCGTCGACGGCGACCCGCTGAAGGACGTCACGATCCTCCAGGACCGCACCCGGATCGCCGAGGTGATCAAGGGCGGGCGCCGGATCGACCTCACCACCCCGATCCCCGAGCGCCGCATGCGCTCCACCGACCAGGTGAGGTTCCTCGCCTCCTGCCCCCTCACCCGCGGGCTGGCCCTGACCGAGGATCAACTGGAGAAGCTGGCCCGTGTCTGACCACCCCGAGCTTCCTTCCCGGCGTTCCCCGGTGATCGACGTGCACGCGCACGCCGTACTGGAGGTCAGCCTCGGGGCGGCCGGCGCGGCGGGGCCCGAGCTGGGCGTCTCGCCCGACGGCACGCCCTTCTACCGCGTCGGCGGGTACGTGCTGAACGGCGTGCGCTACGCCGGAAGCCCCTTCATGGACGTGGACGTCCGCATCGCCGCCATGGACGAGGCCGGCGTCGACGTGCAGCTGCTGTCGCCCAACCCGCTGACCTACTTCGACCGGCTGGACCCCGGCGCGGCGGTGGCCTACGCGCGCACCCACAACGACGCGCTGGCCGAGACGGTGGGCAAGCACCCGGCGCGCCTGCTCGGCGCCGCCCAGCTGCCGGTGCAGGACGTCCCCGCGTCGATCGCCGAGGCCCGGCGCGCCGTGCGCGAGCTGGGGATGGCGGCCGTGTACATCGGCACCGACCCCGCCGGGCGCACCCTCGACGATCCCGGGCTCGACCCGCTCTACGAGGCGCTCGCCGACCTGGACGTGCCGCTGTTCGTGCACCCGTCGCCGCTCGGCCCGGACGGGCCGCCGCAGGACCCCCGGCTGCGCCGCTTCGACCTCGACCTGCTCTTCGGATTCGCCCGCGACGAGACGCTGGCCGTGGCCGCGCTGGTCTTCGGCGGCGTGCTCGACCGGCACCCCGGCCTGGACGTGTGCGTCTCCCACGGCGGCGGCGCCGCGGCGTTCGTCGCCGGTCGGTTCGCCCGCGCCGTGGAGAAGCGCCCGTGGGCCGGCGCGAAACTGCGGGAGAACGGGTTCGAGCACTACTACCGCCGCCTGTGGTTCGACACCCACGTGCACGACGACCTGTCGCTTCACCTGCTCGCCGAGCACGCGGGGACCGAGCGGCTGGTGTTCGGCACCAACTTCGCCGGCTGGGACTCCGGCGCCCACGAGGGGCCGGGGCTCGACCCCGCGGTCCTGGCCGCCAACGCCGCCAGACTCCTGCGCCGCCCTGACCTGCTGGAGGTCCGATGACGGCGTTCGGCCGTGTGGGAGGTCCGATGACGGCGCCTGGCCGTGAGGGAAGTCTGCTGGAGGTTCGATGACGGTGCTCGGCCGCGTGGGAGGTCCGATGACGCTGCCCGGCCCCAAGGGAAGTCTGCTGGAGGTCCGATGACGGCGCCTGGCCACGTGGGAAGTCCGGCGAGGACCCTCGGCCAAGTGGGAGATTCGGCCAGCGCATTCTGCCGCGTCCTCGTCACCGGTGGCGCCTCCGGCATCGGCCTCGCGTGCGCGCAGCTCCTCGCCGTCCAGGGCTGGGAGGTCGAGGTCGCCGACCTGCGCCCCGGGCCGGGGCGGCACGAGCTCGACGTGGCCGACCGGGAGTCCTGGGAGCGCGTGCTCGACGCGGCCTGGCCGCTCGACGCCCTGGTGAACTGCGCCGGCCACCGCAGCCGCGGCGCGATCACCGAGCTCGACGTCGCCGAGTTCGAACGCATGCTCTCCGTGCACGTCACCGGGACATTCCTGGGCATCCAGGGCTGTGCCCGGCGCTGGCTGGCGGCCGGCGTCGGCGGCGCCGTCGTCACCATCAGCTCGGTGACCGGCACCCACGCCGTCGCCGGACAGCCGCACTACGTGGCCGCCAAGGCCGGGGTCGCCGGGCTGGTCCGCGCGGCGGCGGCCGAGCTGGCCACCGCCGGGATCCGGGTCAACGCCATCGCGCCCGGCGTCATCCGTACCCCCATGACAGCGGACCGGCTCGGCGCACCCGAGCAGGCGGCGTGGCTGATGAACCGCGTCCCGATGGCGCGCGTGGGCGAGCCGGAAGAGATCGCGGCGGCCGTGGCGTTCCTCCTCTCCGGCGGCGCCTCCTACCTCACGGGCGCGGTGATCCCGGTCGACGGCGCCTGGACAGCCACCTGACGACCCCATGCCCTCCACAGCCTCTTCGTGCAGCGTTTCGTACGGCGACGGAGCTTTCGTGTGGCGACGAAGCTTCCGCGCGGAGACAGAGCTTTCGTGCGGCGACGGAGCGCCCGTGCGGCGACGGAGCTTTCGTACGGATAAAGCCTTCGTGCGGATAACCAGCCTGCCCCGGCGGCTGCCGCAGGGGCGTTCAGGCTGATCTGACACCTAACTGCGAAGGGACACCCCATGCGTGCCGTTGTGCTGTCCGGAGGGCTCACTCACGACTTCCCCGCCACCACCGCCTGCCTGGTGGAGCTCCTGTCGGGGCAAGGGATCCGGGCGGAGGTCCATACCGACGTCGACGCCGCCCTGCGGGCCCTGCCCGGTGCAGGGCTGCTGGTGGTGAACGCGCTGCGCTGGACGATGACCGGGCCAGGCACCCCCGACCGCTATCGGGAACTGGCCGGAACGGAGGGCGCGAGCCCGTCCCTGAGCGCCAGGGCCAGGCTGGCGGCCCACCTCGAAGCGGGCGGCGGCGTGCTCGGCATGCACACGGCGAGCATCTGCTTCGACGACTGGCCGGAGTGGGGGCGGGCGCTCGGCGCCGCCTGGGTGTGGGGCCGCTCGCACCACCCGCCCATCGGCCCCGCGGTCGAGGTGCGGCCGGAGGGCGGGCACGAACTGGTCGACGGCCTTGCCCCGTTCACGGTCGTCGACGAGGTCTACGGGAACCTGGAACGGGCGCCCGGGACCGTCCCGCTCCTGACCGCCGCCCAGCCCACCGGCCCGGACACCCACAGCCGCCACCCCCTGCTGTGGGCCCGCGAACACGCCGGCGGCCGCATCGTCTACGACGCCCTCGGCCACCACCCGCCGTCGTACGAGGTCCCCGAACACCGCGAAATCCTCCGCCGCGCCATCCACTGGACCACCCACGGCTGACCCACACACCCCAAACCGCACCCGCACGTGTGAAGACAACCCTCACCGCCGTACCGACCAGCGCGTATGAAACGGCCGGCCGCACGCGAGACGGCCCGTCACACGGGAGACGGCACGCACAGGGAGACGGCACGCACACGCGAGACGCCCCGCACACGCGACGGCTCGCACATGCGAGACGATCCCGCCGGCGCGCGAACAGCCCGTGCACAAGACGGCGGGGGGCGCGTCACGTACGACGTGACGCGCCCCCAGTCGTCAGGCCTCGGCGAAGCCGACGGAGTCCACTGAGGCCGGGCGTGGGAGGGAGGCGAGGGTGCTCTTGATGAGGCCGCCGTCGACGGCGAGGGTCTGGCCGCTGACGTAGGCGGACTTCTCGGAGCCGAGGAAGAGGACGGCGGCGGCGATGTCCTCGGCCGAGCCGAGCCGGGCCAGGGGCACCGCGCCCTCGCGGACGCGCCGGACCTCGGGGTCGGCGTAGATGGCGTCGGACATGCCCGCGTGGATGAGCCCGGGAGCCACGCAGTTGACGCGGATGCCGTGCCTGGCCCACTCCATCGCCATGTGCTCGGTCAGCCGGACGACGCCGGCCTTGCTGGCCGAGTAGGCGCCCGCGTTCGGGGCGGCCGCGATGCCGTTGATCGAGGCCAGGTTGACGATCGCGCCTCCGCCGGCGTCGGCCATCGCCCTGGCGAGCGTCCTGGCGACGATGAAGGTGCCCGTCAGGTTGACCCGCAGCGCGGCCTCCCACTCGGCCACCGGGAGGTCGAGCAGCGGCCCGAACCGGACGATGCCGGCGTTGTTCACCACCAGCTGCGGCGGCTCCGGCAGCAGCGCCGCCGCGGCGCGCACCGATTCCTCGTCGGCGACGTCGACGGCCGTGCCCGCGCACGCGTCGCCGATGTCGCGGGCCGTCTGCTCGACGGCCGGGCCGTCGACGTCCCATGCGGCGACCCGGTAGCCCTCTTTCACCGCGTACTCGGCGATGACGGCTCCGATGCCGTGCGCCGCCCCGGTGACCACGGCCCATTTCGTCATGCTGTTCTCTCCCCTTGTCGGCCTGTCCCAAGCGTCGTCATAAGGTTAACTACGCTAGTGGACGCGGCGGCGTGCCTTGCTCACAACGTTCGACGGGTCACCCGGTCACAGCAGCGCCTGGTAGGCCCCTCCGTCCACGGGCACCGCCGCGCCGGTGAGGTAACCGGCCTGCGCCGAGCACAGGAACGCGACGACCGCGCCGAGGTCGGCCGGCTCGCCCAGCCGTCCCGCCGGCACGTCGCCGACCGGCGGGCTGTCGCCGTACACCTGCGTGACCCGTTCCGTACGGTGCAGGCCGGGTTGCACGGAGTTCACCGTGATCCCGTCCGCGGCCACCTCGCGGGCCAGCGTGCGCAGGAAACCCGTGGCGCCCGCGCGTGCGGTGTTGGACAGCGCGAGGTTCGGGTACGGCTGGCGCACGCCGAGCGAGGTGATCGCGACGATCCGGCCCCAGCCACCCTCCCGCATGAACGGCAGCGCGGCCAGCGACATCCGCACGACGGCGAGCAGGCTGCGTTCCAGCGCTGGTTGGTAAGCGTCCAGCGGGGTCTGCGCGATCGTGCCGGGCGGCGGGCCCGGCCCGTTCACCACCAGGATGTCGAGCCCGCCCATCAGCGCCGCGGCCTCCTCCACGAACGCCGCGGCGCCGTCCGGCCCTGAGACGTCGGCGCGCAGCCACCGCACGCCTGGCCCCAGGCGCTCCGCCGCGGCGCGCGCCCGCTCCTCGTCGGAGCCGCAGATCGTGACCCGCGCCCCCTCCGCGACCAGCGCGGCCGCGCTCGCGTGACCGAGCCCCGCGCTCGCCGCCGCCACGGCCGCGCGCCGGCCCCGGATTCCCAGCTCCACGACTACGGCTCGCGCCGCGCGGCGAACCGCCCGAGCGGCCCGCCCAAGGTGTTCACGGCGCTGACCGTGCCGAACGGGATCAGGCCCTCAGTAGACATCGATCTCCTCGTCCCCGTCGAAGACGCGGATGGCGCCGGAGGGACAGTCGCGGGCGAGGTCGAAGATGTGCTCGTCCGTCAGCCGCGGCCCGCCAGGGACCAGCGCGACGATCTCGTCGTCGTCGAAGCGGAACGACTCCGGCGCCTCCGCGACGCACCTGCCGGAGCTGATGCACACGTCCCGGTCGAGCTCGATCCGGTACGTCACTCGTCGCCTCCGAACAGGACCGGGTAGGAGCCCCAGTAGGGCCGCTGGGTGTTGGCGTCCCGCTGCGGCGGGTTGTCCGGGTCGAGCCGCACCCGCGCCGCGAACATCCGCTGGACCACGCCGGTGACCAGGCCGAAAAGGTGGTCGTCCGGATCCGAGCCGGCCCGTTGCACGACCCCGGCGGCGAGGTCCTGGCCGATGCACACGTGCATCCCCGCGGCGAAGCTCAGCCCGAACGGGGCCACGTTCGGGGGGAACGTGCGGTGCGGGTCGAACGCGGCGGCGTCCGCGCCGAAGACCTCCGGGTCGCGGTTGACCGACTGCAGGTCGATCACCACGGTCGCGCCCTCCGGGATCTCGATGCCGGAACGCAGCGAGACCGGAGCCAGCGCACGCCTCCGGCCGATCGGGCTGGACGGGTTGAGCCGTAGGGTCTCGTGCACGGAGCGCTGGACGAACAGCGGGTCGGCGGCGGCGAGCCCGGCGTCCTCGGGGTGCGCCTCGATCCAGCCCAGGATGTGATCGACCGAGCGGACGAACGCGGTGGCGCTGGTGTGCGCGCCGGCCAGCAGGAAGAACGCGACCTCCCTGCGGATCACCTCGTGCGGCAGGCGCAGCTCCCCGGTGTGGCGCAGCAGCGTGGTCAGCACGTCGCTGGGCACGTCCACGTCCTCGCCGGCCGCCTCCCGCTCCAGCAGGTCGCGGCGGCGGGCGATGGACGGGGCCAGGAACTCCGCGTCCCAGTCTTCGAGGGCCCGCGCGATCACGCGCCGCTGCTCGTCCTTGTCCTTCGTCGAGTGCGCGAGCGTGGCGCCCTCGATGAAGCTCATCATGTACGCGTAGAGCCGGCCGGTCTCCTCGGCGGTGCCCGCGGGGCGGTCGACGCCCGCGGTCAGGGCGGCGAGGTTGAGCATCAGCTCGTGCCCCAGGTGCACCAGGTCGACCCGGCCCTCCGCCTGGTACGGGGCCAGGGTCTGCTCGATCACCCGCGGGAACAGCTCGCGTTCGTAGCGTTCGAACACCTCGCGGCGGAACATCCGGTTCTCCACCCGGCGCCGGGACCGGTGCTCGTCGCCGTGCAGGTTCACCAGCACGTCCGCCATCACGACCTCGCCCTCGTCGTAGAGCGACTGGCGCAGGTCCTTGCTGCGATAGGCGTCCTTGGCGTCCGCGAACGTGGTGAGGACGATCGTTGTCTCTTCGGCGACGGCTGTCATCTGGACTTGCTCCTCCGTTGCGCACGACCGGATCGGGGGGTTGCCGGTCCCTGCTGAGGGTCTCGTGGCGCACCAAGCGGCGTCAAGACCCTAACGACGAATGACAGGGCGGTACGCAGGGTCACATCTTCCGCAGGGCGGTGTCCGCTGGTAGCGTCGTTAGTGTTCTAACCCCGTGTCAATCAGGGAGCGCGTGGCGATGACGACGATCACTCTTGACGGCTACGCCGACGTACGCGAGGCCTTCCGGCTGCGCGACCTCAAGCAGGCGCTCTACGACGAGGGCGGGGTCGTCATGGCCGACTGCCTGCTGGTGCTGCACGGGGAGGACCACCGCGTGCGGCGCAGGGTGGAGAACCGGCTGTTCCGCCGGGGCACGTTCCGGCACTGGGAGCGCGAGTTCCTGCACGACGTCGTACGCGACACGCTGGCGCCGTTCGCCGCCGACGGCCGCGCGGACCTGGTCGAGCTCGGCTACCGCACGATCATGAGCTTGACCGCGCTGGTCGCCGGCATCGACCGGCCCACCGGCTCCGCGGCCGAGGCGGACGCGCTCTACCGGTACGCGAAGAAATTCTCCGAAGGCGCCACCCTGGTGCACACCACCCGGGACCCGGACGTCGTCCGGGCCGAGGTGCGGGCGGCGCTGGACGAGTTCGACGCCACGTTCATGCGGCCGTCGCTGGAGCGCCGCAGGGCGTTGCTTGCCCGGCACGCGGCCGGCGAGCTGGGTGAGCAGGACCTGCCCCGCGATGTGCTCACCGGCCTGCTGCGCCACTGGGACGAGCTCGGCATCGACCAGGAGATCCTGCTCCGCGAATGCGCCTTCTACCTCCAGGCCGGCTCGCACAGCACCGCCGACGCGTTCACGCACTCGGCCGACGAGTTCTTCGCCTGGGTCCGCCGCGACCCGGCCGCCGCCGAGAAGGCCCTCGACGACCCGGCCCTGCTCCAGCGCTGCGTGCACGAGACCCTGCGGCTGCACCCGGCCAGCCCTGTCGCGCAGCGGCGCGCGCTGGCCCCCGCCGTGCTGCGCGGCGGCACCGAGATCCCCGAGGGCGCGTTCGTCGTGCTGGACATCGCGGCGGCCAACCGCGACCCCCGGGTGTTCGAGCGCCCGGACGAGTTCGACCCCCTGCGCGAGGTCCCGGCCGGCGTCCCCCGCTGGGGCCACGCCTTCGGCGGCGGCACCCACGCGTGCATCGGGACCGAACTCGCCGGCGGTGTCCCGGCGGCGGACGACGCCGAGCAGGTTCTCGGCACCGTCACCCTCATGCTGTCGGCCCTGCTCACCGCCGGCGCCCGCCCCGACCCCCACCATCCGCCCAGGCGCGACCCCAACTCCTCCCGCGACCACTTCGCCTCCTATCCAGTGCTGTTCCGATGACATCCACCCACGCGATGACGACCGGCTGTGGGGTGTTGGGCGCTCACGGGAGGGTGGGTGGGGACGGGTGACGGCCGGGTATCGGGTGACGGAGCGGTTTCTGGCGGCGGTGCACGCCAGGGATGCGGACGCGGCGGCCGGATGTTTCGCGGAGGACGGCACGTACGCGAACGTCCCGCATGCGCCCGTGGCCGGGCGGGCCGGCGTAGCGGCGTTGCTCCGGCCGATTCTGGGCCGCGCCGAGCGGGTGCGGTGGGAGCTGGTGACCGCGAGCTACACGGACGAGCGCGCGTGGCTCGAACGGGTCGACCGGTTCTGGATCGACGGCCGGGAGTACAGCGTCGCCTGCAACGGCGTCGCGGAGGTGGATCCCGCCCGCGAGCTGATCACCGGCTTCCGCGACTACACCGATCTGGCCCCCTGGCGGGCCCTGATCGCCCCCGTGCTGGCGGGCTGACAGTCTCGTGGACCTCGACGACCTGGACCTGGCCCTCCTGCGCCTGCTCCTGGAGGAGCCGCGCGCGGGCTACCGCGAGTACGCGCGGGTGCTCGGCGTCGCCAGGGGCACGGTGCAGGCCCGCATCGCGCGGCTGGAGCGGCGCGGGGCGATCACCGGCTACGCCGCGCACGTGTCGCCGGCCGCCCTCGGCTACACGGTCCAGGCGTTCGTGCACCTGCACCTCGCGCAGGGCAGGCTGGACGACGTGACCGAGCGGCTCGGCCAACTCCCGGAAGTGCTGGAGGCACACTCGACCACCGGAGAGGGCGACCTGCTGTGCCGGATCGCCGCCCTGGACAACGGTCACCTGGAGCAGATCGTGCAGGCCCTGCTCGCGCTTCCCGGCGTGGTCCGGACCCGTACCGAGGTAGCCCTGCGCGGTCGCGTCCCGTACCGCGTGCTCCCGCTCCTCCAGCAGGTCAAGCCGACGTCCTGAACGAGCGGGGCCCGGCCGCGAGGTCGCGGCCGGGCCCCGGGCTTCTACAGCGCGGCCAGGGCGCGGGTCACCAGCACCTCGGCGAGGTGGACGCGGTAGGACGCGCTCGCCACCGCGTCGTCCGGCGGCTCGCAGCCCCACGCGGCCAGCCGGGCAGCCTCGGCGGCCGGTTCGCCCGCCGCCAGGGCCTCCTCCACCGCCGTCGCCCGCACCGGCGTCGGCCCCATGCCGATCAGCGCGATCGCCACGCCCCCGCCGGGCCGGGCCTGGGCCGCGACCCCGACCACGGCCCAGTCCAGGGCGCGGCGGCTGAACTTCTCGAACGCGTACGACCGGCCGGGCGCGGCCGGCAGCCGGATCTCGGTGAGCAGCTCGCCCGCCGCCAGCGCGTTACGGCGCCGGCCGGTGAAGAACTCCCGCGCCGGGATCTCCCGCACGCCCGCAGGGCCGCGCGCCACCAGCACCCCGTCCAGCGCGAGCACCGCGCCGGCCAGGTCGGCCGCCGGATCGGCGTGCGCCAGCGAGCCGCCGATCGTGCCCCGGTTGCGCACCTGCGGGTCGCCGATCCGGCGCGCGGCGGCGGCCAGCAGCGGCACCTGCGCGGCCACCACCGGGTCGCGCTCCAGGGTCCGGTGGCTGGTGAGCGCGCCGACCGCGATCCGGTCGCCGTCCGCCCTGACGTACGACAGCTCGCGGAGCCGGCCGATGTCGACCAGGACGCCCGGCTCGGCCCGCCGCAGCTTCATCGCGGGCAGCAGCGAGTGACCGCCCGCCAGCGGCCTGGCGGCGTCGCCGTGCCGGGAGAGCTCGTCGAGCGCCTCCTCGACGGAGCCGGCGCGCACGTAGGAGAAGCCGGCCGGGATCACTTCGCGCCTCCGTTCGCGGCCGCCCACTGGACCGACTCGACGATCATCTGGTAGCCGGTGCACCGGCACATGTTGCCCTTGAGCCCGCCGCGGATCTCCTGCTCCGTCGGGTCGGGGTTCTCGGCGAGCAGCGCGGTGGCCGCCATCACCATGCCCGGCGTGCAGAACCCGCACTGCAGCCCGTGACACTGCCGGAAGCCCTCCTGCACGGGCGACAGCCCGTCCTCACCGGCCAGCCCCTCGACCGTGGTGACCGCGAGGCCGTCGGCCTGCGCCGCCAGGACGGTGCAGGACTTCACGGCCTCGCCGTCGAGCAGGACCGTGCAGGCGCCGCAGCTGGAGGTGTCGCAGCCGACGTGCGTGCCCGTCAGGGACAGCGTGTCGCGCAGGAAGTGGACGAGCAGCAGCCGGGGCTCGATCTCCCGGCTGTGCGCCTGCCCGTTGACGGTGATCTCAACTCGCATCGTGCATGACCTTCCAGACTCGTTCCGGCGTGCAGGGCATCTCCACGTCGCGCACGCCGAGATGGGCCAGCGCGTCCACCACGGCGTTCACCACGGCCTGCGGCGCCGCCGTCGCGCCCGCCTCGCCGAGCCCCTTGGCGCCGAGCGGGTTGAAGCTGGACCTCGTCTCGATGTGGTGGGTCTCGTACGGGGGCAGGTCCAGCGCGCCCGGCACCATGTAGTCCTCCAGGGACGCGGTGAGCGGCCGGCCGCCGGCGTCGAAGGCGACCTTCTCGAACAGCGCCTGCGCGATACCCTGGGCGACCCCGCCGTGGATCTGCCCGCGGGCCGTCATCGGGTTGATGACGGTGCCGCAGTCGTCCACGCAGACATACCGCAGGATCGACACCCGCCCGGTGTCGCGGTCGATCTCCACCACGCACCCGTGCGCCCCGCTCGGGTAGCTGAGGTTCTTCGGCTCGAAGTACGAGGTGTTCTCTAGGCCGAGCGCGGTGCCCTCGGGCAGCAGGTGCGGCTTGAAGGCGCGCTCCGCCACCTCCGCCAGCGTCACCGTCGCGTCGGGCACGCCCTTGACCTGGAACCCGTCGCCGATCCGCACCAGGTCGTCCGCGTCGGCCTCCAGCATGTGGGCCGCGACGCGCCTGGCCTTGTCCGCCACCTCCACCGCGGCCATCCGCACGGCGTTGCCCGCGACCGGCATGCCGCGGCTGCCCATGGTGCCGGTGCCCTCCTGCACGACCGCGGTGTCCCCGTACAGCACGCTGATGGCGTCGAAGGGCACGCCCAGCTGGTCGGCGGCGATCTGGGCCAGCGCGGTCTGGTGGCCCTGCCCGTGCGGGGCGGTGCCGACCAGGACGATCACCGATCCGTCCGGCTGCATCCGGACGTTCGCCGACTCCCAGCCGCCGAGGTAGCCGAACTGCTCGAACAGCGGCGTGGGCCCGAACCCGCCCATCTCCACGAACGTGGACAGCCCGACACCGAGCAGCGGCGCGCGCGGGTCGGCGAGCCGCCGCGCCTGCTCCTCGCGCAACCCGGCGTAGCCGAGCCGGTCCAGCAGCAGGTCCAGCGCGGCCGGGTAGTCGGCCTCGTCGTACACGATCCCCTCGAACGGGGTCTGGTACGGCATCTCGCCCGGCTGGATCAGGTTCGCCTTCCGGACGTCGGCGGGGTCCCTGCCGAGCTCGCGGGCGACCAGGTCGACCACCCGCTCGATCAGGAAGCTCGCCTCGGGCCGTCCCGCCCCCCGGTAGGACGCGGTAGGCGTGGTATTGGTAACGACGCTCCGGTAGCGCGCGGCGATCTTCGGGATCTTGTAACAGCCGCCCAGCATGTACGAGGTGAGCGTGGCGAGACCGATGCCCACCGGGTCGGGCACGCCGCCGATGTTGACCGTGAGCGTCACGTCCAGGGCGAGGATGCGGCCCTCGTCGTCGAAGCCCACCTCGACGTCCTGCAGCTGGTCGCGGCCGTGGTAGGTGTGCACCATGTGCTCGCCGCGGGTCTCGACGTACTTGACCGGCCGGCCGAGCCGGCGCGACAGCTCGGGCGCGAGGAACAGCTCGGGCATGAACGACGACTTCACCCCGAAGGCGCCGCCGACGTCGGGCGCGACCACCCGGACCAGGTGCCTGGCGAGCCCGAACCGCTCGGCGATCTCCGCCCGGACCCGGTGCGGCGCCTGCACCGTGGCCCACACGGTCGGCCCGGCCCCGGTCCAGTCGGCGAGCACCCCGTACGGCTCCATCGGCGCTCCGGCGCAGCGCTGGTTGACCAGGCGGGCGCGCAGCCGGTGCGGGGCGGCCTCCAGATCGGCCGTCACGTCGTCCGGCGTCACCTGCTGTTCCAGGGCGAGGTTGCCGGGCAGCGGGGCGAAGATGGGCACCGCGTCCGGCGCGAGCGCGTCGGCCACCGTGGCCATCACCGGCAGCGGCTCGTACGCCACGCGCACGGCGCGCGCCGCGTCCGCGGCGGCGTACCGGTCGGCGGCGACGACGACGGCCACCGGCTCGCCGACGTAGTGCACCTTGCCGGCGGCCAGGTAGCCGCGTTCCAGGCCGGGCACGGACGGGCGGGGCGGCAGGCCGGCGAAGTCCCGCGCGGTCCAGACGCCGACCACGCCGGGCAGCGAGCGGGCCTCCTCGGCGTCGACGCCGGTGATGAGCGCGTGGGCCTCCGTGCTGTGCACGTAGACCATGTGGAGCAGCCCGGGACGATGGATGTCGTCCACGAACGTGCCGCGCCCGGTGAGCAACGCGGCGTCCTCCTTGCGTGGTACTGCCGAGCCGATCATCGTCACAGGCCACCTCCGTTGGTGCCAGGGGCGCGTCGTTAGACGTATAGCGACTTATATTGTCGCCTACGTCACACCTCCGGCAAGACCTTGGTGCGGCCGATCATCAAGAGGGGTACACGACGTGGTCGCCGAAGGCGGCGCGCACCACGTCCGCCCGGCGCGCGTCCAGGAGTTCCAGGCACCAGGGCACCTGGGCGTCACGCGACTCCGAGTACAGCCAGAACCCCGGATCGACGGGAAGCGGGCCGCTGCCGCGGGCCACCGCGGACACCGGCGCCCCGGCGGGCCCGGGCCGGAGGCGGGCGGCGGGGGAGTAGGTGACGTCGGCGTGATCGGCGAGCGCGGCCACGGCGTGGTCCAGGTCGCGTACCCAGAAGGCCAGGTGGTGGATGCCGGGGCCGCGGGTCTCCAGCCAGGCCGAGGTGCGGGTGCGGCCCTCCAGCGGCTCGACCAGCTCGATCGCCGTGTCCGCCAGGCGGGCCATGGCGATCCTGGAGCGGGACGGGCCCTGCCGCTCGCCGTGCAGCTGGAGGAGTCCGGCCGGCTGGTCGATCTCGGTGACCAGCCAGTCGGAGACGCCCAGCAGCGTGCCCCAGGTGCGGGTGAACTCCGCCACGCTGGGCACGGCGATGCCCACGTGGCACAGTCCGAGCAGGCCGAGATCGGTCATCGGGTCCTCCTGTGCGTGCTGCGTACAATCTGCGGGTGCGAGTTGATCCCGGTGAGCGCCGCCCGAAGCTGTCTCTCGAGGTCGCCAGGCAGATCGTGGAGACGATGCGCGACAGCGGCATGGGCCCGGGCGACCGCTACCTGCCGGAGGCCGAGGCGATGCGGCGGCACGGCGTGGGGCGGGGCACCTACCGGGAGGCGCTCCGGTTCCTGGAACACCAGGGGCTGATCGTGATGCGGCCGGGGCCGAACGGCGGGCCGGAGATCGTGCAGCCCGGCTGGCCCAACCTCGCCTCCACCGTCGCCCTGCTGCTGCAGTTCGCCGGGGCGCCGCTGAGCTCGGTGCTGGACGCCCGGGTGATGATCGAGCCCGGCCTGGCGGAGCTGGCCGCGCGCAACGCCACCGACGAGGAGCTGGCCGCGATGGCGGGCGACCTCGACGCGATCGAGCGCGGGCTCGGCTCCTACCGGGCCTTCTCCGCGGCTTACGAGTCCTACTGGCGCCACCTGGCCGAGAGCTGCCACAACGAGCTGTTCGCCTTCCTCAGCCCGGCCCTGCGGGCGATCGTGAACAGCGCCGGGTTCGTGCCGGACGAGCGCTACCGCGCGCAGGTGCTGGGCCGGCTGCGCACGGTGCACGCGGCGGTGGCGGCGCGTGACGCGCAGGCGGCCCGCGACGCGATGCGCGAGCTGGAGGAGGAGTTCGGCCGGCGGCTGCGCGAGGGCTACCCCCGGCAGATCGCCCAGGTGATCGACTGGTCGGACGTGCGCGAGCCGTCCTGACTTTCCCGCGCGCACCCGCTTGAGGGTTGCCACCGTTTCACTTTATCGTAGCAATGATAGAAAACATAGCTGAGAAAAACTAGGTACCTGAATTCGCCTCAGGTCTCTTGTCGGCCGCTCGCACGGGCTGTAAAACTAGGTACCTGGTTATGGAAGCAAGGGTGGTGATGGCCGTGACGTCGACCGGAGCGCGGCTGGTGGCGGAGTTCGAGCGGATGGTCAGCCGTGACGGCGGCGAGCTCGTGCTGCTGGCGGAGGACGCCGGCACGATCCGGGTCGGCTACCGGCCCGGCAGCGCGGGTCCCGACTGCGCGGACGACGTGTGCGTCCTGCCGCAGCACGAGCTGAGCCAGCTCATGGCGGAGACACTGCGCCGCCGCAGCCCAGGAACGGAGATCGTGGTGGAGGTCCTTACATGAGTGCCCGGCTGAGCATCGTCAACCCGGTGGCCACGCCACGCTCCCACGCCGACGGCGACCGGTTCCCGCCCGCGCCGCGGCCGGAGACGCTCGACGGCGCCACGGTGGCGCTCTACTGGAACGGCAAGCAGAACGGCCTCGACGCGCTGGTCAAGGCCCGCGAGCTGATCGAGGCCGCGTACGAGGACGTCAGGTTCGTCGAGATGACCGGCGCGCTCGGCGGCACGACCCGCTATCTGTCGGAGGAGCAGCTCACGCTCATCGAGGAGAAGGTCGACGCCCTGGTGGGCACCTCCGCCGACTGCGGCAGCTGCACCTCCTGGCTGATCCGCGACCTGTGCGAGGTGGAGCGGCGCGGCGTGCCGGCGATCGGCTACACCGCGGCGATCTTCGACGAGGACGCCCGGTTCAGCGCCAAGACCTTCGGGGTGCCCGAGGCCTGCCCGGTCATCGTGCCCGAGTGCTTCTCCAACAAGGACACCGCCGAGATCCACCGCATGGTCGAGGAGTCGTTCGCCGAGGTGGTCGAGTGCCTGACCAAGCCGCGGCCGGTCTTCGACGTGCTGCCCGAGTTCGCCTCGATGGTCCTGGAGAGCGCCCCCGAGCTGCACTACGGAGGCGGCGACCTGCTGGAGGCGTTCGACGAGATGCAGCGCCGGTTCGTGGCCAACGGCTGGAGCGACGGCATGCCGCTGGTGCCGCCCACCCGGGCCAAGGTCGACGCCATGGTCGCGGCGTCCGGGCTGGACGGCGGCCACGTCGTGGGCGACTTCGCGCCGGGCTTCGGCATCGGCACGGTCGAGAAGATCGCGGCCAACGCGGTCATGGCCGGCTGCCGGCCCGAGACCATGCCGGTGATCATGGCCATGATGGAGTGCGTGCTGGACCCGTCCATCGGGCTGCGCACCTGGGCCATGTCCACCGGCCCGCAGGCGCCCGTGGTGCTGGTGTCCGGCCCGATCGCCGACGAGATCGGCATGAACCGCGGCATGTGCGCCCTCGGCCCCGGCTCCGTCTCCGAGGTCAACGTCGCCATCGGCCGCGCCCTGCGGCTGATCATGATGAACGTCGGCCTGTCCTACCCCGGCATCACCGACATGGACACCATCGGCACGCCGATGAAGTTCTCCGCCTGCGTGGCGGAGAACGAGGAGCGCACCCCGTGGGCGCCGTGGCGGGTGCAGCAGGGCCACTCCCTCGAAGACTCCACGGTCACCGTGAACGTGCCGTACGGGATGACCGAGTTCTTCGACTTCCAGAACTCCGACCCGGAGAAGCTCATCGAGAGCTGGTCCACGCTCACCTCTCACGCGGTCGGCACCCCGTCCGCCGGGGCGTGGCTGATCAAGAAGGACGCGCCGCTGGAGGCCGGCTACCCGTTCCACGGCACGTTCTCCAACCTGCTGCTGATGGCGCCCGACCACGCCGCCGCGTTCGCCGCCGCCGGGTGGACGCCCGCCGACATCAAGGAGGCCATCCACCGGCGCACCAAGCTGCCCTTCCGCCAGCTCATGCTCAACCAGTCGATGCCGGCCTTCGAGACCTCGCACCCCGAGCTGCGCTGGCTGCTCGACGCCCCCGAGACGCCGGTCACCGTCAACCCGTCGGCCGACTGCTTCGAGCTGTTCGTGGTCGGGGCCAAGGCGGGGCGCAGCCAGTTCTGCTTCGGCGGCACCAACTCGGTGACCAAACCCGTGATCAGGCGATGACCTGGCCGCTCGGCGGCCCGCCGTCCGACGTGCCCGTGTCCCGCGAGATCTGCTCCGGGACCGGCGCGCTCTTCGGCGGCTGGGGGCTCGGGCTGCTCGCCGACGCCGCCCAGCGCGCTACCGGGCGGCGGTTGCGCGACCTGTCCGCGGCCTTCCTGCGGCCCGTCGCGCGTGGCGCCCGGCTCTCCGTACGGTGCGACGTGCTCACCGAGGGCCGGGCCCTGTCCCACTGCCGCCTCGACGCCACCGACGGCGACCGACCGGCCCTCACCGGCACCGCCGTCGTCGAGGCGGCCCCCGCCGCTGAGGCGGTGGCGCCGGGCGGCGTCGTCGCTCGCCCTGGGACGGTGACCTCGGGCGGCGTCGCGAGCCCGCCGCGGGTTCCCGGGCCGTTGGAGTGTCCGGAGCGCTCGTACGAGTCGGGGTCAGGCGGCGCGATGATGCTCGACGTCCGGGTGGCCGGTGGGTCGCCCGGGTCGGTGCTGTTGTGGGCGCGGGTGCTCTGCGACGTGCCGGACGAGGTGCGGCTCGCGGTGGTCAGCGACCACGTCCCCTACCTGCTGCGCCGGACCCTGCCGGGACGGCCCCGGGTGACCACCGTCAGCGCGTCGCTCCGGCTGTTCGGCGGTCCCGTCGCCGAGTGGGTCCTGCTCGACGTGAGCCTGGTGGCCCGCGCCGGCCGCACCGCCGCCGGCCGGGTGGCGCTGTGGCAGGACGGCGCCTCCCTGGCCGGGGTCGCCGAGCAGACCATGCGCCTCAGCGCCTGAACCTCCGGAGGGTCCCCGTGAACGACAAGATGTACATCCACGAGTTCATCGACGTCACCGGCCACAACCGCGCCCGCTACATGCACCACATGACCGCCAACTTCAGCCCCATCGCCCAGGAGGAGCGCGACCAGCTCTGCTACGGGGTGTGGGGCGTCGTCGGCTCGACCGCCTGGTGGCCGGGCGTGGTCAACATCTGGGAGGAGGACGGGTGGGACGGCCTGGCGTCGTCGTTCCGGCACGAGCTGGGCCACCCGTCGCTGCAGGACCCGAAGCTGGCCGCCTGGTGGGCGGCCGCCGCCGAGATGCGCTCCGGCGGCGTCGACCGCCTGCTCCTGCCCGCGCCGTGGACGCGCACCATCGAGGAGCTGTGCGCCGACGGGGTGCGCGGCGAGGTGTACGCGCACGAGCGGATCACGGTGCCGCCGGGGGACGCGGCCGACTTTCTGGAACGGGTCCGCGACCAGGCCGTCCCGCACTACGGGCGCTTCGGCTGGGACCTGGCCGGCGCCTGGCGCACCGCGCTCGGCGACGACTCCGAGTGCTTCCTGCTCTGGGCCGTGCCGGACTACGAGCGGTGGGCCGCCTTCGAGGCCGCGAACGACGCCGACCGGGCCGCCGGCGGCTGGAAGACCCGGCTCCGCGACACGGCCCGGTCCTTCCAGCGCATCCTGCTGGTCGACGCCCCGCTGTCCCCCATGCGCATCGGCCGCCAACCGTCCCGCTCCGACCGCACCGAGGACTGGGCAGAGTAACCGGACCAGCCCGCCGCACCGTGCGCGGGGCCGGGCCGGGTGTGGGAGCCCGGCCCGGCCCCGCGTCGTGCGAGGGTTCACATCAGGACGTGATCACCAGGGCGTCGACGGCCACCGCTCCGAGGCCGCTCGGCCGTACCAGCAGGGGGTTGACGTCCAGTTCGCGTATGGAGTCGCCGAGCTCCAGCGCGAGGGTCTGCAGGCGCATGACCGCGTCGGCGACCGCGTCCAGGTCGCCGGCGGGCCGGCCGCGGACGCCGGCGAGCAGCGCCGGCGCGCGGGTCTCGCCGATCATCCGCAGCGCCTCCTCCCGGGAGAACGGCGGCACCCGGAACGACACGTCCCGCACCACCTCGGTGAACACCCCGCCCAGCCCGAACGTGATCGTCGGCCCGAACGGCGCCTGGTGGCTGACCCCCAGGATGAGCTCGGCCACCGCGTCGGTCACCTGCGGCTGGACCACCACCCCCGTCAGCCGCAGCCCCGAGGCCCCGGCCACGATCTCCGCGTACGCGTCCCGTACCCCGTCCGCGTCGCGGAGCCCCACCCGGACCAGCCCGAGGTCGGACTTGTGGGCCAGGCCGTCGGCGAGCGCCTTGAGCACCACGGGATACCCGAAGCGGGCCGCCGCCGCCACCGCCTCGTCCGGCGACGCGGCGACCGCCTCCTCCACCACCGGGATCCCGTACGCGCGCAGCACGTCCTTCGCGGCCACCTCGTCCAGCGTCGAGCCGGGCACGAGCCGTCCACGGACGGCGGCCAAGGCGGCGGACGGCTCGCGCGGCGCGTCCGCGAACGGGCCCCGGTAGCCGCGGTGCAGCGCCCAGAAGTCCGCCATCGCCCGGATGCCGCGGACCGCCGTGCGGAAGGAGTGGAACACCGGGATGCCCGCCTCGCACAGCGCCCGATGGTCGGCGTCCCTGATCGGCGACGTCCAGGCGACCACGATCGGCTTGCCGCCCCGCTCGTGCAGCGCGATCAGGTCGCGGGTGATGGCGTCGCTCATGCCGGGGAACACGCCGGTGATCGGCGCGAGCAGGACGTCGGTGTTGGCGTCCTCGATCAGCGCCTCCAGCACCTTTCGGCCCTCGGGCCGGGCGGTCGCGACGCCGCCCGTGTCGACCGGGTTGCCGAGGTGCAGGTAGCCGGGCAGCAGCTCGCGCAGCCGGGCGATCGTACGCTCCTCCAGCCGGGGCAGCGGCACCCCGGCCAGGCCGCACAGGTCGGCCACGTGCGAGCCGGTGCCGCCTGACATGACGCACAGCGCCACCCGGTCCCCGGCCAGCGGCGGCGTGTGGCAGAACGCGCCGGAGACCTCGATCGCCTCGTCGATGTCGTCCACCCGGATCACCCCGGACTGGCGGAACACGGCGTCGTGCACCGCGTCGGGGCCGGTCAGGTGCCCGGTGTGCGCCTTGGCCATGGCCTGGCCCTGGTCGCTGCGGCCGACCTTGATGCAGACGATGGGCACGCCCGCGCGCACCGCCTCGTCGGCGGCCAGCCGCATGGTGCGGCCGTCGACGAAGCCCTCGACGTACGCGGCGATGGCGCCGACGCCCGGCGTCCTGGCGAAGTGCGCGGCGAAGTCGGCGAACTCCAGGTCCACCTCGTTGCCGACGGTCGCCCAGGCGTGGACGCCGATGCCCAGCTCCTGCCCCTGCACGACGGGCCGTCCCTGGTTGCCCGACTGGGTCACCACGGCGAGCTTGCGGCCGGGCAGGCCTTCGCGCCACGGCTCGATGAGGTTGAGGTTCGTGTTGGGGCCGATGATCCGCATCGGGCCGCGGGCGAGCTCCTCCAGCCGCCGCTGCGCCGCGTGCCCCTCCTCGGTGCCCAGCTCGGCGAAGCCGGCGGCGAACACGTACGCGAACCGCACGCCCTTGGCCAGGCAGTCCTCCAGCACCGGCAGCGGGTCGCGGACGAGCACGATCGCCACGTCGACGTCGCCGGGGACGTCCAGGACGTTGCGGTACGCGGGGACGCCGTCGATGGCGGGCTTGACCGGGTGGACCGGGTGGACGGCGCGGGCCCCCCGCGCGAGCAGTCGTTCCCTGGCCTGGCGCCACTGGGCCCGCTGCGGGCTGCCCTCGGTGTCGGTGGCCCCGATCACCGCGACCGAGCGCGGGGCGAACAGGGGGTCCCAGTCGATGGCCCGCAGGGCGAGCGGGCGGCCGCTGACGTCGAGTGGGGGTGAAGTCATGTGATCAAGCCTAGCTCAAAGAGAGCAATCATGGTTAAGATTGATAAGACAATAATATCAGTGGAGGTGGCATGGACCTCAGCGCGAAGGCGATCCTGGTGGTGGGAGCGGCGCGCCCGCCCGGCATCGGCCGGGCCACGGCGCTACGGCTGGCCAGGGCCGGCGCGCGGCTGGTCCTCGCCGACGCCGTGGACGTGTCCCAAGGAGACGCGGGCACCGGCAGGGTGGCGGCGGCGAAGCTGGCGGAGGTCGCGGCCGAGGTGTCCGAGGCCGCCGGGCGGCCGGTGGCCGCGTTCCCGGTCGACCCCACCGACCCGGCCTCGGTCGAGGAGCTCGTGGCCCGTGCCGTCGGGGAGCTGGGCCGCCTCGACGCCTGCTGCAACCTGGTCGGCGCCACCGGCCCGGCGCTCGGCGACGGTCCTCTCGCGGCCACCGGCCCGGACGCCTGGCAGCGCGGCCTGGACTGGAACCTCACCGCCGCCTGGCTCATCGCCCGCGCCTGCGTGCCCCCGCTCACCGCGGCCGGCGGCGGCGCCATCGTCACCCTCTCCTCGTACGCCGGCCTGACCCCGGTCGCCGACGCCGGCGTGGTCGGCGTGGCCCGCGCCGCGGTCAACCACCTCACCGCGGCGCTCGCCGGCGAGCTCGGCCCGCTCGGCATCCGGGTCAACACGGTCTGCCCGCTCGGCGTCCACCCGGGCGACCCCCGGTTCCCCAACCCCGGCCTGGTCAGGCTCGCCGAACGCGAAGGGCTCCCGCTGGCCGACTGGCTCGCCCGCACCATCCCGCTCGGCCGCGGCCAGTCGGCGGACGAGGTGGCCGCCGCCGTCGAGTTCCTCGTCTCCGACGCCGCCTCGTTCGTCAGCGGAGTGAACCTCCCGGTCGCGGGCGGGGCCGCCGCATGATCCAGACGGAGACGAGCGGCGTCAAGGCGTTCATCGGCGTCGACACCGGCGGCACCTTCACCGACACCGTGGTCACCCTCTCCGACGGCCGCCTGGGCGTCGGCAAGGCGCTCAGCACCCCCGGCCGGGTCGAGCAGGGCGTGCTCGACTCCATCGGGCAGGCCGCCGCCGCGCTCGGCCTCACCCTGTCCGAGCTGCTGTCCCGTACGGTGATCCTCACCCACGGCACCACGGTCGGGCTCAACGCGCTCCTCACCGGCGGCGGCGCCCGCGTCGGCCTGCTCACCACCGCCGGGTTCGAGTCCACGCTGCCCATCGCCAAGGCCAACAAGCTGCACGGCCTGGACGAGCTGGACGTCACCATGCCGGTCCGCTGGCGCAAGCCGGACCAGCTCGTCGCCCGCTCCCGCATCGCCGGCGTCAGCGAGCGCGTCGACGTGTCCGGCGCCGTCGTGCGGCCGCTCGACGAGGAGCAGGCCCGGGCCGCCATCCGGCGCCTCGCCGAGCGCGGCGCCGACTCGGTCGCCGTCTGCCTGCTGTGGTCGCCGGTCAACGACGGGCACGAGCGGCGGCTGGCCGCCCTGGTCGCCGAGGAACTGCCCGGCGTGCACGTCTCCTGCTCCTCCGCCATCGCCCCGGTGGTGGGCGAGTACGAGCGCACGTCCACCGCCGTGCTGGACGCGTACGTGGCCCCGGTCGTCGCCACCTACCTGCGCGCGCTGCAGGAACGGCTGCGCGAGGACGGCTTCGGCGGGGTGCTGATGATCCTGCGCACCGGCGGCGGCGCCGAACCCGTCGAGCACACCCTGCGCGCCCCGGTGAACACCCTGCGCTCCGGCCCCGTCGCCGGGCTCGCCGCCACCGCCGCGCTCGCCGCCGAGCTGGGGCACGCCAACGTCGTCGCCACCGACGTCGGCGGCACCAGCTTCGACGTCGGGCTCGTCATCGGCGGCGCCATGCAGCGGGCGAGCACCCCGATGGTGCACCGGCACGCGCTGGCCATCCCGGTGGTCGAGGTCGAGTCCATCGGCACCGGCGGCGGCAGCCTCGCCTGGCTCGACCGGGGCCTGGGCGCGCTGCGGGTCGGCCCGCGCAGCGCGGGCGCCGACCCCGGACCGGCCTGCTACGGCCGGGGCGGCACCCGTCCGACGCTCACCGACGCCTCCGCCGTCCTCGGCTACCTGAGCAGGCTCGGCGAGTCGATGCCGCTCGACGTGGCGGCCGCCCGCGAGGCGATCCGCGCGCACATCGCCGAGCCGCTCGGCATCGGCGTCGTGGCCGCCGCCGAGGGGATCGTCCGCATCGCCGCCGACCAGATGCGCGACCTGATCCGCCGCACCACGATCCAGCGCGGGCACGACCCGTCCGCGTTCGCGCTGGTCGCCTTCGGCGGCGCGGGACCGCAGTACGCGAGCTGGTACGCCGACGGGCTCGGCGCGACGGACGTGATCATCCCGAACCTGGCCGCCGAGCTGTCCGCGTACGGGGCGGTGTCCAGCGACCTGAGCATCGGCGTCGAGCGCGGCCTCGTCCCCGGGCCCGTCGCCGAGGCCGGCCCGGCCGTCGCGGCCGCGCTGGCGGAGCTGGCCGGCGGCATCGAGGCGGACCTGCCCGGCGCGGTGGACAGCGTCACGGCGGTGTCCGGCCGCGCCCCCGTCCTGCGCCACACCGTGGCCCTGCGCTTCTACCGCCAGCAGCGCCGCATCGAGCTGCCGGTCGCCGTGCCGGTGGACGCCGCCGAGCTGGCGCGGCTGGAGTCGGAGTTCCGCAAGCGGTACGAGGAGATCGTCGGCGCCGGCACCGCCGCCGACGGCACCCCGGTCGAGGCGGTCGGCGTCCGGGTCGAGCTGGTGGCCCCGGTGCCGGTGCCGCCCCCGGTCACGCGGCCGGGCGGCGCGGCCGAGCCGGTGGACGAGCGGGCCGCCTGGTTCGCCGGAGCCGAGCACCGCTGCGCCGTCTACGACTGGCGCCGCCTGAGCGCCGGCTGCGAGATCACCGGGCCCGCCTTCGTCGAGTCCGGCCAGACCACCGTCGTGCTCCCCCCGGGGCGCCGGGCGCGCATGGACGCCGGCGGCCACCTCCACCTGACCTGATCCCCGAGCTGACAAGGAACAGCGATGATCGACGAGATCACGTTCGAGGTGCTCAGGCACCGGCTCGACACGATCAACGACGACGCGGCCGCGGTGCTGGCCCGGCTGTCCGGCTCGCACCTGGCCGCCGAGGCCAGGGACCTCAACACCGCGATCATGGCGCCGGACGGGCGGGTCGTCTGCTGCGGCCGGTACGTGCTCGCCCAGGTCGTCTCGATGCACCTGGTCGTACGGGACATCCTGGAGAACTACGCGGACAACCCCGGCTTCGGCCCCGGCGACCAGTTCGTCACCAACGACCCCTACATCGGCACCCTGCACCAGCCCGACGTGGTCGTGGTCGCGCCCATCTTCGTGGACGGCGAGCTGGTCGGCTGGTGCGGCTCCACCGCCCACCAGGCGGACGTGGGCGGCCCCAACCCGGGCGGCATCACCTACGACGCCCGCTCCATCTTCGACGAGGCCGTGCCCATGCCTCCGGTGCGGATCGTCGAGGCCGGCCGGCTGCGCCGCGACCTCGAACGCGAATATCTCGTACGCTCCCGTACGGCCGAACTGAACCGGCTGGACCTGGTCGGCCAGGTGGCCGCCAACCGGAGCGTCACCGCCGAGGTGGGCCGGCTGTGCGGGCAGTACGGCGCGGACGCGGTGGCGGCCGTCATGGACCGGCTGCTGGAGCGTACCGAGGCGCTGCTGCGCGAGCGGCTGCGCGCGCTGCCGGACGGCCGCTGGCGGCACGTCGCGTACGTCGAGTACCGCCCGCACGGCGGCACCACCGAGGCCGTGTACGCGGTGCGGCTGACCATGACCAAGCGCGGCGACGACCTGGAGCTGGACTTCACCGGAAGCGACCCGCAGGCGCCCGGCACCATCAACGCCGCCTACCCCGCGCTGGCCGGGTTCGCGATCGGCGGCGTGCTCATCTACCTGTGCGGCGGCCTGCCCTGGGTGCCCGGCGGGGTGTGGCCGGTCGTGCGGATCCGCAGCCGCGAGGGCACCGTCGTGCACGCCCGCTGGCCCGCCGGGGTGGCCATGAGCACCGCCGCCACCTGTCAGGCGGTCCGGGTCTCCGTCAACGCGTGCCTCGCCAGGATGCTGGAGGCGTCGCGGGACCTGGCGCACCTGGTGATGGCGAGCTGCCAGGCCGCGGGCGGCGGGGGCGGGACGGTGCACGGGGAGCGCGGCGACGGCACCTCGTACGCCACCATGACGCTCGACGAGATCACCGGCGGCGGCGGCGCCACCTGGTCCGGCGACGGCGCGGACTCCTCCGGCTACACCACCTCGCCCGGCGCGTCGTGCGCGAACGTCGAGGTCAACGAGGCGTACCTGCCGCTGCTGTACGAGCGGCGCGCCGAACTGGCCGACACCGGCGGACCCGGACGGCACCGCGGCGGCGTCGGCACCCTGCACGCGCTGACCCCGCACGGGGACGGGGCCTCGATGACCATGATGTCGTTCGGCCAGGGGTTGCAGCATCCGCTGGCGGCGGGGGTGTGCGGGGGCGAGTACGGCGGGCAGAGCGTCGTGGCCGTCGTGCCCGATCTCGCGGGGCTGGCGGACGAGGGGGAGCGGCGGCTGCCCATGCCGTCGGCGACCGTGCCGATCCGGACGGGCGAGCTGCTGGTCTCCGTCTCCCAGGGCGGCGGCGGGCTGGGCGACCCGCTGGACCGCGACCCGGCCGCCGTGCTGGACGACGTCCTGGACGGCCTGGTGTCGGTACGCGGCGCGCTGCGCGACTACGGCGTCGTCGTCACCGGCGACCCGCGGCGGCCGGACGGGCTGCGCGTCGACGATCCCGCCACGTCCCGGTGCCGCGACGACCGCAGGCACGCCAGGATCGGCCGACCGCCCGCGCCCCCTGCCCCCTCCCGCCAGGGCCGCCCTCTCTCGGCCGTCCTCGACCTCCTCCCACCGGCCGGCGACGGGGAGCACCGGGAACCCAGATCGCCGGATCGTGAGGGTGTCGTGGCGTGCGGGCGGTGCGGCACCGTGCTGGGCGGCGCGGCCGGGAACGTGTACGAGCACCTCGTCGTGTCCGACGCGTCCCCGGCCGAGCGCAGCCCGCTCGGCGCCGTGTACGAGGGCGCTGACCGTTTCGTCCTGCGGCGCCTCTACTGCCCGGCCTGCGCCGTCCAGATCGACGTCCAGGTCTGCCGCACGGGCGACCCGGTCCTGGCGGCCATCGAGGTGCTCTGAGCTCGCCGAGCAAGGGCGTCCAGATCAGGCGGGCTCCGTCACCGCCGGCCACGACGCCCCGACCTCACGGCGCGGTCCGCCGCCCTGAATAGACCCAGGGTGGCGGTTTCGCGGTGCGTCGTCTTCAGGGACCGCTGGAGGTCAGCCCAGAACGCCGGATTCGCGTAGTTCGGCCAGTTCGGATGCCGGGACGCCCAGAGAGGTCAGGATCTCGTCCGTGTGCTGACCCGGGGTGGCGGCGGGGGAGGGGCGGGCGAGTTCCTCGTCCTCCAGGTGGACGGGGAGCGGCAGCAGGTCGGCGCCGTACTCGGCGGCGGGCAGCCACGGGGTACGGGCGGCGAAGTGCGGATCGGCGGGAAGGGTCGCGGGCGAGTTCACCGGCGCGATCGGCACGTCGGCGGTCAGCCCGAGCCGGATCCAGCCGGCCGTGTCACGGGTGCGGAAGATCTCGGTCAGCTCGGCGCGCAGCCGGTGGTCGCCGAGCGCGTGGTCGGCGACCTCTCCGCCAGGGGTGTCGCCGAGCAGGTCGGGCCGCTCGATCGCGTGGCAGAACCGCTCCCAGAACTTCCGCTCCGTCGCCATGATCAGGACGTGCCCGTCGGCGCTCGGGTACACCTGGTAGCGCACGCTGTCACCCATCCCCGCCGTGCCCGGCTCGCGGCGCACCCCGCCGTCGGACGGGTTGCCGGTCACCTCGGTCGCCGGCCGCAGATGCGCCCGGTGCCCCTCGATCGTCAGCCAGTCCACCGACGCGGCCGCCTCGGCCTGGGCGATGTCGATCGCGCACCCCCGCCCGGTGCGCGCCGCCCGCAGCACCGCGGCCAGGATGGCGCTCGCCGCCAGCAGGGGCGCCACCCGGGTCCCGAGCGGCACGTTCAGCTCGGCCGAGGCGAACCCCCGCTCGTCGGTCCCCAGCCGCAGCCCGCCCGCCCAGGCGTCGAACGCCACCCCGTGCGCGGCCAGCCCGGCGTACGGGCCGGTGGTGCCGTACCCGGAGACCGTGCACCACACCAGCGCGGGGTGGCGCTCGCGCAGCTCGGCCGAGCCGAGCCCGCGCCGGGCGAGCACGCCCGGCCGCATGCCCTCGATGACGACGTCGCTCGCCTCGACGAGGCGGGCGGCCAGCCGGGCGCCCTCCGGCCGCTGGATGTCGAGGGCGAGGCTGCGCTTGCCCCGGCCGAGGTGGTGGTGCATGAGGGACACGCCGTTCACGAACGGCCACCCGACCTGGCGGATGTAGTCGCCCCCGCCGGGACGCTCCACCTTCACCACGTCGGCGCCGAGGTCGGCGAGGACGGTGCCGACACCCCCCGCTTCGAGGAGAGCGAACTCCACCACGCGGACACCTTCGAGCAGCCGGACCGCCACGTTGCCTCCTGATCGTTGACTTGTCTCTATTCTCATTACTATCTTGTAAATAATAGCAATGCTAAATCTAATATCCCCTCGCCGACAGGGAGACCCATGGATCACGTTGGCCGGCGCATCGCCGCCCGCGACGTCACCCGCTCCTTCGTCACGACCGGCCGCTCGACCGTGCACGCCCTGGGACCAGTCGACCTGTCGATCGGCGATGACGAGTTCCTCTGCGTGGTGGGGCCGTCAGGTTGCGGCAAGTCGACCCTGCTCAAGATCATCGCGGGCCTGCTGGCGCCGTCCTCGGGAGAGGTCGCGGTCGAGATCTCCGGAGACAACCGCATCCCCATCGCGATGGTCTTCCAGGACTACGGCATCTACCCGTGGAAGACCGTCCGCGCCAACGTCGAGCTCGGGCTCCGGCTCAGCGGCCGGCCTCCCGCCGAACGGCGTGAGACGGTGGACGACTGGCTCGGCCGCCTCGGGCTGACCGACTTCGCCGACGTCTACCCCAGCGCGCTGTCCGGCGGCATGCGCCAGCGCGTCTCCATCGCCCGCGCGCTGGCCATCGACCCCGAGGTCCTGCTCATGGACGAGCCGTTCGCGGCGCTCGACGCCCAGCTCCGCGAGGTGCTGCAGGACGAGCTGCTGGCCATCTGGCAGGCCAGGCGGCGCACGGTCGTGTTCGTCACCCACAGCCTGGAGGAGGCGCTGCTGCTCGGTGACCGGGTGGTCGTGATGAGCGCGCGGCCCGGCCGCGTCATCGCCGACATCGACGTCCCGTTCGAGCGCCCCCGCTCCAGCGCCATCCGCACCGATCCCCTGTTCGCCAAGTTGCGCGGCGAGCTCTGGTCGAGCCTGCACTCCGAGGTCGTCGCCCAGTTCGACGCCGGGAAGGACCCGCGATGAGCACGACGTTGTACCGCCGTCCCGGGGTGGCCGAACTGCATCCCGTACGGACCCGCCGCCGCTGGAACGCGACCAAGGTCGTGCTCGGCGTCTCGGTGCCCGTGGGGTTCGTGGTGCTGTGGCAGCTCAGCGCCGTGCTCGAATGGGTGGACCCGTTCCTCTACCCGCCGCCGAGCCGGTTGATCCCGGGCCTCGTCGCGCTGTGGGAGGACGGCAAGCTGGTCGAGGCCACCGTCACCAGCGTCCGCCGGGTCATACTCGGCTACCTGCTGGGGGCCGCGGGCGGGCTGGTGGTCGGCCTGCTCATGGGCATGTCGCGGGTGTTGCGCGCGGCGCTCGAACCCTTCTCCTGGGCCTGGTACACCGTGCCCAAGCTGGCTCTGCTGCCGATCTTCCTGACCATCTTCGGCTTCGGTGACACCTCGGTCGTGGTCCTGATCGCGGCGACCGTCTACTTCTTCGTCTGGATCTCGGTCATGTCGGCCGTCATGGCGGTGCCCACCGGCTACCGCGAGGCCGCGCTGATGCTGCGCGCCAACCGGTGGGAGATGTTCCGCCACGTGCTGCTCCCCGCCGCGCTCCCGGAGATCTTCGTCGGCCTGCGGATCTCCGCCGGCGTCTCTGTCCTGATGCTCGTCGGCATCGAGTTCGTGATCAGCGACCAGGGTCTCGGCTATCTCATCGAGCAGGGCCGCACCCTGCTGCTGCTGGAGCAGAGCTACGTCGGCATCGTGCTCGTCGCCCTCATCGGCTATCTGTTCGCGCTCCTGGTGAAGGCCATCGGCCGGCTGTTCATCCGGTGGACGTCCGACGACAACGCGATCATCCCGACCTGACCCCCCCTTCCGCATGTTCATCCTGGAGGAACCCATGTCCAGATTCCGCGTCCTGGGCGCCGCGCTGCTGTTACTGTCCGCCGCGGCGTGCGGCGGTGGCGGCGGGGAGCCGTCGGCCGCGCCCGCCACCGACCTCGGCGCGGTCGTGCCCGTCGAGGGCTGCGGGCCGGACTCGTACGTCGACCCCGCCGACCTGAGCCCGGACCGCAAGATCGCCCGGTGCGAGGCGGGCACGCCCGCGGCGCAGCCGCTCAAGGAGCCCGCGACCATCCGCATGACCTCCGCGTCCCGCTCCAGCAGCCTCGCGCCGATCTTCGTCGGGATGGCGCAGGGCGAGTTCGAGAAGGAGAACCTGAAGATCGAGTTCTCCGTCCTGCCGTTCGCCGACGCGATGCCGCAGCTCGCCGCGGGCCGGGTGGACGTCTCGTACGGCGGCACCGAGGCGGGCCTGTTCAACGCGGTCAGCCAGGGGCTGGACATCAAGTGGGTGCTGGGCAACTTCGTGGAGCCGAAGGCGGCCGACCTGTCCCAGCCGCAGACCGGGCTGTGGGCCCGCCGCGACATCTTCTCCGATCCGGCCGATCCGGACCTGAAGGAGCTGAAGGGCAAGACCCTCGGCTCCACCGTGGGCGCCGCCTCCGCGATCGCCTACCCGATGGACAAGGCCCTGCGCGAGCACGGCATCACGCTGGGGGACATGGAGATCAAGCAGCTCCCGGCCGCCGACCTGATGACCGCGCTGTCCAACAAGGCCATCGACACCGCCTGGCTGCTGGACCCGTACTGGCTGACCGCGGCCGACCAGCCGGACAGCTACGTGCTCGTCGGCGGGCAGCCGGCGGGTGAGCCGCTCGGCGGCTTCTATGCGGGCAAGTCGATGATCGAGGAGCGGCCCGAGGTGCTCCAGGCGTTCGTCCGCGCGTACATCCGCACGGTCAACACCTACCTGGACGGCGACTACATCAAGGACGACAAGGTGCTGGACGCCATGGCGGAGGGCACCCAGCAGCCGCGCGACTCGCTGACCCGCACGCCGTCGCTCACCTTCGACTGGGAGATCCGCCAGGGGACCGGCGAGTCGGAGCAGAAGGTGTTCATCGCCTTCAAGACCGTGAAGTACGCGGACGTCATCGCGGAGGACCGGTACGTGGACCGCTCGTTCTACGCGAGGGCGGTGGGCCACAGCGCCTCCTGACCCCACGGGTGTCCCGGGCCCGGCGCGTGACGGCGCCGGGCCTTCCCACGGGTACGTCCCGTTGTTAGGGTCCACGCAAGAATTCATTTCAGATTTGGGAGGTGTGATGACCCCTCTCAACGCGGGCGCGGAGCCGCCGCCGTCCATGGTCGAGCGGATGACGCTCATCATGGACGCGTTCGCCGGCCGCGCCGCCCTGCTCACCCTGGAGGACGTCGCCCGCCGCACCCGGCTGCCGCGCTCCACCGCGCACCGCATCCTCGACCAGCTCGTCAGGCTCGACTGGCTGGAGCACACCTCGTCCGGCTACCGCCTGGGCCGGCGCGCGCTCGGGCTCGGCGGCGACGGCGGCCACGGCCGGATCCGCGAGGCCGCCGCGCCGCTGCTGCACGAGCTCCAGCTGAGCACCGGCCTGGTCGTCCACCTCGCGGTCCTCGACGGCGCCGACGTGCGCTTCCTGGACAAGGCCGGCGGCCCGTTCGCACGGTCGGTGCCGTCCAGGGTCGGCGGCCGGGCGCCCGCCCGCGCCACCGCGCTCGGCCGGGCGATCCTCGCCTGGCTGGAGCCGGAACGGGTGGAGGCGCTCATCGGCGACCCCGGCTCGCTGCACCAGGAGCTGCACCGCGTCCGGCAGCGCCGCGGGCTGGCCTTCGAACGCGGCGACTGCTTCCCCGGCATCACGTCGGTCGCGGCGGCGATCCGCGGGCCCGAGGGCCCGGTCGCGGGCATCTCGCTGGCGGGCGACTCCCGCGCGCCGCTGGAGCGGGTGGCGCCGCTGGTGCGCGACGCCGCGCGTCAGGCGTCGCGCGCGCTGTTCCCCGAGCCGGAGCCGCTCCGGCACGCCGCCCGCGTGCCGCACCGGGGACGGCTCCCCGGACCGATCGACCGGCTGCTCACCGCCGGACGAGGCGACCGGTCCTGATCCCCGCGGCAGCCCACGCTCCTGCCCGGACGATCGTCGTGCGCCGGTCCTTGCTCCTGTCCAGGGGATCGCGGGCCGGACTCAGTAGTCGCCCCAGCTCCACAGGTTGGCGCCGGGCTCGCCGGGCCGCCGCTCGCCGAGACCGAACCGGCCGCGGTAGAACAGCATCGGCTGCTGCTCGGTGACCGGTTCGAGCTCCCGTACCAGACCGATGACCACGTCGTGGTCGCCCGCGACGTGCACGTCGCGCACCTCGCCGTGCACCCGCAGCAGCACGTCGCGCAGCGCGGGGACGCCCCAGCGGGACAGATCCCACCCGAGGCCGTCGAACTTCCGGCCGGTGCTGGACCCGAACCGGCCGCAGAGCTCGACCTGGTCCTCGCCCAGCACGTTCACGCAGAAGCGGCCGCTCTTCCTGATGCGCGGCCAGGCGCGCCCCCGGTGATCGGCGCAGAACAGGATCAGCGGCGGCTCCAGCGACACCGACGCGAACGACTGGCAGGTGAACCCGACCGGCTCGCCGTCGTCGAGGCCGGTGACCACGGTCACCCCGCTGGCGAACATGCCCATCGCCCTGCGGAACTCGGCCGTGGTAGGTGGGTCGATCAGGGGTTCGGCGTCGGCGAACTCGGCTGTCATCGCTTCCCCTCAACGTGCGCTTGACGACTCGAACCTACAAACCCCCCTCCGGCATTCCACCCCCGGGATCCCGTTGAGTGGAAGACTCCCAGGTCCACGGGCGCGCGGGTGTGTAGGGTCGTGCCATCCCACAGACCGGTCGGGGGGAGAAGGTGCCGAGGATCGCCGAGGTCAGGACACCGGCCGAGCCCAGCTCGCCGGAGCAGCGGGCCCGCCACCTGCGCATCCTCGGGGCGGCGGCGCGGATCGGCGCCGACAGGGGCCTGGAGCGCGTGCAGATGCACGAGGTGGCCAAGGAGGCGGGGGTCGCCATCGCCACCCTCTACCGCTACTTCCCGTCCAAGACCCACCTGTTCACCGCGGTGCTGGCCGAGCAGATCGACCGGTTCAGCGAGAGCCTCCGCCGCCCGGAGCCCGCCGCCTGCCCCGAGGACGCGGTCGCCGACGTGCTCGTCCAGGCCAGCCGCCAGCTCCTGCGCCGGCCCGCGCTGGCCGCCGCGATGCTCCAGTCGGCCAGCACCGCCAACCCGTCCGTGGTCGCCGACGCCGCGCGCGTCGAGGACACCTCCCGCGACATCATCCTGCGGACGCTGGCCGTCGACGAGCCCACCCCGATGGACGTCACGCTGGTGCGGCTGCTCGTCCAGTGCTGGTACGGGGTGCTGCAGTCCGGGCTCAACGGGCGGCTGCCGATTCCTCAGATGGAGAGCGACCTGCGCATCGCCTGCCGCCTCCTGCTCGCCGGTCGCTCGAACGCCTGACGTCGCTCCCGTTCAGCGGGATTCGCCCTCCTGCCGGGGCTCCCGGATGGTTAACGTCGGAGGCCGGCAGGCGTTGCTCAGGGAGGGACCCCGTTGGCCCAGACAGAGCAGGACGGTTACGAGAAACGGCTGGGGGAGTTCGCCGGCCGGGAGGCGGCGCCGCTGAGGCCCGGACCCGACCCGGTCAACGTGCCGATGATCCGCCACTGGGTGGAGGCGATGGGCGACCGCAACCCCGTCTACCTCGACGAGGAGGCCGCCCGCCGGACCGGCCGCGCCGGGATCGTCGCCCCCGCCTCGATGATGCAGGCCTGGACCATGCGCGGGTACGCCGCCGCGACCGCCGGGCAGGACGACGGGTCCGGCCTGGGCGAGCTGATCGCGCTGCTGGCCGAGGGCGGCTACACCTCGGTGGTGGCGACGGACTCGGAGTTCGCCTTCCACCGCGAGCTGACCGTGGGCGACCACGTCGGGGTGCGCGAGATCATCGAGTCGATCTCGCCCGAGAAGAAGACCGCGCTCGGCGCCGGGCGCTTCGTGACCACCGAGCGCACGTACCTGGACCAGCACGGCGAGACCGTGGCCGTCCAGCGCTGGCGGATGCTGTGGTTCCGCCCCGCTCGGACGCCGCCCGGAGGCCGGGAGCCGGCGGCCCCGCGGCCGCGGCCCGCCGTCAACCGGGACAACGCGTTCTGGTTCGAGGCCGCGCGGGAGCACCGCCTGGTCATCCAGCGCTGCGACGCCTGCGGCGCCCTGCGCCACCCGCCCGGCCCCTGCTGCCCGCGGTGCGGCTCGTACGGATGGGACACCGCCGAGGCGTCCGGCCGGGGACGCGTCTACAGCTACGTGGTCAGCCACCACCCGCGCCACCCGGCCTTCGAGCCCCCGTACGTGGTCGCGCTCGTGGAGCTGGAGGAAGGCACCAGGCTCGTCACCAACCTGGTCGGCGTCGCCCCCGAGGAGGTCGAGATCGACATGCCGGTCGCCCTCGAATGGCTCGACCCGGACCCGGAGCTGTCGCTCCCGGTGTTCCGGCCGGTGACGGCATGAGGAGCCGCGCGTACGACGAGGTGACGGTCGGCGAGACGCTGCCCGAGCTGCCCGTCCCGCTGACCCGCACGCTGATCGTGGCGACGGCGATCGCCAGTCGCGACTACCAGGACGTGCACCACGACCCCGGCCTGGCCGCCGAGCGCGGCTCCCCGGACGTGTTCATGAACATCCTGACCACCAACGGCCTCATCGACCGGTACGTCACGGAATGGGCGGGACCGGCCGCCGAGGTCAAGGCCATCAAGATCAGGCTCGGCGCGCCCAACTACCCCGGTGACACCATGGTGCTGACCGGGACCGTCACCGCCAAGCACGACGAGGACCGCCGGGTCGAGATCGCCGTACGCGGCGCCAACCGCCTCGGCGCGCACGTCACCGGCACCGTCGCGGTGCGGCTGCCGGGCGGGGCGGAGTCGTGAGCGGGCTGTCCGGGCGGGCGGCGATCGCCGGGATCGGCGCCACCGAGTTCTCCAAGGACTCCGGCCGCAGCGAGCTCCGGCTGGCCTGCGAGGCCGTGCTCGCCGCCGTCGCCGACGCCGGGCTGCGGCCGTCCGACGTGGACGGGATGGTGACGTTCACCGCCGACTCCAGCTCCGAGATCCACATCGCCCGCAGCACCGGCATGGGCGAGCTGAGGTTCTTCTCCCGCGTCCCGCACGGCGGGGGCGCGGCCTGCGGCACCGTCCAGCAGGCCGCGATGGCGGTGGCGACCGGCGTCGCCGAGGT
This sequence comes from Nonomuraea sp. NPDC054003, assembly GCF_055585125.1. Lineage (NCBI taxonomy): Bacteria > Bacillati > Actinomycetota > Actinomycetes > Streptosporangiales > Streptosporangiaceae > Nonomuraea > Nonomuraea sp. NPDC054003. The sequence goes on from NZ_JBVJKR010000022.1 coordinate 46,511, forward strand.
GGTCGTCTGCTACCGGGCCTTCAACGAACGGTCCGGGCAGCGCTTCGGACTCGGCAGGGCCGACGCGCCCTCCGGCGCCGGGGCCGACGACGCCGCCTTCGCCTGGGTCAGCCCGTTCGGGCTGTTCACCCCGGCCCAGTGGGTGGCCATGTTCGCCCGCCGTTACATGCACGAGTACAAGGCCACCGGCGAGGACTTCGGCCGGGTCGCCGTGGTCGACCGCAAGCACGCCGCGACCAACCCGGCGGCCTGGTTCTACGGGCGGCCGATCACCCTCGCCGACCACCAGGCCTCGCGCTGGATCGCCGAGCCGCTGCGCCTGCTCGACTGCTGCCAGGAGAGCGACGGCGGCCAGGCCCTGGTCGTGGTCTCCGCCGAACGGGCCCGCGACCTGCCGCACCCGCCCGCGCTGATCCTCGCCGCCGGTCAGGGCTCCGGCGACGACCAGCACATGATGACCAGCTACTACCGTCCCGAGATCACCGGCATCCCGGAGATGGGCCTGGTCGGACGGCAGCTCTACGGGCAGAGCGGGCTCGGCCCCGCCGACGTCGACGCGGCCGTCCTGTACGACCACTTCACGCCGCTGGTGCTGCCGCAGATGGAGGAGCTCGGCTTCTGCGGCAGGGGCGAGGCCCGGGACTTCATCGCCGACGGCCACCTGGAGGTCGGCGGCAGGCTGCCGGTCAACACCCACGGCGGCCAGCTCGGCGAGGCGTACATCCACGGCATGAACGGCATCGCCGAGGGCGTGCGGCTGGTCCGCGGCACCTCCGTGAACCAGCCCCCGTCCGTACGGCACGTCCTCGTCACGGCCGGGACCGGCGTGCCGACCAGCGGCCTGATGCTGGGAGCGGACCGATGAACGAGGACCTGACGATCCCCGGCGTCCTGGCCCGGGCGGTCCGCGAGCACCCGGACGCCGAGGCCGTCGTCGACGGCCCGGTCCGGCTCACCTACGCCCGGCTCGGCGCCCTCGTGCGGGAGGCGGCCAAAGCGTTCATCGCGGCCGGCGTCCGGCACGGCGACCGGATCGGCATCTGGGCGCCCAACAGCCACCGCTGGGTGGTGACCGCGCTCGGCGCGCTGACCGCCGGCGCCGTCGTCGTGCCCGTCAACACCCGCTACAAGGGCGACGAGGCCCGCTGGATGCTCGGCCGCGGCGGCGTGCGGCTGCTCTTCACCGAGGACGGCTTCCTCGGCAACGGCTATCTCGCCATGCTCGGCCTCACGCCCGGCGCGGGCGTCCCGGCCCCGCCCGGCCTGACCGCCGTCACGTACGACGCCGGACCCCGTCCGGGCGCCACCACCTGGGAGGACTTCCTCGCCGCCGGCGCCTCGGTCGGCGACGAGGAGCTGGACGCCCGCACCGCCGCCGTCCGGCCCGGCGACGTGGCCGACATCCTGTTCACCTCGGGCACCACCGGCCGCTCCAAGGGCGCCATGTGCACCCACGCCCAGGACGTCAGGACCAACCGCGCCTGGGCCGACAGGACAGGGCTGCGCCACGGCGACCGCTACCTGATCGTCAACCCGCTCTTCCACTCCTTCGGCTACAAGGCCGGCGTCTTCGCCTGCCTGATCAGGGCCGCCACCATGGTGCTGCAGCCGGTCTTCGAGGCGGGCGAGACGATGAGGCTGATCGAGGCCGAGCGGATCACCGTCCTGCCCGGCGCGCCGACCATCTACATCACCATGCTGGACGCCCCGGAACGCGCGCGGCACGACCTGTCGTCGCTGCGCCTCGCGGTCACCGGCGCGTCGGTGGTGCCGGTCGCGCTGGTCCGCCGGATGCGGGCCGAGCTGTTCCCCGAGGTCGTCACCGCGTACGGGCTCACCGAGTCGTGCGGCACGGTCACCGCCTGCTCCGTGGACGACGACGACCGGACCGTGGCCACCACCTCGGGCAGGCCCATCGAGGGCGTCGAGGTGCGGGTGACCGGCGCCGACGGCGAGCCGGTGCCCGCCGGGGAGGACGGCGAGATCCTCGTGCGCGGCCACAACGTGATGCTCGGCTACCTCGGCGACGAGGCCGCCACGGCGGACGCCGTGCGGGACGGCTGGCTGGTCACCGGCGACCGCGGCCGGCTCGACGGGCGCGGCTACCTCACCATCACCGGCCGCTCCAAGGACATGTACGTGACCGGCGGCTTCAACGTCTACCCGGCCGAGGTCGAACAGGCGCTGGCCGGGCACGACGCGGTCGCCGAAGCCGTGGTGACCGGCGTGCCGGACGCGCGGATGGGTGAGGTGGGGCGGGCCTACGTGGTGCCCCGCCCGGGCCTGGCCGTCACGCCGGAGGACCTGATCGGCCACTGCCGGGAGCGGCTGGCCGGCTTCAAGGTGCCCCGCGAGATCGTCCTGGTCGGCGCCCTGCCCCGCAACGCCACCGGCAAGGTCGACAAAGCGGCCCTGGCGGGCTCGGCGAAGCCCTGACCGCCTCAGACGAAGCCCTCGTCGAGGAGCCGTACGCCGCCCTCGTCTATCGCGTGCCTCTGCCCCGACCCGCCCACCACGCGACACCAGCTCTCCACGACGAGCCCGGGCGGCTCCAGGCGGTAGCCGAACCCGCCGTACATGCCGGGCACGGGGAACCAGCAGGACGGGTCCGCCTGCTCGGTGAGCGGCTCCAGCTCGGGCAGCCGGAGCCGGTGGAGGGTGACCAGGTCCTCGGCGCGCTGGCGGATGAGGCCGTGGAAGTGGCGCTGGATCGTCGCCAGCGTGCCCTCCGGCACCGGGTGGAGGATCGCGGGCGTGAGCGGTTCGACCAGGTGCCGATGCCCCTTACGGTGGGCGACGTCCACGGCACGCTCCCCGCTGGCGGTGCGCAGCGTACGCCAGGCGCCGAGCGCGACCAGCCGCCGCACGGCTTCCGGCGCGGCCCCTCGCCAGGCCGCCTGGTGCAACGGGGCGTACCAAGTCGCGCCGCCGAGTCTGCCGCTGTTCACCCAGCCGGGGTGCTCGCCGAGCAGGGCGAAGACCGCGTCCCAGTCGCCGTGCCGCGCGGCGTCGGCGAGCGCGTCGCGCTCCCCGGCCTCGTGGTGGCCCGGCCGGAGGGTGATGCCGTCCCAGATCACTGTGTCGCGCTCCCTCTGGTGCCGCGATGGGAAGTGCGGACACCCTGACAAAGGCAACATCTCATGCCTCTTCGGTAGGTGCGGGTGCTGCGCTAAGCTACACACTGTTCGCATAAGGAACGTGTGTTCGTATAGCGAACAGAAGGGGAGGACGTGATGGGTTCGGCCTTCGTCTACGCCGCCGCGCGCACGCCGTTCGGCAAGTTCAACGGCGCGCTCGCCGGTGTCCGACCGGACGACCTGGCGGCCGCCGCGCTGCGCGGCGTACTGGCCAGGGTGCCCGAGCTGGATCCGGCCGGCATCGGCGACGTGGTGTGGGGCAACGCCAACGGCGCCGGGGAGGACAACCGCAACGTGGGCCGGATGGCCGTGCTGCTGGCGGGGCTGCCGGTGACGGTCCCGGCGACCACCGTCAACCGGCTGTGCGGGTCGAGCCTCGACGCCGCCATGATGGCCTCGCGCACGATCGAGAGCGGCGACGCCGACGTCGTGGTGGCCGGCGGGGTGGAGTCGATGACGCGGGCGCCGTGGGTGCTGCCCAAGCCGTCGCGGGCCTTCCCCGCCGGCGACGTCACCGCCGTGTCGACCACGCTCGGCTGGCGCCTGGTCAACCCGCGCATGCCCAAGGAGTGGACGGTCTCGCTCGGCGAGGCCAACGAGCAGCTGCAGGAGAAGTTCTCCATCTCCAGGGAGCGGCAGGACGCGTTCGCGGCCCGCTCGCACGCGCTGGCCGACGCCGCCTGGAGCGCCGGGTTCTACGACGACCTGGCGGTCCCGGTCGAGGGCACGGAGCTCGCGCGCGACGAGGGCATCAGGCCCGGCTCCACGCCCGAGGTGCTGGCCGGGCTCAAGCCCGCCTTCCGGCCCGGCGGCACGATCACCGCAGGGAACGCCTCGCCGCTCAGCGACGGCGCGTCGGCGCTGGTCCTCGGTTCCGAGACGGCCGCCCGGCGGCTGGGCGCCGAGCCGATCGCGCGCGTCGCCGGCCGCGGCGCCGCCGCCCTCGAACCCCAGGCGTTCGGGTACGCCCCGGTCCAGGCCGCCGACCAGGCCCTGAGGCGGGCCGGCATCGGCTGGGACGATGTCAGCGCGGTCGAGCTGAACGAGGCCTTCGCCGTGCAGTCCCTGGCCTGCGTCGACGCCTGGGGGATCGACCCGGAGATCGTCAACGTCAAGGGCGGCGCCATCGCCATCGGCCACCCGCTGGGCGCCTCCGGCGGCCGCGTCCTCGGCACCCTCGCCCACGTGCTGCGCGAGCGGCGCGAGCGGTGGGGCGTCGCCGCCATCTGCATCGGCGTCGGCCAGGGCCTGGCGGTCGTCCTGGAGAACGTGAGCGCCGCATGACCGCGATACTCACCGACCCGGACGAGGCGCTCGCGGGCGTCGAGGACGGCTCGACCGTCCTGATCGGCGGCTTCGGCATGGCCGGCATGCCGGTCACGCTCATCGACGCGCTGATCCGGCAGGGCGCCAAGGACCTGACCGTGGTCAGCAACAACGCGGGCAACGGCGACACCGGCCTGGCGGCGCTGCTCGCCGCCGGCCGGGTACGCAAGATGATCTGCTCGTTCCCGAGGCAGAGCGACTCGTGGGTGTTCGACGGACTCTACCGCGCGGGCGAGATCGAGCTGGAGGTGGTGCCGCAGGGCACGCTCGCCGAGCGGATGCGCGCCGCCGGGGCCGGCATCGGCGCGTTCTACTGCCCCACCGGCGCCGGCACGCCGCTGGCCGAGGGCAAGGAGACGCGCACCATCGACGGCCGGGACCACGTGCTGGAGTACCCGATCAAGGGCGACGTGGCGCTCATCGCCGCGCACGCCGGCGACCGGCTCGGCAACCTCGTCTACCGCAAGACCGCGCGCAACTTCGGCCCGGTCATGGCGACCGCGGCCGCCCTGACGATCGCGCAGGTGAGCCACGTGGTCGAGGTCGGCGACCTGGACCCCGAGACCGTCGTCACCCCCTGCGTCTACGTCGACCGGATCCTGGACACGAAGGCGGGGGAGGCAACATGAGCACCGTCGAGCATCCGGGCCGTGGGCCGCTCGGCCGCGAGGAGCTGGCCGCCGTGGTCGCCCGCGACATCCCGCGCGGCGCGTTCGTCAACCTCGGCATCGGCCAGCCCACCACGGTCGCCGACCACCTGCCGGCCGACTCGGGCGTCATCCTGCACACCGAGAACGGCATGCTCGGCATGGGCCCCGCCGCCAAGGGCGACGAGGTGGACCCGGACCTCATCAACGCCGGCAAGCTGCCCGTCACCGAGCTGCCGGGGGCGTCCTACTTCCACCACGCCGACTCCTTCGCCATGATGCGCGGCGGTCACCTCGACGTGTGCGTGCTCGGCGCCTACCAGGTGTCGCGGCGCGGCGACCTGGCCAACTGGCACACCGGCGCCCCCGACGCCATCCCGGCCGTCGGCGGCGCCATGGACCTGGCCATCGGGGCGAAGCAGGTGTTCGTCATGATGACGCTGTTCGCCAAGGACGGCACGGCCAAGCTCGTCCCGGAGTGCACGTACCCGCTGACGGGCCTGGCCTGCGTGAGCCGCCTCTACACCGACCAGGCGATCTTCCACCTCGGCCCGGACGGCGTCACGGTGGCGGAGACGTACGGCATCGGCTTCGACGAGCTGGCCGCGCGGCTGGAAGTCCCCGTCCGCCGCGGCTGAGCGCCCGGACGGGCCCGCGCCGTCAGCCGGTGATCTCGGCCAGGCGCGGGATCCGGCGCAGCACCAGCCGGTCCAGCAGCAGCACCGCCAGCATCGTCACGCCCGCCAGCGGGAACAGCACCCCCAGCACCACCATGATCGCCGTCACCCCGTACGCGGCGCGCCTGTCCATCGGCCGGGCGGGCGCGCCCATCCGGCCCTTCGGACGGCGCTTCCACCACATCCACGCCCCCGAGACGACCAGCGTGATCAGCGCCAGGCAGGCGCCCAGCATCACCAGCAGGTTGACCGTGCCGTAGCGGCGGCCCTCGTGCAGCGCCACGCCCTGCTCCACCGCCTTGGCCAGCACCCCGTACTCGTCCCACCCGTACGAGACGAGCACGCGGCCGCTGTACTGGTCCACGTGCAGGGTCTGGGCGGCCGACGGGTCGCGGCGCGGGGCGGTGACGACCGTGTAGACGCCCTCGCGGTCCTTCGGCAGGAGGATCTTCAGGTCGCACTCGGCCGGCGAGCAGTCCCGGATGGCGGGCCGGGCGGCGGCCAGCGCCTGCTCCAGGGGGAGCGCGCCCGGGTGCAAGGCGCTTCCGCCTCCCGCGTCGTGGCCCGCGTGCCCGCCGTCCTGGGAGGTCGGCACCGGCAGCCGTTCCGCGGCCCACGGCACCTTGGCGTCGGGGTTGTCCGACAGGTCCGCCGAACGGTTCGGGTAGTCGCCGGCGTCGGGGTAGGTGGAGCCGGTCCGCTCCTGGATCCGCTGCAGCGCGTCACCCCACACGCCCGACCAGGGCAGGCCCGAGATCACCAGGAACACGATGACGACGCCGGCGCCCGCCCCGGTCAGCGCGTGCACGCGGCGCAGCCTGGCCCTCGGCGAGCGGGCCGGGCGCCTGCCGCGGCTGGTCCACCACAGGTACGTGCCGGTCGCGACCAGGATCAGCGACCAGCACGCCGCGGTCTCCACCACCCGGTCGCCGGCGGTGCCCGCCATCAGCTCGCCGTGGATGGTGCGCACCACCCGCATGAACGTGGCCGCGTCGTCGATCGTGCCGACGACCGTGGCCGACCCCGGATCGACGTACACCGAGACGCCCTCCGCCCACGGGCCGGCGTCCTCGCCCTGGAAGATGATCCGGGTCGTGCGGTCGGGAGCGGCCGGCGGGATCACCGACATGACGGGCGCGCCGGGCATGCTCCGCTGCGCGGCCGTGATCTGCTCCGACAGCGGGCGGGCGGTGGTGACGGGCTCGGCGAGCGTGCGCACGTCCTGGTAGCGCCACTCCTCGAACGGTTCCTTGAACAGGTAGACGGACCCCGTGACGGCCAGGACGAGCAGGACGGGGGCGACGAACAGGCCCGCGTAGAAGTGCCAGCGCCAGAAGGCGCGGTACCGCCGCGAGGAGGACGGGGCGGGCCGGACGGTGACGGTCTCCGGGCGCGCGTGGACAGTGGTCATGGTCAACTCCGGAAGAACGAGAGCGAGGGGGGCCACCACGGCCGGCATCCGGCCATGACGATCAGGCCGCGCGACGGCGACCGGTCACAGCGGCGGGCATCCCGCGGCACGATCGGACCGACGGCGGTTCCGGCGCCGTGATCACGGCGCGACGGACCGACGGCGGGTTTCCGGCGCCGTGGTCAGGGCGCGGCTCCGTCGGCGGACGGCGTCTTTCCCTGCTCTAGTGGGGCGGTCCCCGATGGCTCACGGCCCACGCGAGCACCTGTGGCCCGCGTACCGGTGGCTCTCCGGCGGCGGGCACGATCCGGAGAGGCGCAGGAGTCACCCGGCCGCGCGGCGACGGCCGCGACAGCCCGGCCAGCGAGCAGCCCAGCAGGACGAGCACGGTCACCAGCGCCGTCTCGCCCCGCTCCAGCCACCAGGCGCACAGCACGGCGACCAGCACGTGCGCGAGCGGCATCGCCATCCCGGGCAGCGGGCCCCCGCCATGGTGGCCCGCGTCGTGGCCCAGGACGTGCGCCGCACCGGGGAGGTCCGCGCTGAACACCTGGTGCATGCCGTACTGGGCAGAGAACGAGGCCGCCACCAGCACACCCCTGCCCCGGCGGCGCCGGCCCAGCAGGTAAGCGCCCGCCCCGGCGGCCACGGTCGTCGCGGCCACCACCCCCAGGGAGGCCCCGGAACCACCGGCCAGCACGTGCGTCCCGAGCGCCGCGTACACGCAGACCGTCGCGAACACGGCGGCGCCCAGGAGCCGCACGGCGGACCGGCCGGTCGCCTGCGCCTCCCGGGCGCCGCGTGCGCGAACACCACTCACACGCGGGGATACGCGCAGCGCACGGCCCGGGTTCAACAGCCCCGCGCAGGGGCCCTGTTCGGGCAGGTATGTCCGGCGTACCGTCGGGTCATGAATGACACGTTCATCGCCACCACGCTCCGCCGGGTCCGGGAGGCGGCCGCGGAGGTCGAGCGGAGCGGCACCGGCGTCGAGGAGGCGCTGCGGGCGGTCCGCAAGCTGCGGACCGCCGCCGAGCAGGCCGAGGACGAGCTGATGGAGCACCGGCTGTCCCGGCTCAGGTAGTCCGCCCAGGCTCAGCGCAGCCGCACCACGTCCGCGTCCAGACCGTCCACCCCGGACGCGCCCAGCAGCGCGAGCGTGCGCACCAGCTCGCCGCGGAGCATCGCGAGCACCCGGTCCACGCCCGCCTCCCCGCCCGCCATCAGGCCGTACAGGTAGGCGCGGCCGACGAGGCAGGCCCGCGCGCCCAGCGCCACCGCCGCCGCGACGTCCGCGCCGCTGCGCACGCCGCCGTCGAGGAACACCTCGGTCCTGTCGCCCACCGCCGCCGCCACCTCCGGCAGCAGCTCCAGCGGCGTGGGGGAGCGGTCGAGCTGCCGGCCGCCGTGGTTCGACACCACCAGGCCGTCCACCCCCGCCGCCACCAGCTCCTCGGCGTCGTCGACCCGCTGCACGCCCTTCACCAGCAGCCGTCCGCCCCACTCGGCGCGGATCCACTCCAGGTCGCGGAGGGTCACCGCCGGGTCGAACATCAGGTTCGTGATCCCCGCCAGGTCGTCCGGCGCCCCCTCCACCGTCGCGAACCGCAACGGCTCGCCGGTCAGGAAGCCGAACCACCAGGCCGGCCGGGTCATCGCCTGCGCCAGCCCGCCCCAGCGCAGCGACGGCGGCATGGTCATGCCGTTGCGCACGTCACGCAGCCGCCCGCCGGCCACCGGCACGTCCACAGTGACGACCAGCACGTCCATGCCCGCCTCACGGGCCTGCCGCAGCCAGTCCCTGACCCGCCCCCGGTCACGCACCACGTACAGCTGGAACCAGTTCCACCCGCCGGGCGCCGCCGCGGCCACGTCCCGGGCGCTCGTGGTGCCCATCGTGGAGAGTGCGTACGGGACCCCGGCGCGGGCGGCGGCCCTGGCCACGGCCCGCTCACCGGCCCGGTGCATCATCCGGGTGAACCCCGTGGGCCCGAGCACCACCGGCATCGCCACCCGCCGCCCCAGGATCTCGGTCCCGGTGTCGACGCGGGCCACGTCCCGCAGCACGTGCGGCCGGAACTCCACCCGCGCGAACGCCTCCGCCGCCCTGGCCGTCGACAGCTCGCCCTCGGCCGCGCCGTCGACGTAGTCGAACACCACCCGGGGCGCCCGCCGCCGCGCCAGCCGGCGCACGTCGGCCACGTCAGCCGCCCCGGCCAGCCCGCCCCGCGCCCGCCTCCGGGGCACGAACGCGCGCGGCTCCCGCCACCGCGGCAGCCGCCGGCCCGCACCCTGACCCTGCTCGATGCCGCCACGCTAACAAGCGGGCGGCGACCCGTGAACCTTCCCGGCGGTCACGGCGCGCGGCTAGGGTGGCCGGGTGCTGGAGGAGTGGCGTGCGCTGGTGGGCGGGTCCCGGGCCGGGGACGCGGTGGGAGCCGAGCTGGTCGCCAGGTGGTCCGAGCCGCACCGGCGCTACCACGACCTCGACCACCTGCGGGCAGTCCTGCGCGCCGTCGGCCTGATCCAGGAGTGGGCCGCGGACCCCGTGGCCGTGCGCCTGGCCGCCTGGTTCCACGACGCCGTCTACGACGGCAGGCCCGGGTGGGACGAGGAGCGCAGCGCGCAGCTCGCCCGGTCCCGCCTGCCCCGCTGCGGCGTGCCGGCGCGGCGGGTGGCCGAGGTGGCCAGGCTGGTACGGCTGACCGCGGCGCACGACACGCTGGCCGAAGGAGACCGCGACGGGGCCGTGCTCTGCGACGCCGACCTGGCGGTTTTGGGCGGCGACGGGTACGCGGACTACGCGGCCAAGATCAGGCAGGAGTACGCGCACGTCCCCGGCGAGTTGTTCAGGCGGGGCCGGGCCCAGGTGCTCCGCCGTCTGCTGGCCGTACCCCGCCTCTACAGGACACCGCCGGCGCGCGAGCTGTGGGAGGCGCGCGCCCGGGAGGCCGTGAGCGCGGAGCTGGCCGAGCTGGAGCGCTGACGAGCGGCATGACCGCGCTTGACGGACAAGGAGCGGCGCGCGGCCCGGCGATCTGTCAGTGTGGGCGGTCATGGACACCGACGACGCCCGGTCACTGGCCCGGTCGCTGAGAGAGCTGATCCAGGACGCCCACCACACCCTCGCCCTCGACACGCCACCCGAGCTGGTGACCCGCGTGACCGGCCACCTCGGCTGCGAGCTGAGACACGTGGTCAACGTGGTGGCCGCGTTCCCCGGCTGGGAGCACGCCAACCTGCAGCGCGGCGTCGACGCCTACCTCGCCGCGCACACCCCCGGCGCCGAGTGGTTCGGCATCGCCGGTCAGGGCCGCGAGCACGACGACATCGTCAACATGCTGGCCCGCGCCGCCCAGGGCTGGGAGCGGTACGAGCCGGGCGCGGTCGACTACGAGGCCGTGGCGATCGGCCCCGACGAGACGACCGAGGTGATCTCGCTGGGGATGGTGCTCACCCGGGCCCCCGGCGGGACGCCCGTGGTGCTGGCGCTGCGCGGCGCCCAGGAGCACATGTCGACCGACTGCCAGGTGGTCGTGCTGGCGCCGGACAGGGCCGCCGCCAAGGAGTCGCGCGACGAGATCGAGCGCCTGATGCGCGAGCACGACGTCTACCGAGGGCAGATCCTGTCGTTCGCGTGGAGCGAGTACCGCGGCAACGACCTGGTGACCTTCCTGCCCCGCCCCGACCTGAGGCCCGGCCAGGTGGTGCTGCCCGACGGCGTGCTGGAGACGATCGAACGGCACATCGTCGGAGTCGCCGAGCAGGCGCCGCGGCTTCGCGCGCACGGCCAGCACCTCAAGCGCGGCCTGCTGCTGCACGGTCCGCCCGGCACCGGCAAGACCCACACCGTCCGCTACCTCATGGCCAGGATGACCGGCTGCACGGTGATCGTGATGACCGGCGGGGCGATCCGGTTCGTGTCGCAGGCGGCCGGGCTCGCCAGGCGGCTGCAGCCGGCGATCGTGGTGCTGGAGGACGTCGACCTGGTGGCGCGCGACCGGTCGTTCAGCGACGACGGCAACCCGCTGCTGTTCGCGCTCCTCGACGCCATGGACGGGGTCGGCGCCGACGCCGACGTGACGTTCGTGCTCACCACCAACCGGGCCGACGTGCTCGAACGCGCGCTGGCCGACCGTCCCGGCCGGGTCGACCTGGCCGTGGAGATCCCCAGGCCCGACGCCGCCGGGCGGGCGGCGCTGCTCCGCCTCTACGCCCGCGACCTGCCCCTGCGGGCCGACCTGGAGCCGATCGTGGCGCGTACCGAGGGCGCGACCGCCTCGTTCTTCAAGGAGCTGCTGCGCCGGGCCGTGCTGGACGCGCTCGCGCACGACGGCGGGACGCCCGCGATCACCGGCGACCTGCTGAACCGGGCGCTCGACGGGATGCTGCACGAGCGCGCGGCGCTGACCCGCACCCTGCTCGGGTCGGGCGAGCCGGGCGAGGAAGAGGAGCCGGTGCCCGAGGACGCGTACGCCTCTCTGGGCGGGGCGTCATTCCCCGGCGCGTACGGCGTGCACCTTCCGGCGGCGGAGCCCGGCCGCGACCAGCCGCTGCAGTAGCTCGCGGGAGGTGACCGCCTGCGCGCCCAGCGACACGGCGAACGCGTGCACGGTCTCGGGCACGTCGTAGTGGTCGCGGTCGAACGCGCGCACGGGCACGCTCAGCCGGGCGGCGAAAACGTGGAGTTCGTCCAGGGACGTGTCGCTGACCAGATGTGACCACATCAGGCCGCGCGGCCCCGGCCACTGCGGGGGATCGATGAGCACCGTCACGAGGTCAAGGGTAGAACGCGGCCGCGCACGACCGGCTCACCGAGGTCCTTCACCACCAGGTCGGCGCCCTCCCCGGCCGGCGCCAGGGCGATCACCAGGGCGAAGCCGCCCTTCCTGCCCGCCTCGACGCCCGCCGGCGCCGACTCCACCACGGCGGTCCTGCCGGGCGGCACGCCGAGACGGCGGGCCGCCTCCAGCGGCAGCGCCGGATCGGGCTTGCCCGGCAGGTTCATCAGCGCCGCGTCGCCGCCGTCGACCAGCGTGTCGAACAGGTGCAGCACGCCCGCCGCGGCCACCAGCGTGCGCCCGTGCAGGCTGGCGGACACCCCGGCGGTGCGGGCGCCCCGGTTGCGCAGCTCGTGCAGCAGCGCCACGGCCGCGGGGAACGCGGCCACCCCGTGCAGCCTCACCTGCTCCATGAACAGCTGCTCCTTGGCCCGGCCGAGACCGTGCACGGTCGGCGCGCCAGGCTCGTCGTCCGGCGCGCCCTCCGGCGCGGTGAGGCCACGTGAGGCCAGGAAGGCGCGGACGCCGTCGAGTCGCGGCCGTCCGTCGACGTACCGCAGGTAGTCCTCCCGGACGTCGAACGGCTCGAACGGCGCGGAGCGGCCGCGCAGGAACCCGTCGAACACGTGCTTCCACGCGGCCGCGTGCCCGCGGGCGGTGTCGGTGACCGTGCCGTCGGTGTCGAACACCACGGCGCCGATCGCGCTCAGGTCGATGACAAGCTCGTTCACCCTGCGAACGTAACCGCTTCACCACGCCACGGGTAGCTTCTCCACGCCGTAGACGATGGCCAGCTTGCGCCACGGGACCTCCCCGTCCAGGCGCAGCGTCGGGAAGCGGCGCAGCAGCATCGGGTAGGCGATGCGCAGCTCCATCTGCGCCAGCGGCGCGCCGATGCAGCGGTGGATGCCGTGACCGAACGCCAGGTGGGAGCCGGCGGTGTGGCGGCCCGGCTTGACCTGGTTCATGTCCTCGCCCAGGTTCGGGTCGCGGTTGGCGGCGGCGAGCGAGCAGAGCACCAGCTCGCCCTTCTTGATCTGCTGCCCGTGCAGCTCCAGATCGTCGCGGGCGAAGCGGGGGAAGGCCACCTGCACCACGGTCATGTAGCGCAGCAGCTCCTCGATCACCTCGTCGATGTAGCCGTCGACCTCGCGCACCTTGGCGGCCTGGTCGGGGTTCTCCAGCAGCCAGAGGGAGCCGAGCGCGAGCATGCTCGTGCTGGTGTCGTGACCGCCGGTGAGCATGCCGTCGGCCATGCTGGCCAGGGTGCGGTCGTCCAGCGCGTCGCCGTGGTCGCGCAGCAGCTGGCCGAGCAGGCCGTCGCCGGGGTCGCGCCGCTCGCGGGCGACCAGGTCCGTGAGGTACGTCATCGCGTCGTTGATCGCCTGCAGCGACGCCTCGGGCCCGGCGGTGAAGTCGAACCGGTTCGTGCTCACCTTGACGAAGTCGGCCTGCTCGTCGTACGGGACCCCGAGCAGCTCGGAGATCACCAGGGACGGGATGGGGAGCGCGAAGTCCTCCATCAGGTCCGCGGGGGAGCCCTTGGCCTCGATCCGGTCCAGGCACTCGGTGACCAGCGCCTCGATGCGCGGCTCCAGCCGCCGCAGCCGGCGCATGGTGAACTCCGGCGTCAGGAACTTGCGCAGCCGGGTGTGCTCGGGCGGGTCGCGGAAGCCCAGGCCGCCCGGGTCCTCCTGGTTCGAGCCGAGGCCGATGACGCCGGCGAAGTCGTTGCTGAACCGCTCGTGGTCGCCGAGCACGCCGCGGACGTCGTCCCAGCGGGTGACCAGGTAGACCGTCTGCCCGCCGGGGATCTCCATCGGGTAGACGGGGTGATCCGCCTGGATGCGGAGCAGTTCATCCGCTGGATCGAACCGTTCCCGCATGAACTGGACGAGAGGAAACTCTTCTGACTCTGACATGGATTCCGTCCTGCTGGGATACATCGCACGATGCTGGGATAAATCCCTCGCTAGATGGTCCCATCCTGGAAGCCGTGCTGGTGACCTCCCGAAGGACGAGATTTCATCTCAGCCTCAGGTAAGAGCCCTGGTCACCTCGCCCCCAGGGCGGAACCGTCCGGTGATGAGCGTAGACGGGCGGGTTCGCGGACGGAGCCCCGACCGCCGGGTAAGCGGGTGGCGAGCCGGGTGCGCTCCGTGAGGATCGGGGAGACGCCGTGGCGTCCACGGGACTGGCCACTCCGGGTCCGTTTGGCGCGTTCCCCCACGGCTCCGGTGCTGGTGGGACGTATGGGGAAATCAGTGCAAACTGGGCAGCAGCCGGAGTTTGGCGTACAAGGTGGCTACAGTCTGCAATGATCTCGTCATCGAGCCCCCCGAGACTGAGCCTCAACGGATAGTGACTGATGCCCACATTTGAGGAAATCACTACCTTCATCACCGAGAAGCCGCTCGCGACCGCCGTGATCGCGCTGCTGAGCCTGGCCGGGCTCATCCTGGCCTTCCTGGTGCTTCGCGTCGCCTGGCGGGTCACCGCCTGGCTGTTCGCCCGCTACGTCGCCAACCGTCCCATCGAGGACGTGCTGACCATCGTGGCCGCCTCCATCGCGACGGGCGTGTCCGCCCAGGGCATGTGGCGCTTCTCCGGTGACGTGCTGGGCCTGGACGGCCCGCTGAGGCTGCTGCTGTTCGCCTTCATCGAAGTGGCCATCATCACCTCCGCCGTGCGCGCCCGCCGCAACATGCGGGAGAACTTCTCCGCGGGCATCGACGGCATCGCCGTGTGGGCGCTGACCTGCCTGACCGCGGTGCTGTCCAGCATGGACGCCAGCAGCTTCCCCGAGGCGGTTTTCCGGCTCGCCGCCCCGCTGGTGGCCGCCTGGCTCTGGGAGCGCGGCATGGCCATCGAGCGCCACCGCATCCGCGGCACCGGCCGCATCAACTGGCGGCTCACCCCCGAGCGGCTGCTCGTCCGGCTCGGCCTGGCCGAGGTCAGCGACCGCACCGCCAGCGAGGTCGACGCGCACCGTAGGCTCACCCGGGTCGCGCTGGCCGCCAAGCGCGCCAAGGCGCTGCGCGAGGCCGGCGCCCCCGACCGCAAGATGCGCGCCGCCCTGGCCAAGCTCGACAAGGCCATGGACCAGGCCGTCGAGCACACCGGCCTGGCCGTCGACCAGGGCCGCCAGGAGGCGCTGCTCGCCCAGATCGCCGCCCTCTACAACACCACCGCGCTCATCGACGCCGACCCGCGGGTGCCCTGGGAGCCCGAGCGCGACCACCGGCCGGTGCCCGCCAGGCCCGAGCTGCCGCCCGCGCTCGCCGAGCTGGTGCGGGAGGAGGACGACGAGGAGATCGCGGTCATCGACGCGGCCCCCCAGATCGTCGACACCGCCCAGCGCGCGGTGCTCATGCGCCAGGCCCGCGCCTACTGGAACCGGCAGATCGCCAAGGGGATCGTGCCGCGCACCGTGGACATCGCCCAGGAGATCGGCATCCCGGTGCCCGTCGCCCGCGAGTGGCGCGCGCTGTGGAAGCTGGAGCCCGCGGCCCACGCCCTCATCGAGCAGCTCTACCACCAGCACGGCATCGTCGACACCGGCGCGTTCCCGGCCATCGACGACGACGGCCGGGTGCTCGCGAAGTCCTGAAGGGTCCTGATCAGCCCAGCGCCGCGGAGACCAGCGACCGGGCCTCCTCCTGCACCTTGGCGAGGTGGTCCGGGCCGCGGAACGACTCGGCGTAGATCTTGTAGACGTCCTCCGTGCCCGACGGCCGGGCGGCGAACCAGGCGCTCTCCGTGGAGACCTTGACGCCGCCCAGGGACGCCCCGTTGCCCGGCGCGGCCGTGAGCACCGACGTGATCGGCTCGCCGGCCAGGCTGGAGGCCGTCACCTGGTCGGCCGACAGCTTGCCGAGCACCGCCTTCTCCTCGCGGGTGGCCGGCGCGTCCACCCGCGCGTAGGCGGGCTCGCCGAACCGCTCGGTCAGGACCCGGTAGTGCTCGCTCGGCGACCTGCCCGTGACCGCCTGGATCTCGGCCGCCAGCAGGGCCAGGATCAGGCCGTCCTTGTCGGTGGTCCACACCGAGCCGTCGCGGCGCAGGAACGACGCGCCCGCGCTCTCCTCGCCGCCGAACCCGAGCGAGCCGTCGAGCAGCCCCGGCACGAACCACTTGAAACCCACCGGCACCTCGTACAGCCGCCGCCCCAGCGAGGCGGCCACCCGGTCGATGACGCCGCTGCTGACCATCGTCTTGCCGACCCCGGCGTCTCGCGGCCACCCGTCGCGGTGCTCGTACAGGTAGGAGATCGCCACCGCCAGGTAGTGGTTCGGGTTGACCAGCCCGCCGTCGGGGGTGACGATGCCGTGCCGGTCGGCGTCGGCGTCGTTGCCGGTGGCGATCTGGAAGCGGTCGCGGCCGTCGATGAGCGAGGCCATCGCGTACGGCGACGAGCAGTCCATGCGGATCTTGCCGTCCCAGTCGAGCGTCATGAACCGCCACGTCGGGTCGACCAGCGGGTTGACCACGGTCAGGTCGAGGCGGTGGCGCTCGGCGATCTCGCCCCAGTAGGCCACACTGGCGCCGCCGAGCGGGTCGGCGCCGATCCGCACCCCGGCCGCCCTGATCGCGTCCAGGTCCACGACCGAGGGCAGGTCGTCCACGTACGAGCCGAGGAAGTCGTAGCGGCCCGCCGCCTCCAGCGCCCTGGCGTAGGGCACCCGGCGCACCCCGGCGAGGTCCTGGGCCAGCAGCCGGTTGGCGCGGTCCTGGATCCACGAGGTGGCCTCGGTGTCGGCCGGGCCGCCGTTCGGCGGGTTGTACTTGAAGCCGCCGTCGGACGGCGGGTTGTGCGACGGCGTGATGACCACCCCGTCGGCGAGCCCCGATTTCCTGCCGCGGTTGTACGTGAGGATCGCGTGGGAGACGGCCGGCGTCGGCGTGTAGCCGTCGCGGGAGTCGATCAGCACCCGCACGTCGTTGGCCGCGAGCACCTCCAGCGCCGACACCCGCGCGGGCTCCGACAGCGCGTGCGTGTCGATGCCCAGGTAGAGCGGGCCGTCGGTGCCCTGCGTCAGCCGGTATTCGCAGATGGCCTGGGTGGTGGCCAGGATGTGGGCCTCGTTGAAGGCCGAGGCCCGCGACGACCCGCGATGGCCCGAGGTGCCGAACGTCACCCGCTGCCCCGGGTCGCCCGGGTCGGGCCGCAACGCGTAGTAGGCGGTCACCAGCCGGGCCACGTCCACCAGATCCGCGGGCTGAGCGGGCTGTCCCGCACGTTCGTGGGTCATGAAGCCACTTTACAAAGGGGGTACGGCCCGGCCTCGGCACCACCCGGCGCGACCGGGGTTACACTCGCCCCAGCCGACTAGAATGGAGTTCTGTCAGCATGCGATTCGGACTTCTGATCAATGAGCCCAACGGCCAGGATCCGTTCCCCGACCTGCGCGACCGGATCGCCCGCGCGGCCGACGACGGTTTCGACTCGGTCTGGATGTCCCAGATCTTCGGGCTGGACGCGCTCACCTCGCTCGCCGTGGCCGGCAGCGCCGCCCTGGCCGGGGGCCGCGACATCGAGTTCGGCACCGGCGTCGTGCCGACCTACCCCCGCCATCCCGTCGTGCTCGCCCAGCAGGCCATGACCGTCAACGCCGCGCTCGGCGGCCGGCTGGCCCTCGGCATCGGCCTCTCCCACCAGGTCGTCATCGAGGGCATGTACGGCTACAGCTTCGACCGGCCCGCCCGGCACATGAAGGAGTATCTCGACGTCCTGCTGCCCGTCACCCGCGGCGAGCAGGTCGACTACACCGGCGAGACGCTCAAGGCCAACGTGCGGCTCAGCACGCCGGGGGCCGGCCTGCCGGTGCTGGTCGCCGCACTCGGCCCGCGCATGCTCAAGCTGGCGGGCACCGTCGCCGACGGCACCGTCCTCTGGATGACCGGCCGCAAGACCGTCGCCGAGCACATCGTGCCCACCATCACCGCCGCCGCGAAGGAGGCGGGCCGGCCCGCGCCGCGCGTCGTCTGCACCCTGCCCGTCTGCGTCACCGACGACCCGGAGGCCGCCAGGGCCAAGGCCGACGAGATCTTCGTCATGTACGGGCAGCTCCCGTCCTACCGGGCCATGCTCGACAGGGAGGGCGTCGAGAACCCCGGCGGCGTCGCCGTGGTCGGCGACGAGGACGCGGTGCGCGCCCAGATCGACGCCCTGGCCCAGGCCGGGGTCACCGACTTCGTGGCCGCGGTCTATGGCGACCGCGAGCGCGCGCACAAGCTGCTCATCGGCGCGTCGAAGGGCTGATCAGCCGGAGTCGCCATAAACTCCGGCAGGGTGTACTCCGACATGGACAAGCGCTTGCTGCACGGCATCGACGTGTCCAACTGGCAGAAATCCGTCGACTGGGCCGAGCACGCGCGCAGTGGAGTGGCGTTCGCCTTCGCCAAGGCCACCGAGGGCGGCGACTGGACCGATCACTGGTTCTCCCGCAACTGGGACCGCATGCGGGAGAACTGGATCGTCTGCGGCGCCTACCACTTCGCGCGACCCAAGGGTGATCCCGTGCAGCAGGCGCGCCACTTCCTGCGCACGATCAACCAGGCGGGCGGGCTGCGCCGGGGCGACCTGATCGCGCTCGACCTCGAGACCGACGACGGGATCAAGCCCGAGCGGGTCTCCGGCTTCGCCCGCCGCTGGTGCCAGTACGTGGAAGCGCGCACCGGCACGCGGCCGTTCGTCTACACCTTCCAGTCCTTCGCCGAGGAGGGCAACTGCGCGGGCCTGGGCGAGTACCCGCTGTGGATCGCCAGCCCGCACCGCCCGCGCGGCCGGCCGGCGGTGCCGGGACCGTGGCGGGACTGGTCGATCCACCAGCACGCCAACAGCCCGATCGACCGGAACGTGTTCCTGGGCAGCCGCAGAAGGCTGACCAGGATGGGGTTCGACCCGCGATAGCATCGTTTTCCGTCACCGACGAGCGCTATCCAAGGGAGCCATCGTGTCAGCCGAGCTACGCATCACCCTCGCCGGAGCCGAGCGTGTGGTCGCGGCCGGCACGACGGCCGGCCAGGCGCTCGACGCCGACGGCCGCACCGTGATCGCCGCCCGGGTCAACGGCGAGGCGCGCGACCTGGCCCACCCGCTCGCCGACGGCGACGTGGTCGAGCCGATCGAGATCTCCAGCGAGGAGGGCCGGGCGATCGTCCGCCACTCCACCGCCCACGTCATGGCCCAGGCCGTCCAGGAGCTGTTCCCCGAGGCCAAGCTCGGCATCGGCCCGCCGGTCGACAACGGCTTCTACTACGACTTCGACGTGGCCGAGGCCTTCCACCCCGACGACCTCAAGCGCATCGAGAAGCGCATGCGCGAGATCGTCAAGCAGGGGCAGCTGTTCTCCCGCCGTCCCGTCGGCGACGACGAGGCCCGCGAGGAGCTGGCCGACGAGCCCTACAAGCTGGAGCTCATCGGCCTGAAGGGCGGCGCTGACGCCGAGGAGTCGGTCGAGGTCGGCGCCGGCCAGCTCACCATCTACGACAACCTCGACGCCAAGACCGGCGAGCTGCACTGGAAGGACCTGTGCCGCGGCCCGCACGTCCCGTCCACCCGGTCCATCCCCGCGTTCAAGCTCATGCGCTCCGGCGGCGCCTACTGGCGTGGCAGCGAGAAGAACCCGCAGCTCCAGCGCATCTACGGCACCGCCTGGGAGTCCCGCGACAAGCAGGACGAATACCTCAAGCTGCTGGAGGAGGCCGAGAAGCGCGACCACCGCAAGCTCGGCGCCGAGCTCGACCTGTTCAGCTTCCCGCCCGAGCTGGGCAGCGGCCTTCCCGTCTTCCACCCCAAGGGCGGCATCATCCGCAAGGAGATGGAAGACTACATGCGCCGCCGCCAGGCGGAGGCGGGCTACGAGTTCGTCAACACCCCCCACATCACCAAGTCGACGCTGTTCGAGACCTCCGGCCACCTGCCGTGGTACGCCGACGACATGTTCCCGCCCTTCGAGCTGGAGGGCGTCGAATACCGCGTCAAGCCGATGAACTGCCCGATGCACAACCTGATCTTCCGGGCCCGCGGACGCTCCTACCGCGAGCTGCCGCTGCGGCTGTGCGAGTTCGGCAGCGTCTACCGCTACGAGAAGTCGGGCGTGGTCCACGGCCTGACCCGGGTGCGCGGCATGACGCAGGACGACTCCCACATCTACTGCACCCGTGAGCAGATGGTCGGCGAGATCAAGAGCCTGCTCACCTTCGTGCTCAGCGTGCTGCGCGACTTCGGCCTGTCGGAGTTCTACCTGGAGCTGTCCACCCGCGACGACTCCGAGAAGTTCATCGGCGACCCCGCCCACTGGGACGAGGCCACCGAGGCGCTGCGCGAGACGGCCGTGGAGTCCGGCCTGGAGCTGGTCGACGACCCGGGCGGCGCGGCCTTCTACGGCCCCAAGATCTCCGTGCAGGCCAAGGACGCGATCGGCCGCACCTGGCAGCTGTCGACCATCCAGCTCGACCTCAACCAGCCCCAGCGGTTCGGGCTCGAATACCAGGCCGCCGACGGCAGCCGCCAGACCCCGGTCATGATCCACCGGGCGCTGTTCGGCTCCATCGAGCGCTTCCTCGGCGTGCTGACCGAGCACTACGCGGGCGCCTTCCCGCCCTGGCTCGCGCCCGTCCAGGTGGTCGGCATCCCGATCGCCGACACGCACGTGCCCTACCTGCAGGACGTCGCCAAGAAGCTGCGCGAGCGCGGCATCCGGGTCGAGGTCGACGCCTCCGACGACCGCATGCAGAAGAAGATCCGCAACGCCCAGAAGGCCAAGGTGCCCTACATGCTCCTGGCCGGCGACGACGACGTCGCGGGCGGCGCGGTGTCCTTCCGCTACCGCAGCGGCGAGCAGAACAACGGCGTCCCGGTCGACCGAGCGGTCGCCGAGATCGCCGACGCCATCGAACGCCGCATCCAGGTCTGACACCCAACCCCCGGACGCGCCGGACGCGCCGGCCGCATCCGGGGTAAGCCGCACCCGGGACGCACCGCGCTGGACGCGACACCCACTTCACGCGGGCGCCTGCGCATCCGCGAGACGCCCCCGCTGCCCGTCCGCGGGCAGCCGTCCTTCCCGAACGTGTCCGGGGCGGGCCGCGCGCGGGACGCACCGCGGCCGTGGCGCGCTCGGCGCGTCGGGGGTCGGACCGCGTTGAACGCATCGCGACCGTGGCCGTTCAGGGGTCGGACCTCGTGGGATCCGTCGGGACCGTGCCGCGCTAGTGGTACCCCGACCGCGCCGCGCTCGACGCGTCGGGGGTCGGACCGCGTTGAACGCATCGCGACCGTGGCCGTTCAGGGGTCGGACCTCGTGGGACCCGTCGGGACCCGTGCGCGTTGGTGGTACCTCGACCGTGCCGCGCTTGACGCGTCTTAGGGTCTGGCCGCGCGGGACGCGTCGTGATCGTGCTGTGCTGGACGCCTCGGGGGTCGGACCGCGCTGGACGCATCGCGATCGTGTCCGTTCGGGGGCTGGACCGCGCGGACGCGTCGCGACCGTGCCGCTGGTGGTGCCGCGACCGCGCCGTGCTCGACGCGTCAGGGGTCGGACCGCGTTGAACGCATCGCGACGGTGTCCGTTCGGGGGCGGACCTCGTGGGACCCGTCGGGACCCGTGCCGCGCTGGTGGTACCGCGACCGTGCCGCGTTGGACGCGTCCTAGGGTCTGGCCGCGCGGGGCGCATCGCGCGTGCCGTGCTGGACGTGTCCGGATGGGCGGGCGTTGGAGTGTCCGGGTCAGCGGTTGAACAGTCTGAAGGGGATCGCGGGGCGGCCGGCGAAGCGGGTGGCGCTTTCGCGGGCGAAGCCTTCGACGAGTTCGCGCGCGTACTTCTCCGGGTCGTCGCCGGTGAGCGCCTCGATGTAGGCGCGGTGCGCCACCAGTGAGCGCACGCCGGCCTCCAGCCCGTCCGTGACGTCGACGGCGTGGGTGGGGGAGTCGCTGCCCGCGACCGCCACCCAGCGCACGCCGCCCCACGGCTCGCCCGCGTCGGGGAAGATCCACCGGTTGCCGGCGTCGGCGACGGCGTCCATCACGGCCCGGCCGACCGCCCTGTGGTCGGGGGTGTTCCAGTAGGCGCCGCCGGCCCAGGTGTCGTCGAAGTTGAGGGTCACCACCAGCTCGGGACGGTGACGGCGGATCGCCGCCGCGATGTCGCGGCGCAGCGCCGGACCGTACTCGATCACCCCGTCGGCGTGGTCGAGGAACTCCACCGTGGTCACGCCCACGACGGCGGCGCCGGCCCGTTCCTCCCGCTCGCGCACCGGACCCGCCTCGGCCGGGGCGAGCGTGTCGATGCCCGCCTCACCGCGGGTGGCCATCAGGTAGGCGACCTCGCGGCCCGCCGCGGTCCAGGTCGCGACGGCGGCCGCGCAGCCGTACTCCAGGTCGTCGGGATGGGCCACCACGGCGAGCGCCCGCTGCCAGTCGGTGGGCATGGGTTCGAGTTGATCGGCCATGCCCGCCACCCTAGACGCCGGGCGCCCGGATTGTCGGCGGCGGCGCGTACGATGACCCGCGCGACGAGGGGAGGAGCGGTGAGCGAGACCGGCGAGGTGACCGAGGCGATCCGGGCGGGCGACCAGGAGCGGTTCGCCGCGCTGGCCCAGCGCCACCGGCACGAGCTGGAGGTCCACTGCTACCGCATGCTCGGGTCCTACAGCGACGCCGAGGACATGGTGCAGGAGACGCTGCTGCGGGCGTGGCGGCGGCGCGAGACGTTCGAGGGCCGCGCCACGCCGCGCGCCTGGCTCTACCGGATCGCCACCAACGCCTGCCTCGACGCGCTGTCCGGCCCGGCCCGCTCGCGCGAGGTGGTCATGGCGATGGCGGGCGGCGAGCGGTCGGCGCAGGCCGAGGTGCCGTGGCTGCGGCCGATCCCCGACCGGGTGCTCGACCTGGCCGCCCCCGGGGAGGGCGAGCCGCACGCGGTGGCGGCCGCGCGGGAGACGATCGAGCTCGCCTACCTCGCGGCGATCCAGCATCTGCCGCCGCGCCAGCGGGCGGTGCTGATCCTGCGTGACGTGGCCGGATGGCGGGCCGAGGAGACCGCGGACGCGCTGGAGCTGAGCGTGCCGGCGGTCAAGAGCGCGCTCCAGCGGGCCCGCGCCACCCTCCGCGTCCACCTGCCCGAACGCCGCGCCGACTGGAAGCCTGCCACCGCACCGAGCGCGGAGGAGCGGCAGGTGCTGCGCCGCTACCTCAAGGCCTCCCAGGCGGGCGACCTGGACACGCTGGCCGCGCTGCTGCGCGAGGACGCCCGCCAGGCCATGCCGCCCGCGACCCTGCTGTACGCGGGCCGCGCCGCGATCCTCGAGATGTGGCGCCCGGTCATGGAGGGCCCCGAGGCGTGGGGCGAGTGGCGGCTGATCGAGACCGGGGCCAACCGGCAGCCCGCCGTGGCGAGCTACGTGCGCCGCCCCGGCGAGACGTCGTTCACCGCGGTCAACCTCGACGTGCTGCGGATCGAGGACGGCCTGATCGCCGAGATCACCACGTTCGGGCCCGAGGTGCTCGCCGCCTTCGGGCTTCCGGAGAAAATCTGAGTCCCGCCGATTCCTTTTCCCCGCCACCGCCGTCATACGGGCACAACCGACGACGACCTGTGAAGGACGGCGACATGAACACCGGCGACAAGCAGCTTGAGGCCCTGGACCGGCTGGTCGGCACCTGGCGGGTGACGGGCGGCAGCGAGGGCACCGTCACGTACCGCTGGCTCGACGGCGGCTTCTTCCTCATCCAGGAGATCGACCTCGTCCAGGACGGCCACGCGGTCAAGGGCGTGGAGATGATCGGCAGGGAGCGGCCCTTCGGCGGCGAGCCGGGCGAGGACGTCAAGTCCCGCTACTACGGCAGCCAGGGCGAGACCTTCGACTACGTCTACGAGATGGCGGGCGACACGCTCACCATCTGGGGCGGCGAGAAGGGCTCGCCCGCCTACTACCGGGGCACGTTCGACGGCGACTCCGTCACCGGCGCCTGGGTCTACCCGGGCGGAGGCGGCTACGAGTCCAACATGACCCGGGTGAGGTGACCGCTTCACCTGTGGTGGACTGGCCCCGTGAACCTGCCCGGCGCGCTGCGCCCCGCCCTCGTGGTCCTCGCGGTGGCGGTGCTGCTGCTCGGGCTGCTGTGGGTCTTCCAGCGGCGGCTGATCTACCTGCCCGACCCGGCCCCGGTGCCGCCGGCCGGGCAGGTCGTGCCGGGGGCGCGCGAGGTGACGCTGACGACCGCTGACGGGCTGCGGCTCGGCGCCTGGTACGTGCCGGGCGACCACCCGGTGACCGTGCTGGTGGCAGGCGGGAACGCCGGCAACCGGCTGCACCGGGCGCCGCTGGCCCGCGCGCTCGCCGCCCGCGGGCTGCCGGTGCTGCTCGTCGACTACCGGGGCTACGGCGGCAACCCCGGCAGCCCCACCGAGGAAGGGCTGCGCCTGGACGTCCTGGCGGCGCGCGACTTCCTCGGCGACGTGCCGGTGATCTACTTCGGCGAGAGCCTCGGCGCGGCCGTGCTGACCGGGCTCGCCGCCGAGCGCCCGGCGGACGGGCTGGTGCTCCGCTCGCCGTTCACCGACCTGGCCGCGGCGGGGCAGGCCAACTACCCCTTCCTGCCCGTACGGGCCATGCTCCGCGACCGCTTCCCGGTCGCGGAGCGGGTCGCGGCCATCAGGGCGCCGATCGTCGTGGTGTACGGGACCGCCGACACGATCGTGCCGGCCGGCCAGAGCCGCGCGGTCGCCGCGGCGGCCGCGGGCCCGGTCACGGTCGTCGAGATCGCCGGGGCCGGGCACAACGACCCGGTGTTCCTGTCCGGGCCCCGGATGATCGGCGCCGTCACGGACCTCGCCGACCGGATCCGCGACACCCGCTAGAAGGGCGTGGAACCGGCCTGATGAGCACCTCGTCGGTCCGTTGCACGGGGGCCCTATGCTGCTAGATATGCACGATCAGGCAGGGGCAGGGGAGCCCGACAACTTCGAGCGTCTGTGGACCCCGCATCGCATGGCCTACATCAAGGGCGAGAACAAGCCGATCGACACCAGCCCCGACGGGTGCCCGTTCGACGCCATCCCCGAGATGAGCGACGAGGACGGCTTGGTCGTCGCCAGGGGCGAGGTCGTGTACGCGGTGCTCAACCTCTACCCCTACAACTCCGGCCACCTGATGGTCGTGCCCTACCGTCACGTCTCCGACTACGATCAGCTGACCGCCGCCGAGATCGTCGAGCTGGGCGAGTTCACCCAGCGGGCGCTGCGCGCGCTGCGCGAGGCCAGCGGCGCCCAGGGCTTCAACGTCGGCATGAACCTCGGCCACGTCGCGGGCGCGGGCATCGCCGCCCACCTGCACCAGCACGTGGTGCCAAGGTGGGGCGGCGACACCAACTTCATGCCCGTGGTGGCGCGCACGAAGGTGCTCCCGCAGCTGCTCCGCGACACTCGCCGGCTTCTCGCCGACGCGTGGCGCGACTAGCCGGCTTCGACCTTCACCCTGGCCGCGCCGCTCTCGTTGTGGAGCCGGTCGAGCGCCGTCACCAGGTAAGTGCCGGCCGACTTCGCGGTGAACGCCGGGTCCGACACCACGGCCACGAGGTTGCGGGCGTCGGTCGTGTGGCAGTCGTCGCCCGACTTCGGCACCCGGTAGACCGCGTACGCGCGGGCCCCCTTCACCGGCGCCCACGACACGGCGGACCCGGCCGCCTTGACGCCCGACGGCTTCGCCGGGGCGGCGCCGCCGCGCTCCTCCATCAGCGGCAGCAGCGCCGGGCGGGCGTAGTGGGCCTTGGCGACCCGGTCGATGGCGCCCAGCGGGTTGGTCAGCAGCTGCTTGGCGCTGAAGTACACGTCACCGCTGATCCGGTCGAGCTTGCGGTTGAGCGTGAGGTGGGCCGGCAGCTCGCCCGGCTTGGTCCAGGCGGCCTCGTCCTTCGCGCCGACCCGGTAGAGCGCCTGGCCGATGTAGAGGTGGACGTCGGTGCCCTCGACCGCGTCGGCCCACCACGGCGCCAGCTTGCCGTAGCCGGCCAGCTTGTGCGAGCGCGACCAGTAGAGCTGGGGCATCACGTAGTCGACGGTGCCCGCCTCGATCCACGCCTTGGCGTCGGCGTAGATCGAGTCGTAGGCGGACATGCCGGAGGTGTCGGAGCCGGACGGGTCCTGCGCCTTGTTGCGCCAGATGCCGAACGGGCTGATGCCGAACTTGACGTGTCCCTTGGCGGCGTGGACGGCCTCGTCGACCTCGGCCACGAGCTTGTCGACGTTCTGCCGCCGCCAGTCGGCCAGCTTCATGCCCTTGCCGTGCTTCTTGAAGGCCGCGCGGTCGTCGAACGTGCTGCCGGGCGTGGGATAGGGGTAGAAGTAGTCGTCGAAGTGGACGCCGTCGACGTCGTAGCGCTCGACCACGTCGGTGACGACCTTGACCACGTGGCGGCGCACCTGGGGCAGGCCCGGGTTGTAGTAGAGGCGGTCGCCGTACTTGACGGTCCAGCCGGGGTTCTTGCGCGCCGGGTGGGAGGCGGGCAGCTCGGCGACGCTCGCGTCGTAGGCGGCGCGGTACGGGTTGAACCAGGCGTGGAACTCCAGGCCCCGCTTGTGCGCCTCCTTGATGAGGAACGGCAGCGGGTCCCAGCCGGGGTCCTTGCCCGGGGTGCCGGTGAGGAACTGCGACCACGGCTCGATCGACGACTTGTAGAGGGCGTCGGACGCCGGCCTGACCTGGACGAAGACGGCGTTGAAGTTGCGCTTGGCGGCGGCGTCGAGCAGCCTCGTGTATTCGGCCCGCTGCCGGTCGGCCGACAGGCCCTTGCGCGAGGGCCAGTCGATGTTGTTGACCGTGGCGATCCACACCCCGCGCAGCTGGCGTTTCGGGTGGCGCGGGTCGGGGGTGCACGCCGCGGTGACCACCGCGCTCTCGGTCGACTTCTTCTTGGCCGCCTCCGCCTTGCGCTGGCCGGCCTCGGCGGGCCCGAAGGTGTAGGCAGCGCCGACGGCCACGGCGGCGAGGGCGGTGGCGGCGAGGAGTGGGCGTCCGGTTCGCATAGTGCCAACCAGTCTCGCATCGGAGTCGGCATGCTCCGTACGGAAAAAAGAAATCGACTCGTGACACCATTGTGACCGGTGGGCCGGGAGGGGCTGCCCTCCCGGCGACCCGGCGGGATCCTAGCCCGACTCCGCGGCCAGTTTGTCGGCGAGATGCGGCGGCAGCGGCTCGTAGCGCAGGAACGCGCGCTGGAAGGTGCCGGTGCCGTGGGACATGGAGCGCAGGTCGATCGCGTACCGGGTGACCTCCAGCTGTGGCACCTCCGCCTTGACCAGGGTGCGGCCGCGGCCCACCGGCTCGGTGCCGAGCACCCGCCCGCGCCGCGACGACAGGTCGGACATCACGGCGCCCACGTGCTCGTCGGAAACCAGCACCGACAGTTCGTCGACCGGCTCCAGCAGCAGCGTCGGCACCTTCGACGCCGCCTCCTTCAACGCCAGCTGGCCGGCGATCTGGAACGCCATGTCGGAGGAGTCGACGGAATGGGCCTTGCCGTCGTACAGCGTGACCCGGACGTCCACGACCGGATAGCCGGCGCGCACCCCCCGGTCCATCTGCGCCCGCACGCCCTTCTCGACCGACGGGATGAACTGGCGCGGCACGACACCGCCGACGATCTTGTCGACGAACTCGAACCCGCCGCCCGACGGCAGCGGCTCCACCTCCAGATGGCAGATGGCGTACTGGCCGTGGCCGCCGGTCTGCTTGACGTTGCGGCCCATCGCCTGCGTCCGGCCGCCGAACGTCTCCCGCAGCGGCACCCGCAGGCCGATCCGCTCCACCTCGACCCCGTGGCGCTTGGCCAGCCGGTCCAGCAGCACGTCGGTGTGCGCCTCGCCCATGCACCACAGCACGAGTTGCCGGGTTTCGGCGTTGTTCTCCAGGCGCAGCGTCGGGTCCTCGGCCACCAGGCGGCCCAGCGCCTGCCCCAGCTTGTCCTCGTCGGCCTTCGACTTGGCGCGGATCGCCACCGGCAGCAGCGGCTCGGGCATGTCCCAGGCCGTCATCAGCAGCGGCCGCTCGACCTCCGACAGCGTGTCGCCGGTCTCGGCCCGCGACAGCTTGGCCACGGCCACGATGTCGCCCGCCACGCCCTTGGCGATCTGGCGCTGCTGCTTGCCGAGCGGGCAGCTCAGGGCGCCGACGCGCTCGTCGACGTCGTGGTCCTCGTGGCCGCGCTCGGCCAGGCCGTGGCCGGAGACGTGCACGGTCATGTCGGGCCGCAGCGTGCCGGAGAAGACGCGCACCAGGCTGATGCGGCCCACGTACGGGTCGCTGGTCGTCTTGACGACCTCGGCCACCAGCGGGCCGTCGGGGTCGCAGGCGATGTTCGCCACCGGCTTGCCGTCGAGGGTGGTGATCTCGGGCATCGGGTGCTCGTGGGGCGCGGGGAAGCCCTGGGTGACGAGCTCCAGCAGCTCGATCGCGCCCACGCCGAGCCCGGTGCAGAGCACCGGGTGGAAGTCGCCCTCGCAGACCGCCTTCTCCAGGTCCTGGACGAGCACCTTGATGTCGATGGGCTCGCCCTCGAGGTAGCGCTCCATGAGCGACTCGTCCTCGCTCTCCTGGATGATGCCCTCGATCAGGACGCCGCGATGCTCCTCGATGCGGGCCTCGTACTCCGCTCCCGGCTCCTTCTCCGTACGGGTGCCGCCGGCGTAGTTGTAGAACTTCTGCGTCAGCAGCCCGATCAGGCCGTTCACGTTCCCGTTCGTGATGACCGGCAGGTACAGCGGAGCGACCCCGTCGCCGAAGACCTCCTGGCAGGTGGCGAGCACCCCGTCGAAGTCGGCCCGCTGGTGGTCGAGCTTGGTGATGACCACGGCCCTGGGCATGCGGACCTGGGCGCACTCCTCCCACAGCATCTGGGTGAGCCCGTCGATCCCGTCGGTGGCCGACACCACGAACAGCGCCGCGTCGGCGGCGCGCAGCCCGGCCCGCAGGTCGCCGACGAAGTCCGCGTAACCGGGGGTGTCGAGAAGGTTGATCTTGATGCCGTTGAAGGTCAGCGGCGCCGGTGTCAGGTTGACCGAGCGTTGCTGGCGCACCTCCACCTCGTCGAAGTCGCTGACCGTGTTGCCGTCTTCCACCCGGCCTGCCCGCTGGATGGTGCCGGTCGCCGCCAGCAGTTGCTCGACCAGGGTCGTCTTGCCCGCTCCCGAGTGGCCGACCAGGACGACATTGCGTATCGCATCCGCCTTGTCGGCCGCTGGTGCCCTGCCCGCGGCTCCCATGGCCCCGCCCGCGTTCTTGTCCGCCACTACGCCTCCCGCGTCGTCGGTTTGCGTGCCAACGCCGCGCCCGCGCGGGGAGTGAGAAAACCGCATGGACGCGGTGTGTTCACCAAATACCCATGTGGCGGATATCACAAGGGGGCCGGGGCAAAGAAAGTGGCCGGTGCCGGGATGGCCTACGATCGACATCGCGATGCTGAAACTCCTGCGCCCGGCCGTGACCCGGATACTCACCCCGTTGGGCAGGGCACTGGTCCGCCGCGGGATCGGCCCGGACGCCGTCACGGCGATCGGCACTCTCGGCACGGTGGTCTCCGCCCTGTTCTTCTTCCCCATGGGCCTGCTCACCGCCGGCGCCCTGGTGATCACCGTGTTCGTGCTGTTCGATCTGCTCGACGGCGTGGTGGCGCGGCTCGGCGGGGGAGGGGGCAGCACGTGGGGGGCGTTCCTCGACTCCACGCTCGACCGGGTCGCCGACGCGGCCATCTTCTCCGGGCTGATCCTCTACTTCATCGCCGACGGTGACGCCCTGCTGGCGGGCGTGACGCTGTTCGCCCTGGTGGCGGGCCTGCTGGTGTCCTACGCGAAGGCGCGGGCCGAAGGGCTCGGGCTGACCTGCGACGTGGGGCTGGCCGAGCGTCCCGAGCGGCTGGTGGTGGTCCTGGTCGCCGCCTGCTTCTCCGGGCTGGGGGTGCCCTACCTGCTGGCGGCCGGCATGTGGTTGCTCGCGGCGGCCGGAGCCGTCACCGTTGTACAGCGCGTGGTCCATGTCTACCGGCAGACGAGGGAGCGATGAGCGGCAAGCCGTCAGTCACCGATCGCGTCGTCGCCGCGGGGTTCGCGGCGGGCTGGACGCTGGTCCCCTACCTGCCCGAACGCCCGACGGCCGCGGCGTTCGGGTTCCTGGCCGACCGGGTGTGGCGGCGGCGCGGCAGGTCGGTGCGCCGCCTGGAGGCCAACCTGGCCAGGGTGACCGGGCTGCGGCCCGGCAGCAGCGAGCTCGGCGAGCTCACCAGGGCCGGCATGCGGTCCTACTTCCGCTACTTCCACGAGATCTTCCGGCTGCCCTCCATCGACCGCGCGGAGATCGTCCGGCGCACCCACGTGGTCGGCGCCGAACACGTCCACGGCAACGTCGCCGCGGGCCGCGGCGTGGTGCTGGCGCTGCCCCACATGGGCAACTGGGACGCCGCGGGCGCCTGGCTGGTCGGCGTCGGCCATCCGTTCACCACCGTGGCGGAGCGGCTGCGGCCCGAGTCGCTGTTCCGCCGCTACGTGCGCTTCCGCGAAGGGCTGGGCATGGAGGTGCTGCCGCTGACCGGCGGCGACGGCCACAACTTCGGCACCCTCGCCTCGCGGGTGCGAAAGGGCGGCGTGGTGTGCCTGCCGGCCGAGCGTGACCTCACCAAGAGCGGCGTCGAGGTGCAGTTCTTCGGCGCGGCCACCAAGGTGCCGGCCGGCCCGCCGCTGCTGGCCGTGCAGACCGGCGCCGCGCTGCTGCCCGCCGTCGTCTACTTCGACGGCGCCGACTGGGGCATCCACATCCACGAGGAGGTGCCGGTGCCCGAGGAGGGCACTCGCCAGGAGAAGGTCGCGGCCGTGGCGCAGGGCCTGGCCGACGTCTTCGAGAAGGGCATCGCCGAACACCCCGAAGACTGGCACATGCTGCAGCGCCTGTGGCTGGACGACCCGCGGTGAGGATCGGCATCGTCTGCCCCTACTCGTGGGACGTGCCCGGCGGTGTCAAGCAGCACGTCGACGACCTGGCCCAGGCGCTCATGGCGCAGGACCACGAGGTCTCCGTCATCGCGCCGGCCAGTGACGACGACGAGCTTCCCGGCTATGTGACGGGCGCCGGCCGCGCGGTGCCGGTGCCCTACAACGGGTCGGTGGCCCGGATGTCGTTCGGCTTCCTGTCGGCCGCCCGGGTGCGCCGCTGGGTGCGCAACGGCCGTTTCGACGTGCTCCACATCCACGAGCCGCTGATCCCCAGCCTGGGCGTGCTGGCCTGCTGGGCGGCGAAGGGGCCGATCGTGGCCACCTTCCACGCCTCCTTCACCCGCTCCCGGGCGATCGCGATGGCCGAGCCGCTGCTGCAGAGCGCGCTGGAGAAGCTGAGCGGCCGCATCGCGGTCTCCGACGCCGCCCGCAAGAGCCTGGTCGAGCAGTTCGGCGGCGACACCGTGGTGATCCCCAACGGCGTGACCGTCAGCCGCTACACCGACGCCGAGCCGCTCGACGGCTGGGGGCCCGGCGGCGCCACGATCGGCTTCCTCGGCCGCATGGACGAGGAGCGCAAGGGCCTGCCGATCCTGCTCGACGCCTTCAACCTGCTGGCCGCCGAGCGGCCTGACGTCAAGCTGCTGATCGCCGGGCCCGGCGACACCGGCGACGTCTACGACCGGGTGCGCAAGGAGTTCCGCGACCGGGTGACCGTGCTCGGCATGGTGAGCGAGGCCGACAAGATCCGTGCCTACCACTCGGTCGACGTGTTCTGCGCGCCCAACACCCGCGGCGAGAGCTTCGGCATCGTCCTCGCCGAGGCCATGGCCTCCGGCGCGACGGTGCTGGCCAGCGACATCCCGGCGTTCCGCAAGGTGCTCGGCGAGGGGCAGGCGGGCGCGCTGTTCGCCAACGGCGACCCGGCCTCGCTGGCGCGCGAGGCGGGCGCGCTGCTCGACGCGCCGGACCGGCGGGCCAAGCTCGCCGAGGAGGCCCTGGTCGCGGTCATGAAGTACGACTGGTCGACGGTCGCGCGTGACGTGGTGCGCGTCTACGAGACGGTGACGGCGGCCGGCGCCGGCGTGGAGGAAGACCTGTGACACCCACGATGATCGTCCTGGTCGTGGGCATCGTCGTGGTGCTCACGGCCGTCTACATCTCCTGGCGGGCGGGCCGCCTGGACCGGCTGCACATCCGGCTGGAGCTGGCCCGCGAGGCGCTGGAGGCGGCGCTGGTGCGGCGGCGGGCCGTGGTGCTGGAGCTGGCCGGCTCCCGGCTGCTCGACCCGGCGACCTCGCTGGTGCTGGCGGCGGCCGCGCACGAGGCCAGGATGGCCGGTCCCGAGGAGCGCGAGCACGCCGAGAGCGACCTGTCGGGGGCGCTGCGCGCGGTGGCGGACCAGGAGCGGTTCAGGGAGAGGCTGGGCGAGTCGCCCGGCGGCCAGGACCTGCTGGAGGAGCTGGACGCCGCGGTGGCCAAGGTGGTCTACTCGCGCCGCTTCTACAACAACGCGGTCGCGGTCACGCGGGCGGCGCAGCGGCGGTGGCTGGCGCGCACGCTGCGCCTGGCGGGTCATACGGAGTATCCGCAATTCTTCGAGATCGATGACAATCCGCCCGCGACGATGGCAACTGAATGACCCGGTTTGAGGGAGACCGGTAAGCTTCCATCCGTTCTGGGCAAAAGCGGAGGAGTGTACAGGTGCGGCTACCCCGGATGATCACCGTGACGCTGGCCGGGCTGGCTGTTCTGCTCCCCGTCACGGCCTGCTCGTCGGACGAGCCCGCGGGGGGCGCCGCCCCGCAGGCCAGCGAGTCGGCCACGCCGACCGAGGAGCCGACGCCGGAGAACCTGCATCCCTTCACCGGGCAGCCCGCCGACAAGATGAAGCCGGTGCTCGCCGTCAAGATCGAGAACACCGCGGCGGGCAAGCCGCAGATGGGTCTCAAGAGCGCCGACATCGTGTACGTCACGCAGGTCGAGGCCGGCCTGACCCGCCTGATCGCGGTCTTCTCCTCGAAGATCCCGGCCAAGATCGGGCCGGTCCGCAGCGCCCGCATCACCGACCTGCACGTGGCGCCCATGTTCGGCGAGCCCGCGTTCGCGTACTCGGGCGCGCAGACCAAGATGCTGCCGTTCATCGCCGAGGCGTCGCTGCACGACGTCTCCGACAGCCGGGTGCCCGGCGCCTACTACCGCGAGCCCGGCCGCTACGCCCCCTACAACCTGTTCGCCAGGCCCAAGAAGCTCCTGGCCGCCGCCCGCCAGGCGAGCAAGGCCGGCGACATCGGCTTCACCTTCGGCGATCCGCCCGCGGAGGGCGGTGTCGACCGCACGTCGTACACCGTCAAGTGGCCCGCCGCGCGCTTCACCTTCCGCTGGTCGGAGGACGAGAAGCAGTGGCTGATCTGGCAGGACGGCAAGAAGGACGTGGCGGCGGAGGGCGGCCAGCTCGGCGCGTCCACGGTCGTCATCCAGTACACCAAGACCGAGCGCTCCGAGTTCCACGACTCCAACCAGAGCTACACGCCGCTGGTGAAGACGGTCGGCAAGGGCTCGGCCATCGTGCTGCGCGACGGCAAGGCGTACAAGGCGAGGTGGGAGCGGGAATCCGAAGAGGGCGGCACGACGTTCACCACACAGAGCGGCGAGCCGATGAACTTCGCGCCCGGTCAGGTCTGGGTGGCGCTCGCCAGCCGCAAGCCCGTGACGCCGTGACGTACAAAACTCCGCGCCATTCGTGACATGGTGGCATGCGGGGGAGAAGTGCCTCAGGACCTACGATGGGTTTGAAAACTTACCGTTCCCCCCTAGCTCGTGAGGAAGACCGTTGTCCACCAGCACGCCCGAAACCCCGTCGACCACCGGCACCGGCACCGCCCGCGTCAAGCGAGGCATGGCGGAGATGCTCAAGGGTGGCGTCATCATGGACGTCGTCACCCCCGAGCAGGCGAAGATAGCCGAGGACGCCGGTGCGGTCGCCGTCATGGCCCTGGAGCGCGTGCCCGCCGACATCCGCGCGCAGGGCGGCGTCTCCAGGATGAGCGACCCCGACATGATCGACGGGATCGTCAACGCCGTCTCGATCCCCGTCATGGCCAAGGCCCGCATCGGCCACTTCCTCGAGGCGCGGGTGCTGCAGTCGCTCGGCGTCGACTACGTCGACGAGTCCGAGGTGCTCACCCCGGCCGACTATGCCAACCACATCGACAAGTGGCAGTTCACGGTGCCCTTCGTGTGCGGCGCCACCAACCTGGGCGAGGCCCTGCGCCGCATCACCGAGGGCGCGGCCATGATCCGCTCCAAGGGCGAGGCCGGCACCGGCGACGTCTCCAACGCCGTCACCCACATGCGCACCATCCGCGGCGAGCTCAAGCGCCTCGCCTCGCTGCCCGAGGACGAGCTGTACGTCGCCGCCAAGGAGCTGCAGGCCCCGTACGAGCTGGTCGCCGAGGTGGCCAAGGCCGGCAAGCTGCCGGTCGTGCTGTTCACCGCGGGCGGCATCGCCACCCCGGCCGACGCCGCGATGATGATGCAGCTCGGCGCCGAGGGCGTGTTCGTCGGCTCCGGCATCTTCAAGTCGGGCGACCCGGCCAAGCGGGCCGCCGCGATCGTCAAGGCCACCACCTTCCACGACGACCCCGACGTCATCGCCAAGGTCTCGCGCGGCCTGGGCGAGGCCATGGTCGGCATCAACG
This sequence comes from Nonomuraea sp. NPDC054003, assembly GCF_055585125.1. Taxonomy (NCBI): domain Bacteria; kingdom Bacillati; phylum Actinomycetota; class Actinomycetes; order Streptosporangiales; family Streptosporangiaceae; genus Nonomuraea; species Nonomuraea sp. NPDC054003. The sequence continues at coordinate 81,175 of NZ_JBVJKR010000022.1, forward strand.
TCGACGAGATCCCGCAGCCGCACCGCCTGGCCGAGCGCGGCTGGTAACCGGCGCGTCGCACCCCGTGTCCGGGCCCGCCGGATGAGACGATCTTGTCCGGCGGGTGACCCGTACAGTGGGTGCTTATTTCCGAAAATGGCGACATCCGCGAAGGATGTCGCCATTTTTGTGTTGATCGGCGTTCACTCGGGAGTCAGGATCACCAGTCAGGATACGGACGTCCCCCTGGCCATGATCGCCTCCTCAGGAGCCTCCCATGCCCGAGCTCAACCGCCGGCACTTCCTCGTCACCGGTCTGGCGGCCGGCGCGGCCGCCGCCGTCCCCGCCGCCGCGCACGCGGACCCAGGGACCGCGCAGGCCCTCGCCTCACGCGATCCGCGCACCGATCCCTTCACCCTCGGCGTCGCCTGCGGCGACCCCGGCAGCGACGGCTTCGTGCTGTGGACCAGGCTCGCCCCGCAACCGCTGGCCGAGGACGGACTCGGCGGCATGCCGGCCCGGCCCGTCCAGGTGCGCTGGCAGGTGTACGCCGACGAGCGCTGCCGCCGCCTGGTCCGCTCCGGCGTCGCCGTCGCCGCGCCGGAATGGGGCCACAGCGTGCACGTCGAGTTGGACGGCCTCAGCGCCGGGCGCGACTACTGGTACCGCTTCCGCGCCGGCCCGTACGTCTCGCCTGTCGGGCGCGCCCGCACCGCGCCGCACCCGCACTCCTACGGCGGCCCGCTGGCGATGGCCTTCGTCTCCTGCAGCCAGTACGAGCACGGCTACTTCACCGCCTACCGCAGGCTCGCCGAGGAGCACCCCGACCTCATCCTGCACCTGGGCGACTACCAGTACGAGTACGCCAGGAACAGCTACGAGGCCCCCGGCGGCAACGTCCGCGACCATGAGGGCCCGGAGACCGAGACCCTCGCCGACTACCGGCTCCGGCACGCCCAGTACAAGACCGACCCCGACCTGCGGGCCGCGCACGCCGCCGCGCCGTGGCTGGTCGTCTGGGACGACCACGAGGTGGACAACAACTGGGCCGGCGAGATCCCCGAGCGCCCCGACCGGCCGCAGCCGGACTTCCTCGCCCGGCGCGAGGCCGCCTTCCGCGCCTACTACGAGAACATGCCGCTGCGCCATGACTCCATCCCGCGCGGCGTCGACATGCAGCTGTTCCGGCGGGTGCGGTGGGGCCGGATGGCCACCTTCCACATGCTCGACACCCGCCAGTACCGCGACGACCAGGGCTGCGGCGACGGCTACCGCGACTGCCCCGACGCCGCCGACCCCGCCAGGTCCATCACCGGCGCCCGGCAGGAGGAGTGGCTGCTCGACGGCTTCCGCCGCTCCGGCGCCCGGTGGGACGTCCTGGGCCAGCAGGTGTTCTTCGCCCAGCGCGACAACAACGCCGGCCCCGCCAAGGTCACCAGCCAGGACGCCTGGGACGGCTACGTCGCCTCCCGGCGGCGCATCACCCAGGGCTGGATCGACGCCGGCGTGCGCAACCCGGTCGTGCTCACCGGCGACGTGCACGCCCACTGGGCCGCCGACCTCAAGCTCGACTACGACGACCCGACCGGGCCCTCGGTCGGCTCCGAACTCGTCGCCACCTCCATCACCAGCGGCGGCGACGGCGCCGACTCCGACCCCGCCACGCATCCCTTCCTGGGCATCAACCCCCACCTGCGCTTCTACAACAACCAGCGCGGCTACGTGATCACCCGGGTCGAGCGCGAGCGGCTCACCGCCGACTTCAAGGTGGTGCCGACCGTACGCGAACCCGGCGCGGAGGCGCACACCAAGGCCACCTTCGTGATCGAGGACCGGGTCCCGGGCGTCCAGCAGACCTACCTGCGCCCGCTCGACCCGTCGGCCCGCTCCAGCGGCCAGATGACGGCCGAGGACACCGTCCGCTGGGAAACCGAACGCCCGTGATCTTCTGGGGGCGGAACCCCGCCTCCAGCCCTCCCCTCCCGGAGACGGCTATCCGCGTGGCGATCCCAGACCCTCGCCTCTGAGGTCCTCCCAGGAGCTGGGATGCCGCACTCCGCAAGGTGGCGCCGACCGTACGCGAGCCCCGTGCGGAGGCGTACACCAAGGCCACCTTCGTGATGACCGGATCCCGGGCGTTGCGCCGATTCGACCCGTCGGCCCGTGTCAGCGGCCAGATGACGGCCGAGGACACCGTTCGCTGGGCGATCGAATGCCCGTGACCCCTCTGAGGGCGGAACCCCGCCCCAGGAGACGGCTACCCACAGATCCTGAACGTGGCGTTCTCTCCGGCGCGGATCCCGGACGCTCGCCCGTGCGGCCCGGGGGCCGGCCGCTACCACTGCGCGACCATCCACCCCGAGCTCACGCTTGCCCGTGGGGCCGGGGGACGGCCCCCACGGGTCCTGAGCGCGGCGTTCCCTCCAACGCGGATTCCCAACGCCGGCCCGTGAGGCCCGAGGGCTGTTACCCGCAGATCCTGAGCGCGGCGTTCTCCGCCGACGCGGATCCCAGAGCCTCGCCCGTGAGGACCTCGAGGAGGTGGGATCGCCCCATGACGCTCGCGCGCGAGGTGGGGGTTTTCGGGTCCTGGCGCGTCACGCTCGCGCGGGGAGGCTTCTCGGACGCGGACGGTTGTGATGCCCGCGTGAGGTGGAGTTTTGGGGCGCGTTGTGAAGGTGCGCGCGGGAGGTGGGCTGGGACCGCGGTTTGATGTCCGCGCGGGAGGTGAGCTGGGACCGCAATTGTGACGTCCGTGCCAAGGCGGGGTTTTCGGGCCTTGGCTGGTGACACTCGCGCGAGACCAGGTTTTCCCGACTCTGGTTCGTGACGTTCGTGTCGGGGGCCGCGGACTCTCGCTTGTGGCGTCGTCCCGGAAGCGGGAGTTGCGGGTCTCGCCCGGTGATGGGGCCGGTGGGGTTCCCAGGCTCCGTTTCGCCGGGGTGGGGCTGGGTTGCTGTCTGCTCGTACGGGATCCGCGGGAGTCTGGCCATCTGGTTGGATGCGTTCGTGGTCGCACGGCTGATCCTCACGCTGGCCCTGACCGTCACGGGCGTCGCGGCGGACGGGCGGGTCCGGTTGTCGGTGCTCAGTTGGAACGTGTGCGCGGGCACGAACGCGGCGTGCGCCCTCTACCGGGCCGGAGCCCAGGAGCTGGCCTGGAACATCAGCGGGCACGCGATCGGCGCCCCCGTCCGCCCGGACGTGATCTTCCTGCAGGAGTTCTGCTCCGGCGCGACCCACACCCTCGAACGCACGCTGGAGATCCGCACCGGCCGCGCCTGGACGGTCGGCTCCTGGAGCCTGCTGGACTCCGCCGGCGTCCCGTACCCGTGCCATCCCGACCGCCTCGGCCGCCCGCGCGGCGCGCAGAGCGTCGCCGTCGCCGTCGCCCGCCACGAGGCCGACTTCCGCGTCCACCCGCTGCCCTCCCCGCCCTGGTACGTACGCCGCGCCGTCCTCTGCGCCACCGTTCGGGCCATCCGCGTGCACGCCTGCAACACCCACCTGTCGGCCGGCACCTCTTACGACGACAGGCAGCCGGGCGCCCCCTACCGCACCAAACAGATCAGAAGGCTGCTCGACGTCGCCGACAAGGAGGGCCACCGGGCCGTCTTCGGCGGCGACCTGAACGCCGCGCCGCCGGACAGCCGCACCGGCGCCGCCGCCGGCCGCCGCGCGGTCGCCCCCGCCTACCGGCGTCACCAGGAGTGCGACCAGCGCGGCGGCGACCGCACCGGACGATGGACGCACCTGGGCAGCGGCAGGCGCAAGAAACTCGACTACGTGTTCGCGCCGCCCGGCGCCGTCCGCCGCTGCCACGTCGGCCACGGCGTCACGCTCTCCGATCACCGGCCGCTCTACGCCGAACTGGCTCTGTAGGAAGATGTCAGGTATGTGCGGTGTTGAACGGACGACACCCTGAAGCTGACGGAAGGACGACCGTGCCCGAAATCGGGGTACTCGCTCTGCAAGGCGACGTGCGTGAGCATGTGCGCATGCTCCAGGAGGCGGGCGCCGAGGCCCGCCCCGTGCGCCGGCCGGCCGAGCTCGACGCCGTCGACGCCCTGGTCATCCCCGGCGGCGAGTCGACCACCATGTGGAAGCTCGCCGAGACCTTCGACATGCTCGAACCGCTGCGGATGCGGGTCAAGGAAGGCATGCCCGCCTACGGCTCGTGCGCCGGCATGATCATGCTGGCCGACCGCATCGAGGACGGCGTCGCCGGCCAGCAGACGATCGGCGGCATCGACATGGTGGTCAGGCGCAATGCCTTCGGCCGCCAGGTCGACTCCTTCGAGGCCGGCCTCGACTTCGCCGGCGCCCCCGTGCACGCCGTCTTCATCCGCGCCCCCTGGGTCGAATCGGTCGGGCCGGGAGTCGACGTGCTGGGGCGGGCCGAGCCTGGGGATAGGATCGTCGCGGTCCGACAGGGGCCGTTGCTCGCGACGTCGTTCCATCCCGAGCTGACGGGAGACACGCGCGTGCACCGATACTTCGTAGACATGGTGAGGGAGCTATAGGCGATGTCCGGCCACTCCAAATGGGCGACGACGAAGCACAAGAAGGCCGCGCTCGACGCCAAGCGCGGCAAGCTGTTCGCGAAGCTCATCAAGAACATCGAGGTGGCGGCCAGGACTGGCGGGCCTGACCCGGATGCCAACCCCACGCTGTTCGACGCGATCTTCAAGGCGAAGAAGAACTCGGTCCCCAACGACAACATCGAGCGGGCCCGCAAGCGTGGCGGCGGCCTGGAGGCCGGCGGCGCCGACTACCAGGTCATCATGTACGAGGGCTACGCCCCCGGCGGCGTCGCGGTGCTCATCGAGTGTCTGACCGACAACCGCAACCGCGCCGCCTCGGAGGTCCGGGTCGCGCTGACCCGCAACGGCGGCTCGCTGGCCGACCCCGGCTCGGTGTCCTACATGTTCAACCGCAAGGGCGTCGTGATCGTGCCCGGCGACGGGCTCGACGAGGACACCGTGCTCATGGCCGTCCTCGACGCGGGCGCCGAGGAGGTCAACGACCTGGGCGAGTCGTTCGAGGTGGTGTGCGAGGCGGGCGACCTGGTGCCGGTGCGCAAGGCGCTGCAGGACGCCGGCATCGACTACGACTCGGCCGACTCCAGCTTCCTGCCGACGATGAGCGTGCCCCTCGACGAGGAGGCCGCCAAGAAGGTGTTCCGGCTCATCGACGCGCTCGAGGACAGCGACGACGTGCAGAACGTCTACGCCAACTTCGACGTCTCCGACGAGGTCATGGAGAAGCTCGACGCCTGACGGGCCGCCGTCGCGAGCCTGCTCCTCGCGGGCGCTCAGCGCGCCGTCGCGCGGAGGCGGGCGCGTCGTCCGGCCTGGGTAGCCGAGGGCTCACGGCGTGCCGTCAGCGACCTCCTGGGGGCCGTCCCAGGGGGGCCGTCGTTCCCGCTCGGCACGTTCCCGGACGCGTAGCAGGGCGGGCCGGAATCGGCATAGGGTCGGGCGTCGTGACCTCCCGCACTCCTGACTCCCCGGCCCCGGTGCTGGGCTGGCTGCTCCTCATGCCGGCCGTGCTGGGCATGCTGATCACCTTGCTCCTGCCCACGGTCCTGACGATCGGCTTCAGCCTGCGCTCGGGCGGGCTCGTGGGGCCGAGCGCGTTCGCCGGGCTCGGCAACTACGGCCGGCTGTTCGGCGACGACTCGTTCCGGCCGGCGCTCGGCTTCACCCTGTCGGTGACGATCATGCCGCTGCTCGTCGCCCTGGTGGTCGCGCCGCTGCTGGCGCTCGCCCTCGACCGGGGCGGCGCCTGGGTAAGGCGGGCCGGGCGCATCCTGCTGTCGCTGTCCCTGGTGACCTTCTCGCCGGCCGCCGTCGCCGTCTCCTGGCTGCGCGGGCTCCGGCCGGACGCCGAGGGCCTGACGGCCATGGCACGCTCACTCGCCGAACCGGCGACCGCCCCGGGAACGCTCCGGCTCATCGTCGCCGCGGCCACCTTCGGCGTGGTGTGCGCGCTGGCCGTCCTGGCGTTCCTGCCCGCCCTGCGCGGCGGCACCGTCACCCCGGCCATGCTCGCGGTCGCCGGGATCGTCGCGCTCGCCACCGTCGCGGCGGGGCTGCAGCTGTTCACGCTCGGGCTGGTGCTGACCGGGGGCGGGCCGCGCGACTCCACCCAGACGCTCGCGCTCCTGCAGTACACGTTCACCTGGCGGGCGGCCAGGCTGGGCATGGGAGCCGCGATCGCCACCCTGACGGGCGTGATCCTCGGCGTGCTCGGCATCGCCGCCACCATCCTCGCGATCGCCACCCGCATGCGCCTCACCGTGACCCCCGCCACCGCTCCGGACGAGGATCACTCCGCGCGGGCTTCCGCGGCGGGCCCAGGCAGTCCGTACTTCCAGGCCCGGCCGCAGGACGCCGGGCTCGCGACCGGGCTGTCCGGCCAGCCGCCGGGCGCGGCCGTCCCGTACGGCGCCGCGCCCCCTCCGGGCAACCCGTACGCGCCGGGCACCCCGTACGAGACCGGGGCCGGGAAGCCGGACACCGCCCGGAAGCCCTCGGCGGCGGGCATGGCCGTCGGGGTGGCCGCGCTGCTCGTGGCGACGGTTCTCGTCTTCCTGTGGAGCCGGCCCTGGCTGTCGGCCCTTCTCCAGCCGGCGGAGGCGGGCGCGCCCCACGGGCGGAACGTGCACCTGAACACCTGGCTGCCCGCCTTCGCCGGCGCGCTGGTCTCCGTCGGCGTCGCCTATCTCGGCGCGCTCGGCATCGGCGGCCTGCGCCCGCTGGGCAGGCGCAGCGAGTGGCTCCTGCTGCCGTTCGCCCCCTGGCTGTTCGTCGGCGCGGGCCCGCTCAGCATCGCCAACTGGAACACCCTGCGCGGCCTCGGTCTCGTCGACACCGTCGCCGCCCTCGTGCCACCGCTGCTCGTCAGCGTGCCCGCCCTGGTCATCCTCACCCTGCTCTGCAAGGGCCTGGCCGAGCGCAACACCGGCGACCTGCTCTCAGGCGTCGTCAGACCCTCGTTCCCGATGGCCTGCGTCCTGGTCGTCGCCGTCACGCTGGTGAACGCCCAGGACCTGCTCTGGCCGCTCCTGGTCACCCAGCAGCCGGACCTGGCCACCGCGCCGCTCGCCCAGTTCATGGCGTCGAGCCAGTTCCCCGGCGGCGGCGCCGACGTGGGTCTCGCCACACCGCTGATCGCGATCGTGCTCGCGCTCGCCGCCGCCGTCGCGGCGCAACTGCTGTACTTGGACCGGCTCGCCCTCACCGTCGGGCGCGATATCGGGTCGCGGGAGCACGGGCCGGATGCTTAGGTTGGACGGTTGTGGACATTCGTGACCTGACGGCCGACGACCTCGACGCCGTGCTCGACCTTCGCAAGCGCGCCTTCGGCCCCATCCCCGCCGGACACGTGGAGACCTTCCGCAAGCTGGTGCACCCGACCCTGGCCGCGGGCCGCTACCTGGGCGCCTTCGACGGCGGCCGGATGGCGGCCGCCGCCCGGCTGCGGCCCTTCACCCAGTGGTGGCACGGCAGGCCGCAGCCCATGTCCGGCGTCGCCGGCGTGACCGTCAGCCCGGAAGACCGCGGGCGCGGCGTCGGCAGCCTCATCATGCGCGCCGTGATCGAGCGGGCCGCCGCGCTCGGCGACGCCGTGTCGGCGCTCTATCCCGCCACCACCCCCATCTACCGGTCGCTCGGCTACGAGCACGCGGGCGCCCAGAACCTGATGACCCTGCCCGCCGAGGCGCTGCGCACGATCCCGCCAGGCAAGGACGTCAAGCTCCGCCGGATGGGGCCCGACGACGCCGCCGAGGTCATCGCCCTGCTGCACCGGCTGCACGGCGCCGCCCGCGCCAGCGGCCCCATCACGTACGGGGAGGACATCTGGCGGCTGTGGCTGTCCGAGGAGGACGACTTCCTCTACCTGGCCGACGACGGGTTCGTCGTCTACCGGTGGGACGGCCAGGACATCGAGGTCGACGGCGTGGTCGCCGGCTCGGCCGACACCGCCAGGGCGCTGTGGTCGCTGGTCGGCACGTCCTCGTCGGTCGCCAAGCAGGTCAAGGCCGTGGTCGCGCCCGACGACCCGGTGCTGTGGCTGCTGCGCGAGCGGTCGAAGGAGAAGACCGAGCAGGTGCGGTGGATGTTCCGGGTCATCGACCTGGTGGAAGCGGTGGCGCGCAGGGGCTATCCGGCCGCGGTCGGAGCCGCCGTCGTCGTGCGGGTGGATGACCCGCTGCGGGCGGGCAACGCGGGCCTGTGGCGCCTGGAGTTCGCGGGCGGCTCCGGCGCCGCCACCCGGCTCGGCCAGGCGGACGCCGCCGGGGAAGACGCGCCCGTGCTGAGCGTGAACGCCTTCTCGGCCCTGTACGCGGGCATCCCGACCGCCACGCTGCGGCGCGGCGGGCTCATGACCGGCGACGAGCGGCACGACGAGGTGCTCGACGCCGCGTTCGCCGCTCGCCCGTACATGCTCGACTACTTCTGACAGGCGTTTCCCGGTGCGCGGGCAGGCCGGGCGGGGTAGAGTCTCGTGCCGAACTAGTGTTCGGCGGGGCGGGGAGGCATGCCGGTGCGGGTGATGGGCGTCGATCCGGGGCTGACCCGGTGCGGCCTGGGAGCCGTCGAGGGGCGCCCGGGCGCGCCGCTCAGCCTGGTGGCCGTCGGGGTGGTCCGCACCGCCGCCGGCGACGAGCTGGGCGCCCGGCTCGTCGGCATCGAGGCCGGCATCGAGCAGTGGCTCGACGACGTGCGCCCCGACGCCGTCGCGGTCGAGCGGGTCTTCGCCCAGCACAATGTCCGCACCGTCATGGGCACCGCCCAGGCCGCCGGCATCGCCGTGCTGTGCGCCGCCCGCCGCGGCCTGCCGGTCGCGCTCCACACGCCGTCCGAGGTCAAGGCCGCCATCACCGGCAGCGGCACCGCCGACAAGAAGCAGATCGGCGCCATGGTCACCCGGCTGCTGCGGCTGAGCGAGATGCCCAGGCCGGCCGACGCCGCCGACGCGCTGGCGCTGGCCATCTGCCATGTGTGGCGCGGCGGCGCCCAGCACCGCCTGGCCGAGGCCGTCGCCCGCGCCTCGCGGAAGGGCGTGCGGCCGTGATCGCCTCCGTGACCGGCCGGGTGGCCGCCGTCGCCCCCGACGCGGCCGTCGTCGAGGTCGGCGGCGTCGGCGTCCTCGTCCACTGCACGCCCGGCACCCTCGCCACGCTCAGGACCGGGCAGGAGGCGCGCCTGGCCACCTCGCTCGTGGTGCGCGAGGAGTCGCTCACCCTGTACGGTTTCGCGACCGACGACGAGCGGGCCGTCTTCGAGCTGCTCCAGACGGCCAGCGGCGTCGGCCCCAAGCTCGCCCTGGCCATGCTCGCCGTCCACTCCCCGCAGGCCCTGCGCGTGGCCGTGGCCGGAGCCGACCTCAAGGCGCTCACCCAGGTGCCGGGCATCGGCCAGAAGGGCGCCCAGCGCATCGTCCTGGAGCTGAAAGACCGCCTGGGCGCCTCCCCGGAGGCGGTCGACGCCGCGCTCAACGGCTCACGCAAGGACACCCTGTGGCGCGAGCAGGTCCACTCGGGGCTGGTCGGGCTGGGCTACTCCGGCAAGGACGCCGACGAGGCCGTCGCCGCCGTCGAGCCCCAGGCGGAGGCCGACCTGGCCGCCGGCCGCGCGCCGCAGATCGCCGCCCTCTTGAAGGCCGCGCTCCGGGCGCTGAGCGTCCGATGACCCGCCACCCTGGAGGCGTGGGCCCGTCCCGATCCCCGGCGGAGGTGGTGTCGTGACGTTCGAGCGGGAGCTCGTGTCGCCCGACGCCGACGGCGAGGAGCGGCAGATCGAGGCGGCGCTGCGGCCCAAGCGGCTGGCGGAGTTCATCGGCCAGGCCCGGGTGCGCGAACAGCTGTCACTGGTGCTGGAAAGCGCGCTGCGGCGGCAAAGGCCGCCCGACCACGTGCTGATGAACGGGTCGCCGGGGCTCGGCAAGACGACCCTCGCCATGATCATCGCGGCGGAGCTGAGCGCGCCGCTGCGCATCACGTCCGGCCCCGCGCTGGAGCGCGCCGGCGACCTGGCGGCCATCCTGTCGACGCTGGGCGACGGCGAGGTGCTGTTCATCGACGAGATCCACCGGATGGCCCGCCCCGCCGAGGAGATGCTCTACATGGCGATGGAGGACTTCCGCGTCGACATCGTCGTCGGCAAGGGTCCCGGCGCCACCGCCATCCCGCTCGACATCGCCCCGTTCACGCTCGTCGGCGCCACCACCCGGGCCGGCCTGCTGCCGGCGCCGCTGCGCGACCGGTTCGGGTTCACCGCCCACATGGACTTCTACGAGACCGGCGAGCTGGAGCAGGTGCTGCGCCGCTCGGCCGCGCTGCTCGCCGTCGAGCTGCCCGACGACGCCGCCAACGAGATCGCCAGGCGCTCGCGCGGCACCCCCCGCATCGCCAACCGGCTGCTGCGCCGCGTGCGCGACTACGCCGACGTGCGCGCCGGCGGCGTGGTCGACCGCGCGGTGGCGGCCAGGGCGCTGGAGCTGTACGAGGTCGACGGCGAGGGGCTCGACCGGCTCGACCGGGCGGTGCTCGGCGCGCTGCTGCGCAAGTTCGGCGGCGGCCCCGTCGGCCTGTCCACCCTCGCCGTGTCCGTGGGGGAGGAGCCGGAGACCGTCGAGGTGGTGGCCGAGCCGTTCCTGGTGCGGCAGGGCCTGATCGCGCGCACCCCGCGCGGCCGGGTCGCCACCGCCGCCGCCTGGACGCACCTCGGCATGACGCCACCGCCCGACGCGTTCGGTGCCGGACCCTCCACCTGATCACGAATCGGTTGCAACCAATGCGAATCGGGAACTTCCCCGCGCGCCGAAACGCTGCCTCGTTGCCGCGTTTCGCAACAAGCGCCTACACTCCGTGGCTTGGCTGGCTGTGTAGGCTGATGCGCTGAGCGGCGCCGCCCGCAACCGCGGAATTTCCGGCGGGAAGCCGGTGTCAACTCACTGTACGACGATGGAAGGTCGCCCCTGATGGACCAACTCATGAGCATCGCGCCGCTGATCCTTCTGGTGGTGGTGTTCTACTTCCTGCTGATTCGCCCGCAGCGCAAGCGCCAGCAGGAGGCGATCCAGATGCAGAACTCGTTGACGCCGGGCACTCGTGTCATGACGACGACAGGCCTGTTCGGCACCGTCGTCGCGGTGGACAATGAAGATGTCGTCCTCGAGATCGCGCCCAACATCGAGACGCGCTGGGTCAAGGCCGCCATCGGCCGTATCGTCACGCCGGGTGACCCGGTGGCCGACGAGCCCATCGCCGACGAGCCGGCCGACGGTGACACGAGCGCGGAGCACAACGACGACCAGGACTCCCGCAAGAAGTCCTGAACCCATGACCCCAATCCGAAAGAACTGACGACCAGTGGCCCGACCGACCAGCAGCCACAGCAAGCCGGGGCGAACGCTCCTGCTGCTCCTGGCGCTCATCCTCGCCCTGGGCGGGACGATGTTCTTGCAGAAGGCGTTCACGCCGAAACTAGGACTCGATCTCGCCGGCGGTACGACGGTGACACTGTCACCGGTCACCCAGGACGGTGCCTCTCCTCCTGAGGAGATCCTCGACCGCGCGGTCAACATCATCCGCGACCGGGTCAACGGCACCGGCATCTCCGACGCCGAGGTCGCCAAGTCAGGCGACAACATCATCATCTCCATCCCGGGCGTCGGGCAGAGCGAGGCCATCAAGCTGGTCGCCACCACTGCGGAGCTCCGCTTCCGGCAGGTCCTGGCGATGGAGATGACTCCGATCGCGCAGGAACAGCTCGCCACCGAGGCGCCCAGTCCGGACGTCTCCCCGACGGCGTCGACGGCCCCGTCGTCGTCGACGCCGTCGGTCGCGCCGAGCCAGTCGGCCAGGCCGCAGCCTTCGGGGTCACCGTCAGTCTCTCCGACCGGGAAGGCGCTCTCGTCGGCGCTGACCGACCCGGCGCCGTCGACTTCCCCGACTCCCTCTCAGGGCGACAGGGGCAACAGGGACAAGAAGTCGACACCGTCGCCGTCAGCGACCGACGAGCCCGCACCAGATCCCAACGCTCAGACCCCCAACCCGCAGATCGACACCAAGGGCATCGACCCGGCCGTGCTCAAGCAGTACGCCGCGCTCGACTGCACCGACCCGAAGAACCGAGGCCAGGGAGTCCAGGACGACCCCGGCAAGCAGTACGCCGCGTGTGAGTCCAACGGCAGCTTCAAGTACGTCCTCGACGTAGCGAAGGTCGTCGGCACCGACATCAGCACCGCCACAGCCGGAGTCCAGCAGGGCACCACCGAATGGGTGGTCCAGCTCGACTTCAAGAGCGCCGGCGCCCAGGAGTGGAGCAAGCTCACCTCCACCGCCTACAACTCGCAGGAACCGCGCAACAAGGTCGCGGTGGTCCTCGACGGCGTCGTCATCACCGCTCCCAACATCATCAGCCCGATTCCCGGCGGCCGCGCCGAGATCACCGGCCAGTTCGACCAGCAGTCCGCCACCGAACTCGCCGAGCAGCTCAAGTACGGCGCGCTTCCGCTGAAGTTCGAGCGCAGCTCCATCGACACGGTCTCCTCGACGCTCGGCCAGGACCAGCTCCAGGGCGGCCTCATCTCCGGCGTCATCGGCCTGGCCCTCGTGGTCGTCTACTGCCTGCTCTACTACCGCGGCCTCGGCATCGTGGCCGTGCTGAGCCTCGTGGTCGCCTCGATCCTGACCTACACCGCGGTGGTCGTGCTGGGGCAGAACGCCGGTTTCCGGCTCTCCCTGCCGCACATCATCGGCCTGGTGGTCTCCATCGGCATCACCGCCGACTCCTTCATCGTGTACTTCGAACGCATACGCGACGAGATGAAGGAGGGCCGGCGGACTCTCCGCGCGGCCGTCGAAGTGGCCTGGGTCCGCGCCCGGCGCACGATCCTGATCGCCGACGCCGTCATGTTCATCGCCGCGATCGTGCTCTACCTGCTGTCGGTGGGCGGCGTCGCCGGCTTCGCCTTCGCGATGGGTCTGACCACGCTGATCGACGTCGTCGTGGTGTTCATGTTCACCAAGCCCTTCATCGCGCTGCTGGCCAGACTGAAGTTCTTCGCCAAGGGTCATCCGCTGTCCGGCCTGGACGCCGAGCGCATGAGCGTGGCCGACACCAGCGGATCCGTCCGCAAGACCACCCCGCGGGAGGCCTGAGATGGGACTGGGGCGACGCCTCTACCGGGGCGAGATCGACGTCGACTTCGTCGGGAAGTGGCGGCTGTGGTACAGCCTGTCCGCCATCCTGCTGGTGATCTCCTTCGCCGGCCTGCTCTGGAACGGGCTCAACCTGGGCGTCGAGTTCAAGGGCGGCTCGGTCTTCTCCTTCCAGCCGACGCAGACCGTCAGCGTCCAGGAGGTGCGCGAGACGTTCAGCGAGCAGGGCATCCACCAGCCGATCGTGCAGACCGCCGGCGACCGCTACCGCGTCACGACCGAGACGCTCGTCGAGGCCCAGAGCCTGCGGATGCAGGACGTGATCTCCAAGGAGTTCGGCACCCCGGTCGAGCAGGTCAACGTGCAGTCGATCGGCGCCTCGTGGGGCGGTGAGGTCTCCACCAAGGCGCTGTGGGGCCTGGTCGCGTTCATGGTGGCGATCATCGCCTACCTGTCGATGGCGTTCGAGCCGAAGATGGCGCTCGCCGCGATCGTCGCGCTGCTGCACGACCTCGTCATCACGGCCGGCGTCTACGCCTGGTCCGGGTTCGAGGTCACCCCGGCGACGCTGCTGGGCTTCCTGACCATCCTGGGTTACTCGCTCTACGACGCGGTCGTGGTGTTCGACATGATCAAGGAGGTCACGGCCAAGCTCGGCACCACGTCGAAGCAGACCTACTCGATGGCCGCCAACGACGCGCTCAACCACACGCTGATCCGCTCGCTGAACACGTCGCTGGTCGCGATCCTGCCGGTGGCGGCGATCCTGTTCATCGGCACCACCGTGCTCGGCGCCGGCACGCTGAAGGACCTCGCGCTGGCCCTGTTCGTCGGCATGGTGGTCGGCACCTACTCGTCGATCTGCGTGGCCACGCCGCTGCTGGTGACGCTCAAGGAGCGGGAGCCGAAGTACCAGGCCATCGCCAGGAGGCTCGCCTCCACCGGCGGCGGCAAGGGCGCCAGGCGCGCCGCCGCGGCCAAGGGCTGACCTGTCCGCACGCGCCCCCGTCCCTCCCGGGCGGGGGCGCAGCCGTGGGGACGTCAGGGGCGGGAATGCGCCATCATGAAGCCCGGCGGACGCGGACCCCTCCACGTCGCCACCCACCTTGACCCCTCCGAGGAGCACCTCATGAGCGACCTGACCGCGCTGATCCTGGACCGCATCCGGGACGTGCCCGACTACCCCAAGCCCGGCGTGGTGTTCAAGGACATCACCCCGCTGCTCGCCGACCACGCCGTGTTCTGCGCCGTGGTGGACGCCCTGGCCGACGGGTTCGAGGCCGACAAGATCGTGGGCATCGAGGCGCGCGGCTTCATCCTGGCCGCGCCGGTGGCCTACCAGGAGGGTGCCGGCTTCGTACCTGTGCGTAAGAAGGGCAAACTGCCTGCCGCCGTGCTCGAAGAGTCCTACGATCTGGAATACGGTTCGGCGACCATCGAGGTGCACGACGACGCTTTCTCGCCCGGCGACCGGGTGCTCATCGTCGACGACGTGCTGGCCACGGGCGGCACGGCGGCGGCGGCGGTGGAGCTCGTGCGCAGGACGGGAGCCGAGGTGGTGGGCGTCTCCGTGCTGATGGAGCTCGCCTTCCTGAAGGGGCGCGAGCGCCTCACGGGAGTGGAGACCCGCTCCCTGCTGATCGTCTGAGGAGAGGACCCGAGGCGGTCCGGGTGCGTCGCCTGGATACACTGGGGATCTGGACTCGAACGTAAGGAGTCTGAGTGCCCCGTGATGTGGTCGTGCCCGACGTAACGGACGCGAGTGGTGCCGCCGCGCAAGCCGATGCCGCGCCGGCCGCACCCGCGGCGCGCCGTCGGCGGTTTGGGGGTGGGGCCATGAATCCGGTGCTGGAGCCGCTCTTCCGCACTGTCCGGGCCACCCACCCCAAGGCCGACTTGCGTGTCATCGAGCGTGCCTACGAGGTGGCGGCTCACCACCACCGTGACCAGAAGCGCAAGAGCGGCGACCCGTACATCACCCACCCGCTGGCGGTGGCGACGATCCTGGCCGAGCTCGGCACCGACGACGAGACGCTCTGCGCGGCCCTGCTGCACGACACCGTCGAAGACACCGCCTACGGCCTCGACGAGTTGCGCGGTGACTTCGGCGACACGATCGCCTCGCTGGTCGATGGCGTCACCAAGCTCGACAAGGTCAAGTTCGGCGACGCGGCCCAGGCCGAGACCGTGCGCAAGATGGTCGTGGCCATGTCCCGCGACATCCGGGTGCTGATCATCAAGCTGGCCGACCGGCTCCACAACATGCGCACGATGCGCTACCTGCCTGAGCACAAGCGCCACCAGAAGTCCCGCGAGACGCTGGAGATCTTCGCCCCGCTGGCCCACCGCCTGGGCATGAACACGATCAAGTGGGAGCTAGAAGATCTCGCCTTCGCCATGCTCTACCCCAAGCGCTACGACGAGATCGCGCGCATGGTGTCGGAGCGGGCGCCGCGGCGCGACCTGTTCCTGCAGGAGGTCATCGAGAAGGTCTCCGGCGACCTGCGCGAGGCCCGCATCCGGGCCGTGGTCAAGGGCAGGCCGAAGCACTACTACTCGGTCTACCAGAAGATGATCGCCCGCGACGTCGCCTTCGACGACATCTACGACCTGGTGGGCATCCGGGTCCTGGTCGACTCCGTACGCGACTGCTATGCGGCGCTCGGAACGATCCACGCGCGCTGGAACCCGGTCCCCGGCCGGTTCAAGGACTACATCGCGATGCCCAAGTTCAACATGTACCAATCGCTGCACACCACGGTGATCGGTCCCGAGGGCAAGCCGGTGGAGCTGCAGATCCGCACCCACGCCATGCACCACAGGGCCGAGTACGGCGTGGCCGCGCACTGGAAGTACAAGGAGGAGGTCGGCGGGCCCGGCCCCGTCGGCAAGGTCAAGCCCGGCAGCGACATGGCCTGGCTGCGCCAGCTCCTCGACTGGCAGAAGGAGACGGCCGACCCGGGCGAGTTCCTGGAGTCGCTCCGGTTCGACCTGTCGGTGTCGGAGGTCTACGTCTTCACCCCGAAGGGCCAGGTCATCGCCCTGCCCGAGGGCGGCACCCCCGTCGACTTCGCCTACGCGGTCCACACCGAGGTGGGCCACCGCTGCATCGGCGCCCGGGTCAACGGCCGGCTGGTGCCCCTGGAGTCGCGGCTGGGCAACGGCGACACGGTCGAGATCTTCACCTCCAAGTCGCCCGACGCCGGGCCCTCGCGCGACTGGCTGAAGTTCGTCAAGTCGGGCCGCGCCCGTAACAAGATCCGCCAGTGGTTCTCCAAGGAGCGCCGCGAGACCGCGATCGAGGCGGGCAAGGAGGCCATCGGCCGGGCGATGCGCAAGCAGGGCCTGCCGCTGCAGCGCCTGATGTCCGGCGAGGCGCTGCTGGCGCTCGCCCGTGACCTGCGCTACCCCGACGTGTCGGCGCTGTACGCGGCCGTCGGAGAGGGCCACACGGCCGCCCAGACGGTCGTGCAGAAGCTGGTGGCGTCCATCGGCGGCGTGGAGAGCGCCGAGGAGGACATCGCCGAGACCTCGCTGCCGACCCGGCTGCGCGGCCGCCCCCGGGGCGGAGGCGGCGCGGGCGTGGTGGTGGCGGGCGACGCCGACGTGTGGGTGCGGTTGTCGAAGTGCTGCACCCCCGTGCCCGGCGACGAGATCGTCGGCTTCGTCACCCGCGGCCACGGCGTCTCGGTCCACCGCTCCGACTGCACCAACATCCAGCAGCTCAGGTCGCAGCCCGACCGGCTGGTGGAGGTCAGCTGGTCGCCCGGCGACGACAGCGTGTTCCTGGTGGCCATCCAGGTGGAGGCGCTCGACCGGCCCAGGCTGCTGTCCGACGTCACCCGTACGCTTTCCGACCAGCACGTCAACATCCTGAGCGCCTCCGTGACCACCTCGCGCGACCGGGTGGCCGTCAGCAAGTTCACCTTCGAGATGGGCGACCCCAAGCACCTGGGCCACGTCCTGAAGGCCGTGCGCGGCATCCAGGGCGTCTACGACGTCTACCGCGTCAGCGGCGCGGGCGGCTGAGGGGCCGCCGTCACCGCATCCGCAGGTCCGGCAGGTCGACCACGATCGCCTCCTGGGTGCTGCGGGCGATGACCACCACCGCCTCCTGCTCCGGGTCCGGGTTCTCCTCGCGGTGCGGGACGAACGGCGGCACGAACACGTAGTCGCCCGGCCCGGTCTCGATGCGCCGCTCCCCGCCGTCCTCCAGGAACACGAACACCGGCCTGCCGCTCACCACGTAGATGGCGGTCTCCGACTCGCCGTGATGGTGGTCGGCCGAGCGGGTCGCGGGCGCCACGTGCGTCTGGCCCATCCAGAGCCGCCGCGAGCCGGTGGTGGCGTCGCTGACCGCCGCCAGCCGGCGCATGCCCGCGCTCTGCGCCGTCGCCCCGGACAGGTCCTCAGGAGTGACGTGCCGCAGCGGACGGTGGAAGACGTCGCCGTCGGCCCGGTATCCCTCCCACAGGCGTCCACCGGCCCGCTCCAGCACCCCTCCGGCCACCGCCGCCAGCTCGCCGGGCGTCTCCCGCGCCTTCAGCAGCGCCTGGGCCAGCTCGGGGTCGTGCGCGCGCAGCTCACGCAGCAGCCACTTGCCGCCGCCCTGCCAGCGCCCGCCCAGCGACAGCGCCAGCCGCGCGGCCTCCTCGACCACGTTCCACTCGATGAACGCCCGCTCGCCTGGGTCGGTCACCCCGGCCAGATCGTCCAGCAGATCGGACAGCACGTAGCGGGCCCTGCCGAGCGCGGCGTCGTGCGGAGCCCCGGGGCCGCGCTCCAGCCGCCCTCTCAGGTCCTCCCTGAGCGCCTCCAGCCGCCCGCCACTCCGGTCGGCCAGCACGATCCCCTCGGCGCAGAGGCGGGCCAGCACGGGCTGCCGGTTGCCGAAGTCACGCTCCAGCCAGGCCCCGAAACTGGTCTGGCTGTGCACGAGCAGCTCGACCGGCCAGTCGTGCCGGCGCAGGGACTCCCGGTACGGTGCCGCGAGCCCGTCGACGACGACCAGGATGTCGAGGTCGGAGGTGGGGGTCCGGCGCCCGGCCGCCACGCTGCCGCCGAGCAGGGCGTACAGCGCCTCCGGGAACAGCTCGTCGACCAGGGCACGGGCCTCGCTCACAGGATCCATGGCGGCCACGATAGCCAACCGGGCACACCATGATCGAGACCTCCGGCTCGCCGGCCCCGCCTCCGCTGGGCAGGGACCGCGAGCCGGGCTCGGTCAGCTGAACTCGGCGAGCGTGCGCTCGGCCTCCTCCAGCCAGGCGCGGCGGGCCGTGATGGCCTCCTCCGCCTCCTTGACGTCCTTGGCCCGTCCGGCCGCCTGCGCCTTGGCCAGGCGCTTCTCCAACTGCTCGATGGAGGTGCGCAGCTGGTCGACGGTGCTCTGGGCGCGGGCGCGGGCCTCGGGGTTGGAGCGCTTCCACTCGGCGTCCTCGGCCTTGCGCACGGCCTCGTCGACCTTGCGCAGCCCGCCTTCCAGGCGGTCGCGGTGCTCGCGGGGCACCGGGCCGGCCGCCTCCCAGCGCTCCAGGATGTGGCGGAGCTGGCCCCTGGCGGTGCGCACGTCGGTGACCGGGAGCAGCTTCTCGGCCTCGATCAGCAGCTCCTCCTTCACCTGCGCGTTGGCGGCGAGCGAGGCGTCACGCTCGGCGAACACCGCCGAGCGGGCCTGGAAGAACTGGTCCTGGGCGGCCTTGAAGCGACCCCACAGCTCGTCCTCGACCTCCCTGGAGGCCCGGCCGGCGCTCTTCCAGCGTTGCATCAGATCCCGGTAGACGGCCGCGGTCTGCCCCCAGTCGGTGGAGTCGGCGATCGCCTCGGCCTCGGCGACGATGGCCTCCTTGGTGGCACGCACGCCCTCGCGCTGCTCGTCGAGGGTGGCGAAGTAGGCCTTGCGCCGCTTGGCGAAGGCGGTGCGGGCGGTCGACAGGCGCTTCCACAGCTGCGCCTCCGTCACCCTGTCGATCCGGTCGGCGGCCTTCCACTCCTCGACGAGCTGGCGCAGCCGCTCACCGCCGGACTTCCAGTGGGTGGTCTCCTCGGCGATGCGCTCGGCCTCGGCGACGATCCGCTCCTTGACGGCCCTGGCCTCGGCGCGGGCGACCTCGCGCGCCGCCTTCAGCTCCTCGCGGCGCTGCGCGACCAGTGCGGTCAGCCCGTCGAGCCGGGCCGTCAGCGCGCCGAGGTCACCGACGGCGTGCGCGTCGGCCACGGCCTCGCGCAGCTTGACGATGCTCGCCTCGGCCTGCGCGGGCGCCAGGTCGGTGCCCCGCACCCGCTGCTCCAGCAGCTGGACCTGGCCCGCCAGCTCGTCGTACTTGCGATGGAAGTAGGCCAGCGCCTCTTCGGGTTCGCCGGCCTGCCAGGACCCGACGGCCCGCTCTCCCTCAGCCGTTCGCACGTAGACGGTGCCGTCGTCGTCTACCCGGCCCCACGGGTCGGTGCTCACCGTGTCCTCCCGCACTTTCCATCAGACCCTTCGGGACTGTTCGTCCCTAGTTTGTATTACGTCAGCTCTTGCCAGCGATTGTCACGTCTTTGATTTCCACGGTTTCCTTCGGCGCTCCGGTGCCGTCAGCCGTACCTGCCAGGACACCCGCCTTGTTCACCTTGTCCAGGATGTCGAGCCCCTTCGTGATCGTACCCACCGGTGTGTAAAGCGGGTCGAGCTGGATATCGCCGTACACCAGGAAGAACTGGCTGCCCGTGCTGCCCGGGGCCTGCGTCTTGGCCATCGCCATCACGCCCCGCTTGTACTTGGCGTCCTTGGTGTTCTCCTCCACCAGCACGTAGCCGGGGCCGCCCGAGCCGTCGGTCTGGCTCTTGCCGTCGGCCTTGGCCGTCGGGTCGCCGCACTGCAGCATCGGGAACTGCTCGTTGCCCAGCCGGTGGCACTTGCTGCCGTCGTAATAGTCCTTCTCCGCCAGGAACTGCAGCGAGTTGACGGTGCACGGCGCCTTGGCGTTGTCGAGCTCGACCACGATGTCGCCGAGGCCGGTCTTCATCGTCATCGTCTTCTTGGCCGGCTTCAGGTCCACCTTCTCCGGCGGCATGCCGACGTCCTTGACCTGACCGCCGCCGGTGTCGGCGACGTAGCCGCAGGTGCCGGTCTTCTCGTCGTAGGGCTTCGGCTGAGCGACCGCCGGGGCGGACGTGCTCGCCTGCGCCGACGGCTCGGCGGCCGCCTCTGTGGGCTCGTCGCCGCCGCCCAGCAGGGCGACCGAGGCCACGATGCCGCCGACCACGACGACGACGCCCACGGTGGAGCCGATGATCGCCATGCGCTTGTTGCGCTGCTCGCGCTCGAGCCGGCGCTGCTGTTGGCGCTCGTAGTGCTCGCGTGCCAGCTGCTTCTGCCGGTCCTTGCCCGTGGCCACCGCTTTGCCTCCCGTAGTCAATCAACTGAGGTGGGCGAATCGTATCGGCCAAAGGCCGATGATTCGCAGCCCGGCGACCCGCACCGGTACCCTTCGGTTACATTCCCATTGGCTTTTTTGACGAGATCAGCTGAGGCAGATGCTCATCGCCGGCTTCCCCGCAGGGGCCTTCCAGACCAATTGTTACGTCATCGCGCCCGCGGAAGGCGAGGAGTGCGTGATCATAGACCCCGGTCAGGACGCTGTCGAGGGGGTCGACGAACTGCTGCGTGAGCATCGTCTCAAGCCGGTCGCGGTCCTGCTCACCCACGGCCACCTCGACCACGTCTGGTCGGTCGCCCCGGTGTGCGGCGCGCGCGGCGTACCGGCCTGGATCCACCCCGACGACCGCCACCTGCTGAGCGACCCGGCGGCGGGCTGGTCTTCCACGAGTTCCTCCCTCTTCGGCGACCTCACCCTCAGCGAGCCCGACGACGTGCGCGAGCTGTCCGACGGCGCCACGCTGGAGCTCGCGGGCATGGAGCTGGTCGTCGACCACACGCCCGGCCATACCAGGGGGTCGGTGAGCTTCAGGGGAGACGCGGGCCGCGGCGTGATGTTCTCCGGTGACCTGCTGTTCGCCGGCTCCATCGGCCGCACCGACCTGCCGGGCGGCGACTATCCGACGATCCTGCGCAGCCTCGCCGCCAAGTGCCTGCCGCTGCCTGACGATACGGTCGTCCTGCCGGGCCACGGACCACAGACCACGATCGGCCGCGAGCGCGCCACCAATCCTTATCTCAAGGAGGCCGCGCCGCACGCCGGTCCCACAAGAGGAATCTGATGACCTTCCAAGCACCCAAAGGCACCTTCGACTGGCTGCCTCCCCGCTCCGAGCAGGTGCTCGCCGTCCGCGAGGCGCTCGTCGCCCCGGCCAGGCGCGCGGGATACGGCTACGTCGAGACGCCGGTCTTCGAAGACACCCAGCTGTTCGCCAGGGGAGTGGGCGAGTCGACCGACATCGTCTCCAAGGAGATGTACACCTTCCCCGACAAGAAGGGCCGTTCGCTGACGTTGCGCCCGGAGGGCACGGCGTCGGTGGTCCGCGCCGTGCTCCAGCACGGCCTGCACAACGGCCAGCTGCCGGTGAAGCTGTGGTACTCGGGCAGCCAGTTCCGCTACGAGCGCGCCCAGAAGGGCCGCTACCGCCACTTCTGGCAGGTCGGCGCGGAGGCGCTGGGCGCCGAGGACCCGGCGCTCGACGCCGAGCTGATCGTGCTCGCCGCCCGCGCCTTCGCCTCGCTGGGCCTGCGTCAGTTCACGCTGCTGCTCAACTCGCTCGGCGACAAGACCTGCCGCCCCGCCTACCGCGCCGCGCTGCAGGAGTTCCTGCGCGGGCTCGACCTGGACGAGGAGACGCGGGCCCGCATCGAGATCAACCCGCTGCGGGTGCTCGACGACAAGCGCCCCGAGGTGCAGGCCCAGCTCGGCGGCGCGCCGCTGGTCGTCGACCACCTGTGCGCCGCCTGCAAGGCCTACCACGAGGAGGTCCGCGCCCTGCTGAAGGCCTCCGGCGTCGCGTACGAGGACGACCCGAGGCTGGTGCGCGGGCTCGACTACTACACCCGCACCACGTTCGAGTTCGTCCACGGCGGGCTCGGCTCGCAGTCGGCGATCGGCGGCGGCGGCCGCTACGACGGGCTCAGCGAGATGCTCGGCGGCCCGCCGCTGCCCAGCGTCGGCTGGGCGCTCGGCGTCGACCGCACGGTCCTGGCCATGGAGTCCGAGGGGCTGCTCGGCGATGCCACGCCCGGCGGCGTCCAGGTGTACGGTGTCGCGCTGGGCGACGACGCCCGCCGCCGGATGTTCCTGCTCGTGGCCGAGCTGCGTGAGGCCGGCGTCAGCGCCGACATGGCCTTCGGCGGCAAGGGGCTCAAGGGAGCGATGAAGGGCGCCGACCGCTCGGGGGCCCGTTACGCGCTGATCCTGGGCGAGCGTGACCTGGCGGCGCAAGCCGTGCAAGTGAAAGACCTGACCACCGCTGAGCAGACCGAGGTGCCGCTGGCCCGGGTCGTGGAAGTCTTGAAGGGGAAAGTGCAGTGATCCGCACGCATACGGCCGGGTCGCTCCGCAAGGAGCACGCCGGGCAGCAGGTGACGCTCGCCGGATGGGTGGCCCGCCGCCGTGACCACGGCGGGGTGGTCTTCATCGATCTGCGCGACGCCTCCGGCTCGGCGCAGGTGGTCTTCCGGGAGGAGGACCACGCCCACGACCTGCGCGCCGAATACTGCGTGAAGGTGGTCGGCCAGGTCCGCGTGCGCCCCGAGGGCAACGAGAACCCCGACCTGCCCACCGGCGAGGTCGAGGTGGTGGCCGACGCGGTCGAGGTGCTCAGCGAGTCCGCGCCGCTGCCGTTCCCCATCGAGGGCGGCACGGGCGTCTCCGAGGAGGCCCGGCTGAAGTACCGCTACCTCGACATCCGCCGCCCGCAGGTGGCCGAGGCGATGCGGGTGCGCTCCAAGGCGACCTACCTCGCCAACGAGGTGATGAACGAGCTCGGCTTCGTCTACGTCGAGACGCCGACGCTGACCCGCTCCACCCCCGAGGGCGCCCGCGACTTCCTGGTGCCGGTCCGGCTCCAGCCGGGCAGCTGGTACGCCCTGCCGCAGTCGCCGCAGCTGTTCAAGCAGCTGCTGCAGGTGGCCGGCCTGGAGCGCTACTACCAGCTCGCCAAGTGCTACCGCGACGAGGACCTGCGCGCCGACCGGCAGCCGGAGTTCACCCAGATCGACATCGAGATGTCCTTCGTCGACCAGGAGGACGTCATCGCGGTCGGCGAGAAGCTGATCGGCCGGCTGTGGCGCGAGATCCTCGGCTACGAGATCCCCCTGCCGCTGCCCCGCATGACCTACGCCGACGCGATGGCCCGCTACGGCTCCGACAAGCCCGACCTGCGCTTCGGCCAGGAGCTCGTCGACATGACCGACTACTTCTCCGGCACCTCCTTCCGCGTCTTCCAGGCCGAGTACGTCGGCGCGGTGGTCATGCCGGGCGGCGCCTCCCAGACCCGCAAGGAGCTCGACGGCTGGCAGGAGTGGGCGCGCAGCCGCGGGGCCAAGGGCCTGGCCTACGTGCTCGTCCAGGAAGACGGCACGCTCGGCGGCCCGGTCGCCAAGAACCTGTCCGAGCAGGAGATCTCCGGCCTGGCGGGCAAGGTCGGCGCCGCGCCCGGCGACGCGGTGTTCTTCGCCGCGGGCGCCCGCGGCGCGGCCCGCGACCTGCTCGGCGCCGCCCGCCTGGAGATCGGCCGCCGCTGCGGGCTCATCGACGAGTCGCTCTGGTCGTTCCTGTGGGTCGTGGACGCGCCCATGTTCGAGGAGGACGGCGAGGGCGGCTGGACCGCCGTGCACCACCCGTTCACCGGCCCCAAGCCGGAGTGGTCCGACAACTTCCAGGACCATCCGGGCGAGGCGCTCGCCTACGCCTACGACATGGTCTGCAACGGCATGGAGATCGGCGGCGGCTCGATCCGCATCCACCGCGCCGAGATGCAGCAGCGCGTCTTCGACGTGCTCGGCATCTCCAAGGAGGAGGCGGAGAGCAAGTTCGGCTTCCTGCTGGAGGCGTTCAAGTACGGCCCGCCGCCGCACGGCGGCATCGCCTACGGCTGGGACCGCATCTGCATGCTGCTGTCGGACGGCGAGTCGATCCGCGACGTGATCGCGTTCCCGAAGACGGCCTCCGGCTTCGACCCGCTCACCGGCGCGCCCACGCCCATCACGGCAGGCCAGCGCAAGGAGGCGGGCGTCGACGCCCGGCCCAAGGCCGACGCCTGACATGCGAAACGGCAGGCGCCCACCGCGGCGCCTGCCGTATCTTTCGCGGCTCTTCTCAGGAGAGCTTGACCTTCTTGATGATGATCGGCGTCTTGGGCGCCGTGGAGCCGCCGTCTCCGGTGATGTCGTCGTCGTTGACGATCACGCCGTCCTTGGCCACCTTGTCGATGATCTCCAGGCCGGAGGTCACCATGCCGAGCACCGAGTAGACCGGGTCGATCTGGGTGTTCTCGTCCGACAGCGAGATGGCGAACTGGCTGCTGTTCTGGCCCGCCGCGTCGGCCGGCTGCGTCAGGAACACCACGCCCCTGCCGTACGGGATCGCGCCCGCGGCCTCGTCGAGGAACGTGTAGCCCGCCGTGCCCTGGCCGTCGGTCGGGTTCTCGCCGTCGGCCTTGGCCTTCGGGTCGCCGCACTGCAGCAGGTAGAGTCCCGACACCTCGGGCGTCACCAGCCGGTGACACTTGGTGTTGTCGTAGAAGCCCTTCTTGGCCAGGAACGCCATCGAGTTCACCGAGCAGGGCGTGAGCTGCGGGTCGACCTCGATGACGATGTCACCGTGGTTGGTCGTGACCGTCATCTTCGACAGCTTCAGGTTCGGCTTCTTGCCCGGCATGCCCACGTACTTCATCGGCACGTCCGAGGTGTCCCGCTTGTATTGGCAGGTCACCGGGCCGGTCTTGGTCGGCGTCGGAAGCGCCGTGATGGGCTCCTCCGTGGGACTGGCGGACGCCGAGGACTCGGCCGCCGCCGGCGTGCCTGGCGCGTTGTTGTTGACCAGGGTCGTCACGGCGAAGATGCCACCGGCCACCACAGCGACGGCCACGCCCGCGCCGATGAAGGTGTTGCGCCTCGCCTTGGACGACTGCTCGGCGGCGCGTTGCCGCTGCCGCTCCTTGTGCTGACGCGCCAATTCGCTCTGGCGGTCGTCGTCGTCGCCGCTCACCGGTATGTCCTCCATCTTTGCCTACACATGACCAAACAACTTGGGGAATGCTACCGGCCCTAGATATGTGCTGGACGTAAGTGACCAGAAGCCACCTGTGTGGCCGGAAGGGTGGAACCATATCGATCCGGGATTCGTAGTTGAAAACGAAACTAAGGAGCCCCGGATGTTCGATCAGGTTCTCGGCCTGCCCGCGCACCCCCTCGTGGTGCACTTCGCGGTGGTGCTGACGCCCATGCTCGTGGCGGTCGCCGTAGCCTACGCCCTCGTGCCCCGCTGGCGGGCCGCGACGGCGTGGGCGGTGACGCTGCTCTCGATCGCCGCCCCCGTGGCTGTCTTCGCCGCCTGGCAGAGCGGGCAGAGCCTCAAGGCCGCCCGCTTCGCCACCGCCGGGGGCGAGCTCGGCCAGCGGATCAGCGCCCACGAGGCGCACGCCGTCCCCCTGCTGCTGTCGGCCGCGGGTCTCGGTTCGGTGTCGCTCGTCCTGGTCTACGCCTCCCGCGGCGACCGGTTCGGCAGGCCCGGCACGGCGGTGCTGTCCGCCCTGACCGTGGTGCTGGCCGCGGTGACGGCGTACTACGTCTTCCTGGCGGGGGACTCGGGCGCGAGAGCCGTGTGGGAGCTGTAACCTCGCGGATGTGGAGAGCTTGTTCGATTCGGCGGCCGAGGAGGCCACACCTCAGCCCCTGGCCGTGCGCATGCGTCCCCGCAGCCTCGACGAGGTGATCGGCCAGCGCCACCTGCTCGGCCCCGGCACGCCGCTGCGCCGGCTGGTCGAGAGCGAGGCGCCGATGTCGCTGTTCCTGTGGGGGCCGCCGGGCACCGGCAAGACCACCCTCGCCTACGTCGTGTCCAACGTCACCAAGCGCCGCTTCGTGGAGATCTCCGCCGTCTCCGCCGGCGTCAAGGACGTCCGCGCCGCCATCGACGCCGCCCGCCGCGAGCTCGGCATGAGCGGCCGCCAGACCGTGCTCTTCGTCGACGAGGTGCACCGCTTCAACAAGGCCCAGCAGGACGCCCTGCTGCCCGCCGTCGAGAACCGCTGGGTCACCTTCATCGGCGCCACCACCGAGAACCCGTTCTTCTCCGTCATCTCGCCGCTGCTGTCGCGCTCGCTGCTGCTCACCCTCGAATCTCTCGGCGACGACGACGTCCGCGCGGTGCTGGAACGGGCGGTGTCCGACGAGCGCGGGCTCGGCGGACGCGCCACGCTCGCCCCGGAGGCCCTGGACCAGCTCGTCCGCCTCGCCGGCGGCGACGCCCGCAGATCGCTGACCTACCTCGAAGCGGCGGCCCTGCTGTCCGACGACATCACGATCGAGGTGGTGGAGAAGGCCGTCGACAAGGCGGCCGTCCGCTACGACCGGCAGGGTGACCAGCACTACGACGTCATCAGCGCGTTCATCAAGTCGATGCGCGGCTCCGACGCCGACGCCGCGCTCCACTACCTGGCCCGCATGATCGAGGCGGGGGAGGACCCGCGCTTCATCGCCCGCCGCATCGTCATCTTCGCCTCCGAGGACGTCGGCATGGCCGACCCCGCCTGCCTGCAGACCGCGGTCGCCGCCGCCCAGGCGGTGCAGCTCATCGGCCTGCCCGAAGGCCAGATCAACCTCGCCCACGCGGTCATCCACTGCGCGCTGGCCCCCAAGTCCAACGCCGTGGTGAAGGCCATCGGCGCCGCCGTCGGCGACGTCCGGCGCGGCCTCATCGGCCAGGTGCCCGGCCACCTGCGCGACGCCCACTACCCCGGCGCGGCCAAGCTCGGCCACGGCGAGGCCTACAAGTACCCCCACGACTTCGAGCACGGCCTCGTCCGCCAGGACTACGCGCCCGAGCAGATCCGCGACCGGCGCTACTACGAGCCCACCCGCCACGGCGCCGAGGCGCCGGTCGCCGAACGCTGGGCGCGCATCCGCGACTTCCTGCGCGGATCCCCATGACCGCGCCCATCCATGAGCTCGTGGCTCCCCGGGGCATGACCGACCACGACATTCCCGACCTCATGGACACCCGGCGATGACCGACCACCGCGCAGCCTTCGACGCGTCCATCACCTTCGGCAACGGCGGCGATCTGACCGTCCACGACTTCCGCGTCGACGTGCCCTCGCCCGGCGTCACCGAGGACGAGATCGCCGCCCTGTTCGTGGCCTCACTCGGGCTGTTGATGACCGACGCGGTCGAGCTCTCCAACGTGCGCGTCTTCCCCGAACCGCACAAAGGCACCCGAGGCGGCCCGAGCGACCGCACCGCCCCCGCGGCCTTCCACGGCCGCATCCTCCCTCTCGACACCCCCGCCACCCGCCTGGAACTCCCTGCTGGCGTAGCCGCTCCAGCGGCGCTCACGGGTACCGCAGCCGGCGTAGTCGGTCCTGCCGCAGCCTGCGGGGAGGGTTCGACTGATGTCGAGCGCGTCGCAGTCCGTGGGGAGGCTGCGGTCGGCCCGCTTGGACCGGCCACAGGCCGAGGGGAGGCTGCGGCGGGTGTGGTCGGGCTTGCCGCAGTCTGCGGGGAGCGTTCGGCTGGTGTCGAGCACGCTGCGGTCCGTGAGGAGGTCGCGGTCGGCATGCTCGGGCCGGTCGCAGGCCGAGGAGAGGCCGCGGCGGCTGTGGCCGGGCCCGCCGCGGCCTGCGGGGAGACCGGAGCTGGTGGGATTGGACCTGCCGTAGTCGGCGGGGAGGGCTCGGGTGGTGTCGAGCGCGCTGCAGCTCTTGCGGAGCCCTCGGCCGGGTCGGACACGGGCCGAGGGGAGGCTCCCGCTGGTGAGGGGGAGGCTGCCGGAATCGGCCCGGAGACGGTGGTTGGTGGCGATGGGCCGTCAGTGACCCGCGAGGAGGCTATTGACGTTCTTGCACGTACGGTCGAGCTTCCCGCGGTGGTGGTGCGTGCCTCTGGGGCGGGCTGGGAGACGATCGGCGTCGGTGCTCTGGCGCCCTTCGCCGTCCGCGGTCACGCGGTCCTCCTGCAGACCCAGGCCGGCGAGTGTCTGAGCGAGGCAGCCGCTCGCTGGCTCGTCTCACAGGCTGTCGCTCTGGTCGCCACCGATGCGCGCACGCTCGGCGCATCGCGGAGCCTCCTCCTGGAGGCAGGCATACCCGTCGCCGAGTCCCTCACCGGCCTGGAAGCGCTGCCGCCCACGGGCGCCTGCTTCACCGCTGTCCCGCCTCACGCCGCGTCGGGCGCCACCCCGGCCCGCGCGTACGCCCGCGTCCCGTAGCGGTCCCTCCCGGCGCGATACCACCCGCGAAGGCCGCCACGGGGTCCTGCACCGGCCTCGGCCGCCAAGGGCGCGTCCTCGCCCGCGATCTTCAGCCGGAAGTCTGGCCGGGCGACGATGGTGTCCTGCTCCGGGAGGCGGCAGCTCGCGTACCGGGCTGCGTCTCAAAGGCATCCGCACTCGTGCGGGGCCGCGTTGCGAAGGCATGCGCACTCGTACGGATCCGAACGGAATTCCCTCAGGGAACTTGGACGGGACCCCAGCCGCCACACCCGCACGGCGAGGAGGCCCGTTTCGCGTACCGGAGGAGGGCCGCCGGGACGGGATGACCGAGGTCAGGACCGGAACGGGCCTGGCACGGCACGTGATCAAGGACTCGGTCATCGCCGACCTCGTCCGCCGGACACGATAGGGTCTTGACGTTCCGGCCCAGCGTACGAGGGAGATGCGCGGATGCTTACCGCTGGAGAGGTCGCCGGGCTGATCGCGGCCACGGGATGGGTGGTCCTGGTCTGCGTTCTCACGATGGCGCTCCTCAAGCTCGCCAGGCTGCTCACCGAGACGACCAAGGCGGTCTCCGAGCTGAACGCCCGCCTGACGCCGCTGCTCGACGACATGAGCCTCACGGTCAACGAGACGAACCGGCAGCTCGTCGCCGTCGAGTCCATCGCCAGGGACGTCAAGCAGGTGACCGGCCACGCCGCCCGGCTCAGCGCCGTCACCCAGACCGTCTTCACCGGTCCGCTGATCAAGGTGTCGTCCCTCAGCTACGGCGTGCGCCGGGCCATCGAGGCCCGCAAGCCGCGCAGGACGGGGCGTCGGCGATGATCAGGCGGCTGTTCTACCTGTCGCTCGGCGCGTTCCTCTCCCTGTGGGTGATGCGCAAGCTGCAGGCGCTCCACCCCAACCACGTCGCCCGCAGGACCGCCCACGGTGCCGCGGGCATGCTCGAACAGGTGAGAGACTTTACTTCTGACGCGCTCGGCGAGGCCGCCGGCCGCGAAATCGAGTTGCGGGCCCGTTTCGGCCTCGACAACCCTGAACACAACGACTAACGCAAAGGACGGCCGCCATGGAGTCGGCAGAGATCGCCCGCCGCTTCCTGCGCTTCTTCGAGGAGCGTGGGCACAAAGTAGTGCCCTCGGCCAGCCTGATCGCTGAGGACCCGACGCTCCTCCTGGTTCCCGCCGGTATGGTGCCCTTCAAGCCGTACTTCCTGGGGCAGCGCAAGCCTCCGGCGTCCCGGCTGGCCACCGCGCAGAAATGCGTGCGCACCCCCGACATCGACGAGGTCGGCAGGACGACCCGCCACGCCACGTTCTTCCAGATGCTCGGCAACTTCTCCATCGGCGACTACTTCAAGGCCGAGGTGATCCCGTACGCCTGGGAGTTGCTCACCAAGCCCGAGTCCGAGGGCGGCTTCGGCTTCCCCGAGGACCGGCTGTGGGCGACGGTCTACCAGGACGACGACGAGGCGTTCGAGATCTGGCACAAGACGGTCGGCCTGCCCGCCGACCGCATCCAGCGGCGCGGCCTGGCCGACAACTACTGGCACATGGGCGTGCCCGGCCCCGGCGGCCCCTGCTCGGAGATCTACTACGACCGAGGCCCCGAGTACGGGCGCGAGGGCGGCCCCGTGGCCGACGAGGACCGCTACCTCGAGGTGTGGAACCTCGTGTTCATGCAGTACCAGCTCAGCGAGGTCCGCTCCAAGGTCGACTTCGACGTGGCCGGCGAGCTGCCCAGCAAGAACATCGACACCGGCATGGGCCTGGAGCGCATGGCGGCGATCCTGCAGGGCGTCGACAACATCTACGAGATCGACACCACCTACAAGATCCTCGACAAGGCGGCGGAGCTGACCGGCACCGCCTACGGCCGTGACCCGCGCACCGACGTGAGCCTGCGGGTCATCGCCGACCACGTGCGCGCCGGCACCATGCTGGTGGCCGACGGCGTCATGCCCGGCAACGAGGGCCGCGGCTACGTCCTGCGCCGCCTGCTCCGCCGCACCGTGCGCAACCTGCGCCTGCTCGGCTCCGGCGACCGGCGGCTCATGCACACCCTGACCGACGTGGCGATCAACGTCATGGGGGAGCAGTACGACGAGCTCAAGACCGACGCGCCGCAGATCCACGCGGTCATCGACGCCGAGGAGGCGTCGTTCCTCGGCACGCTCCGCACCGGCACCGCGATCTTCGACGTGGCCGTCGAGGAGACCAAGCGCAAGAAGGCGGCCACGCTTTCCGGCGAGCAGGCCTTCCAGCTCCACGACACCTACGGCTTCCCGATCGACCTCACCCTTGAGATGGCGGCCGAGCAGGGGCTCAAGGTCGACGAAGAGGGCTTCCGCCGCCTGATGAAGGAGCAGCGCGAGCGCGCCAAGGCCGACGCGGCGGCGAAGAAGATCGGCAACGCCGACGTCTCCATCTTCGGCCGGCTCCTGGAGGAGGCGGGCAAGGTCGAGTTCCTCGGCTACGACGAGACCGCGGCCGACACCACGATCGTCGGCATCCTCGTCGACGGCGCGCCGGTGCCGGCGGCGGGCGCGGGCACCGAGGTCGAGGTCGTGCTCGGCCGCACCCCGTTCTACGCCGAGGGCGGCGGCCAGCTCGCCGACCAGGGCGTCATCCGCACCGGCGGCGCCGAGGTCGAGATCCTCGACGTGCAGTCGCCGATCGGGGGCCTCGTCGTCCACCGCGGCAGGATCCGCAGCGGCGAGCTCAAGACCGGCGACGAGGCGCACGCCGAGATCGACCTGGAGAGGCGGCGGGCGATCTCGCGCAGCCACAGCGCCACCCACATGGTCCACCGCGGCTTCAAGAACGCGCTCGGCGAGACGGCGGCCCAGGCGGGCTCCGAGAACTCGCCCGGCCGCTTCCGCTTCGACTTCACCGCCGCGGGCGCGGTCCCGCAGAGCGTGCTGCGCGACGTCGAGGACGAGGTCAACGCCGTCCTCGTCAACGACCTCAAGGTCAACGCCTTCTACACCTCGCAGGCCGAGGCCAGGGCGATGGGCGCGCTGGCGATGTTCGGCGAGAAGTACGGCGACGAGGTCCGCGTGGTCGAGATCGGCGACTACTCCCGCGAGCTCTGCGGCGGCACCCACGTCCACAGCTCCGGCCAGCTCGGCCTGGTCAAGGTGCTGGCCGAGCAGTCGGTGGGCGCGGGCGTGCGCCGCGTCGAGGCGCTGGTCGGCATCGACGCCTTCCGCTACCTGGCGCGGGAGAGCGTGCTGGTCTCGCAGCTCACCGAGCAGCTCAAGGCGCGCCGCGAGGAGCTGCCCGAGCGCGTCGAGGGCATCGTCACCCGGCTCCGCGCGGCGGAGAAGGAGCTGGAGAAGGTCCGCTCCGCCCAGGTGCTGCAGGTGGCCGGCGAACTCGCGGGCAAGGCCACCGACCTGCACGGAGTGTCCGTCGTGACACACCGCGCGCCTGATGGCACGAACGCCGACGATCTGCGTAAGCTCGCGCTGGACGTACGCGGCAGGTTCCCGTCCGACCGGCCGGCGGTGATCGTTGTCGCCGGCGTCCCCTCCGACCGGCCCGTGGTGGTCGCCGCGGTCAACGAGGCGGGACGCGAGCGCGGGCTCAAGGCCGGACGACTGGTCGGCGTCGCCGCCAAGGCGCTTGGAGGTGGCGGTGGCGGCAAGGACGACGTCGCACAGGGCGGCGGCAGCCGTCCCGAGGCGATCGGCGACGCGCTGCGGCTCGTCGAACAGGCCATCACGGAGCAGCTCGGCTGACATGAGGTTCGGCACACGGCTCGGCGTCGACGTCGGGTCGGTTCGCATCGGCGTGGCGCGCAGCGACCCATCGGGGATGCTCGCCACGCCGGTGGAGACCGTCAAGCGCGGCAAGGGCGACCTCGACCGCATCGCCGCGATCGCCGCCGAGCACGAGGCGATCGAAGTGGTGGTGGGGCTGCCCACGTCGCTCTCGGGGCGCCAGGGCGCCGCCGCGGCGCTCGCCCGCGAGTTCGCGGGCCTGCTCGCGGCCCGGCTGGCCCCGACGCCGGTCCGGCTCTTCGACGAGCGGCTCACCACGGTCGCCGCGCAGCACGGGCTGCGCGCCAGCGGCGTGCGGGCCAAGAAGCAGCGCGGAGTCATCGACCAGGCGGCGGCGGTGGTGCTGCTGCAGGACGCCCTCGACTCCGAACGCGGCACCGACAGGCCGCCGGGTCACCCCGTCACCCCGCCCGGCGACCCCGCCTCATGACGGGCCGCCGGCCACCCCCGCACATCTCACCCACCCATCCGCGCGCCTTCGCGCTCCGGCCTGCCCGGACGGCTTCCCGCGTGCCGGTTCCGCGCGAGGTCCCCGCTGGTCGCGCGGGGGTACGGAGGAGGGCGCGCGCAGATGCTTCGTCCGATTCGCCTGGAAACACGGGTGGTTGTGAACGGGTTCGTGTGTGTGCCGTTTTCGGGGGAATACTCGCATTTGTGAGCAGGACGCCCCTGCCGTTGAAGATCGCTAAAGTGGGCGGGCGCGCTCATGCCGGAACGGACGTCTCGTACCGGCGTGTACCCGTCACTCTGGGTGAACCGTCCGCTCGCACGCCAGGCGGCGGACACACAGCCGAGGGTTCGGGCAGCAGGTTTGGTAGCCAACCTCAGGTGCATAGAATCACCCAATTCACCCGCAAAGAGAGCGAGTTCGTGAGATACCGGAAAGAGCCGAACGAGAGACTCGGGACGAACTCATGCTCACCGGGCCAGTAACCGCAGTTCGGGAGGACGTCGCACCATCCAGGCGACCCTTCCGAGCCGGGACACACGCGCTCTTTCCATCCTCTAGCATGGCTACCCACAGTGACCTCGGCCGGTCGTCAGGGCGTGACCGGCGCATCCCCCTCATCCGCTCGGTGACCCCCCGCCGCCAGGCGCTCCCAATCGGCGCCGGGCCAGCAGTACCGGGAGATTGGCCAGCTCACCTATGAACGATCTCGACGACATGGACTTCCTGCTCGGTTCGGATGACGACGACGGCCGCGGCAGGCGCCGGGGCCGGGGCCGCAACGGCCGGCGGGGCAGCAGGCGGCGGCGCCGCCGCAACCGGGGCGGCTTCCTCGCCCCGCTGCTCGCCTTCATCATCCTGGCCGGCATCATCGGCGGCGGCGGCTACTACGGCTACCGATGGGTCAGCGACGCGCTGGTGCCCGACGACTACACCGGCCAGGGCACGGGCGAGGTCGTCATCGAGATCAAGGACGGCCAGAGCGCCTCCGAGGTGGCGCAGGAGCTGCAGCGGCAGGGTGTCGTCGCCAGCGCCAGGGCCTTCACCAACGCCATCGACAGCGCGGGCAAGAGCTCCTCCCTGCAGCCCGGCACGTACAAGCTGCGCAAGCAGATGGCCGCGGCCGAGGCGGTCAAGCTGCTCGACCCGGGCAACCTGATCGTGGCCAAGGCGACGATCAAGGAAGGCCTGCGGCTGTCCGACACCTTCAAGCAACTCGCCGAGAAGACCGGCAAGAAGCCGAAGGATTTCGAGAACGCGGCCAAGAGCGCCGAGGATCTCGGACTGCCCTCGTACGCCAAGGGCAAGCTGGAGGGCTACGTCTTCCCCGCCACGTACGACTTCCAGCCGAAAGCCACCCCGGCCGAGATGCTCGCGCAGATGATCGAGCGGTTCAACCAGACGGCCGAGAAGTTCGAGCTGGAGTCCAGCGCCAAGAAGATGGGCTACACGCCGCACGAGATGATCACCATCGCCAGCATCATCCAGGCGGAGGCGGGCCGTCACGAGGACATGCCGAAGATCGCGCGGGTCATCTACAACCGGATGAACCACGAGCCGGAGATGACGCTGTCGATGGACAGCACGGTCATGTACGCCTGGCGCCGCTACCGCACCAGGGCGACGCACGCCGAGCTGGAGATCAAGTCTCCGTACAACACGTACAAGAACCTCGGCCTGCCGCCCGGCCCGATCGCCAACCCCGGTGACCACGCCATCGAGGCGGCGCTCAACCCCGCCAAGGGGCCGTGGCTGTTCTTCGCCGCCACCGACCCGAAGAGCAACGTCACCAAGTTCGCCACCACCGACGCGGAGTTCCAGGCGCTCCTCGCCGAGCTGGAGCGGAACTCGTCCGGCGGCTGACCCGTATGATGGCGGACCGAAAGGGGGGTGCATGCGAGCTGCCGTGATGGGCTCGCCGATCGCCCACTCGCTCTCGCCGCACCTGCACCGGGCCGCCTACCGTGAGATGGGGCTGTCCGGCTGGAGCTACGACGCGTTCGAGTGTGACGAGGCGGCGCTTCCTGGCCTGCTGCGCGAGCTGCGCCCGGTGCGCGGCGAAGGGCCGGAGGAGCCGGGCACGTGGGCCGGGCTGTCGCTGACCATGCCGCTCAAGCGCGCCGTGCTGCCGCTGCTCGACACCGTGTCCGAGGTGGCGCTGGAGGTCGGCGGGGCCAACACCGTGGTGTTCGCCGGCGGCGCCGCCCACGGCCACAACACCGACGTCCACGGCATCGAGCAGGCCCTGGCCGAGGCGGGGGTGCCCGCGCCGCGCTCGGCGACCGTGCTGGGCGGCGGCGCCACCGCCTGCTCGACCCTGGCCGCGCTGCGCGACCTGGGTCTGCACGAGGCCACGCTGGTGGTCCGCGACCCGGCACGGGCGGGCGAGACGGTGGGCGCGGCCGAGCGGCTCGGGATGGCGCTGGCCGTGCAGACGTTCGACAAGCTCGACACGGTCCTCGGGGTCGACCTGGTGGTCTCCACCCTGCCGGGCGGCGCCGCCGACGCGCACGCCGACCGGCTGGCCGGTGTGCCCGCGCTGTTCGACGTGGTCTACTCGCCCTGGCCGACCCGGGCGGCGGCGGCCGTCGAGGCGGCGGGCGGCATCGTGATCGGCGGTTTCCCGATGCTGCTCCACCAGGCGGTGCGCCAGGTGGAGCTGATGACGGGCCGCGCCGACGTCCCGGTTGCGGCGATGCGAGCGGCCGGCGAGGCCGAGATCCTCAGACGGGCCACTCGAACGGGTTGACCACGGTCACGCCGAGTCCGTCGAAATCCTTGACGTTGCGGGTGACCACACTCCATCCGTGCACCTTCGCCGTGGCGGCGATGAGCGCGTCGGCCGTGGCGAGAGGGCGTTCGGAGCGCAGGCGCCCCCAGGCTTCGGCGATGCCCGGAGAGATGGGCACGATCCGGTCCTGGAACGACGCGTAGAGGGTGGCGAGCCAGCGCTCGAGAACCATGGCCTGCTGGGGGTCGCTTCTCCTCCGCAGCTCGATGCCCCAGCGGATCTCGCCGATGGACAGCGCGCTCAGGTAGAGCGTGGGCCCCAGGGAAGAGCTCACCCACTCCTTGACGGGCGGGCTGCCGTTGCGCTTCCTCACCTCGGAGATGACGTTGGTGTCGAGGAGGTAGCCGACGCTCACCAGCCCAGGTCCACTTCTCGGGGAAGTTCCTTACTACGCGGGAACTCCAGATCGTCGTCCCAGTCGGGCGCGTTGAGCAGGAATTCCTTGAAGTCCGGCTGCTCGCCCTTGAACCGGCGGTACTCTTCCATGTCGATGATCACCGCCACGTCCAACCCGTGACGGGTGACGATCTGCGGTCCCTCGTCGTGCGCCTTCCTGACGACCTCGCTGAAACGCTGCTTGGCCTCCTGAAGCTGCCAAACGCCCATGAAGCCCCTCCTTCTGTCCAGACTGGACAGAAGTTTATCAGGGCGGCCGCCGCCCACGGGGAAGATTCGAGGTCGCGCCGGTGTTGTGGTAGCGTAGCTCTCTGATCGGTCCGGCATGCCATTGCTGGACGCGCAAGCGGAGGTCTCCCTCCCACCCGAGCGACCGAAAGGTGGCCGGGTCAAGGATCACGCCGGACTACTCCGGGGAGCTTGAAGGCCACGATGCCGAAGAGCTCAGTGGCCCCGCATGCGCGACGTGCGGGGCTTTTCGCGTTTCGCGGGAGCTCCCGGCACGACGAGCACGTAGGGATCGCAAACCTAGGAGGCCCCATCAGCACTGAGCCCCGCATCAACGAGCGTATCCGAGTTCCCGAGGTGCGCCTCGTGGGCCCGAACGGCGAGCAGGTGGGCATCGTGTCCATCCACGACGCACTC
Organism: Nonomuraea sp. NPDC054003; assembly: GCF_055585125.1. Taxonomy (NCBI): domain Bacteria; kingdom Bacillati; phylum Actinomycetota; class Actinomycetes; order Streptosporangiales; family Streptosporangiaceae; genus Nonomuraea; species Nonomuraea sp. NPDC054003. Next base: position 117,761 of record NZ_JBVJKR010000022.1, read on the forward strand.
AAGCTCGCCCAGGAAGCCGACCTTGACCTCGTCGAGGTCGCGGCGACGGCTCGACCGCCCGTGTGCAAGCTCATGGACTACGGAAAGTTCAAGTACGAGTCCGCGATGAAGGCGCGCGAGGCGCGCAAGAATCAGGCGCACACGATCATCAAGGAGATCAAGCTCCGGCCGAAGATCGACCCGCACGACTACGAGACCAAGAAGGGTCACGTCGTCCGGTTCCTCAAGGCGGGAGACAAGGTCAAAGTCACGATCATGTTCAGGGGCCGCGAGCAGTCCCGGCCCGAGCTGGGATTCAGGCTTCTGCAGCGGCTCGCGCAGGACGTCCAGGAGCTCGGCTTCGTGGAGTCCCAGCCCAAGCAGGACGGCCGCAACATGATCATGGTGATCGGTCCGCACAAGAAGAAGGCCGAGGCCAAGGCCGAGAAGGCCGCCGCGAAGGCCCAGCATGGCAGCGAGGAGCCCTCCAAGCAGGAGGCGTGACCCGCGGCTCGGGTTAGCCTTACTGGCGCACCCCCGAGCAGCCAGACGAAGACGCCGAAGACCGGGCCGGCTCCGCCGCCGGCCCGGCCACCGGCACGACCGAATTGAGGAGAGACGGCGAGATGCCGAAGATGAAGACGCACAGCGGTGCGAAGAAGCGGTTCCGGCTTACCGGCACCGGCAAGGTGAAGCGCCGCCGCGCCAACCGCGCTCACTACAACGAGTGGAAGTCGTCTAAGCTGACGCGCCGTCTCAAGAACGAGGTCGTCCTTTCCGAGGCCGACACCAAGAAGATCAAGAAGCTGCTCGGCAAGTAGCGCGAACCCCCGGGGAGAATAAAATGGCACGCGTGAAGCGGGCGCTCAACGCCAAGAAGAAGCGCAAGGTCGTTCTCGAGCGGGCAACCGGTTACCGTGGCCAGCGGTCGCGGCTCTACCGCAAGGCCAAGGAGCAGATGCTCCACTCGATGACGTACGCCTATCGGGACCGCAAGGACCGCAAGGGCGCCTTCCGCCGTCTGTGGATCCAGCGGATCAACGCCGCGGCTCGTCAGAACGGCATCACCTACAACCGCCTCATCCAGGGCCTGCGCCTGGCCAACATCGAGGTGGACCGCAAGATCCTCGCCGATCTCGCGGTGAACGACAGCCAGACCTTCGCCACGCTCGTCGAGGCCGCCAAGAAGGCGCTGCCCGCGAACGTGAACGCGCCGGCCGCGGGCTGACCCGAATTCTGCGGGAAGGGCTCACCCGAGTGGTGGGCCCTTTTCCATGCACGCACCCAACAGGAGTGAGATGGCCGGAGCCGAGCTGACCAACGTCCGGTCGCCGCGGGTCAAGGCGGCTCGCAGGCTCACCAAACGCGCCTTCCGGGACCAGGACCGCAAGTTCCTGGCCGAGGGCCCGCAGGCGGTGCGCGAGGCGCTCAAGCTGGACGGGATCACGCTGGAGCTGTTCACCACCGCCGAGGCCGAGGCGCGCCATCCCGAGCTGGTCGGCACGGCCGCCGACCAGGGCGTCCCGGTCCACCGGGCCAGCGGCGAAGTCATGGCCGAGCTGTCGCAGACCGTCACCCCGCAGGGCCTGGTCGCCGTCTGCCGGCCGGTGCACGTGCCGCTCGACGACGCCCTGCCCGAGGCCGCCCGCCTGGTGGCGGTGCTCGCGCACGTGCGCGACCCGGGCAACGCCGGCACCGTCATGCGCGCCGCCGACGCCGCGGGCGCGGACGCGGTGCTCTTCACCGATGCCAGCGTGGATCCGTACAACGGCAAGTGCGTGCGCGCCAGCGCGGGTAGCCTGTTCCACGTGCCCGTGGCCGTCGGCGCCCCGGTCGCGCAGGCCGTGCGCCGGCTGAAGGAGCGTGGGCTGCGCGTGCTCGCGGCGGACGGCGCGGGCCGCCACACGCTCGACGACGTCGACCTGTCGGGGCCCACCGCGTGGATCTTCGGCAACGAGGCGTGGGGCCTGCCCGAAGAGGTGCTCGGGCTGGCCGACGATGTGGTGCGCGTGCCCATCTACGGACAGGCCGAGAGCCTCAATCTGGCCACCGCCGCGGCGGTGTGCCTTTACTCCTCCGCCAGGGCTCAGCGAGTGCCCTAGGCGGCGGGAAACCCGCTATTGTCGGCCTTGGAGGCGGAGGAGGCGAGGTCGTGCACGGCGCAGACACCGATGGGCGGCTGGTTGCCGCCGCGTGCACGATAGCGATCGACGATCTCCCTGACGGGCTCGTCGTCGCCGACCGGTTCGGCCGCGTGCTCGCGGTCAACCGCGCCGCCGCCCGGCTGACCGGCGTCACGCCCGAACGCGCCGTCGGCCGCGACATGAACGAAGTGTTCCCGTTCCGCGACAACGACGGCCGCGACTGGTGGAAGGCGCTCGACCCCGAGGGCGGCCTGCGCACCCGCAGCCGCGTCCCGGAGAAGCCCCTCCACCTGCCCGGCCGCCAGGAGCTGTACGTGACCGCGCGGTTCGTCCGTGAGCCGGAGCGGTGCGGCGACGTCGAGCGGGTGGCGATCACGCTGCGCGACGGCGGCGCCCGGGCCCGGCTGGAGCGCAGCCGCGCCGACCTGGTCTCCACGGTCGCCCACGAGCTGCGCTCGCCGCTGACCAGCGTCAAGGGGTTCACCGCGACGCTGCTCGCCAAGTGGGGCCGCTTCACCGAAGAGCAGAAGCTCGTCATGCTCGAGACCGTCAACAACGACGCCGACCGCGTCACCCGGCTCATCACCGAGCTGCTCGACGTCTCCCGCATCGAGTCCGGCCGGCTGGAGCTGCGCCGCCAGGTCGTCGACATCCCCGCCAGGGCCCGACGGGTCGTCGCCGGGCGGGTCGCGGCGGGCGAGCAGGAGGACCGCTTCCGCCTCATCACGGGTGACGATCTTCCCGAAATGTGGCTTGACCAGGACAAGGTTGACCAGATCCTGGCTAACCTGGTGGAAAACGCGGTGCGTCACGGTCGAGGCACCGTGACCATCGAGATCGAGTCCGTCGGGTGGGGAGTGGCCGTGTCGGTGCGCGATCAGGGCGAGGGCGTCAGGCCCGAGGTGGCCCCGCGCGTATTCAGGCAGTTCTGGCGCGGCAACAGCCGCAAGCGTGGCGGCACCGGCCTCGGCCTGTTCATCGTCAAGGGGCTGGTGGAGGCCCACGGCGGCACCATCACCGTGCAGCAGGCGCCCGAGGGCGGGGCGGAGTTCCGATTTACCGTGCCCACCGGCACGCCCGACTTCGCGTGACACCGGGACCGGTGGGCCACCACTAGACTTTTCCCGCTCAAGCCCTGGATACGGAGCTCACTCTTGTCTGACTACGACCCGGTCGAGGTCACCCCGCTGCACGCCGACGAGGTGTCCCGGATGGAGGCCGACGCCATCGCGGCGATCAAGGCGGCCGGCAGCCTCGACGCACTCAAGCAGGCCAGGCTGGCGCACTCCGGCGACCGCTCGCCTCTCGCCCTGGCCAACCGCGAGATCGGCGCCCTGCCGCCCGCCGCCCGTGCCGAGGCGGGCAAGCGGGTCGGCACCGCCCGCAGAGCCGTCGCCGAGGCGCTGGCCGCCCGGCAGGCCGAGCTGGAGGCCGAGCGCGACGCCCGGGTGCTCGTCGAGGAGACCGTCGACGTCACCCTGCCGTGGGACCGCCGCCCGCGCGGCGCCCGCCACCCGCTGACCACGCTGCAGGAGCGCATCGCCGACACGTTCGTCGCGATGGGCTACGAGGTGGCCGAAGGCCCCGAGCTCGAAGGCGAGTGGTTCAACTTCGAGGCGCTCAACATCGCCAAGGACCACCCGGCCCGCTCCGAGCACGACACGTTCTTCGTCGGCTCCACCGACTCGGGCATGGTGCTGCGCACGCAGACCTCGCCGCTGCAGATCCGCGCCCTGCTGGAGCGCGGCGCGCCGTGTTACGCGATCGCGCCCGGCAAGACCTTCCGCACCGACGAGCTCGACGCCACCCACACCCCGGTCTTCCACCAGACCGAGGGCCTGGCCGTCGACAAGGGCCTCACCATGGCCCACCTCAAGGGCACGCTCGACCGGTTCGCCGAGGTCATGTTCGGTGAGGGCATCACCACCAGGTTCCGGCCCAACTACTTCCCCTTCACCGAGCCGTCCGCCGAGATGGACCTCAAGTGCTTCGTCTGCCGCGGCGCCTCGGCGGTGCCCGGCAACCCGCCCTGCCGCACCTGCAAGAACGAGGGCTGGATCGAGTGGGGCGGCTGCGGCATGGTCAACCCGCGGGTGCTGGTCGCCTGCGGCATCGACCCGTCGGTCTACTCCGGGTTCGCCTTCGGGATGGGCATCGAGCGGACGCTGATGTTCCGCCACAACGCCGAGGACATGCGCGACATGATCGAGGGAGACGTGCGCTTCACGCTCCCGTTCGGAATGGAGATCTGATGAGGGTCCCGCTTTCCTGGCTGCGGGAGTATGTCGATCTCCCGGCGGTCACCGCCCAAGAGGTGGCTGACAAGCTCACGGCCGCCGGGCTCAAGCTGGAGTCCATCGCCTCCCACGGCCACGACGTCAAGAACGTCGTCGTCGGCGAGGTGCTGGAGATCGAGGAGCTGACCGGCTTCAAGAAGCCGATCCGCCACTGCCGGGTCGAGGTCGGCGAGCCGACGCCGCGCGAGATCGTCTGCGGCGCCACCAACTTCGCCGTCGGCGACCGCGTCCCCGTGGTGCTGCCCGGCGGCGTGCTGCCCGGAGGGTTCGAGGTCGGCGCCCGCAAGACCTACGGCCGCCTGTCCGAGGGCATGATTTGCTCGGAGCGCGAGCTGGGCCTGGGCGAGGACCACGCGGGCATCATGGTGCTGCCCGCCGGCACCCCCGTCGGCGCCGACGTGGTGGAGCTGCTCGGCCTGCGCGACGACGTGATCGAGCTGGAGATCACCCCCGACATCGGCTACGCGCTGTCGATCCGGGGCGTGGCCCGCGAGGTCGCGATCGCGTTCGGGGCGGCGTTCCGCGACCCCGCCGACGTGCGGCCGCCCGAGCACACCAGCCGGGCCTGGCCGGCCTACATCGACGACCCGACCGCGTGCGACCGGTTCGTGCTGCGCCAGGTCACCGGCTTCGACCCGGAGGCCAAGAGCCCGCTGTGGATGCGCACCCGGCTCATCCGGGCCGGCATGCGGCCGGTGTCGCTGGCCGTCGACATCACCAACTACCTCATGCTGGAGCTCGGCCAGCCGCTGCACGCCTTCGACACCGACAAGCTCACCGGCGAGATCGTGGTGCGGCGCGCGCTGCCGGGCGAACGGCTGGAGACGCTCGACCACGTCGTGCGCGACCTCGACCCCGACGACATCCTCATCACCGACCAGTCGGGGCCGATCTCCATGGCCGGCACCATGGGCGGCCTGGAGACCGAGATCTCCGACGGCTCCACCGAGATCGTCATCGAGGCCGCCCACTTCTCGGCTACCGGCATCTCCCGCGAGTCCCGCCGCCACAACCTCGTCTCCGAGGCGTCCAAGCGGTTCGAGCGCGGCGTCGACCGTGAGCTGCCGCTCGTCGCCTCCTGGCGGGCCGTGAGCATGCTGGCCGAGCTGGGCGGCGCCACCATCGTGCCCGGGGTCACGCACGCCGAGGTCGAGGTCAGGCCCGCCCGCGTGTCGATCCCCGCCGCCCACCCCGGCGACATCGCCGGCATGCCGTACGCGAAAGAGACCGTCGTGCGCAGGCTGGAGCAGATCGGCTGCGTCGTGGTCGACGGCGACGACCCGGCCGTGCGCGAGGGCGGCGTCGACCCGACCGGCGTGGTCACCGGCGGCGAGCTGGCGGCCAGGCTGGCCGTCAAGGGCGACGACATGATCACGGTGACCCCGCCGTCGTGGCGGCCCGACCTCACCGACCCCAGCGACCTCGCCGAAGAGGTCATCCGGCTGGAAGGGTACGAGCGGCTGCCGTCCGTGCTGCCCAGCGCCCCCGCGGGGGCAGGGCTCACGGAGGGCCAGCGGCTGCGCAGGAGGGTCGGCCGGGCGCTGGCCGAAGCGGGCTACGCCGAGGTGCTGGCCTACCCGTTCATCAGCGCCGACGACTTCGACCGGCTGCAGCTGCCCGCCGACGACGCCCGCCGCCGCGCGATGCGGCTGGCCAACCCGCTGGGCGAGGACGAGCCGCTGATGCGCACCACGCTGCTGCCCGGGCTGCTCAAGACCCTGGTACGCAACGTCGGGCGCGGCTTCGCCGACGTGGCCCTGTTCGAGGCCGGCGCCGTCTACCGGCCGCGCGAGGGGGCGCCCGAGGCGGCCCCCGTGCTCGGCGTCGAGCGGCGGCCCACCGAGGAGGAGCTGGCCTCGATCGAGGCGGCGCTGCCCGACCAGCCGTGGCGGGTCGCGGTGGTGCTCGCCGGCGAGTTCGAGCGCTCCGGCTGGTGGGGCGCGGGCCGGCAGGCGTCGTGGGCCGACGCGGTGCAGGCCGGACGGATCGTCGCGGCCGAGGCCGGGCTGGAGCTGTCGGTCGTGGCCGACCAGCACGAGCCGTGGCACCCGGGCCGGTGCGCCGCCCTCTACCTCGGCGACCTGCTCGTCGGCCACGCGGGCGAGCTCCACCCGCGGGTCATCGAGGCCTACGGGCTGCCGCCGCGCACGGCCGCGCTGGAGCTGGAGCTGACCCGCCTAGAGACGGCCATGCGCGGCCCGGCCCAGGCTCCGGCCATCTCCGCCTACCCGGTCGCCACCCAGGACGTCGCGCTGATCGTGCCCGACTTCACCCCGGTGGCCGACGTCGAGGCGGCGCTCCGCGACGGCGCGGGTGAGCTGCTGGAGTCGGTGCGGCTGTTCGACGTCTACGCCGGTGCCCAGGTGGGCGAGGGCAACAAGTCGCTCGCGTACGCGATGCGTTTCCGCGCCCCCGACCGCACGCTGACGGCCGAGGAGATCTCCGCCGCCCGCGACGCCGCCGTGGCGCTCGCCGCCGACCGCGTCGGCGCCCAGCTGCGCTCCGCCTGACGACATCCGACGAACTAAGGGCCGCTACGGAATCCGCAGCGGCCCTTGTTCGTCAGTACGTGTCGATCTCGTAGAGGTCGATGTCGACGTCGAACGGGACGGTGACCTTGACCCGGTCGTGGTAGATCCCGGTGGGCACATAGGCGCGGGTGGCGGGGTCGAGCTCGTAGACGTAGACGACCGGTCTGCCGGAGTCGTTCTCGACCCGCCAGAAGTGGGGGATGCCCGCCTCGGCGTAGAGGAGCGGCTTGCGCTTGCGGTCGCGTGACCGGGACTCCGGCGAAACGACCTCGACCGTCAGCATGACGTCCTGGGCGCGATAGTAGGTCTGGTCAGGGCTCTCGTCCGCCTCCGCGCGGATCACGCAGACGTCCGGCTCTGGCCGCTGGTCCTTGCCCAGGATGATGCTCATCTCGCGCCGTACGCGCAGCCGGGAGGGAACTGTGCGCCTGAGCGAGGCGACGAGAAGGTCGACCATGCGCGTGTGGAAGGAAGCCTGCGGACTCACGAAGACCAAGCTTCCGTCAATCAACTCCGTGTGCGCAGGCAAATGCGGAAGGTGATCGAGGTCTTCCGCCGTGAACCCCTCAGGGGGAGGGAAGATCCAGTCGGGCAGCGAGGACTCTGGCGCCATGGGAATGCTCACCGCTTCGGCCGTCATGGTCTTACGTTAGCAACGTACCCCGCTCACTGTTCGTGAACGCGTGCTCTCGCCTGCTGCCAGAATGCCGTTCATGAGGCAGTTGCTGATCTTTTCTGAGCGGGACGACGCCGAGGAGGTCGCGGCGACGCTCGGCGAGTGGTTCCCCGGCCTGGGCGTGCCCCGGGTGGTGCGCGAGACGCTGGCGGGGGAGGACGACGCGGAGGACGCGCAGTGGCTCGTCGTCGTGGAAGGGCTCGCCGGGGAGAGCCTGGCCAAGGTGGACGAGCTGACCGAGCGGTTCGAGGGGTGGCGCGAGGAGGACTGATGTGGCGCGGGCTCCCGCCGCTGCGGTGGCGGGGCCCGCGCCGGGGGCTCCCCGGCTTGGCCGGTCGGGAGCCCTGTCCCGGATGGCTAGGGGAGGCGCTCGAACGGGGTCGGAGTGCTGCCGGTCCAGCGGTGGAGGCGGGAGTGGGCCGTCTGCTTGGTGACGCCGTCCTCGGTCACGGTGCCGGCGTCTACCAGGTAGAAGCGGCCGTCGTCCAGCGAGGCCAGGCCGTACTCACCGGAGGACTCCCAGCCGCGGACGCCCGACGCCTCGTGGTGCAGGCCCTCGGGAGCGAGCGTGAGCAGGTCGCCCTGCTCCGGCTGGGGCTGTCCCTCGATCGGTCCGCGCACCGGGCGGGTGGCGCCGTCGACGGTGAACATCGAGTAGTTGGGGAACTGCGGCTTGGCGCCCTTGTAGACGGCCATCAGCCACTTGCCGGTGTGGCCGTCGTACTCCAGGTTCTGGACTCCGTACCGGGTGTTGCCGGTGCGGGCGAAGTACTTCCCGTCGACCTTGGCCGGGCCGGAGGTGTGCGGGGCGCTCTGGGTGAGCGGGCGCTCGTACTTGCGCCACTTGGTGATGTCGTACTGGAGCAGCACCTGGTGGTCGTTGTCCTGGCGAGCGGTGTTGGAGTAGACGCCGTAGGCCACGGTCAGCTTCTGCTTGCCGTGCCGCTTGCCGAACTCGGGGCCGAACGCGACGCCGTCGATGCCGCTGCAGCCGTAGCGGTGGTCGGGGGTGTTGGCCACGTTGCCGTCGAAGACGCCGTCGCCGTTCATGTCGGCGCTGTAGTCGTCGACCACCTCCTTGACGTAGACGGCGGTCACCACGTCGGAGGTCTCGGCGTCCATGCCGAGGCTGGTGATGCGGTCGACGTCGAAGATGGCGATGTAGAACGCCTGCGCGTCCTTGTATTCCAGCGACCCGTACACCCGGCGGTCCTGACGGTTGAAGTCGAGGTCGCCGAGGTGGCCGGTGAAGCCGGTGACGGAGCCGACGGGCTTGCCGGCCAGGTCGGTCTTGACGAGCAGGTTGGTGAAGGAGAAGTACATGAAGCCCTTCTTCTCGTCCACCGCGATCCCCTGCACGTGCCCCGCCTGCCAGGCGCCGCCGTACACCTCCGCGGGGAACTCGGGGCGCGGCGCCGCGTGGGCGGCGGAGGCGCTGGTGACGAGGGCCGAAGCCAGGACTGCCGTGAGTAGTGCGTTTGCCACCCGCATGTGTACGTTACGTACCCTTCTTTGATCCTTCTTGAGCGCAAATCACGCTAAAGCTGCAAGTTAGATCTTTACTGACTTCCACCTGACAAGTCCATGACCATCCGTGGAAACATCGGAGCGGCAAGCGGAAGCCCCCGCCGGGGCGGGGGCCATGGGAGAGGAGGGTCAGACGGCCGGCACCTTGTCCAGGAAGCCGAGCACCTTGCTGATGCGCCCGTCCTCGGCCAGCTCCACCACGTCGAAGCCGGTCGCCACCGGCTCCCCGCCCTCCGGGCCGAGGTGCCAGGTGAAGCGGGCGACGCCGTGGTGGGCGTCGTACAGCTCGCCGGGGGTGAAGACCAGACCGGGGAACATCCCCTGGGCGCCCTCGATGACGGCGGCGATGCCGGCGTGCCCGGCCACGTCCGCCAGCGGGTCGGTGTACGTCGCGTCCTCGGTCCAGACGCCGGCCACGGCCTTGGCGCGGGCGGCGGGGTCGGTCTCGTTCCAGGCGGCCACGTAACGCTCGACGAGGTTCGTCATGATTTGTCAGCCTTTCAGATGGTTAGCGAAGCTTGCGGAGACCGGCGATCTGCAGCACGGCGAACCCGGCGACCACGAGGGCCTGGAGGATCGCCCACACCGCGCCGATCGTGGTGAACGCGAGGAGACCGGTGACGACGGCGGCGATGCTTGCCAGTGCCCAGACGACGTTCAGGCCGATCACGACCTGGGTGCCCGCCTCGCTGACCTGGCGGCGGCCCGCGAGGAGACCGACGGCCACCCCGTACGCGAGCAGGAAGATCCCGATCCCGCGCAGCAGGCCCGCGTCCGGCCCGAGCAGGTCGCTCAGAAGGCCGGCGGCGGCGAGGTAGGCCAGGCCGTTGACCCCTGTGACGACGGCGTCCGCGGCGAGCACGAGCCGCAGGAAGCTCGCGCGGCCGGTAGTGGCGCTGGTGGGGGTGGTCATCTCGCGTCTCCTTAGGTGTTCGTTCCGACACCCGCAACGGTGCCAGCGAGCACATAGGCCACGCGATTACGTGGAAGGTAATGCGATCTGGTGCAGACATGCTGACCTGGTGATATGTCATGAAAAAAGCGGCCCGCCGGTCGAGGGCGGGCCGCTTCGCGCGTCGTCAGGCGCCGAGTACCTCCCGGCGCAGGTGGGTCTTGAGGATCTTGCCGCCGGGGTTGCGCGGCAGCTCGCCCTCCCGGAACCAGAAGTGGCGCGGCACCTTGAACGCGGCGATCCGCCCGTCGAGGAACGCCCGCAGCTCCTCGCCGGTGGCCGGGACGCCGGCGGCGAGGCGGATCACCGCGCCCACCTCCTCGCCCAGCTCGTCGTGCGGCACGCCGATCACCGCGACGTCGTCCACGGCCGGGTGCTCGAACAGCGCGGCCTCCACCTCGGCGCAGTAGACGTTCTCGCCGCCCCTGATCACCATGTCCTTGGCCCGGTCGACGATGTAGACGAACCCGTCCTCGTCGATCTTGGCCAGGTCGCCGGTGTGCAGCCAGCCGCCGACGAACGTCTCGGCGGTGGCCTCCGGCTTGTTCCAGTAGCCCAGGATCACGTTGGGGCCGCGCACGCAGAGCTCGCCGACCTCGCCGGGCGGCAGCTCGTTGTTCATCGGGTCGACCACGCGCACGTCGACCACGGGGGAGGGCCTGCCGATGCTGTCGGGGTGCGCCTGGTAGTCGGCGCCCCCGTTGCCGATGGCCAGCGCGGTCGTCTCGGTCATGCCGTAGCCGTTGGACGCGGCGCGGGCGGGGAGGTTCTCGGTGATGCGCTCCAGCAGCCTGGGCGGGGCGGGCGCGCCGCCGTAGCCGAGCGTGTTGAGCGACGACAGGTCGTGCTTGGCGAAGTCGGGGTGGGACATCAGCTGCCAGGCGTTGGTCGGCACGCCGATCATGGCGCTGACCTTCTCCCGCTCGATCAGCTTCAGCGCCTGGCCCGGGTCCCACTTGTACATGAGCACCAGGCCCCCGCCGCTGAACAGGGTCGTGGTCAGCGCCGAGAAGCAGCCGGTGACGTGGAACAGCGGCACCGTCAGGAGCGTCACCCGGCGCACGGCCGTGGCCTCGCCGGGGTCCTTGCCGGCCAGCGCGCTGGCGCGGTAGAGCCCGTAGGCGACGGTCATCGGCGACTGGCCCAGATTGCGATGGCTGCCGAGCGCGCCCTTGGGCCGCCCGGTGGTGCCGGAGGTGTAGAAGATGGTGGCCGGGTCGTCGGGGGAGAGCTCCACCTCGGGCAGCGTCACGTCGGCCCTGACCTCGCCGAGCACCTCGTCGAACGTCCGCGCCCCCTGGGGCGCCGCGCCCCTGGCGACGATCAGCGGCACGCCGGTGCCGGCCAGCCTGGGGGCCCGCTCGTCGTCGGCGATGATGACCTTCGCGCCGGAGTCGCTCACCCCGTACGCCAGCTCGGGCTCGGTCCACCAGGCGTTCAACGGCACCGCGACGGCGCCCGCAGCGAGCGCCGCGGAGAAGGCGATCGACCATTCGGGGTAGTTGCGCATGGCGACCGCCACCCGGTCGCCCTTGCGCACCCCGTAGTCGTCGGCGAGGCGGGTGGCGAGGGTGGCGGCGCGCCGGTAGTGGTCCTCGAAGGTGATGTGCTCGTCCTCGTAGACGAGGAAAACCTTGTCGCCGTGCCACCGGCTGTTCTCCAGCAGCACGCGGAAGTGGGCGGGTGCGTGCTTCCACGTCCGAATGCCGGTGCCGCCGATCTCCTCCATCTCGAAGAGCTGTCCGGGTCCGGTGAGCTGGGCTTCCACCTGGGCGTGCGAAAGGGTCATTACGCAGTACTCCCGCTGGACGGCTGTCGGATACATCACAGTACCGACCGGTAGGTACGTAGCGCTAGACCGTGATTCACCGGGGATTATCCGTGGCCGTGCGCGTTCCGTCACCGTCCCGATATACGGTCTACGGGTTGCATGTTCATCCCCTGCGGTGCATCCTCTTAAAAAGCAAATCCATGAGGTAAGATGCATGACTATGCAGGAGGCAGGCATGAGAGCAGCGGTCGCCGGAGCCAGCGGCTACGCGGGCGGCGAGTTGCTCCGCCTGCTGCTCGGCCACCCGAGACTGGAGATCGGCGCGCTCACCGCCGCCTCCAGCGCGGGCAGCCCGCTCGGCGCCCACCAGCCGCAGCTGCCGGCGCTGGCCGGGCGGATCATCGAAGACACCACGCCAGAGACGCTCGCCGGCCACGACGTGGTCTTCCTCGCGCTCCCGCACGGCCACTCGGCGGCCATCGCCGCCAGGCTCGGCGACGAGACGCTGGTCGTCGACTGCGGCGCCGACCACCGGCTCGCCGACGCGGCCGCCTGGCAGGAGTTCTACGGCGGCGAGCACGCGGGCACCTGGCCCTACGGGCTGCCGGAGCTGCCCGGCCAGCGCGAGGTGCTCAAGGGCGCCCGCCGCATCGCGGTGCCCGGCTGCTACCCCACCTCGGTCCTGCTCGCGCTGACGCCCGCGTTCGCCGCGGGCCTGGCCGAGCCGGACGTCGTCGTGGTCGCCGCCAGCGGCACCAGCGGCGCCGGCAAGTCGCTCAAGCCCAACCTGCTCGGCAGTGAGGTCATCGGCTCGGTCAGCGCCTACGGCGCCGGCGGCGTCCACCGCCACACCCCCGAGATGGAGCAGGGGCTGAGCGCGGCCGCGGGGGTCCCGGTGCGGGTCTCCTTCACGCCCACGCTCGCCCCGATGAGCCGCGGCATCCTGGCCACCTGCACCGCCCCGGCCGCGCCCGGCCTCACCGGGGCCGCGCTGCGCGAGGCGTACGAGGAGGCGCTGCGCGCCGAGCCGTTCGTGACGCTGCTGCCGGAGGGCGTCTGGCCCGCCACCGCGATGACCTACGGCGCCAACACCGCCGCCCTGCAGGTGGCGCTCGACGAGCGGGCCGGCCGCGTGCTGGCCGTCATCGCCATCGACAACCTCACCAAGGGCACGGCCGGAGGCGCGATCCAGAGCGCCAACCTCGCCCTCGGCCTGCCAGAAGAGCTCGGTCTCCCCACGAATGGAGTAGCTCCATGAGCGTGACCGCCCCCCTAGGCTTCCGGGCCGCGGGCGTGGCCGCCGGCATCAAGTCCGGCGGCGCCCGCGACCTGGCCCTCGTCGTCAACGACGGGCCCAGCCGCGCCGCCGCAGGCGTCTTCACCGCCAACAGGGTGAAGGCGGCGCCCGTGCTGTGGTCGCAGCAGGTCCTGCGAGGCGGGCGGCTGCGGGCGGTCGTGCTCAACTCCGGCGGCGCCAACGCCTGCACCGGCCCCGAGGGCTTCCAGGACACGCACGCGACCGCCGAGAAGGCGGCCGCGCTGCTCGACGACTCCGCCGGCGAGATCGCGGTCTGCTCGACCGGGCTGATCGGCGAGCGGCTGCCGATGGACGCGGTGCTGGCCGGCGTGGAGCAGGCCGCCGCCAAGCTGTCCCGCGACGGCGGGCTCAACGCGGCCGACGCCATCCGCACCACCGACACGGTGTCCAAGATCTCCTTCAAGCGCGGCGCCGGCTACATGGTCGGCGGGATGGCCAAAGGGGCCGGCATGCTGGCCCCCGCCCTGGCCACCATGCTCTGCGTGATCACCACCGACGCCGAGCTGACCGCCGAGGAGCTGGGCTCGGTGCTGGGCAGGGCCACGTCCACGACGTTCGACCGGCTCGACACCGACGGCTGCATGTCCACCAACGACACCGTGCTGCTGCTGTCCAGCGGCGCCGCCGGGGTCAGGCCGGACCTGGCCGAGTTCGAGCAGAAGGTGACGGAGGTCTGCGCCGACCTGGCCAGGCAGCTCCTCGTCGACGCCGAGGGCGCCAGCAAGGCCATCTCCATCGAGGTGGTCGGCGCCGCCTCCGAGGACGACGCGGTCAAGGTCGGCCGCGCGGTCGCCCGTTCCAACCTGCTCAAGTGCGCCATCCACGGTGAGGACCCCAACTGGGGCCGGGTGCTGTCCGCGGTCGGCACCACCGATGCCGAGTTCGAGCCCGAGCGGCTCAACGTGGCCATCAACGGCATCTGGATCTGCCGCGGCGGCGCCGTCGGCGACGACCGCGACAAGGTCGACATGCGCCCGCGCGACGTCACCATCACCGTCGACCTGTCGGCCGGCCCGCACACCGCCACGGTGCACACCACCGACCTGACGGCCGAGTACGTCCACGAGAACTCGGCGTACTCGACATGAGGGACGCACAGGAGAAGGCGGCCGCGCTCATCGAGGCCCTGCCGTGGCTGGAGCGCTTCCACGGCGCGACCGTCGTCATCAAGTACGGCGGCAACGCGATGACCGACGAGGCGCTCAAGGAGTCGTTCGCCGAGGACGTCGTCTTCCTGCGCCACGCCGGGCTGCGGCCGGTCGTGGTGCACGGCGGCGGCCCGCAGATCAACGCCCACCTCGACAAGCTGGGCATCGAGTCCACGTTCACCGCCGGGCTGCGGGTCACCACCCCTGAGGCCATGCAGGTCGTCAGGATGGTGCTGGTCGGCCAGGTGGGCCGCGACATCATCGGCCTGATCAACCGCCACGGCCCGTTCGCGGTGGGCCTGTCGGGCGAGGACGCCCACCTGTTCACCGCCGAGCGCAAGAGCGCCATCGTCGACGGCAGCCCGGTCGACATCGGCCAGGTCGGCGAGATCGTCAAGGTCGAGCCCGGCACGGTCGAGGCGCTGCTGGCCGACGGGCGCGTCCCGGTCGTGTCCGGCATCGCGCGCGGCGCCGACGGCGAAATCTACAATGTAAATGCCGACACCGCGGCCGCCGCGCTGGCCGTGGCGCTCAAGGCCGACAAACTCATCGTCCTCACCGACGTCGAGGGCCTGTACGCCAACTGGCCCGACGACACCGACGTCATCGACGAGATCGACGCGGCCGAGCTCGAGCGGCTGATGCCCACGCTGTCCAGCGGCATGGTGCCCAAGATGGAAGCCTGCCTGACCGCCGTGCGCAACGGCGTCCCGCAGGCCCACGTGCTCGACGGCAGGGTGCCCCACTCGCTGCTGCAGGAGATCTTCACCAACGAAGGAATCGGAACCATGGTGGTGCCCTGATGAGTAGCCTGTACGAGCGGTTCGAGCAGGTCTTCATGCCCAACTACGGCGTCCCGCCGGTCGCGCTGGCCAGGGGCGAGGGCGCCCGCGTGTGGGACGTCGAGGGCAGGGAGTATCTCGACTTCATCGCCGGCATCGCGGTCGTCTCGCTCGGTCACGCCCACCCCGCGCTGGTCGAGGCGGTGTCGAAGCAGGTGGCGACGATCGCCCACACCAGCAACCTGTTCCTGCACGAGCCCGAGGTGCTGCTGGCCGAGAGGCTGACCGGCCTGCTCGGCGCGCCCGCCCGGGTCTTCTTCGCCAACTCCGGCACCGAGGCCAACGAGGCCGCCTACAAGCTCGCGGTCAAGTACGGCAAGCGCACCGGCAGGTCCTACTTCGTCGCGGCCGAGAACGGCTTCCACGGCCGTACGATCGGCGCGCTGTCGCTGAGCGGCAAGAAGTCCATCCGCGACCAGTTCGGCCCCTTCCCGGTCGACGTCCGGTTCGTCCCGTACGGGGACGCGGACGCGCTGAAGGAGGCCGTGACCGGCGACTGCGCGGCGGTGTTCCTGGAGCCGACGCAGGGCGAGGCCGGCGTGGTGCCGCCGCCCGACGGCTACCTGGCGGCGGCCCGCGAGATCTGTGACGCGACCGGCGCGCTGCTGGTCGCCGACGAGATCCAGTCGGCGATCGGCAGGACCGGCCACTGGTTCGCCCACCAGGCCGACGGCTTCACCCCCGACATCCTCACCCTGGCCAAGGGGCTGGGCGGCGGGCTGCCGATCGGCGCCTGCGTCGGATTCGGCGAGGCCGGCACCCTGTTCGAGAAGGGCGACCACGGCTCGACCTTCGGCGGCAACCCGGTGTCCTGCGCCGCGGCCCTGGCCGTGCTCGACAACGTGGACCTCGGCCATGTCAACGAGGTCGCCGCGCGGCTGCGCGGCGGTCTCGAATCGATCGCGCACCCGCTGCTGAAGGGGGTGCGCGGACGCGGCCTGTGGCTGGCCGCCGTGCTCGCCGAGCCCGTTTCGGGGAAGGTGCAGAAGGCGGCGCAGGATGCGGGCTTCCTCGTCAACGCCGTGCAGCCGGACGCGGTGCGGATCGCGCCGCCGCTGGTCGTGACGGCCGGCCAGGTGGACGCCTTCACCGCCGCGTTCCCGAACATTCTCACGGAGGCGAGCCAGTGACCGCAGGAAACAACGCGGACGTCAGGCACTTTCTGCGGGACGACGACCTCTCGCCGGCCGAGCAGGAAGAGGTCCTCGTCCTGGCGGCGGAGATGAAGAAGGACCGCTTCGGCCACCGCCCGTTCGAGGGGCCCAAGACCGTGGCGGTGCTGTTCGACAAGCCGTCCGCCAGGACCCGCGTCTCCTTCCACGTGGGCATCGGCGAGCTGGGCGGCCTGCCGCTGATCGTCGACGGCGTCTCCACCCTCATGGGCCGCGGCGAGCCGGTCGAGGACATCGCCCGCGTGCTCGACCGGCAGGTGGCCGCCATCGTGTGGCGCACCAGCGGCCAGGAGCTGATCGAGACCATGGCGGCGAACTCCGCGGTGCCCGTGGTCAACGCGCTCACCGACGAGTTCCACCCCTGCCAGATCCTCGCCGACCTGCAGACGGTGCGCGAGCGGCTGGGCCGCACCGCCGGGCTGACACTCGCGTACGTGGGCGACGGCGCCAACAACATGGCCAACTCCTACCTGCTGGGCGGCGCCACCGCCGGCATGCACGTGCGGATCGGCGCCCCGGTCGGCTACCAGCCCGACGCGGTGGTCCTGGCCAGGGCCGCGGCCATCGCCGCCACCACCGGCGGTTCCGTGGTGTCCGTCTCGGACCCGGTCGCCGCCGTTCAGGGGGCGCAGGTCGTGGCGGCCGACACCTGGGTGTCGATGGGCCAGGACGGCAAGGACGACCGAGTCCGCGATCTCATGCCCTACCAGGTCAACGCCGAGCTGCTGGCACACGCCGACGGCGACGCGGTCGTGCTCCACTGCCTGCCCGCCTACCGCGGCAACGAGATCACCGCCGACGTCCTGGAGGGCCCGCACAGCGCCGTGTGGGACCAGGCGGAGAACCGGCTGCACGCGCAGAAGGCGCTGCTCCACTGGCTGGTGACCAGACCATGACGATCCCGATGACCAAGGCGGCCCGGCAGGCGAAGATCACCGACCTGCTCCAGCGCCAGCCGGTCCGGTCCCAGCCGGAGCTGGCCAAGCTGCTGGCGGAGAGCGGCGTCGAGGTCACCCAGGCCACGCTCTCACGCGACCTCGACGAGCTGGGCGCGCTCAAGCTGCGCGCCGAGGACGGCTCGCTGGTGTACGCGCTGCCCGGTGAGGGCGGCGGGCGGATCCCGCTGGCCAGGCTCGGCACCGGCGAGTCCCCGGCCGCGCGGCTGCACCGCATCGCGGAGGAACTGCTGGTCAGCGCCGACGCCTCGGCCAACCTGGTCATCGTCAGGACTCCGCCGGGCGCGGCCCAGTTCCTCGCCTCCGCCATCGACCACGCCGACTGGGAGTCGATTCTCGGCACGGTCGCGGGTGACGACACGATCCTGGTCATCAGCCGAGACCCGCAGGGCGGGCCGGCTCTCGCGGAGGCGCTGCTGAAGGCGGCAGACCGGCGCACTTAGACCGAATTATCACGCTTTATCGCAATCGATGGAGACAGAGCAATGACGGAGAGAGTGGTCCTGGCGTTCTCCGGGGGCCTGGACACGTCGGTGGCCATCCCGTTCCTCGCCGAGAAGATGAACGCCGAGGTCATCGCCGTCGCGGTGGACCTCGGCCAGGGCGGCGAGGACATGAAGGCCATCCGCGAGCGCGCCCTGGACTGCGGCGCCGTCGAGTCCGTGGTGGTCGACGCCAAGGAGGAGTTCGCGGCCGACTTCTGCGTGCCCGCGCTCCAGGCCAACGCCCTCTACATGGACCGCTATCCGCTGCTGTCGTCGCTCTCGCGCCCGCTCATCGTCAAGCACCTGGTCACTGCGGCCAAGCAGCTCGGCGGCACGATCGTGTCCCACGGCTGCACCGGCAAGGGCAACGACCAGGTCCGCTTCGAGGCCGGGCTGGCGGCGCTGGCCCCCGAGCTCAAGGTGGTCGCCCCGGCCCGCGACTTCGCCTGGACCCGCGACAAGGCGATCGAGTACGCCGAGCGCAGGGGCCTGCCCATCGAGACCACCAAGAAGAACCCGTTCTCGATCGACCAGAACCTGTGGGGCCGCGCCATCGAGACCGGCTTCCTGGAAGACATCTGGAACGCGCCCAGCGAGGACGTCTACGCCTACACGGCCGACCCCGCCGTGCCGCGCGAGCCCGACGAGGTGGTCATCACCTTCGAGCGGGGCGTCCCGGTCAAGCTCGACGGCCGCCCGCTCACCCCGTACGAGATCATCGACGAGCTGAACCGGCGGGCCGGCGCGCACGGCGTCGGGCGCATCGACATGGTCGAGGACCGGCTGGTCGGCATCAAGTCACGCGAGGTGTACGAGGCGCCCGGCGCGATCACGCTCATCACGGCGCACCTGGAGCTGGAGAGCGTCACCGTCGAGCGCGACCTGGCCCGCTTCAAGCGGGGCGTCGACCAGCGGTGGAGCGAGCTGGTCTACGACGGGCTGTGGTACTCGCCGCTCAAGCGCGGGCTCGACGCGCTCATCGCCGACGCGCAGCGGTACGTCAGCGGTGACATCAGGATGACCCTGCACGGCGGCCGCGCCACGGTCACGGGCCGGCGCTCCGAGCAGTCGCTGTACGACTTCTCGCTCGCCACCTACGACACCGGCGACTCGTTCGACCAGTCGCTGGCCAAGGGTTTCGTACAACTGTTCAGCCTGCCTTCGAAGATCGCGGCGGCTCGCGACGCGAAGCAGGGGTGAAGTGCACTAAGGTCGCGGAGGACGTGCGGTGAAGGCTGAGGAGAAGACGGTGAGTGATGGCAAGCCGATGCGGCTGTGGGGCGGGCGTTTCGAAGGGGGCCCGTCCGACGCGCTGACCCGGCTGTCGGTGAGCGTGCACTTCGACTGGCGGCTGGTGCCCTACGACCTGGCGGCGTCCAGGGCGCACGCCCGCGTGCTGCACAGGGCGGGGCTGCTGAGCGCCGAGGAGCTGCAGCGCATGATCGGCGCGCTCGACGACCTGGAGCGCGCCTGCAAGGAGGGCGAGTTCCGGCCCACCGTCGCGGACGAGGACGTGCACACCGCGCTGGAGCGCGGCCTGCTGGAGCGGCTCGGCTCGCTCGGCGGCAAGCTCAGGGCCGGCCGCAGTCGCAACGACCAGATCGCCACCGACCTGCGTCTCTACCTCCGCGACCACGCCCGCACGATCGTCTCCCGGCTGGTGGAGCTGGAGACGGCGCTGATGGAGCAGGCGGGGCAGCACGCCGAGACGGCCGCGCCCGGCATGACCCACCTGCAGCACGCGCAGCCGGTGTCGTTCGGCCACCAGCTGCTCGCGCACGTGCACGCGTTCGCCCGCGACGTCGACCGGCTCACCGACTGGGACAAGCGGGCGGCCGTCTCGCCGCTCGGCTCCGGCGCGCTGGCCGGCTCGTCGCTGCCGCTCGACCCACAGGCGGTGGCGCAGGAGCTCGGGTTCGACTCGGCCGCGCCCAACTCGATGGACGCGGTCGCCGACCGTGACTTCGCGGCCGAGTTCCTGTTCGCCGCGGCCCTGATCGGCACCCACCTGTCCCGGCTGGGCGAGGAGATCGTCCTGTGGGCCTCGCAGGAGTTCCGCTGGATCGAGATGGACGACGCCTACTCCACCGGCTCGTCGATCATGCCGCAGAAGAAGAACCCCGACGTGGCCGAGCTGGCCCGCGGCAAGTCCGGACGCCTCATCGGCAACCTGATGGCGCTGCTGACCACGCTCAAGGGCCTGCCGCTCACCTACAACCGCGACCTGCAGGAGGACAAGGAGCCGGTGTTCGACTCGGTCGACACCCTGCTGCTGGTCCTGCCCGCGATGGCCGGCCTCGTCTCGACCATGCGGGTCAACACCGCCCGGATGGAGGCGTCGGCGCCCGACGGGTTCGCCCTCGCCACCGACCTGGCCGAGCTGCTGGTGCGGCGCGGGGTGCCGTTCCGTGAGGCGCACGAGGCGGTCGGCCACCTCGTGGTGTGGTGCCAGGTCAACGACAAGGACCTCGGCGACCTCACCGACGACGAGATGGTCAAGGTCTCGCCGCACCTGACGCCCGACGTGCGCGACGTGCTCAACGTGCCGGGCGCGCTCGCCGCCCGCAAGGCCCACGGCGGCACCGCCCCCGACCGCGTCCGCGACCAGCTCGTGGCGCTGCGCGAGGCGGTCGACGCCCAGGCGGCCTGGGCGGCCGGCTCCTGAGCGGGGTGCTGAGCACGGCCCCGCTGCCGCGGGCCTTCTTCGACCGGCCGTCCCACGAGGTCGCGCCCGACCTGCTCGGGCGCCTCATCGTGCACGGCGGCGTGGCCGTACGCCTGACCGAGGTCGAGGCGTACGGCGGGCCGGGCGAGGACCCCGCGGCCCACACCTACCGCGGCAAGACGGCGCGCAACGCGGTCATGTTCGGCCCGCCCGGACACCTGTACGTGTACTTCACCTACGGCATGCACTTCTGCGCCAACCTCGTCTGCCTGCCCGAGGACCAGGGCTCGGCGGTGCTGCTGCGGGCCGGTGAGGTGGTCGGCGGCGTCGGCCTGGCCCGGTCCCGGCGGTCCGGCAGGGGAGCGCCCGCGGGCGACGGCGGCCCCAGGCCGGTGGCCGACCGCGACCTCGGCCGGGGGCCGGCCAGGCTGGCCGTGGCGCTCGGTCTGCTGCGCGAGCACAACGGCGTCGACGCCGTCTGGGAGGGCCCGCCCGGCGCGATCCCCGCCGTCGACCGCCTGATCAGCGCCGCGCCGCAGGCCGACGGCCCGCCGGTGTGGCCCGCCGGGTCGGCGGTGGTCCTGGAGGGCCGCCCGCCGGAGCCCGGAGCGATCAGGTCGGGGCCGCGCACCGGGATCTCGACGGCCAAGGACACCCCCTGGCGGTTCTGGGTCGACGGAGATCCGACCGTCTCCCCGTACCGCGCTCACATGCCGCGGCGGCGCAACGCCGCAGCCACCTCCGTGGGCGAGGCGCCGAGGTCGTGAGCGCTGAAGATGTGCAGATGGTCGCCGGTGTCGATCTCCAGCATCTCGCTGCGCAGGCCCCACCGCCTGCGGACGTCCACCTCGACGTCCCGGATGGCGTCCCACGGCACGTGCCGCCTGCCCGCGAAACCGTGCACGACCGTGATGCCGCTCTCGTCCATCGCCAGCCGCACCGGGGCCAGTATGTCGCGCAACCCCATCCCGCCCAGCAGCACCGCCGCCGGCACCGCGAGGACCACTCCTGGCACGTCACCGTCGGCATACCAGTACGCTGCGAGCCCCGCGCACGCCAGAGCCCCTAAGATCTTGAAAACGGCCAGTTCACGACGGACCTTCCACATGGGGCCGACATTATCCAAGTGGCGGCGTCCGGCCGCGATCAGGCACGCTGTACCCACTCACCATCTATCAGGAAAGTCAGCATCGTGACCGACATCCTCGATGAGCTCGAATGGCGCGACGTGACCGCGCAGACCACCGACACCGACGCCCTGCGCGAAACGCTGTCGAAGGGTCCGATCACGGTCTATGCGGGCTTCGACCCGACCGCACCGTCGCTGCACGTCGGCAACCTCGCCACGCTGCTGATCCTGACCCGTTTCCAGCGTGCGGGCCACCGGCCGATCGGCCTGGTCGGCGGCGCCACCGGCCTGATCGGCGACCCCAGCGGCCGCAGCACCGAGCGGGCGCTCAACACCAGCGAGGTGGTGGCCGAATGGGTGGCGCGGATCCGGGTCCAGGTGGAGAAGTTCCTGTCGTTCGAGCCGGGCCCCAACGCGGCCACGCTCGTCAGCAACCTCGACTGGACCGCCGAGCTGTCGGCCATCGACTTCCTGCGTGACGTCGGCAAGCACTTCCCGGTCAACCGGATGCTCGCCCGCGAGTCGGTCTCGGCCAGGCTCGGCGGCGAAGGGCTCAGCTACACCGAGTTCAGCTACCAGATCCTGCAGGCCAACGACTACCTGGAGCTCTACCGGCGCCACGGCTGCACCCTCCAGCTCGGCGGCAGCGATCAGTGGGGCAACATCACCGCGGGCGTCGACCTGATCAGGCGGGTCGAGGGCGCTCACGTGCACGCCCTCACCGGCAAACTGATCACCAAGGCCGACGGCACCAAGTTCGGCAAGACCGCCGGCGGGGCCGTCTGGCTCGACCCGGCGCTGACCACGCCCTACGCGTTCTACCAGTACTGGCTCAACGCCGACGACCGCGACGTGATCCGCTTCCTCAAGGTGTTCACCTTCCGCTCCCGGGAGGAGATCGAGCAGCTGGAGAAGGCCGTCGCCGACCGGCCGTTCGCCCGCGAGGCGCAGCGGACGCTCGCCGAGGACCTCACCACGCTCGTGCACGGCCCGCAGGAGCTGGCCGCGGCGGTGGCGGCGTCCAAGGCGCTGTTCGGCCAGGGCTCGCTGGACGAGCTGCCGGCCTCCACCCTGGCGGCGGCGCTGGCCGAGGTGCCGAAGGCGACCGTCCCCGGGCTCGGCGCGTCGCTGGTCGACCTCATGGCCGACAGCGGGCTGGTCGAGTCCAAGTCGGCCGCCCGCCGGGCGGTCAAGGAGGGCGGCGCCTACCTCAACAACACCAAGATCACGGACGAGGCGTACGTCCCGGCCGCCGCCGACCTGCTCCACGGCCGCTTCCTGGTGCTGCGGCGCGGCAAGAAGTCGGTCGGCGGCGTCGAGGTCGGCTGACCCTCAGCCGCCCGCCTTCGTGTAGAGGGCGACCGTCATGCCCGGCAGGTCGGCCGAGTGCCACGAGCCCTCCCGCTCGTACCCGGCCTCCTCGACTTCCCGTACCCGGGCCAGACGGTCGCCCGTGGCCTTGGTGCCGCGCCACACGACCCACACCCGCTCGCGCCCGCGCAGCGCGCCGGCGACGGCGCTCCGCTCGCGGTAGCCGAAGCCGGTCGGCGACGGGTCGTGGCCGAGCCGGAGCACGTCCTCCGGCATCGAGCCGTCTCCGAATCCGTCGAGCCCGTAGTAGGCGGGGCCGTAGTAGTCGAACCCGGACCGCACCTGGCTCTGCCCGTACACGATCGCGTCGCCCGGCTGGGCCTGGATCCGGGAGATGGCCCACGGGAAGTTCTCGAACCGCCCGTTCTCATCCCGGACCTCCGCATGTTGGTACGTTCCCGCCGCCAGGCAGACCGCGAATAGCGCCCAGCAGGCGGCCACGGACACCCGCCTGCTTCCGGCGTGCGCGGCGGCCAGCCCCGCCAGCAGGGCCAGCGCCGGCGCCGTCACGAACAGGTAGCGATCCACGTACACCGGCGTGACCAGGTGGGACACCGCGAGCAACAGCAGCGGCGGCAGCACCAGCCACCCCAGCAGCGCACCCGCCCAGCGCCAGGGCGGGAGACCCGTGCTCGCGGCGCCCCGCGGCCCGGCCGCCCGCCGCGACAGCCCCAGCAGCGCCGCCCCGGCCAGCGCGACCACGAACAGCGGCACCCCGGCCTCGGCCGCCCCCGCCGCCATCTTCGGGAACTTCAGCAGCACATCGGGGCCACGCTGCGGGATCCAGCTGATCGCGTGCCGCTCCCCGTACCCGACGAGGCCCAGCACCACGGCGGGCACGCACCCCGCCGCCAGCGCGGCGAGCATCCGCGCCGCCGTCTCCCGCCGGATCAGCAGCAGATGGGCCGGCAGCACCAGCACCGCGAACAGGTGCGTGCAGCAGACCAGCGCCACAGTCGCGCCGTACGCCGCCCACCGGCGCGGGCCGGAGCGTTCCAGCGCCCGGTGCAACGCCCAGAACGACAGCACGACCGCGGCCGCGGCGAACGCGTACGGTCGCGCGAACGCCCCGTAGTACGACACCGACGGCAGCGCCGCCAGCAGCGCGGCCGCCGTCACCCCGGCCCGCGTGCTGTGCAGCCGCCTGCCCAGCGCCACCAGCAGGCCCGCCGCCGCGCCGATCGCCAGCGCCGACGGCAGCCGCAGCCACAGCTCCGCCGTGCCCGCCAGCGCCCACACGTGCATGAACAGGTAATAGGGCAGGAAATGGCCGTCGATGTGCTGGACCAGCTCCCACAGCCCGGCCAGCGAGCGGGTGGCGGCGCTGATCGTGGCCAGCTCGTCGCCGTTCAGCGTCGCCGCGCCCGACCCGCTGAACGCCACCCCACCGGCCAGCGCGGCCATCACCCCCTCCGCGTACGGCCTGCCGCGGGTGCGACTCTGTCGCGGAACTGGCGGGGCGTCAGGGGCAAGTGTGGCCGCAGAGATCATCGGTGCAGAATACGGCGCATAGGCTCTGATGCATGAATCAAGTAATCGTTTTCGATCTGTACGGTGTCATCGCCCGGACCCAGACGGACGAGGCGAAGCAGCAGCTCGTGGACCTGGGCGGGGTCTCCGCCGAGGCGTTCTGGGAGGCATACTGGGGCTGCCGGCCCGCCTACGACGCCGGGCAGGAGACCGGTGCGTACTGGGCGGCGGTCGGCGAGCGGCTGGGAGTGGAGTTCGCCGACGTGGCGGCCCTGACGGCGGCCGATCTGGAGAGCTGGTCGCAGGTGGATCAGGAGATGGTGGCGCTGGTGCACGAGCTCGCCGACCGCGGGGTCAAGCTGGGGCTGCTGTCGAACATCATCGAAGACCTGGTGCCGGTGTGGGAACGCAACCACGGTGACTGGCTGGGGCGGTTCGACGCGCTGACGTACTCGTGCCGGATCGGGGTCGCCAAGCCGGACCCGCGGGCGTACGAGATCTGCGCGGCGCGGCTCGGGGTGGCTCCGCGGGACGCGCTGTTCTTCGACGACAACGAGGTCAACGTGGCGGGGGCGCGGGCGGCGGGGATGCCGGCCGAGCTGTTCACCTCACCGGACCAGGTTCGCGCCCTCATCCGTTAGCGGGCCCGCGTCCCTCCGACGCATGGCGTGGTGGCTTCGGGGGATGAGAACGCTTCCTTCAGCACCACATCGCTGTGGCGCGAGGACGACAG
This sequence comes from Nonomuraea sp. NPDC054003, assembly GCF_055585125.1. Taxonomy (NCBI): domain Bacteria; kingdom Bacillati; phylum Actinomycetota; class Actinomycetes; order Streptosporangiales; family Streptosporangiaceae; genus Nonomuraea; species Nonomuraea sp. NPDC054003. Next base: position 142,927 of record NZ_JBVJKR010000022.1, read on the forward strand.
CCCGGCCGGCCGTCCGGCGTGTGATTTGACGTCTGGCGGATCGCGACCTAACCTCATAACTCGCCCCGGGAGTGAGCCGGACGCCGGTCAGGCGGACGGGCCCCAGGGCAGAGTCCCTTGAGAACAAGCCACTCGGCCGGAGCGCTGCAATGCGCTCTTGATCGGGTTGTCTCGGGCGTCCGGCGTGATCACCGAATAAATCGGTTGATTCGACAGGCGCAGGATGACACGGTAAGTTCCGGGGACTGCCAAAATCTTGATCAGATGAACCGATAAACGGATTTGACCGGATATCGGGCCACCTGATAAAGTGGAGAAGAGCAGATGTGCGCCCCTGGCGCTGAAGGCGATAATCTTCGGTGCGGGTGTACGCGTCCGTTTCTTGAGAACTCAACAGTGTGTTAAAAGCCAGTGCATGATGCACAACCCCGTCATGTATTTCTGTGACGGATTCCTTT
>NZ_JBVJKR010000023.1:0-124829 GCF_055585125.1 Nonomuraea sp. NPDC054003
ATGCAAGTGTGACTAATAGTGCTATTGCTGCTTAAATAGGATTTAGATCGCAGAGTGGTTGAACCTCATACACCACGATCTTGGACGCGGCCCTCAGTCGGTGTAGAGGCTCTCGATCAGATCGCCGTACTTGCTGTGCACCACCCGCCGCTTGAGCTTGAGGCTGGGCGTCAGTTCCTCGCTCTCGGGCGTCCACTCGGTGCCCAGCAGCGCCCACTTCTTGATCTGCTGCACCCGGGCCAGCTTCGCGTTGGCCGTCTCCACCGCGCCGCCCACCTCCTTGAGCACGTCCGGGTGCTCGGCCAGGTCGGCGAGCGTGGTGTAGGAGATGCCGCGCGACTGCGCCCACCCGGGGGCGATCTCGCCGTCGAGGGTGAGGATGGCCACCGGGTAGGGGCGGCGGTCGCCGTACGCGAGCGCCTGGCCGATCAGCGGGTGCTCCTTGAGGTGGTTCTCGATCTCGGCGGGCGAGATGTTCTCCCCGCCGGCCGTGATGATGAGCTCCTTCTTGCGGTCGACCACCCGGTAGAAGCCGTCCTCGTCGACGGTGCCGATGTCGCCGGTGTGCACCCAGCCGTCGGCGTCGATGAGCTCGGCCGTGGCCTCCGGCCGGTTGAGGTAGCCGCTGGTGTTGAGCGGGCTCCGGGTGAGGATCTCGCCGTCCTCGGAGATGCGGACCTCGGCGCCCGGCTCGGCCCTGCCCACGGTGCCCAGGCGGTAGCAGTCGGGGGCGTTGCCGGTGAACGCCCCGGTCGTCTCGGTCATCCCGTACACGTCGATGACCTTCAGCCCGAGCCCGGCGTAGAAGCGCTGCACCTCGCCGGGGAGCGGCGCGGCGCCGGTGGCGGTCCACTCCGCGCGGTCGAACCCGATCATGCCGCGGATGATCGACAGCAGCGAGCTGTCGGCCTTCTCGTACGCGGCCTCGATCTCCGGCGTCATGGTGTGGCCGTACTGTCCGGCCTCCACCCAGGCGACGCCGGCGGCCATGGCCTGGCGCACGGCGGCCTGCTGCTCCTCCGGCTGGGTGGACATGACCGCGAGCAGCCGGGCCATCATCTTCTCCCACACGCGCGGCACGCCGAAGAACAGCACGGGCCTGACCTGCCCGAGCGTCGCGCCGAGGTTGGCCAGGTCGGTGCAGAAGTAGACGTGGGAGACCTTGACCAGCGGCAGGTACAGGCTCAGCACCCGCTCGGCGATGTGCGCGTACGTCAGATAGGAGATCTGGGTGCCTTCCAGCGGCAGGTTCGCCATCCGGTCGGTGCAGGCCACCTCGTAGAAGACGTTGGCGTGGCTGAGCGGGACGCCCTTCGGCTGGCCGGTGGTGCCCGAGGTGTAGAGGACGGTGACAGGGTCGCCGGCGGTGACGGCCCGCCAGCGGGCCTCGACCGCGGCGGGGTCCTCCGCCAGCCGGGCCCTGCCCAGGTCGAGGAAGTCCTGCCAGGACATGAAGCGGTCGCCCTCCGGCGCCCCCTCCAGCATGATGATCTTGCGGAGGTCCGGCAGCCGGTCGAGCGACGGCTCCCAGCGGGCCAGCTCGGCGGGCCCGCCGATCACCGCGATCTTGGCGGCCACGTCGCCCGCCACGAAGGCGACCTGGTCCGGCGCGAACGTGCCGTAGATGGTGCAGCCGACGCCTCCGGCGTGCACCGCGCCGAGGTCGGCGAGCACGTGCTCGCTCCGGTTGACCATCATGAGCGCGACCGCGTCGCCGGGCTCCAGCCCGAGGGCCGCGAAGCCGGCCGCGATCTCCAGGACCCGCTCCCTGGCCTGGCCGTAGGTGAGGGTGGACCAGCCGTCGCCGTCCGGATCGGAGTAGGCGGGGGCGTCGGGGTATTGTTCGGCGGTCTTTCTCAACTGCTCGCACAGGGTGAGCCCGGCGATGGAACGTTCGATCTCCGCCCGCACCTCGAGGACGTCGGCCATGACACCCGCCTTCAGTCAGTAATCACTTGCGCAGCTGGGATGCATCGCACCATACGGCGCGAGTAGCGGCAAGTATCTGGAGAAGCCGTCACGTACAGTGATTATTCACGTGCTTCCTGTGACCGGAGGGTCCGGATGGGTAACGACGGCAAGACGTTCTTCGGTCACCCGTGGGCGCTTGCGACTCTGTTCGGCACGGAGATGTGGGAGCGGTTCAGCTGGTACGGGCTGCGCGCCATCCTGGCGACGTTCATGGTCGCCTCCCCCGCCCATCAGGGGCTGGGCCTGTCGCAGGAGACCGCGCAGGCCGTGGTGGGCATCTACGGCGCGCTGATCTACCTGGTGGCGCTGCCCGGCGGGTGGATCGCGGACCGGATCCTGGGCGCGCGCCGATCGGTGTTCTGGGGCGGGTTCGTCATCATGTGCGGCCACATCAGCATGGCCGTCCCGGTCTCCTCGCCCGCCTATGTCTGGCTCGGCCTGCTGCTGATCGTCCTGGGCACCGGGCTGCTCAAGCCCAACATCTCCGTCATGGTGGGCAAGCTGTACCCGGAGGACGACGACGCGCGCAGGGACGCCGGGTTCTCGCTGTTCTACCTGGGCATCAACCTGGGCGCGTTCTTCGCGCCGATCGTGGTCGGCTCGCTGGCGGCCGGCGACCGGTGGCATCTGGGCTTCGGCGCGGCGGCCGTCGGCATGGCGTTCGGCCTGCTGCAGTACACGATCGGCGGCCGGGTCAGCCTGCGCGGGGTCGGCGACCGGCCGGAGGTCCCGCTGCACCCGCACGAGCTGCGGCGGGTCGGGCTGACGGCGGCGGGGGTGGCGGGCGCGGTGGCGATCGCGCTGGGCGCGTGGGCGGCGACGGGCACGTTCACCCTCGGCCGGTTCACCGCGGTGATGACGGCGGTGATCATCGCCGTGCCGATCGCCTACTTCGGCTACATCATGCTGGGCGCGCACGACCTGAGCGAGGACGAGCGGTCCAGGATGAAGGCCTACATCTGGCTGTTCGCCGCCGCCTCGATCTTCTGGATGATCTACGACCTGGCGCCCAGCAAGCTGCTGTTCTTCGCCGAGAACAACACCGACCTGTCGCTGTTCGGCATCCCGATCCACGCGGCCACCACCCAGTCGTTCAACCCGCTCTTCATCATGATCTTCGTGCCGGTGTTCGCGGCGCTGTGGGTGAAGCTCGGCGACCGGGTGAGCACGGCGCAGAAGTTCGGCTTCGCGCTGGTCATGGTCGGGCTGAGCTTCGTCGTCATGGCGATGGCGGCGAACCTGGCGGAGAGCGGCCGGGTGTCGGTGTGGTGGCTGGTGCTGGTCTACCTGGTGCAGGTGTTCGGCGAGCTGGCGCTCAGCCCGGTGGGGCTGTCGGTGACGACCAAGCTGGCTCCGCGGGCGTTCAAGGGCCAGATGCTGGGGGTCTGGTTCATCGCGGTGTCGGTGGGCGACGCGGTCGGCGGGCAGACCGGGCGGCTCGGCGACGTGATGTCCGAACCGGCCTACTACCTGCTGCTGGCCGCGATGGCGATCGTCGCGGGGCTGGGGCTGTTCGCGTTCAACCGCAAGCTGCGCGCCATGATGGCCGAGCACCACGCGCCACCCGCGATGCCGCCGGTCCGGTAGACAGTCCAGCGTGGCAGAACTCTTCGATCTCGTCGGCATCTTCGTCTTCGCGCTCACCGGCGCGCTGATGGGGGTGCGCAAGCGTCTGGACGTGGTGGGCATGGCGGTGCTGGCGGAGATCACCGCGCTCGGCGGCGGCATCATGCGCGACCTGGTGCTGAACGTCTCCCCGGTGGCCTTCCAGAGTCTCGGCTACGTGCTGGTGCCGCTGGCGGCGGCGACCGTGGTGTTCTTCTGGCATCCGCACGTGACCCGGGTGATGCCGCTCATCCTGGTGCTGGACGCGGCCGGGCTCGGCCTGTTCTGCGCCGTCGGCACCGCCAAGGCGATGGAGTACGGGCTCAGCCCGCTGCACGCCACCCTGCTCGGCGTCACCACCGGCGTGGGCGGCGGCATGCTGCGTGACGTGCTCGCGGGCGAGATCCCCACGCTGCTGTACGACAGGCAGCTGTACGCGGTCCCCGCGCTCATCGGCTCGGCGGCGATGGCCGGGATGTCGTGGGCCGGGCTGAACGGCTGGCCGGTGGCGCTGGGGGCGGCGGTGCTGACCTTCGGGCTGCGCATCGCCGCGATGCGGTACAACTGGCGCGCCCCCCTGGCCCGCGGCGTCGGCGAATGACCGCTCAGACCATGGGGCTGAGCGCGTCCGGCCTGCGCACCGCCCCCGTCAGGCCGAGGCGCCTGGCCGTGTGCAGCCGGGTGACCGCCTCCCTCAGCACCTGGGGCGGCTGGGTGAAGGGCAGCCGCAAGTAGCCGTCCAGCGTCCCCTCCAGGCCGAACCAGGGGCCGGGCGCGATCCGTACGCCATGACAGGCGGCGGCCTCGGCGAGGGAGACGGCCGAGCCGGAGTCGAGCCGGATCCAGAGCGTGCCGCCGCCCGGCGGCACCGCGAACTCCCAGCCCGGCAACCGTGCGCGCAGCTCGGTCACGAGCGCGTCGCGTGAGGCGCGCAGCGTGCGGCGGCGCTCGGCCCTGGTCTGCGCCAGGCGCTCGAACAGCGCGGCCACGACGAGCTGCTCCAGCACCGGGCTGGCGATGTCGACCGACGCCCGGTGCTGCGCCATCCGGCGGGCGAGCGCGGCCGTGGTGCGGATCCAGCCGATGCGCAGCCCGCCCCACCACAGCTTGGACGCCGAGCCGATGCTGATCACGGTGCCGCCGGTGTCGAACGCGGCCATCGGCGCGGTGCGCGGCACCTCGTCCAGGGCCAGCTCCGACCAGGTCTCGTCGACGAGCAGGAAGGTGCCGGCCCGCCTGGCGGCGCCCACGACGGCGGACCTGGTGGCGTCGTCCATGAGCGCGCCGGTCGGGTTCTGGAAGTCGGGCATGAGGTAGGCGAGCCGGGCGGCGGCCTGCCGCATCGCGCCGGAGACCAGGTCCTCCGGCCAGCCGCCCGAGGAGACGCCGACGGACGTGACCCGGGCGCCGAGCCGGCGGGCGGCGTCGATGGCGTGCGGGTAGGTGGGCGACTCCACGATGATCGCGTCGCCGGCGCCGGCCAGCACGCCGAGCACCACCATGATGGCGTGCTGCGAGCCGGTGGTGACGAGGATCTGCTCCGGGCGGGTGGCCAGGCCGCGCTCGGTGTAGCGGGCGGCGATCCGCTCGCGCAGCACGGGCAGCCCGAGCGGGTGGTAGCCGTTGCCCATGCCGTACCTGGGCACCTCCTCGACGGCCTGCGCCATGGCCGCGCGCAGCGCGGACGGCGCGGGCGGGGCGGCGGCGTGCAACTGGATGAGGCCCTCGCCGTCGACGGCGAGCCACGGGTTGTCGGCGGTGACGGCCGGGTCGGGCAGCGCGGTCCAGCTTCCCGAGCCCTGCCTGCTCTCCAGGAAGCCGCGCTCGCGCAGCAGGTCGTAGGCGGCGGTCACGGTGGTGCGGCTGACGCCGAGCGTCCTGGCCAGGTCGCGTTCGGCCGGCATGCGTACCCGGACCGGGATCTGCCCGCCCATGACGGCGGCGCGCATCGCGTCGGCGAGCGCCCGGTAGTAGGGCCGCGCGTGCGGACCGGCGTCGACGAGCCGGGCCACCTGACCTGCCGAAAGAAACCGCATAAGGCCACTTTTCAGGATTGGCCCTGTCTTGGCAAACCGGCCATGTGCCACGGTGAGGTCATCATGAGCGAAGCGACCATCCCGCATGCCGGTTCCCTGCCCGGACGCCTGCTCCGCCTCTACGGCGGCCTGGCGCTCTACGGGGGCGGCATCGGGCTCCAGATCGAATCCGGCCTCGGCAACGGCCCCTGGGACGTCTTCCACCAGGGGACCGCGCTGTGGACCGGCCTCTCCATCGGAACCATGATCATCATAGTGGGCGCGGTGGTCATGCTGTTCTGGATACCGCTGCGGCAGCGGCCCGGCTTCGGCACGATCAGCAACGTGATCTTCATCGGCCTGTTCGCCGACGCCGCGCTCCACCTGCTGCCCTCCCCCGGGAACCCGGTCGTCGGCTGGCTCTATGTCGCGCTCGGCGTGACGTCCGTCGCGCTGGCCACGGTCCTGTACATCAGCGCCAGGATGGGCGCGGGCCCGCGTGACGGCATCATGACCGGCCTGACCAAGCTCGGCCTCTCGGTGCGGCTGAGCCGGTTCCTCATCGAGATCACCGTGCTGGCCGCCGGATGGCTGCTCGGCGGCACGGCGGGGCTCGGCACCCTGGCCTTCGCGCTCGCCATCGGACCGCTCACCCAGCTCTTCACCCGCTGGTTCCCGCTCGATTGAGGTTAGTGTCGGGGCATGCGGATCGAGGACTACGCGCTCATCGGTGACATGCAGTCGGCGGCTCTGGTCGGCAGGGACGGCTCCATCGACTGGCTCTGCCTGCCCAGGTTCGACTCCCCAGCCTGCTTCGCCGCCCTGCTCGGCAACGACCGCAACGGACACTGGTGGCTCGGCCCGGCCGGCAGGCGGCCGGCCGACCGGCGCCGCTACCGGCCTGACACGCTGATCCTGGAGAGCGAGTGGGACACCCCCACCGGCACCGTCCGGGTGATCGACTTCATGCCGCCGCGCGACGTCAACCCCGACGTGGTCCGCATCGTGGAAGGGGTGTCGGGCACCGTCGAGATGTCCACCCAGCTGCGGGTCCGCTTCGACTACGGCCGGATCGTGCCGTGGATGCGCCGCAACGGCGGCCACCTGCAGGCCGTCGGCGGCCCCGACTCGGCCTGGCTCCACTCCCCGATCCCGCTGCGCGGCGGCGACTACGCGCACACCGCGACCTTCGAGGTGAAGGCGGGCGACCGGCTGCCGTTCGTGTTCACCTGGCACCCGTCACACGAGCCGATGCCGCCCCAGATCGAGTGCGAGGACCAGCTCGTGCAGACCGAGGTCATGTGGCGCGACTGGGTGGGCGCCTGCTCCTACCAGGGGCCGGACAGGTGGCGCGACGCCGTGGTCCGCTCCCTGATCACGCTCAAGGCGCTCACCTACTCCCCCACGGGCGGCATCGTGGCCGCGCCCACCACCTCCCTGCCCGAGGACATCGGCGGCGTGCGCAACTGGGACTACCGCTACTGCTGGCTGCGCGACGCGACCATGACGCTGGACGCGCTCATCGGCTCCGGCTACCTGGAGGAGGCCGCCGCGTGGCGGGCGTGGCTGCTGCGCGCCATCGCGGGCCGGCCGCAGGACCTGCAGATCATGTACGGGGTCGCGGGCGAGCGCCGGCTGCCGGAGCTGGAGCTCGGCTGGCTCGACGGCTACGAGCGCTCCCGTCCGGTCAGGATCGGCAACCAGGCGGTCGACCAGCTCCAGCTCGACGTGTACGGCGAGGTGATGAGCTCGCTGTACCTCGCCCGTACCTCCGGTCTGGGGCCGGACGAGCGGGCCTGGTCGATCCAGCGCAAGCTGCTCGACTACGTCGAGGAACACTGGGACGAGCCGGACGAGGGCCTGTGGGAGGTGCGCGGCCCGCGCCGCCACTTCGTGCACTCGAAGGTGATGTGCTGGGTGGCCCTCGACCGGGCGGTCAAGTACGTCGAGCGGTTCGACCGCACCGGCCCGGCCGACCGCTGGCGCGCGGCGCGCGACAAGATGCACGCCGAGATCTGCGACAAGGGCTACGACCCGCACCGCAACACCTTCACCCAGTCCTACGGCTCCCACGAGCTGGACGCGGCGCTGCTGCTCATCCCCATGCTCGGGTTCCTGCCGATCGACGACCCCCGGGTGACGGGCACGGTCGCCGCCATCGAGAAGGAGCTGATGGCCGACGGTTTCGTGCTGCGTTACCCGGTGGCCGAGGACAACGACGTCGACGGGCTGCCCGGCGGCGAGGGCGCGTTCCTGGCGTGCAGCTTCTGGCTGGTCGAGGTCATGGCCATGCAGGGGCGCAAGGAGGAGGCGGCCGAGCTGTTCGACCGGCTGCTGGCGCTGCGCAACGACGTCGGGCTGCTGGCCGAGGAGTACGACCCGCGCTACGACAGGCTGGTGGGCAACTTCCCGCAGGCGTTCTCGCACGTCCCGCTGATCCACGCGGCGCGGGCGCTGTCGAAGCTCATGTGAGCCCTAGACGGCCAGCCTGGCGAGCACTTCGGCGAACTCCGGCGGCGGGGCCACGACCAGCCTCGTCTGGCCCTGCCGCAGCTCGATGTCGGCCCTGATGAGCGCGAGCCGGCCGTCGTGCCACCAGTAGACCTGCGAGCTGAGCCCGCCGGTGCGGGCGGCGTGCACGCGCAGCCGCTCGATCGCGCGCACCACGCCGATCCCGTCGACCGGGTGGACGAGCAGGGTGTACGGGTCGGGCAGGACGACCAGCGCCCCGTCGGCGGGCACCGGGAGATACTCCTCCAGCCAGCGCAGGTGGGTCGCGGCGGCCGGGGTCGCCGCGGTGAGCCGGGTGACCGGGGTGCCCGACAGCTCGACGGACTCGGTGGTCAGCCGCACGCCGAGCCGCACGTTGGACACGGCCAGCTCCAGCGCCCGCGCGGCCGGCACCGGCCAGCAGCCGGCCTCCTCGGGCCGTACCGGGCGGTCGCCGACGGCGAGCAGTTCGACCAGGTCGCCGTTGAGGTGGCGGCCCACCACCCGGGCGGGGTCGGCCACCTCACCGGCCGGCTCCACGCGGGTGGTCAGCAGCGGCCGGACCTGTTCCAGGTCGCAGTAGTCGAGCGGGCCGCCTGCCACGGCGTGCGCCAGGTGCTCGGAGACGAGCGTCGGCCAGTCCTCGCGGGCCCGGCGGACCGCCTCCCTGCGCAACCCGGTCAGCCTGACCCGGATCTCCCGGGGGCCGCGCATGGTCAGGGAGGCGCCGTCGGCCCCGAACACGCAGGTGTAGCCGAGGGACTCGGTGACGAGGGCGAGCAGCGAGTCGAGGTCGACGTCCTCCACCGACCGTCGCGAGGGCTCCTGTTGGAAGGATGGCACGCGCCGTGTCCCTTTCTGTCGGTTTTGTCCCCTTCTTGTCCTACCTTGCCTGGTCCTCGTTCCAGTAGGGGCCGGTCAGGGAGCACGATTCGGTATCAATAGCCCCAAGAGCCCCAAGCCACACACTCATCTGGGGCGATCCATGCCCTACGGGAAGCCCCGCGACGACCGGCACCCCGAGCGGCTCCAGGCGGTCACGGAGCACCGGGTAGGGATCGCCGCAGTCGACCCAGGACCCGAGCGCGATCCCCCGCACGCCCGCGAACGCGCCGGCCTGCAGGAGCTGGGTGAGCATGCGGTCGACGCGGTAGGGCTCCTCGCCGATGTCTTCGAGGAACGCGATCCGGCCGTCGAACGACGGCTGGTGGCGCGTGCCGCACAGCGAGGCCAGCAGCGACAGGTTACCGCCGGTCAGCACCCCTTCGGCCCGGCCGGGGACCAGCACCCGATCGCCCGTGACCGGCGCGGCGGCGCCGGACAGGGCCGCGAGCATCGCGTCCCAGGTGACCGGCTCGGGGCCCTGCTCGCCGCCGATCAGCACGTTGCCGGGCATCGGGCCGTGCAGCGTGGGCACGCCCAGCTCCACGGCGAACGCCTGGTGCAGCGCGGTGATGTCGCTGGAGCCGATGAGCACCTTCGGCCCGGCGGCCCGCATCGCGTCCCAGTCGATCAGGCCGAGCAGCCGGGCCGCGCCGTAGCCGCCCCTGGCGCAGAACACCGCGGACACCGCCGGATCGCACCACGCCGCCTGCAGGTCGGCCGCCCGGGCCGCGTCCTCACCGGCCAGGTAGGGCAGATCCTGGCGGTCGAGCGCGTGCGCGCCGACGATGACTTTCATGCCGAGCCCCTCCAGGCGCTCGACCCCCCGCTTCAGCACGGCGGCGTCCGCCGGGCCCGACGTGGACACGACGGCGACAGTGGCGTCATGGTGCAAGAATCCGGTTGTCTCTATCACCCGGAAAACGGTGTCACACTTACCTCTCGTATGCGACTTCCGCCCCACATCCTCGTGGTCAACGGCATCAAGGTCCGCAGGCCGGTGTTCCTGGTCGGCGCCCCGCACTCGGGCACGGACCTGCTGGCCCGCGCCCTCAAACGGGCGCCCGGGTTCCACCTGACGACGGGCCGCGCGTGCGTGGCGCACGTGGTGTACGCCTTCGCCCGCCGGCCGTCGATCGGCCGCACCTCCGGCGCGGTGCGGGTGCTGCGTGACGCGCTGGCCGAGTCGTGGCAGGTGCTGAACGGCTCGTGCGGGCTGTGCTCCGACGCCTGCCGGGAGGCGGGCGGCGTGACCAGCACCGGCCCGTGCGTGGCGACCGGCGAGGTCACCAGGTTCGGCGACGCCAGCCCCGACCTGCTCTACGCCGTGCCCGTGCTGCGGCGCGCCTTCCCCGACGCGCGGTTCGTGCAGCTCATCCGCGACGGCCGGGACGTCACCGCCGACATGCTCGACGACCCGGCCTGCCTGGCCTGGTTCAAGCCCGTGATGCTGCCGGAGGACACCGAGTTCCCCAACGAGTTCCTCGGCGTCAACCGCGACGAGCACCGCGACCGCTGGAAGACCATGCCGGTGGCCGGCAAGAGCGCGCTGCGCTGGCGCAGCGCGGTGCGGCTGAACGCGACCCTCCGCCAGGAGCTGCCGGAGGACCAGCTCATCACGGTCCGCTACGAGGACCTGGCGCTCAGACCCGCGCAGGAGGCGGCCAGGCTGTCGGAGTTCCTGGACACCCGGGTGCCGAAGGTCGCCCTGTACGCGCCCGCGCCCCGGGTGGGCGGCTGGCGCGCCCGCCTGCGGGCGGAGGACGCCGAGCTGGTGGAGAAGGTGGCCCGCCAGGAGCTCACCCGGCTGGGCTACCTGACGAGCTGAACTGGGTGCGGTAGAGCTCGGCGTACAGCCCGCCGCGGGCCAGCAACTCCTCGTGGCGGCCGCGCTCGGCGACGCGGCCGGCGTTCACGACCAGGATCTCGTCGGCCTCCCTGATCGTGGAGAGCCGGTGCGCGATCACCAGCGAGGTGCGGCCCGTCAGCGCGGTCTTGAGCGCCTGCTGCACGGCCGCCTCCGACTCCGAGTCCAGGTGGGCGGTCGCCTCGTCGAGCACGACCACGCGCGGCGCCTTGAGCAGCAGCCGGGCCAGCGCCAGGCGCTGCTTCTCGCCGCCGGACAGCCGGTAACCGCGCTCGCCGACCACGGTCTCCAGCTGGTCGGGCAGCGCCTCGACCAGCTCGCCGATCTGCGCGGCCCGCAGCGCCGCCCACATCTCCTCCTCGCTCGCGCCGGGGCGGGCGTAGAGCAGGTTGGCCCCGATCGTGTCGTGGAACAGGTGGGGGTCCTGCATGACCACGCCCACGGTGTCGCGCAGCGAGGCGAGCGTGGCGTCGCGCACGTCCAGGCCGTTGATCCGGACGGCTCCGCCGGTGACGTCGTAGAGCCGGGAGACCAGCGAGGTGATCGTGGTCTTGCCGGCGCCGGAGTGGCCGACCAGGGCGATGAGCCTGCCGGGCTCGGCGGTGAAGGTCACGCCGTCGAGCACCTGCGCCGACGGGCCGGTGTCCTGCTTGGCGACCGACTCCAGGGACGCCAGCGACACCTCATCCGCCGACGGGTAGCGGAAGCTCACGTCGTCGAACTCGATCGTGACCGCGCCGTCCGGCACCGGACGGGCGCCGGGCCGCTCGGCCACCATCGGCTTCAGGTCGAGGATCTCGAAGACCCGGTCGAAGCTCACCAGGGCCGTCATCACGTCGACGTGCACGTTCGACAGCGACGTGAGCGGCCCGTACAGGCGCATGAGCAGCGCGGCCAGGGCGACGAGCGTGCCCAGCTCGAACACGTCGCCCACGGCCAGCACGCCGCCGATCCCGTACACCAGGGCCGTCGCCAGGGCGGCGACCAGGCCGAGCGCGACCCGGAAGACGGCGGCGTACATGCCGACCCGCACCCCGATGTCGCGCACCCGGGCGGCGCGCTCACCGAAGACGGCGGCGTCGTCCTCGGGCCGGCCGTAGAGCTTGGCCACCATCGCGCCGGCCACGTTGAACCGTTCGGTGGTGACGCTGCTCATCTCGGCGTCGAGCTGCATCTGCTCGCGGGTCAGCGCCGACATGCGGCGGCCGACCCACTTGGCGGGCACGATGAAGATCGGCAGCAGCACCAGGGCGACCAGCGTCACCTGCCACGACAGCACGAGCATGGCGGCGAGCACCAGGACGAGGCTGACGATGTTGGACACCACGGACGACAGCGTGCTGGTCAGTGCCCGCTGGGCGCCGATCACGTCGGTGTTGAGCCGTGACACCAGCGCCCCGGTCTGGGCCCGGGTGAAGAACGCCACCGGCATCCGCTGCACGTGGTCGAAGACCTCGGTGCGCAGGTCGTAGATCAGGCCCTCGCCGATGCGGGCGGAGAACCACCGTTGCGCCAGGGTCAGCCCGGCGTCGACGACCGCCAGCGTGGCGATCGCCACCGCCAGGCCGATCACCACTCCGGTCCGCTTCGGCAGGATGCCGTCGTCGATGATGGCCTTCATGAGCAGCGGGTTGGCCACGACGACGACCGCGCCCGCCACCACCAGCAGCAGGAACGCCGCGATCTGCCGCCGGTAGGGGCGGGCATAGCCGGCGATCCGCCGCACCGTGCCGGGCGCGAGCCGCTGCTTCGTCACCGAGCCGTCCCGCCGCAGCGACGCCCACACTTGGGGGCCGAAACCCCCTCCCATCATCGCCATCCAGGGGAAATCCTCTCACTCCCCCAGCTAAGCGTCGCGGGGCCGTCCGTCGATTCCCTTATCAGCTTCTGGCGAAACCGCCCCGCCCCGTCAAGACTGGGCGTTGAAGAGGGCCCTGAGGCGTTCGGCCTGCTCGGCGCCCTCCGCGGCTCTCTGCTCCTCCAGGGTGCGCGCGGACGCGCCCTGAAGGAGCCGCTTGGTCGCGGCCGCCGCGTCCCGGTTGGTCGACAGCAGTTGCGCGGCCTTGTCGGCCACGGCCTTGTCGAGGTCGCCCCCCGCGACCACGTGTTCGGCCAGGCCGATGCGGAAGGCTTCGTCGGCTTCCACGATCCTGGCCGTCAGGCAGATGTCGATCGCCTTGGCCAGGCCCACCAGCTCCACCAGGGGCTTGGTGCCGGTCAGATCGGGCACCAGCCCGAGCGCGGGCTCTTTCATGCAGAACTTGACATCGTCGGCCACGATCCGCAGGTCGCAGGAGAGCGCGAGCTGGAAGCCCGCACCGATCGCGTGACCCTGCACGGCCGCGATGGAGACGATCTCGGGGCGGCGCAGCCACAGGAAACCCTGCTGAGCCTGGTCGACCAATCGCTTGAGCGAGCTGTCGTCCTGCCTGCCGGCCGAGCCGAACGAGCCCTGCCCCGACACCCCTTCTTTCGTGAACATCCGCAGGTCGATGCCTGCCGAGAAGGACGGTCCCTCACCTTTCACCACGACCACGCGCACCTGCTCCGGCAGGCCGGCGCCGATGCGTGCAAGAGCCGACCAGGTCGCGGACGTCTGCGCGTTCCGCTTGTCCGGCCGGTTCAGAGTGACCGTGGCTATCTCACCGTCCACCTCGTAGCGCAGGCCGATCTCCGCCAGCTCCTCGGCGGAAACCTCCTCCGCGTACCCCCCGCGCTGCTGTGGCGCCTTCGCGTCGCCCATCACCGCTGCCCTCCTCGCTGTACCGTCGCGCCCGAGCTTACAGAATGAGATTCTGGCCCGGGCGCGACGGCAGGCTGACTAGGGACGAGCGGCTGCGGTCGCGCGTTCCGAGGCGGCCGTCAGCGCTTGGACTTGCCCCGGGTCGCCCCTCCGCGTCCGCGCAGAGTCACCCCGGACTCGCTGAGGATGCGGTGGATGAACCCGTAGGACCGGCCGGTCGAAGCCGCCAGGGCGCGGATGCTCTCGCCCGCGGCATAGCGCTTCTTCAGATCGCCGGCCAGTTTCTCGCGATCGGCCCCCGTCACCCGGGTGCCCTTCTTCAGTGTCTCGGCCACGAGTACCTCCTGTAGTGCCGGACTTCCGCAGCGTTACTCCGCCATGATCAGTCATTTCAGCGGGATCGGCTACCTACTCCACGGGAAAAGATCCGTACCCACCCAAATTAAGATCAGGCAAGTGCCACAAGATCGGAAAATTCCTCGCTCCACGCGTCTTCAGTTCCGTCTGGCAGCAAGATCACCCTATCCGGTGACAGGGCGTCAACGGCACCCTCGTCATGGGTCACCAGCACGATCGCTCCTGAATACGACCTCAGAGCGTTGAGAACCTGCTCACGACTGACCGGATCGAGGTTGTTCGTCGGCTCGTCGAGCAGCAGGACATTCGCGCTCGACAGCACCAGCGTGGCCAGCGCCAGGCGGGTCTTCTCGCCTCCGGACAGGACTCCGGCGGGCTTGTCGGCGTCGTCCCCGGTGAACAGGAACGAGCCGAGGACCTTGCGCAGCTCGGTGTCAGTGAACGTTCCGCCTGCCGAACGCATGTTCTCCAGGACGGTTCTGTCACTGTCGAGCGTCTCGTGCTCCTGCGCGTAATAGCCGATCTTCAGCCCGTGGCCCGGCCGGATCTCCCCCGTGTCGGGCCGCTCCACCCCGCCCAGCAGGCGCAGCAGCGTGGTCTTGCCGGCGCCGTTGAGCCCGAGGATGACCACCCGGTGACCTCGGTCGATGGCCACGTCGACGTCGGTGAAGACCTCCAGGGACCCGTAGGACTTGGACAGGCCCTCCGCCATCAGCGGGGTGCGGCCGCACGGCTGGGGATCGGGGAAGCGCAGCCGGGCGACCTTGTCGCTCACGCGCTCCTCCTCGGTGGAGGCCAGCAGGCGGTGCGCGCGGCGCATCATGTCCTGCGCGGCCTTCGCCTTGGTGGCCTTGGCGCGCATCTTGTCGGCCTGTGAGAGGAGCGCGCCGGCCTGCTTCTCGGCGTTGGCGCGCTCGCGCTTGCGGCGCTTCTCGTCGGTCTCGCGCTGGGCGAGGTAGGCCTTCCAGCCGACGTTGTAGTGATCGACGACGCACCGGTTGGCGTCGAGGTGGAGCACCTTGTTGACCGTGGCTTCAAGAAGCTGGACGTCGTGGCTGATGATCACCAAGCCGCCCTGATGAGAGCGCAAAAAATCACGAAGCCACCCGATTGAGTCCGCATCTAGGTGGTTTGTCGGCTCGTCGAGAAGGAGAGTTTCCGCCCCGCTGAAAAGAATTCTCGCCAATTCCACCCGCCTGCGCTGGCCGCCAGAAAGCGTTTTCAGCGGCTGCCCGAGCACGCGGTCGGCCAGGCCGAGGCTGGAGGCGATGGAGGCCGCCTCCGACTCCGCGGCGTAGCCGCCGAGCACGTGCATCTGGTCCTCCAGGCGGCCGTACTGCCTGACGGCCTTCTCGCGGGTGCGCTCGTCGGCGGAGGACATGCCGGCCTCGGCCTCGCGCAGCTTGCGCAGCACCTCGTCCAGGCCCCTGGCCGACAGGACGCGGTCGCGGGCCAGCACCTCCAGGTCGCCCGTGCGGGGGTCCTGCGGCAGGTAGCCGACGCTGCCGGTGCGGGTGACGGTGCCGGCGGCGGGCAGCGCCTCGCCTGCCACCACCTTGGTCAGCGTCGTCTTGCCGGCGCCGTTGCGCCCGACGAGCCCGATCTTGTCGCCGGGGTTGACCCGGAAGGAGGCGTTCTCGATGAGGAGGCGCGAGCCCGCACGCAGTTCGATGTCAGTGGCAATGATCATGATTGACGAAGCACTCCCGAGCTAGGAAACGAGGGATGAGGGCGAGCGACGCCGGTCAATCGGGAGTGTGCATACGGATCAGTGTAGGGCCCGTGCCTGGAGCTCCGCCTTCGCTCGAAGCGTCACGTACGAGGGAACGCCGGGGGGCCGTCGTTCGATTCCGGCAGGTGCCGGGCGATCAGGGCCAGGTTCTGGATCGCGGCGAGGCCGTACTGGGCGGCGTCGTTGGTGCTGACGAACGGCGCGTCCCAGAGGGCGGCGGGCACGTGCGGCCCCTCGACCCGGGTCAGCCGCCAGTCGGGTTCACGTTGCAAGGGGTTGCTGTTGAGCTGGTCGCCCTCATCGTGGAAGAACCTGCGCCAGGCCAGCGCGGCCAGGTCCGCGTCGTCGAGGCGGGCGGCGGCGTAGGCGGCCAGGCGGCTGTGCGCCTGGATCAGCGAGATCCCGGTCAGCGGGCGGCCGGTCTCGGCGGCCTGCGCTTCGGGCGTGGCGAGGTAGAGGCGGCAGTAGTCGAGCCACGCCCGTTCGAATCCGGGCACGTCCAGGCCGAGCGAGAGCAGTTCGGAGCACACCTCGGGCAGGCCGAAGACCGCCGACAGGTGCGAGACCGAGACGGTGTCGCGCGAGGTGTCGAACCGGCCGGTGGCCAGGTCGAGGCGGGCCTCGCCGGTGAGGAACCCGTTGGGCAGCGCGCCGATGCCGGCCATGGTGCGCAGCAGCTTGTCCCTGGCCCGCCCGTCGCCGTAGCGCTCCCAGCGGGTCAGCCAGGCGGCGGCGAGGGCGCCCCAGTCGGCGCCGAGCCCGACCGACAGCGCCGACGGGTCCGGCGTGTAGTCGTCCTCACGCACCTTGCGCAGCGGGTCGAGCGCCGCGTACGCCTCCTCAGCTTCGGCCACCTCGTCGAGCAGGTCGCCGGTGCGCTCGTCGGCGGTCAGGTAGTAGAGGAAACGGCGGTAGGCGGCGCTGGAGATCCGCAACTGCTTGCAGCTGCACCCCCAGTGCTGCACGTTGTGCCGGCTGCCCAGGCCCTTCCACCGGCCCAGATGGTAGACGTCGACCTCGCCGGTGTGGCGGGTCATGGCCTCGGCGAAGCGGAACACGTCGGCCCGCCCGGTGCGCAGGAACTGGTACCACAGCCACAGGTCGGGCGACAGCTCGGAGTTGTCCCAGGCGTAGCCGCCGACGTCGTAGCGCCAGGTGTGCCGGTCGGCGTCGTAGGTGTGCATGACGTCGCCGTAGTCCCAGAACCCGTACCAGCGGCGCTGCTCGCGCTCGCGCGCGTACAGGTCGAACAGGAAGTCCAGGCGGTCCTCGATCGCGGCGCGGGCGGGGGTGGCGCGGTCGGGCGGCGCCCAGTCGCCGAACACGCCCGCCGCCCTGATCCGCTCGGGGCTCGCGACCAGCAGCGGCGGCTCGTTCATCGCGGCCGCGTGCGCGGCCAGGTCCGGGTGCGCGGGCGTGGCCCCGTACACGCGCAGGGTCAGCTCGTGGGTGCGGGCGATGCCGTACGGGTCGCCGAAGCCGGGTTCGTGGTCCTCGTACGTGATCTCCAGGCCTTCGAGCTGCTCGGCGAAGGTGTCCTGGCCCAGGCCGTCGTGCCAGAACCGCAGGTCCATGGCGGGCGCGGACGGCGACCAGAGCCAGACCGTGGCAGTGGCCAGGCCGGTGGCGGCGTCGCGGACGTCGAGCCTGGCCGGGTGGAGGCGCCAGAAGTCGCGCAGGCCGAAGCCGAGGCCGCCGCTCGTGCCGCCGGCGTAGCCGTACCCGGCCGAGCGGGTCCCGGACGGGATCGTCACCCACGCGTGGCCTTCGGCGGTGCGCTTGCGCAGCAGGTAGCCGTCGGCGGAGTTCTGGTCGAGCGTGTAGTCGTTCCAGGCGGGGACGAGGTGCAGGCGGCCGGCCACCTCCGGGTTGCCGACGGGCCCGCACGGGCGGCCCTCGACCTGGGCGCGCCGCACCCGCTCGCCGGGGTCGCGGCGCAGGCCGGTCAGGCCGCGCACCGCCTCGGTGAGGAAGCCGTCGCGGCCGGCCAGCCGGATGTGCCGGTCGTGGAGCTCGTCCCGCATCACGACGCCGGCCCGCAGGCCCAGCCCGGCGAGGAAGTCGCGGCCGGGGTCGCCGTCCCAGACGAACGTGTGCGCGATCCGCACGTCCTCGGCGCCCGCGTAGAAGTAGAGGCGGACGGTGAAGGGCAGCCAGTCGCCGTGCCGGCCCTCCGCCCTGATCACCGCGCGCACCGGCCCGTCCTGTTCCACGGTGACCCGCTCGATCCGTCCCGTGGCGCTCTCCCGTCGGACCGCGCCCCCGTCGTCGGGCGTGGGCCCGTCCTGGCGCAGGCTGACGAGGCGGACGTCGCGGAGGATCTCCCTGCCGTCCCGCCCGGCGGAGCGGACCAGCGTGTCCCCCGACGGCTCGATCGTCCAGGCGACGGTCCCGGTGCTCACCCTGATCAGGCCGCCCTCGCGGGTGACGGTGACGGGCACGCGCGGCGCCGCGGGCTCCCTTCCCGGTACGAGGACGTACGCGTCCTCCCCGGCGGCCGCCGCGGCGTGGGCGGACCACTTGACCGAGCCGTCCGGCCAGGTGGCGGTCACCCAGCTCTGCACCGGCACCTCTCCCCCGCCGGGGCCGGTCAGGGCGAAGGGGACGCCGGGGGCGACGGCGCCGCGCGGCCACGGCACGCCCCAGGTCACCCCCTGTCCGCCGCCCGGGCGGTCCAGCCAGCGCAGCGAGGTCTCCACTCCGGTCACTCCTTCACCGACCCGATCAGCACGCCCTTGGCGAAGTGCTTCTGCAGGAACGGGTAGAAGAACAGGATCGGCAGCGTGGCGATCACCACGACCGCGAACATCAGGCCCCTCGCGGGGAAGAACACCGTGTCCAGCGCGCTGATGGCGTTGGCCGCGTCGGGGCTGGTGAGCTGCCGGACCAGCACCTGCAGGGTCCATTTGTCGTTGTCGTTGATGTAGAGCAGCGGCGACATGTAGTCGTTCCAGATGCCCACCGCGTAGAACAGCGAGAACGTGGCGATGATCGGCTTCGACAGCGGCATGACGATCTTGAAGAAGACGCCGAGCTCGTTGCAGCCGTCGATCCGCGCCGCCTCCTCCAGGGCCTGCGGCAGCTCCTGGAAGAACGACTTCACGATGATCAGGTAGAAGGGGTTGATCGCCAGCGGCAGGATCAGCGCCCAGTAGCTGTCCAGCATCCCCAGGTCGCGCACCACCAGGTAGGTCGGCACGATCCCGCCGCCGAAGACCAGCGTGAAGACGACCAGGTTGAGCACCAGGGTGCGGCCCGGCAGGTAACGCTTCGACAGCGGGTAGGCCATGGTGAAGGTCAGCGCGACCTGCAGCACCGTCCCCACGGCGGTCACCGCGATGGTGGTGAGCAGCGCCCGCAGCATGGTGTCGTTGGCGAAGATGTACTCGTACGTGCTCGTGACGAACTTCTCCGGCCACAGGAAGAACGGCCGGGTGGAGATCTCCGCCTCGGTCGCGAACGACCCGGCGAGCACGTAGAACAACGGGAGCACGGTGACCAGCGCCACCGCGCCGAGCACGACGACGTTGAGCGTGTCGAACACACGGCTGCCGAGCGAGCTGTAGTGCTTGATCGGCGTGTTGGCAGGTTTCTTGTCGGACACGGCCGCGCGCTCCTCAGAAAAGTCCGCGCTGGCCCATGCGCTTGGCCAGCCAGTTGGCGCCGAAGATCAGGATGACGCCGGCGATGCCCTTGAACAGGCCGACCGCCGTGGCGTAGCTGTAGCCGCCCCCGGCGATGCCGACGTAGTAGACGAAGGTGTCGAACACCTCCGCCGTCGAGCGGTTCAGCGAGTTGGTGAGCAGCCAGATCTGCTCGAAGCTCTGGTCGAGGAGGTTGCCGGAGGTCAGGATCGCCATGACCACGATCGTGGGCCGGATCGCCGGCAGCGTGACGTGCCAGAACTGCCGGAAGCGGCCGGCGCCGTCCATCCGCGCCGCCTCGTACAGCTGGGTGTCCACGCTGGCCAGCGCGGCCAGGTAGATGATCGTCCCCCAGCCTGACGTCTTCCACAGCAGCTGCAGGATGACCAGCGGCCTGAACCACTCCGGCTGGGCCATGTAGTCGACCTTGGGGCCGCCGCCGGTCAGGCTGTGGATCCAGCCCGCGATCACGCCGAAGTCCACCGCGAACAGCAGGTACGTCAGCGAGAAGACGATCGTCCACGACAGGAAGTGCGGGATGTAGATGAGCGACTGCACGTACCGCTTGTAGACGCTGACCCGCAGCTCGTTCAGCAGCAACGCCAGGATGATCGGCGCCGGGAAGACGAAGATCGCGGTCAGCAGGGCGAGGAACAGGGTGTTGAAGAGCAGGCGCGCGAAGTCCGGCCCGGTGAACAGCGCCTCGAAGTGCTTGAGGCCGACCCAGGGGCTGCCGGAGTAGCCGAGGAACGGCACGAAGTCCTGGAAGGCGATGGTCAGGCCGTACAACGGCAGATATCTGAAGATCGCGAAGTAGGCCAGGCCGGGGATGAGCATCACGTACAGCCAGCGGTAGCGCGTCAGCGCCGCGCGGACCGACACCCTGCCGGATCCGTCCCGGTCGTTCTTGGGGGCCGCCTCGGTGACGGGCGACGCCAGATCGGTGGCCACGGCGGCCTCCTTTCGAAAGGAGAGGCCCGGGTGGCCCCCGGGCCTCTCGGTCGAGCCGGTCAGCCGCCTATCTTGGAGATCCCGTCCTGGAGCTCGGCGAGGATCTGGGTGCCGCCGCTGTCGTACCAGCGCTTGATCTCGGCCTTGAACTCGTCCTCGGTCAGCGCACCCGCCAGATACTTGATCCGGGCGTCGGTCGGGATCGGGCCGAGCGTGGCGCCCTTCTCGACCGCGGTCTGCGAGATGACCGGCAGCGACGGGTCGTGCACGGCGGTCTGCAGGTCCAGCTCCATGAGCTCGTCACGCTGCTTGAGCCAGTCCTGCTCGGCCTGGCTGGGGCGCATCCACTCGTACGCGTCACCGGCGACGCCGACGCTGGCGGTCGTGCCGAGCTGGATGAAGCCGAACTGCACGTCGTTGTTGATGACCTTGACCGCCGGGTCGTCTTCGTTGATCTTCACGGCGTAGCCGTCCTCGACCTTGAAGTTGCGGCCCTCGATGCCGTTGTTCAGCAGGATCGAGCCTTCCTTGCCGGCCAGCTTGTCCAGCGTGGTCAGCACGTCGTCGAGCTGTTCCTCGGTCTGGACGCGCTGCTTGGAGATCGCCACGATGCCGTTGTAGCCGGTGAACGGCAGGGAGAACTTCTGCCCGTCCGGCCGGGTCAGGTTGCCCGCCATCGCGACCTTCTGGTCGTAGGTCTCGGGGTCCAGCTCCTTGAACTTGTCGAAGAGCTCGCCGGCCCGGACGTTGACGTCGATGATGATGCCGCCCTTGCCCTGGAGGAACGGGTCGTTCCACTTGCCGGTGTCCAGGGTGGCCCAGTCGGGGTTGACCAGGCCCTCGTCGATGAACTTCTTGGTGTACTTCTGCGCCTCCCAGAACTCCGGCACGTCGAACTCGGGGACGAGCTTGCCGTCGCGCATGCCGTAGTTGTTCGGGGTGCCGAACCAGACGTCGATGGCGTTGTACGGGCTGGACGCGGAGAACACGGGGGCGGGCCACTTCGGCAGGATGAGGCCGTAGGTGTCCTTCTTGCCGTTGCCGTCGGGGTCCTTCTCGGTGAACGCCTTGGCGATCTCGTACAGGTCGTCGGTGGTCTTGGGCAGCTCCAGGTCCAGATTCTCCAGCCAGTCCTTGCGGAGCACGACCGCCGAGCGCAGCAGGGGGCGGACCCGGTAGATGCCGTAGTTGCGGCCGTCGGTCTTGGAGTTGATCCAGGCCTGCTGCGACTTCGGCTTGAGGTTCGGGTACTTGTCGAGCTTGTCGGTCAGGTCCCAGAACGCCCCCGCCTTCGCGGCCTGGACGAACGACGCGCCCTTGTTGTCCTGGATGACCACCACGTCCGGGATGGCGTTGGAGGCCAGCATGACGTTGGTCTTGTCGTTGTACTCGGCGTTGGGCACCCAGGTGATCTGCAGCTTCTTGCCCACGAGCTTCTCGACGGCCTGCTGGATCTCGCCCTTGGGGTCGGGGGCGGTCTGGAACAGCGGGACCATCATGGTCAGCGTGTCGCTTTCCGCCGCCCCCTCACCGGCGCCGCTGGAGCAGGCGGACGCCACGAGAGCTGCTGTTAGCGTTAACGCACCGGCGGCCAGCCGGCGACGACGGGATGCGGTCATCGGTTCCCTTTCGAGTGCAGGCGCGCCTCGTTCTCCTCGAAGAACCGCAGGCACAGCCACGTGTTGAGGCAGATCCACGCGCCGACGCTGAGGAGGAGCGCGAGGAGGGGGGCCGCCACCGTCGCGAAGACGATCGCGGCGAGCACGAACAGCAGGAGCACGGACGAGGCCGGC
Source organism: Nonomuraea sp. NPDC054003 (assembly GCF_055585125.1). Taxonomy (NCBI): domain Bacteria; kingdom Bacillati; phylum Actinomycetota; class Actinomycetes; order Streptosporangiales; family Streptosporangiaceae; genus Nonomuraea; species Nonomuraea sp. NPDC054003. The sequence goes on from NZ_JBVJKR010000023.1 coordinate 22,051, forward strand.
CGGGTGAGCGCCAGCAGTGAGGCCTTCGGCAGGTAGGCCGGCAGCGGCAGGTCGTAGTGCGCGTAGAGCGGCCCCAGGTAGGACCCGACGCAGGCGAGCGCCACGAGGGCCACGAGCGTCGCCACCTGCCATGCCCTGGCGCCGGGCCCGAGTGCGGCGAAGTAGAGGAAGTTGCCGACGAGGACGGTGGCGACCACCGCCAGGGGCAGGACGAGCAGGGACGCGCGGACGAACTCGCGCCGGTAGACGCGCCAGAACTCGGGCAGCGCATGAATCGATTCACCACGAGCGTGCCTCCGGGCCAGCGTGTACGCGGCCACGGTGGCGGGCCCGAGCCCGAGCACGACGCCGCCGAGTAGCGTGAAGACGATCCACAGCACGTTCAGCCGGGCCGCCCAGACCACCTCGGAACAGGCGGCCTGCAACCTGATTGACATGGCGGGATGGCTCATCCGGCAGCACCTTCTCGTGGCGTGTGCGCGGACCCGGGGACGGGAGCCGTTGCATGCTGGTTCCCGTCCCGTTACGCGGGGGTGAACGGCGGTCGGTTGCTGCGAAAGTAGTGTTGAATCGACTCAAAGTCAATGCGTCGCAACCCCGGGATTCACGGACTCGCCGCCACCTGGCTGAACCTCACCCGTCCGCCCGTCAGCGGCGGGACCCTTCACTGAGCCGTCGCCGGTCCAGCGGAACGAGGTCAGGCCCTTGACCGCGAAGGTCACCGCGTCACCTGAACGTCCAGCGCGACCGCGTACGGCCGTCGGCGTCGTGCACCGCCGGCGGCGGGTCCACCCCCTGCGCGACCAGGTGGAAGCCTTGGCTCTCGCAGATTGCAGGTATGCAACGATCTTTCCCGATCGCCGGCCCTTGCTCGCGGACAGGCCGGATGCCTCACTCGATCCGCATCTCGGCCGGACGCCGGCACATCAGCGCGATCTCCTCGGCTCTCGCCGTCGCCCCGCCAGGCACGAGCGGACGCACACTCCACACGACCGACGAGGCGTCGTCCCTGCGAGCGGGCACGCGTCCGCTTCCCGGACGGCGGAGCGCCGCTCAGGCGTCTCTGCGGATGGCCTTGCTCGACTCGCGGACGACCAGGTCGGGCTGGAAGATCACCTGCCTGTGACGGTGCTGGTCCGGTGAGGAGACCTCCTCCAGCAGCAGCTCGATGGCGGTACGGCCGAGCAGCTCACGTGGCTGGCGCACCGACGACAACGGCACCGCCGCGGCGGCGGCGAAGTCGATGTCGTCGTAGCCGACGATCGCCACGTCGTCGGGCACCTTGAGCCCCCGCAGCGACATGGCCTGCAGGAACCCGAGGGCGAGCAGGTCGTTGGCGCAGAAGGCGGCGGTCGGCCGCTCGGCACCGGGCAGCGCGGCCAGGCACTCCCCGGCGGCCCGCCCGGCGGCCACGCCCAGCGCCGTGGTCTCGAAGTCGACGAGCTCGGCGCCTTCCCCGGCGGACGCGGACACAGCGGCGGACACAGCGGCGGACACGGCGGCGGAGGCCCCGGCGTGGCGGTCGGCGACCTGTTTGATCGACAGCGGCCCGCCGACGAACGCGATGCGCCGGTGGCCGCGCTCGATCAGGTGGGCGGCGGCCACCTGGCCGCCGAGCCGGTCGTCGACGGCGACCGAGCATTGCATGCCGGTGGCGGCGCTGTCGACCAGCACCACGGGCGTGCCCCTGGCGGTGAGCTGGGCCAGGCGCGGGCTGGCGGCGTCGACCGGGGTGATCAGGACGCCCAGCACCCGCTGCTGCTCCAGCTGGTCGAGGTGGCGGCGCTCGCGGTCGGGGTCGGCGGCGCTGTTGCAGAGCATCATCATCGTGTCGTGCTCGTCGGCCACCGCCTCGGCGCCCTGGGCGACGTCGGCGAAGAACGGGTTGGAGACGTCGAGGACGACCAGCCCGACCGTGCGGCTGCGCCCGACCCGCAGGTGACGGGCCACCTCGTTGCGGACGAACCCCAGCTCGCGGATGGCCTCGAAGACCCGCTCACGCGTGGCGGGCGAGACGATCTCGGGGCGGTTGAGCACGTTGCTCACGGTGCCGACCGAGACCCGCGCCAGCTGCGCGACCTCCTTGATGCTCCTGGTCCCCATTGATCCTCACGAGGCCGTGCCGCTGTTAACGGGTTCATCATAGCGGCCTTGAAGATTTTTTTGAATCGTCTCAAAGACGTGGCGATCCCGTGATCAGACTCGCGCGGCCCCGGCCGCCATCCCGTCCAGCATCAGCCCGAGGAACCATGCGGGCCGGGCCGCGACGTGCGCGGGCAGCGAGCCGGGATGGCAGGCGAACAGGTTGAGCAGCGCCACCACGTCGTCCACCCCCACGTCGGCGCGCATCCGGCCGTCGGCCTGGGCCTGCCGGACGAGCGCGGTGAAACGTTCCAGCCAGCGCTGACGGGTCTCCTCGAACCCCGGCCCGACCGTCGCCTCCTCGGGCACCCCGGCCAGCACGGCGGCGAGCACGCCCCGCCCCGAGTCGCCCGCCCACAGCACGAACGCCCGCAGCGCGCTCCAGGCGTCGCGCTCCTCGGCCACGGCGCGGTCGAGGGCCTCGCCCAGCGAGTGCACGTAGTGCTCCCCCATGGCGGCGAGCAGCGCGGCCCGATCGGGGAAGCGCCGGTAGAGCGTGCCGACGCCGACGCCCGCGCGGCGGGCGATGAGCTCCATGGGCGCGGCGGGGCCCCGCTCGGCCATGACGGCCGCCGCGGCCTCCACGATCTTGCCCAGGTTCCGCCTGGCGTCCGCCCGCACGGAGGAAATCGTACCGCTCCGATTAAGTGGACGATGAGATTCCGCTTCCTGTACGGTCCACCTAACCGGAATGATGTCATCCACTTAGGGGAAGTCCATGATCGTGGTCACCGGCGCCACCGGCTCCATAGGCCGGGCGCTCGTCGCCCTGCTCCCGCCCGGCGAGGTCGCCGCCGTCACCCGCGAGCCCGCCGGTCTCGGCGGTCCGTACGTGCCGGGCGACCTGGAACGGCCCGAGTCGATCGGCGCCCACCTGTCGCCCGGCGACCGGCTGTTCCTCAACAGCTCGCTCTGGCCCGGCGTGGTGGACGCCCACCGCGCGGTCGTCGACCTGGCGCGGGAGGCCGGGGTGGCGCAGGTGGTGACGGTCTCCGTACGCCACGCCAGGCCGGGCGGCAGGCTCGGGCAGGACCCGCACGGCCGCATCGACGAGCACCTGCGCGCGTCCGGCCTGCCGCACGCGATCCTGCGGCCCGGCGGGTTCATGCAGAACCTGCCGGGCGAGGTGCGCGACGGCCGCATCCACGGCTCGTACGGCGCGGCCAAGGTCAGCTACATCGACGCCCGGGACATCGCCGCGGCGGCGGCCGCCCTGCTGACCGCGCCGGTGGGCCCGAGCGCCACGTACACGCTCACCGGGCCCGAGGCGCACACCCACGACGAGATCGCCGCGGCGGTCACGGCGGCGATCGGCCGGCCGGTGACCTACGTCGACCTCCCGGTCCCCGCCATGGCCGCCCACCTGGCCGCCCAGGGCGTGCCGCAGGGCGCCGCCACGGAGGTGGCCACGATGATGCGGGAGATGGAGACGGAGGACTGGGCCTCCGTCACCTCCGCGGTCGAGGACCTCACCGGCCGCCCGCCGCGCCCCCTGACGGCCTTCCTCGCCGACCACGCCCACGCCTTCGGCGCCTGACCTCCTCCACCGGGCGCGGTCACACGGGGTCGGTGACGCGCACGCGGACGGCCCGGAACTGGGCCGGGGTCTCCTTGAGCACCGCCAGCTTCGGGTCGGGGACCGTCAGGAACGGCTCGGTCTCCAGGGCCAGCAGCGGCGCCAGGCGCGGGTCGGCGCGCAGGGCGTCCACCGCTCTGCGGTCGCCGCCCAGCACGACGGCGTCCAGCTCGTGCGGCGTCAGGACCCGCAGGGCCGTCTCTGCGGCCGCCTCGAAGGCCTTGCCCGCCTGGTTGGACCTGCGGCGGGCGAAGCGCTGCTGCGACCAGCCGCCCGCCGCCGTGCGCCCCTGGACCAGCCGCGACCCGACCTTGGACGCGACCAGCGCGGTCCCGTCGAACACCCCGGCCGCGTATCCGCCGAGCCGCACCAGCACGACCCCCACCCGACGGGCGGCGCGGGAGTGCTCGACGAGCCGGGTGACGTGCGGCGGGCCCGGACGCATCGGCGGGAAGGGCACGTGCAGCTCGGCCACCGCCCCGTCGCGCGCCGTCAGCCGCACCAGGCGGTCGTCGCCCGCGGCCTCGAAGGGCCCGTGGCGGGCGGCGAACCCGTCGATCCACGGATTCAGCCGCTCAGGCGGCACGGAGACCCACCGGCCGCCGCCCTTCGCCGGTCGCGCGTTCATGCCGGAAGGCTAACCGACCGGCGGCGCGCGTTCACCGGCCGGGGAATCTCCGGGGAAATGTCGGTGAATTCCACCGCGGGAGACTGTCGCGGGGTCCCGGACCAGCCCATCATCGCTACGTGTCCTCCCTGCTCACAGGCCCTCTTGTGGATCTCGACACGGGTTCGGTGATCGCCCGGCCGGCGATGCTCGACCCGTCGGGGAATCTGCGGGCCGCGCCGCTGCCGATGGTCCTGGACGTCCCGGTCCAGGTGGTGCTGTCGGGCGCGGGGGCGATGGCCCCGTTGCACGAGGCGCTGCGCCGCGCCGGCCGGCATCCGCGCGAGCTGATCCTGCTGCTGAGCGGCCCGTGCGCGCCGCAGGAGCGCCGGCTGCTCAGGGTGGCGCTCGACGGGCTGCGGGCCCACGGCTACCTGCTCGGATTCGGCGGCGCCGGGACCGAGCACGTGCCGCTGGATTTGATCGCGGACGCGTCCCCGTACCTGGTGGGGATCGCGCCGGAGCTGATCGCGCGGGCGCCCCGCGACCACCGGGCGGTGGCGGCGGCGCGCGCGGTGGTGACGCTGGCGCGCGGCGTGGGCGCGCACGTGCTGGCGCCCGCGATCGAGGACGAGGCGCAGCTGGCCGCGGCGCGCTCGTGGGGCGCGCGGATGGCGACAGGGCCGCTGCTGTCGCCCGGCCCCGACGGGCTGGTACGGGTGCCGCTGGGCACGGCCGACGACCAGCCGGAGGCGACGCTCGGCCCGCGCGTGCAGGAGCTGCTGCTGCCGGCGGTGACGCTGCCCGAGGCGGCGAAGGCGGAGCAGGTGGTGGAGGCGTTCGGGCGCGAGCCGACGATCACCAGTGTGGTCCTGGTGGACGAGTACCAGCGTCCGCTGGGCAGCCTGGACCGCGGCCGGTTCCTGCTCTCGATCGCCTCCCGGTACGGGCACGCGCTGTACGGGTCGAAACCGGCGCGGCGGCTGGCCGATCCGCCCCGCACGGTGCCGCGGACCACTCCGGCGGTGGCGGCGATGCAGGCGGCCGGCCGCGACACCGGCCGCGTCTACGACGACCTGGTGGTCACCGACGAGGTGAACCGCTGCCTCGGCATCGTCCGGATCTCGGACCTGATCAGGCAGGTAACGACTCGCCCGGCGCTCTGGGCAGATCGGCGCGTCCCGGGATAGGAAGGGAGCGTGACGCGGCAGCTGAACAGACGGGCGGTGCTCGGCGCGGGGATGCTCGCCGGGGTGGCGGCCTGCACCTCCTCCCCCGCCCCCGAGCCGTCTCCGGCCTTCGACGCGGACGACTGGGAGTCGGTGCGCGCGCAGTTCACGCTCGATCCGGCGTACGGGCAGTTCGCGGCGTTCGTGCTGGCCCCCGCGCCGGCCCCGGTGCGGGCGGCGATCGAGCGGCACCGCGCGGGCCTGGACGCCGACCCGCACTACCTGCCCGCCGGCAACGCCTCTCCTGACGGCACCGTACGGGAGACGGCCGCGCGCTTCGTCGGCGCCGACGCCCGGCAGCTCGCGCTCACCGACAGCACCACGATGGGCCTGGGCCTGCTCTACTCCGGCATGCGTCTCAAGGACGGCCAGGACGTGCTCACCACCGAGCACGACTTCCTGGCCACCCACGAGGGGGTGCGGCTGCTCGCCGACCGCACCGGCGCGAAGGTGCGCAGGGTCAGGCTGTACGACGACCCTGCCCAGGCGTCGGAGGCCAGGATCGTCGAGGCGATCAGGGACGGCCTGGGGCCGCGCACCCGCGTGGTGGCGGTGACGTGGGTGCATTCCAGCACGGGGGTGCGGCTGCCGATCCGGGCCATCGCCGACATGCTGGCCGAGGCCAACCGGGGCCGCGACGAGGCCGACAGGGCGCTGCTGTGCGTCGACGGCGTGCACGGGTTCGGCGCGATGGCCGACGAGATGGGCGACCTGGGCTGCGACTTCATGGCCAGCGGCACGCACAAGTGGCTGTTCGGGCCGCGCGGCACCGGCATCCTGTGGGGCCGGGCCTGGGACGCGCTCGCCCCGGTCATCCCCGGCTTCGGGCGGTCCTCGTTCGTGGCCTGGCAGCGCGGCGAGGGGCCGGCCGAGACCACGGCCGACCTGGCCACGCCGGGCGGCTACAAGGCGTTCGAGCACCGGTGGGCGATGACGCAGGCGTTCAACTTCCAGAAGGCGATCGGCAAGGACCGCATCCAGCGGCGCACCCAGGAGCTGGCCACCCGGCTCAAGAGCGGCCTGAGCGCGCTCCCGCACGTCCGGCTGGCCACCCCCGACTCCCCCGGCCTCTCGGCGGGGCTCGTGTGCTGCTCGATCGACGGCATGGACGCGGCCCAGGCGGTGTCCCACCTGCACGGGCGCAAGGTCATCGCCTCCACCACCCCGTACGTGCCGTCGCTGCTGCGTTTCGGCACCAGCATCGTCACCACGCCCGAGCAGGTCGACCACGCCGTCGAAGCGGTGAAAGGTCTCGCCTGACGTCCTGCCGGCCGCTCGTGAGGGTTCCCGCCTCGGGCACGCGTTTCGCCCGGCCCGCCGCTCCGACTACGGGTTGCGCTACTAGAGCCGGCAGGCGTAGATGTCGGTGACGAGGATGGCGCGGGCGCCGAGGTCCCACAGTTTGTCCATGACCTGCTGGTGGCCCTGGCGGCGGACCATCGCGCGGACGGCCACCCAGCCCTCACGGTGCAGCGGCGAGACCGTCGGCCCCTCCATGCCGGGCGTGAGCGCGATGGCCTCCTCGATCCGCTCGGCGCGGATGTCGTAGTCCATCATGACGAAGTCGCGGGCGTGCACCACGCCCTGGATGCGGCGGACGATCTGCTGCATGGCGGGCGAGTCGGGGGTGCCGTTCCGCTTGATCAGCACGCCCTCCGAGCGCATGATCGGCTCGCCGAACACCTCCAGCCCGACGTTGCGCAGGGTGGTGCCGGTCTCGACCACGTCGGCCACCGCGTCGGCGACGCCCAGCCTTATGGCGGTCTCGACGGCGCCGTCGAGCTTGATCACGCGGGCGTCGACGCCCTGGTCGGACAGGTACTTCTCGAGCAGCCCGGTGTAGGAGGTGGCCACCCGCAGCCCCTGCAGGTCGTGCACGCTGGTCAGGGTGCCGGCCTTGGCGGCCAGCCGGAAGGTGGAGGCGCCGAAGCCGAGCGGCATGATCTCCTCGACGGGCGCGCCGGAGTCGATGAGCATGTCCCTGCCGGTGATGCCGGCGTCGAGCGTGCCCTCGCCGACGTAGACGGCGATGTCGCGGGGGCGCAGGAAGAACAGCTCGCAGCCGTTCGCCTCGTCGACGACGAACAGCTCCTTGCTGTCTCTGCGGGGCCGGTAGCCGGCCTCCTTGAGCATGGTCTGGGCGGCCTCGCTGAGAGCGCCCTTGTTGGGTACGGCCAGACGTAGCATGTCAGTGGTCCTCGGATGGGTCGCGAAACGTGCGGGACGGGCGGAGGCGGGCGCGGGGCACCCTAGAGATGCTTGTACACCTCGTCGAGCCCGATGCCCTTCGCGATCATCAGCACCTGCACGTGGTAGAGGAGCTGCGAGATCTCCTCGGCGGCCCGGTCGTTCGACTCGTGCTCGGCGGCCATCCAGCTCTCGGCGGCCTCCTCGACGACCTTCTTGCCGATGGCATGGACGCCGGCGTCGAGCGCGGCCACGGTGCCCGAGCCCGCGGGCCGGGTCTGCGCCTTCTCGGACAGCTCGGCGAACAGCTCTTCGAAGGTCTTCATGATCTCTCTCGTCGTTCGGCAGGAATGCTACTCAAGCCTAGTCTGCGCCAGGCACCGGACTCACCCGCGGCCGGGCGCGTTCCCTGGCGCGTCGCGCCCGGCCTCTCGGGTGGGGTGGTCCGTTCAACCGGCGGTCACCAGGGCACGGGGCCGTCCTCGCTGAAGAACCCACCGGTCGGCCCGTCCGCGTCCAGCGTCGCCAGTCGTACCACGACCGTCGCGCCCTGCGCGGGGGTGAGGAACCCGCGGTGGTCGTTGATGTCCGTGGCGACGTAGCCGGGGGCCGCGGCGTTGACCAGGATGCCGTCCTTCCGCAGCTCGTTGGCGTACTGCACGGTCAGCGCGTTGAGCGCGGTCTTGGAGGGCGAGTACGCGGCCGACTGCGGCAGCCCGCTCAGCGGGCCGCCCGGCTCGCTGTTGACGGCCAGCGACCCGCCGCCGCTGCTGAGGTTGACGATCCGCGGCGCCGGCGACCTCCGCAGCAGCGGGAGCATGGCGTTGGTGACCGCGATCACCCCGAAGACGTTGGTCTCGAACACCGACCGGACCATGTCCAGGTCGACGCCGCTGGGGATCTGGTCGACGGCGTCCTCGGGCGAGACCTGGCCGGAGCCGGTGATGGCGGCGTTGTTGACCAGCACGTCGAGGCGGCCGAACCGCTCCTCGACCCATCCGGCGGCCGCCTCGACGGTGGCGAGGTCGGTGACGTCGAGGGTGACGGCGTGCGCGTCGCCGCCTCCCGCGCGCACCGCCGCCGCGGCCTCCTGGCCGCGCCGCGCGTTCCTGGCGCCGATCAGGACCGTCACGCCCAGTTCGGCGAGTCGCTCCGCGGTCGCCCGGCCGATCCCCTTGTTCGCCCCGGTGATCAGGGCGATCTTCCGGTGTGTGTTCCGCTCGTCCATGGCCAAGCTCCTGTCTCGGTGAGTCTGTCCGCCCCGGGACGAGACAGGCCGGCCGCGCTGTGACATGGACGGCCGATGTCACAGACGGCTGTGCTGTCTCGTCCCGGGTGGCGGAAACAGCCAGTGACGTGGGAAAGGTGATGGTCATGCGGGTGTTCGTGGCCGGCGGGGCCGGGGTGCTGGGACGGCGGCTGGTGCGGCGGCTCGTGGCGCGCGGCCACCAGGTGACCGCGACGACGACGGGCGCGGGCAAGCTGGGCCTCCTGGAGCGCCTCGGCGCCGAGGCGGTCGTGATGGACGGGCTGGACGCGGAAGCTGTCGGCGAGGCGGTGGCCAGGGCCCGGCCGGACGTGATCGTGCACCAGATGACCGCGATCGGCGGCAAGCCCGACATCAAGCACTTCGACCGCTGGTTCGCCACCACCAACCGGCTGCGCACCGAGGGGACGGACCACCTGCTGGCCGCCGCGGAGGCGACCGGCGTCTCCCATGTCGTCGCGCAGAGCTACGCCTCGTGGAACGGCATCCGTACGGGCGGGTGGGTGAAGACGGAGGAGGATCCGCTGGACCCGACGAGCACGGGCCAGGGGGCGGCAGCGATCCGCCACCTCGAACAGGTGGTCGCCGCGGCCGGGGGTGCGGTCCTGCGCTACGGCGCCTTCTACGGGCCCGGGGCCACCGACGCCCAGGTCGAGCTGGTGCGCAAGCGGCAGTATCCGGTCATCGGCGACGGCGGCGGCTACAGTTCGTGGGTGCATCTCGACGACGCGGCCGAGGCCACCGTCCTGGCCGTGGAACAGCGGGCGAGGGGCGTGTTCAACATCGTCGACGACGAGCCGGCCCCGGCGCGCGAGTGGCTGCCCTATTTGGCCGCGTGCGCGGGGGCCAAACCGCCGATGCGGATCCCGGTCTGGCTGGCCAGGCCGCTGGCCGGGAGGACCGCGGTGGCGATGATGACCGAGGGGCGCGGCTTCTCCAACGCCAAGGCCAAGCGGGAGCTCGGCTGGCGGCTGCGCCACCCCTCCTGGCGTCAGGGCTTCAAGGAGGAGCTGGCGTGACCAGGGCGGAGGAGTTCCAGGAGCTGCGGCCGCTGCTGTTCTCGATCGCCTATCGGATCCTGGGCAGCGTGGGCGAGGCCGAGGACGCGGTCCAGGAGGCCTGGCTGCGCTACGACGCCTACCCCGGGCGTCCGGCGTCGGCCAAGGCGTTCCTGGCGGCCACGGTGTCCAGGATCGCGATCGACGTGCTGCGCTCGGCCCGCGTCCGGCGGGAGCAGTACACCGGCCGGTGGTTCCCCGAGCCGCTGCTGGCCGACCCCTACGAGGATCCGGTGCGGTCGGCGGAGCTGGCCGACTCGCTGTCGATGGCGGCCTTGCTGCTGCTGGAGCGGCTCAGCCCGCTGGAGCGGGCGGTCTTCGTGCTGCGGGAGGTGTTCGGGTTCGGCTTCGGCGAGGTCGCCGCGGCGGTGGGGCGCTCGGAGGCGGCGTGCCGTCAGCTCGCCGTGCGGGCGCGCCGTCACATGGACGCGGGACGAGCCCGGTTCGAGACCGACCGCCGTGAGCGGGACGAGCTCGCCGGACGGTTCTTCGACGCCTTCCGTGACGGGGACGTCGACGGGCTGCGCGACCTGCTCGCCGCCGACGTGCGGATGGTCGGCGACAGCGGCGGCAACGCCCCGCTGTGGGGCACGGGCGTCTTCGGCGCCGGCAAGGTGGCCAGGGTCCTGGCCGGGATCGCCGGGCCGTTCGTCCGCATCGGCGGCGTGGTGCAGCCGCACGAGGTCAACGGCCAGCCGGGCGCGATCTTCCGCGACCGAGAAGGCAGGATCGTCAACACCCTGACCCTCGATATCCTCTCCGGCCGCGTCCAGACGATCCGCGCAGTGATCAACCCTGACAAGCTCCGCCACCTGGGCCCGGTCGCGGACGCCTGGGCCATCGTCCGCGAAGCCAACCAAGCCCGCCGCCCCACCCCCCAGCCATGACACCCGGTCCGCAGCTCGCGAGCGCGAACAACACCCCCCCACAGCCCCACACCCCAGCCACAACACCCGGTCCGCAACTCGCGAGCGCGAACAACACAACCCGCCGCCCCACACCCCAGCCATGACACCCGGTCCGCAACTCGCGAGCGCGATCAACACGCCCCACTGCCTCCTACCCAGGCCATAACACCCCCCAGCCGACCAGCCGCCCCGCGCCCCCTCCCACCAGTACCCCGCGAACAAGCGGCACCCGCTCCGCACCCACACCGGCGCCCCAGTCCGCGATCGCCCTCACGGCCCGCCGTCTCGCCTCCCCCACCCCGCACCGCCGACGCCGGACCGGCATGACCACCGTCCGCACCTGCGAGCACCCCTTCGGACGAACGGAGCGGGAACTCGAATGCCGCTCCTGCAGGCCCCGTCGTGCAAGCCTCGCCGTACACGCCACTGACCCACACCTCCGCACATCGCGAACACCCCCGCACCGTCCGACTGAACGGAACGGGGGCGCTCGCATGACTTGCGGTCGTGCGCGCCCCGCCGAACACATCACCCACGACCCGCCGTACACACCACTGACCAACACCTCCGCACACACGAACACCCCCGCGCCGTTCGACTGAACGGAACGGGGGCGCTCGCATGACTTCGGGTCGTGCGCGCCCCGCCCATCACATCACCCACGACCCGCCGTACACACCACTGACCAACACCTCCGCACACACGAACACCCCCGCGCCGTTCGGGTGAATGGCGCGGGGGTGTTCGTATGGCGCCGGCCTTGCGTGCCCTGCCGGACGGAGCGCAATCACCACCCCCGCACATGCGAACACCCCCGCGCCGTTCGGGTGAACGGAGCGGGGGTGCTCGTATGGTCTGGCCTTGCGTGCCCCGTCGGATGGACGGAACCCGTCACGGGCGGTGTGGGTCAGCGGTCGAAGCTGCGGCCGGAGCTGCCGCGGCGGTAGCCGCCGCCCCTGGTGCCGCGGTCGTCCGAGCGGAAGTTGCCGGGACGGTAGCCGTCGCGGGGACGGTCGTCGGAGCGGTACCCGCCGCGGTCGCGGTCACCCGTGGAGGGGCGGCCGCGGTCGGCGGAGTAGCGGTTGCCGCGGTCGTCGGGACGGAACCCGCCGCCTCGCGTCCCGCGGTCGTCACGGTAACCGCCGCCACGGGGACGGTCACCGTCGCGGGCGGGACGGTCGTCGCGGTAGCCACCGCTGGGACGGTCGTCACGGTAGCCACCGCCACGGGGACGGTCGCCCTCGCGGAAGGGGCGGTCGCGGCGGTCCTCACCGAAGCTGCGCGGCTGCGCGTCTCCGCCGTCGTGGCGGCGCGGGCCGCCGAACGGCCGCTCGCCTTCGTGGCGGCGCTGACCCGAGAAGCCGTCCTCGTGACGCCGGGGGCCGGAGAAACCGTCCTCGTGACGCCGGGGACGGCGCTCGCCGTCGAAGTCGCGACGGGGACGGCGGGAGCGGCCGTTGTGGTTGTCGCGGCGCGGGCGCAGGGGCTTGCGGACGTCCGGCTCCCACACGGGGATCGACTCGCCGCTCGGCATGCGAGCGCCGGTGACCTCCGCCACCCGGGGGTGGCCGGGGGTCGCCTTGAGGCGGAACGGGTGGATGCCGGCCCGCCGGGTCAGCGACTCGGTGGAGCGGCGCTCGTTCGGCAGCACCAGCGTGACGACGGTGCCCTTCTCGCCGGCGCGGGCCGTGCGGCCGCCCCGGTGCAGGTAGCTCTTGCTGTCCTGGGGCGGGTCGACGTGCAGCACCAGGCTGATGTTGTCGACGTGGATGCCGCGGGCGGCGACGTCGGTGCAGACGAGCACGTTGACGGAGCCCTCGCGGAACTCGGCCAGGATGCGGGTGCGCTGGTTCTGGCGCTTGCCGCCGTGCAGGCCGCCCGCCTTGACGCCGACCCTGGCCAGCTGCTTGCAGAGGCGGTCGACGCCGTGCTGGGTGCGCACGAAGATGATCGTGCGGCCCTCGCGGTTGGCGATCTCGGCGGTGATGTCGAACTTGTCGTCGCGGGTCACCTGCAGCACGTGGTGCTCCATCGTGTCGACGGGCGAGGTGGCCGGTGCGACGGAGTGGCTGATGGGGTCCTTGAGGAAGCGCTGGACGAGCTTGTCGACGTCGCCGTCGAGGGTGGCGGAGAACAGCAGCCGCTGCCCGCCGGGCGGGGTCTGCGCGAGCAGCTCCGTCACCACCGGGAAGAAGCCGAGGTCGCACATGTGGTCGGCCTCGTCAAGGACGCTGATCTCGATGTCCTCCAGCGAGCACTCGCCCTGCCGGATCAGGTCGCCGAGCCGGCCGGGAGTGGCGATGACGACGTCGACGCCGCGGCGCAGCGCCTCGATCTGCTTGCCCATGGACATGCCGCCGACGACGACCTTCATGCGCAGGCCGAGGCCGCGGCCGAGGGGTTCGAGGGCGTCGTGCACCTGGAGGGCGAGCTCGCGGGTGGGGACGAGGACCATCGCGCGGGGGCGGCCGGGGGCCGGCTTGACGCCGGAGATGCGGGCCATCATGGGGAGGCCGAAGGCGAGGGTCTTGCCGGAGCCGGTCTGGCCGCGGCCGAGCACGTCGGCGCCGGCGAGCACGTCCGGGATGGCCGCGCTCTGGATGGGGAACGGGGAGCCGATGCCCTGCCTGGCCAGGCCGTTCACGAGCGGCTTGGGCAGGCCGAGCAGCTCGAACTCGGACGGGCCCTGCTCGGGGGTCGTCTCGGGCAGGACAGCGTCAAGCATGGTCACGAAATTCGTGCCTTTCAGTCGAAGTGGCACGTCACTTCTGCGAAAGGACGAGCCAGGACGTACGGCGACATTGCCGTACACATTGCAGTGCGCCCGCCATCGGGGCGGAGCTTGGGGGAAGGCGCACCTGAGGGCGCCGGCCGCAGGCGGCGCGGGACGCGCGATGAGGCGTCAGGTGTCCTTGGGTGCCAACACGGGAGAGATCACGCTTATTCCCGAGGAGGATCTCCGGACTTTCCGGGGACCTCCGGCATGCTGAAGCGGCCGGCGCCGAGGCGCCAGCCTCCAGCAGAAAAGATCAGACGTTGAAGCCTAGCATACGAAGCTGGTCGCGGCCCTCGTCAGTGATCTTGTCAGGGCCCCACGGCGGCAGCCAGACCCAGTTGATCTTCACGTCGGAGACCATGCCGTCGAGCGCGGAGTGCGCCTGGTCCTCGATGACGTCGGTCAGCGGGCAGGCCGCGCTGGTCAGGGTCATGTCGATGGTGGCGACGGGCTTGCCGTCCTGGCCGGGATCGAGGTTGAGGCCGTAGATCAGGCCGAGGTCGACGACGTTGATGCCGAGCTCGGGGTCGACGACGTCCTTGAGCGCCTCCATCAATTCCTCGACGGTCGCGTCACCGTCGAAGCCGGTCGGGGTCTCGACAGGCTTGCTCATTGTGCAGCACTCCTCACCACAGCGTCCTTGTAGGCCATCCATGACAGCAGCGCGCACTTGACGCGCGCGGGGAATTTGGCCACCCCGGCGAACGCCACCGCGTCGCCGAGCACGTCCTCGTCGGGCTCCACCTGCCCCCTGCCCTGCATGAGGCGGGTGAACTCGTCCACCACGGACAGGGTCTCCCGTACGGTCGAGCCGGTCGTCAGCTCGTGCAGCACCGAGGCCGCGGCCTGGCTGATGGAGCAGCCCTGACCGTCGTAGGAGACGTCTTCGATCTTGCCGGCCTCGCCCACCCTGACCCGCAGCGTGATCTCGTCGCCGCACGTCGGGTTCACGTGGTGAACCTCGGCGTCGTACGGCTCGCGCAGCCCCCGCCCCTGCGGGTGCTTGTAGTGCTCCAGGATCAGCTCCTGGTACATCGACTCGCCGATCATCGCTATGCGAACACTTTCTGGACGTGGTGGAGGCCGCGCACCAGGGCGTCGATCTCGCCCGTGGTGTTGTACAGATAGAACGACGCCCGCGTGGTCGCCGGTATTCCGAACCGCAGGTGCAGCGGGCGCGCGCAGTGGTGGCCGACGCGCACCGCGACGCCGAACGCGTCGTCGAGGATCTGCCCCACGTCGTGCGGGTGTATGCCGTCCAGCGTGAACGCGAGCGTGCCGCCGCGCATCTCCAGCGAGTCGGGGCCGATCAGCCGCAGCCCCGGCAGCTCGCGCAGCGCGTCGAGGCCGTACGCGGCGAGCTCGCGCTCGTGGGCCTCGACGGCCGCCATGCCGACCCCGCTGAGGTAGTCGACGGCCGCGCCGAGGCCGATGGCCTCGACGATCGGCGGCGTGCCGGCCTCGAACTTGTGCGGGATGGGGGCGTAGGTCGAGCGGTCCATCCAGACCGCCTCGATCATCTCCCCGCCGCCCAGGAACGGGGGCATGGCCTCGAGCAGCTCGCCCCGGCCCCACAGCACGCCGATGCCGGAGGGGCCGACCATCTTGTGGCCCGTGAAGGCGACGAAGTCGACGCCCAGCGCGGCCACGTCCACCGGGTGGTGGGGCACCGACTGGGAGGCGTCGAGCATCACCAGCGCGCCGGCCTGCCGGGCGCGGGCCAGCACGTCGGCGACCGGGTTGACGGTGCCGAGGACGTTCGACTGGTGAGCGATCGAAATGATCTTCGTCCGCTCGGTGACCAGGTCGTCGAGCCCGGACAGGTCGAGCCGGCCCTCGTCGGTGACGCCGAACCACCTCAGCGTCGCGCCGGTGCGCTGCGCGAGCAGCTGCCACGGCACGATGTTGGAGTGGTGCTCCATCTCGGAGATGACGATCTCGTCACCGGGGCCGAGCCGGAAGCGGTCGTCGGTGTTGGCCGGGTTGCCGAAGGAGTAGGCGACCAGGTTGAGCGCCTCGGAGGCGTTCTTGGTGAAGACGACCTCGTCACGCGAGGGAGCGCCGACGAAAGCGGCGATCTTGTCGCGGGCGCTCTCGTAGGCCTCGGTGGACTCGGCGCCCAGGGCGTGCATGGCACGCCCCACGTTGCTGTAGTGCAGCGCCAGGTGCTCGCGCATGGTCTCGATGACCTGTGTGGGCTTCTGGGAAGAGTTGCCCGAGTCGAGATAGACGAGCGGGCGCCCGCCGGGCAGCTCGCGGGAGAGAACCGGGAAGTCCTTCCTGATCCTCTCCACGTCAAAGCTGGTCTGAGTCATGCAGATGCCTTCGTGTACTGCTCGTAGCCCTCGGACTCGAGCTTGTCCGCCAGCTCCGGCCCGCCCTCCTCGACGATCTTGCCGTTGGCGAAGACGTGCACGAAGTCGGGCTTCACATAGCGCAGGATGCGAGTGTAGTGCGTGATCAGCAGGACGCCGGTCTCGCCGGACTCGCGGAAGCGGTTGATGCCCTCCGACACCACGCGCAGCGCGTCGACGTCGAGTCCGGAGTCGGTCTCGTCGAGCACCGCGATCTTCGGCTTGAGCAGCTCCAGCTGGAGGATCTCGTGGCGCTTCTTCTCGCCGCCGGAGAAGCCCTCGTTGAGGTTGCGCTGGGCGAAGGAGCCGTCGATGGCGAGCGCGTCCATGCCGTTCTTCAGGTCCTTGGCGAACTGGCGCAGCTTGGGCGCCTCGCCGCGGACGGAGGTGACGGCCGAGCGCAGGAAGTTGGACACCGACACGCCGGGGACCTCGACGGGGTACTGCATGGCCAGGAACAGGCCCGCGCGGGCCCGCTCGTCGACCGACAGCTCCAGCAGGTCGACGCCGTCGAGCAGCACCTGACCGCCGGTGATCGTGTACTTCGGATGACCGGCGATCGCGTAGGCGAGCGTGGACTTGCCGGAGCCGTTGGGGCCCATGATGGCGTGGGTCTCGCCCGACTTCACGGTCAGGTTGACGCCGCGCAGGATTTCCTTGTCCTCGACGGCGACCTGCAGGTCACGGATCTCAAGGGTGGACATTGCTTAGGACTCCTTCGAGAGCGAGACGAGCACGTCGTCGCCGTCGATCTTGACTGTGTAGACGTTCACGGGCTTGGTGGCGGGCGGGCCGGTGGGCTTGCCGGTGCGGATGTCGAAGCACGAGCCGTGCAGCCAGCACTCGAGCGTGCCGTCGTAGACGTCACCCTCGCTGAGCCGCACCTCGGCGTGGGAGCAGACATCGTGCAGGGCGAACACGTCGCCGCCCTTGCGCACCAGCGCCACCGGCGTCTCGCCGAGCTCGACGGCGATGACGCCACCGTCGGGGATGTCGCCGATCTGGCAGACCTTCTCGAAACTCATCGGGCGAGCTCCGCCTCCAGCGCCGCCATGACGCGGTCGCGGATCTCCTGGATCTGGATCTTCTCGACGAGCTGGCCGAGGAAGCCCCTGATGACCAGGCGGCGCGCCTCGTCGTACGGGATGCCCCGGGCCTGGAGGTAGAACAGGTGCTCGTCGTCGAGCCGGCCGGACGTGGAGGCGTGCCCCGCGCCGGCCACCTCGCCGGTGAGGATCTCCAGGTTGGGCACCGAGTCGGCGCGGGCGCCGTCGGTGAGGATGAGGTTGCGGTTGAGCTCGTAGGTGTCGGTGCCCTCGGCCGCGACCCGGATGATCACGTCGCCGATCCAGACGGCGTGCGCGTCCTCGCCCTGGAGGGCGCCGCGGTAGTCGACGTTGCTCTTGCAGTTGGGCTGCGAGTGGTCGACCAGGAGGCGGTGCTCCAGGTGCTGACCGGCGTCGACGAAGTAGACGCCAGTCAGGTCGGCGTCGCCGCCGGGCCCCTCGTAGGACACGCTGGGCGACAGCCGGACCAGGTCGCCGCCGAGCGTCACCACGAAGCTGCGGAAGGTGGCGTCCCTGCCGAGCCTGGCGTGGTGGTGGCTGACGTGGACGGCGTCGTCCTGCCAGTCCTGCAGGCTGACCACGCGCAGCGTGGCGCCGTCGCCTACGGCGAACTCCACGTTGTCGGCGTAGACCGCGCTGCCCTGGTGGTCGAGCACGATCACGGCCTCGGCCATCGGCTCGACCTGGACCAGCAGGTGACCGTACGCGGCGCCGTCGCCGGCGCCGGTGAGCGTGACGACGGTCGGCTTGGACGTGACGGCCTCGCGCGCCACCGTGAGCACGGTCGCCTTCTCGAAGGCGTTGAACGCCTGCGCGCTGACCCGGTCGGCGGGCACGTAGACCTTGCCGAGCCGCGGGTCGTCGCGGCCCACGGTCTCGACGGTGACCTCGGGCGCGGCGTCCACGTCGACCTTGACGTGGCCCTCCGCGACGGCCTTGCCGTCGTGCAGGCCCTTCAGGCGCGAGAGCGGGGTGAAGCGCCACGCCTCCTCGCGCCCGGCCGGCACCTCGAAGTCGGCCAGGTCGTACGACGCCTTCTCGTGCAGGGTCGACAGGGGCTTCTCGTTCAGGCCCATCAGCCGACGGCTCCTTCCATCTGCAGCTCGATCAGCCGGTTGAGCTCGAGTGCGTACTCCATGGGCAGCTCGCGCGCGATCGGCTCGACGAAGCCGCGCACGATCATCGCCATCGCCTCGTCCTCGTCGAGCCCGCGGCTCATGAGGTAGAACAGCTGGTCCTCGCTGACCTTGGAGACCGTGGCCTCGTGGCCCATCGAGACGTCGTCCTCGCGGACGTCGACGTACGGGTAGGTGTCGGAGCGGCTGATCTGGTCGACGAGCAGGGCGTCGCACTTGACGGTGCTGGCGCTGCCGTGGGCGCCCTCCTCGATCTGCACGAGACCGCGGTAGGAGGTGCGTCCGCCGCCGCGCGCCACCGACTTGGAGATGACGGTGGAGCTGGTGTGCGGGGCGAGGTGGACCATCTTGGACCCGGCGTCCTGGTGCTGGCCCTCGCCCGCGAACGCGACGCTCAGGGTCTCGCCCTTGGCGTGCTCGCCCATGAGGTAGACGGCGGGGTACTTCATCGTGACCTTGGAGCCGATGTTGCCGTCGATCCACTCCATGGTCGCGCCCTCGTAGGCGACGGCGCGCTTGGTGACCAGGTTGTAGACGTTGTTGGACCAGTTCTGGATGGTCGTGTAACGGCAGCGGGCGTTCTTCTTCACGATGATCTCGACGACCGCGGAGTGGAGCGAGTCGGACGAGTAGATCGGCGCGGTGCAGCCCTCGACGTAGTGGACGTAGCTGTTCTCGTCGACGATGATCAGGGTCCGCTCGAACTGGCCCATGTTCTCGGTGTTGATCCGGAAGTAGGCCTGCAGCGGGATCTCGACCTCGACGTTCGGCGGCACGTAGATGAACGAGCCACCGGACCACACGGAGGTGTTGAGCGCGGCGAACTTGTTGTCGCCGACCGGGATGACGGAGCCGAAGTACTCCTTGAAGAGCTCCTCGTGCTCCTTCAGGCCCGTGTCGGTGTCGACGAAGATGACGCCCTTCTCCTCGAGGTCCTCACGGATCTTGTGGTAGACGACCTCGGATTCGTACTGGGCGGCGACGCCGGCGATGAGGCGCTGCTTCTCCGCCTCGGGGATGCCGAGCTTGTCGTAGGTGTTCTTGATGTCGGCGGGCAGCTCGTCCCAGGACGTCGCCTGCTTCTCCGTCGAACGCACGAAGTACTTGATGTTGTCGAAGTCGATGCTGGTGAGGTCGGAGCCCCACGTCGGCAGCGGCTTCCTGTCGAACAGGCGGAGGCCCTTCAGGCGAAGGTCGAGCATCCATTCCGGCTCGTTCTTCAGCGTGGAGATGTCGCGTACGACCTCCTCGGACAGGCCTCGCTTGGCCGCCGCGCCGGCGGCGTCGGGGTCGGCCCAGCCGAACTTGTAATTCCCGAGGCCTTCCAGCTCCGGGCGGTCGGTGACAGTCACCCTCCGGTCTCCTTGCTCTTCTCGCGAGTGCTTTTCTCGGCAGTTGCTCTATGTGGGACCCCCAGCGTCTGGGGGCTCACGTGCGTGGTGCAGACCCCGTCGCCGTGCGCGATCGTGGCCAGCCGCTGCACGGGGGTGCCGAGCAGTTGCGCGAACGCCTCCGTCTCGGCCTCGCACAGCTGCGGGAACTCCGCGGCCGCGTGGGCCACCGGGCAGTGGTGCTGGCAGAGCTGGTCGCCGCCCGACTTGGCCTTGGTGGCCGAGGCGGCGTAGCCCTCCGCGGACAGAGCCTGGGCCAGCACCTGGACGCGCTGGTCGGGTGGCACCTGCCGCATGACCGGCTCCAGCCGCCGCAGCAGGCCTGAGACCTGTGTGCGGGCGAAGTCGGCCACCGCCTCCTCCCCCAGACGCGCGGCCAGGAAACGCAGCGCGCTCCCGGCCAGGTCGTCATAGGCGTGCTCGAAGGCGCTGCGCCCCGCGTCGGTGATGGCGAACAGCTTGGCCGGACGCCCGCGCCCCCGCTGACCGCGCGGCCGCACCGTACGGGGTTCGATCATCCCGTCGGCGAGCAGCGCGTCGAGGTGGCGGCGGACGGCCGCGGGCGTGAGCCCGAGCCGCTCGCCCAGCGCCGACGCGGCGATGGGCCCGTGCTCCAGAATGAGCCGGGCGACGCGCGCACGGGTGCTGCGCTCGCTGCCTGGCTCTATCAAGGGCACGTTTTTCACAACATCAGTGTGCCCTAATTCCTTCCCGGTCCACAAACGGTTCCGAGCAGCGGGTCAATGCAATTTCTCACTCAGGTAAGGCTTACCTAACAGACTTCGGGGCCATGATCGCGAAGACCACGGCGGAACAGGCGAACAGACCGGTCATGACGACGGCCATGGGCAGCGCCGTGTCCGCGCCGAACAGCCCGACGAACGGCGCCGCGACCGCGCCCAGCGCGAACTGCAGCACGCCGAGCAGCGCCGAGGCCGCTCCGGCCACCTGCGGCGGCTGTCCGGCCAGGGCCAGCGCACCGGTGCCCGGCAGGATCAGGCCCTGGCCGCACATGATGACGAACAGCCCGGCCACGACCCCGGTCAGCCCGAGCCCGATGACGACGGCCAGCAGCAGGAGCGCCCCGCCGGCCAGGGCGACGCCCAGACCGGCGAGGATGAGCCGGACCTGCGGCACCCGCCCGGCCAGGCGCCCGCCGACCTGCGACATGGCGATCAGGCCGAACGCGTTGAGCCCGAAGATGAGCGAGTACTGCTGCGGCGAGGCCCCGTACACGTCCTGGAGGACGAACGGCGAGCCGGAGATGTAGGCGAACATGGCGCCGAACGCGAGCCCGGCGGTCAGCGCGCAGCCCATGAACGGCCGGTCGCGCAGCAGGCGCCGGAAGCTGCGCAGGGTGTGCCTGAACCCGCCGCTCTCCCGCTGGTCGGCCGGGAGCGTCTCGCGCACCCCGGCCAGCACGGCCAGCATCAGCACGAGCCCGGCCAGGCTCAGCGCCACGAACACGCCCCGCCACGAGGTGAACTCCAGCAGCTGCGCCCCGGCGATCGGCGCCAGGATCGGCGCCAGGCCGCTGACCAGCATGAGGCTGGCGAAGATGCGGGCGATGGCGGCGCCGTCGTACAGGTCGCGCACCACGGCGCGCACGATGACCAGGGCCGCGCCGCCGAGCATGCCCTGCACCAGCCGCAGCGCGATGAGCACGGGCACGGACGGGGCGAACGCGCACAGGAGCGACGCCACCATGAACCCGCCCACGCCGACGATCAGCGGCACCCGCCGGCCGCGCACGTCGCTGAGCGGCCCGGCCACCACCTGACCGACGGACACGCCGACGAGGCAGGCCGTCAGCGTGAGCTGGACCTGGGCGGGGACGCTGAGCATCTCCTCGGTGATGGCCGGCAGCGCGGGCAGGTACATGTCGATGGACAGGGGCCCGATCGCGGAGAGCGCCCCGAGGATGAAGAGCAGGAGCCCCGCGCGGCGGCGGCTCTCCTGGACGACCGGTTGCGCGGCTTCTGCCACGGACATGCGCGTTTACCTCTCCATGCGGGCCAAAATGTGAGATGCGGACATGAACCGAGAGGACTAAACCCTTTTCTGGTAATACTCATTCCCGGTTTCCGGAAATTTCCGGTAAACGTATCGTTCGTAGGTGAAACCTCCCTGACAAGCCGACGCGGGGCTGACCGGCGAACCACCCCCGGCGGTCCCTAGACTCGTGCTCATGACATCCCCAGCCGTCGAGATCGTCGACCTCGTGAAGCGGTACGGAAGCACCGCCGCGATCGACGGGCTCACGCTGAGCGCCGCCCGCGGCGCGGTGACGGCCGTCCTCGGCCCCAACGGCGCGGGCAAGACCTCGACGGTGGAGATCTGCGAGGGGTTCCGCACGGCCGACGGCGGCACGGTGCGGGTGCTGGGCCTGCCGCCCGCCTCGGCCGCGCTGCGCCCCCGGGTCGGCGTCATGCCGCAGTCGGGCGGCGTGCCGCCCGCCGCGCGCTGCGGCGAGTGGCTCCGGCTGGTCTCGCGCTTCCACGCCCGGCCGCTGGATCCGGGCGCCCTGCTGTCCAGGCTGGGCCTCTCCGATCACGTACGGACCCCGTTCCGGCGCCTGTCGGGCGGGCAGCAGCAGCGGCTGTCGCTGGCCGCGGCCGTCATCGGCAGGCCCGAGCTGGTGTTCCTCGACGAGCCCACGGCGGGGCTCGACCCGCAGGCCCGGCACGCCTGCTGGGAGCTGGTGGGCGAGCTGCGCGCCGCCGGGGTGTCGGTGGTGCTGACCACCCACCACATGGACGAGGCGGAGCGGCTGGCCGACCACGTGGTGATCATCGACAGGGGCCGGGTGGTGGCCGAGGGCAGCCCGGCCGCGCTGACGGGGGCCGAGCGGCAGCTCCGGTTCCGCGCCCGCCCGGGGCTGGCGCTGGAGGAGCTGCTCAACGCGCTGCCGATCGGCAGCGCGGCCAAGGAGTCGCCGTCCGGCCACTACATCGTCGAGGGGCAGGTCGACCCCGGGCTGCTGGCCACCGTGACCGCGTGGTGCGCGGCGGAGGGCGTGACGGCCGACGACCTGCGCATCGAGCGGCGCACGCTGGAAGACGTGTTCCTGGAGCTGACGGGCAGGGAGCTGCGGTGACGACACCCACACTCGACTTCACGCCCGCACCGGGGGCGGCGCCGTTCCCGCGGATGGTGCTGGCGCAGGCGGGAGCCGAGATCCGCGGCATGCTGCGCAACGGCGAGCAGCTCCTGCTCACCATGATCATCCCGGTGCTGCTGCTGGTCGGCTTCTCGGTGGCGCCGCTGATCGACGTGGGCGGCGGCAGCCGGGTCGACTTCCTGGCGCCGGGCGTGCTGGCGCTGGCGGTGATGTCGACGGCGTTCACCGGCCAGGCGATCGCGACCGGGTTCGAGCGGCGCTACGGGGTGCTGAAGCGACTGGGCGCGACCCCGCTGTCCAGGGGCGGGCTGATGCTGGCCAAGACGGTGGCGGTGCTCGCGGTGGAGGCCGTCCAGGTGGTGGTGCTCGTCGCGGTGGCGCTGTCGCTGGGCTGGAGCCCGCAGGGCTCGCCGGTGGCCGCGGTGCTGGGCTGCGCGCTGCTGGTGCTGCTGGGCACCGCCGCCTTCAGCGGGCTCGGGCTGCTCATGGCCGGTCTGCTGCGGGCCGAGGCGACGCTGGCCGCGGCCAACCTGGTCTACCTGCTGCTGCTGGCGGCGGGCGGGGTGGTGTTCCCGCTGGCGAAGTTCCCCGAGTCGGTGCGGCCCGTGCTGGAGCTGCTGCCGATCTCGGCGCTGACAGGCGGCCTGCGCACCGTGCTCGGCGGCGGCGCGCTGCCGGTGGCCCCGGTGGCGGTGCTGGCCGCGTGGGCCGTCGTCTCCCTCGTGCTGGCCGCCAGGACCTTCCGCTGGGAGTGATCATTCGGGGCGGGGCGCGGCGTCCTCCTCGGGGGCGCGCGCGCCGTAACGGCGGCGGCTGACCGCGGCGACCACCGTGAGCGGCGCGGCGACGGCCGCGGCCAGGCCGAACAGCAGCCCGTACGATCCGCTCCCGGCCAGCGGACCGGCCGCCCACGAGGCGACGGCGCTGCCCATGAACAAGCACGACGCGAAGAACGCGACCGTCGTGCCGCGCGCCTGCGGCACCACCGAGGTGGCCCAGGTCTGCAACGACGAGTGCATGAACGACCAGCCTCCCCCGAGCAGCAGCGCGGTCAGCGCGACCGTGCCGAGGTTCGCCTCCACGGCCACGATCGCGTACCCGGCGCACATCTGCGCCCCGCCGATCAGGATGAGCGACCACACCGGCCGGCCTCCCGCCAGCCGCTTGACCACCTGGGAGAACAGGTAGACGCCCAGGCCGTAGGCGGCCGCGGCCAGGCCTGCCAGGGCGGAGGAGACGCCCTGGTGCTGCAGGACCGTGGCCAGGAACGTCAGCATGCCGAGCAGCACGGCGCCCTCGACGAACGCCAGCGCGAACACCAGCAGGGCCCACGGGCGGCGCAGCACCGCGCCGACGTGCCTGCCCAGGCCGCCGATCTCGGCCCGCGGCGGCTCGGGCAGCGTCCGCAGCGCCACGGCGCAGGCCAGCGCGCACACCGCGGGCACGGTGAACGCCGCCCGCCAGCCGGCCAGGTCGCCCAGCACGCCGCCGAGCCCGGTGGCCAGCGCGGTGCCCAGCGCCATCAGGCCCATCAGGTCGGACAGGGCGCGCTGCCGTACCGACACCTGGAACGTGTCCCCCACGTACGTCAGCGACGTGGGGATGACCGCGCCGAAGCAGGCGCCCGCGGCGACCCGGGCGACGATGAGCGCGGGCAGCGCCGGCATGGCCGCCGAGGCCAGGCCCGCGAGCCCGGCGCCGAGCAGGGCCAGCCGCATCACCCGCACCCGCCCGAACCGGTCCGACAGCACCCCCCAGACCGGCTGCGACACCCCGTAGGCGAGGTAGTAGCCGCTGGCCACGGCCACCGCGGTGGCCAGCGGGACCTCCAGCTCGGCCGCGATGAGCACCAGGAGCGGCGTCACGACCAGGCGGTCGAAGCTGCTGACGAACGAGGCGGCGGCGAGCGCGGCCGGCGGCCGGGTGAGGGTGACGGGCGGGGCTGAGGCGCTCATGTGCTCCTGCATCCGTTTGAGGGGATATTGATCAGTAAAACACCCTCTGACAGGAATGTCGGGCGAGGTCGGTACGCTTCAGGGCGTTGTGTCCGATACGAGGAGTTCCGTGCCCGCCTTCACCCTTGACGACCCGGTCGACCGCGGCCTGCCCCGGCCGGGGAACCTGCTGCGCACCGCCGCCGACTCCATCCCGCCGTCCGGGCTGGTGCTGCTGGCGATCTTCTCGGTGCAGCTCGGGGCCGGGTTCGCCAAGCAACTGTTCACGGCGCTGCCGCCGAGCGCGGTGGTGTTCCTGCGCATCGCCATGGGCGCGCTGATCATCGGCGCGGTGGCGCGGCCGAGGCTGAAGGGCATGGCGTGGCGCGACTGGGCCGTGGGGATCGGGTTCGGCGTGACGCTCGCGCTGATGAACCTGACCTTCTACGAGGCCCTGGCGCGGCTGCCGATGGGGGTCGCGGTCGCCATCGAGTTCCTCGGCCCGCTGGGCGTGGCGGTGGCCGCCTCCCGGCGGCGGCTGGACCTGGTCTGGGTGGGGCTGGCCGGGACCGGGGTGGTGCTGCTCGCGCCCTGGGGCGAGTCGGCGTCGGCGAGCTGGGTGGGCATCGCGTTCGCGCTGGCGGCGGGCGCCTGCTGGGCGGCCTACATCCTGCTGTCGGCGGCGGCCGGGAGCCGGTTCCCCGGCACGACCGGGCTGGCGTTCGCGATGGTGGTCTCGGCCGTGGTCGTCGCGCCGGTGGGGGTCGTCTCCGGCGGGGCCGACCTGCTCCAGCCCGAGCTGCTGCTGATCGGGCTGGGCGTGGGGCTGCTGTCGTCGGTGATCCCGTACTCGCTGGAGCTGAACGCGCTGCGCCGGATGCCGAAGCACGTGTTCGGCATCCTGATGAGCCTGGAGCCCGCCGCGGCCGCGCTGATCGGCGTGCTGGTGCTCAGCGAGGTGCTGCACGTCCAGCAGTGGGTGGCCGTGGTGTGCATCGTCGCGGCCAGCCTCGGCACCACCAGGGCGGTGCGGCGGCGCTAGCCCTCGCGGGCCGCCCAGATGCCCCTGACGTGCCGGATGTGCTCGCTCATGATGTGCTCGGCGGCTCGCTCGTCGCCGCCCTTGAGCGCGTCGAGCAGCGCGAGGTGCTCCCTGGCGGAGTCGGCCAGCATGCCGCGCTCGGACAGCTGTGACAGGCCGTAGAGGCGGGCGCGGGTGCGCAGGTCCTTGACCACCTCGACCAGGTGGCCGTTGCCGGACAGGCCGAGCAGCTCCAGGTGGAAGCGCAGGTCGGCGTCGACGTAGGCGAGCAGGTCGCCCCGCTGGGCGGCGGCGAGGATCTCCTCGGCGGCCGGGCGCAGCCGCTCGAAGTCGGCGGCCCGGCCGGCGTCGGCCATCCGGGCGACCGTCGGCACCTCGATGAGCTCGCGGATCTCGGTCAGCTCGTCCAGGTCGCGCTCGGACAGCTCGGTCACCCGGAAGCCCTTGTTGCGCACGGCCTCCACCAGGCCCGCCTTGGCCAGGTCGAGCATGGCCTCGCGGACCGGCGTGGCGGAGACGCCGAACTGGGCCGCCAGCACCGGCGCCGAGTAGACCACCCCCGGCCGCATCTCGCCGGTGATCAGCGCCGCCCTGAGCGCCTGCGCCACCTGCTCGCGCAGGCTCTGCCGCTCGCCCACCATCGGCAGGTCGAGCCGGTCCTCGGCAGCCATCGCCCTTCCCTTCGCTCAGGTCTCACCATGCCAGGCTTCGTACGCGGCGGCCGCGACCACCAGGTCCTCCCATGCCATGCCGGTGCCCTTGAACACGCGCGGCCCGGCCCCGGCGGCCACCCGGCCGGCTACCAGGTCGGCGAGGTCGCCGGCGAGATGGTGGGTGGTGATCGTACCGTGGCTGATCGGGATGACGACATCGCCTGCTTCGGCGAGCGCGGCGGTCCTGGCCTCCACGACCACCGTGGAGCGGGCCATCAGGTCGCCGTCGAGCTCCCGCGCGTCCGGCTCGTGCGAGCCGATGGCGACGACGGTGGCGCCGTCGCGGACCAGCCCGCCGGGGAACAGCGGCTCCCTGGCGGTCGTGCAGCAGGCGATGAGATCGGCGCCCCGGACAGCCTCCGCCACCTCGTCCGTCACCCGTGCCGGGGAGCCCGGCTCCTGCGGGCGGGCGGTGAGTGCGGCCGTTTCCAGGCCGAGGGCCGCGCAGCGGGCCGCGAAGGCCTGCACGCGGGCCGGGTCGCGGCCCACGACGGTGACCCGGCGCAGCGGGCGTACCTCGCCGAACGCCAGGACGTGGCCCCACGCCTGCGGGCCGGTGCCGAACACCACCAGGTCGCCCGCGCCGGGGGCGGCCAGGTGGCGGACCGCCAGCGCGGAGACGGCCGGGGTGCGCAGGGAGGTGAGCGCGATGCCGTCCATGGCGGCCAGCGGCGTCAGGGTCTCGCCGTCGTACAGCAGGTAGGTGCCCTGGATGCGGGGCAGCCCGCGGGCGGCGTTGCCGGGCGCGACGGTGGCCGCCTTCACGCCGGCGTAGCGCCCGAAGGCGGCGGGCATGAGCAGGAGCTGCCCGGCGGGCAGCTCGACGACGGGCCGCCGCGGCGTCTCCTCGGGGTCGAGCCCGGCGCGCAGCGCGTCCTCCAGCAGCTGTACGGCACGCGCGGCGGGCACCAGCCGGGCCACGGCGTCCGCGTCGAGGTAGGGCAGTCCGCTCATCGCAGCGTGAACCCGGTGCCGAGCGGGTCGTCGGGGTCGAGCTCGAAGGAGTGCCGCCCGGTGCGATAGGCCATGCCCTCGATCTCGGGGATCACCCCGGCGCCGGTCACGCCGTTCACCCGTGCTATGAACGTCGTGCCGACGACGCTCTCGTGCACGAGCGGGTCGCGCAGCCCGTCCTCGTGGAGCAGCGCCAGCCGGGCGGCGGTGCCCGACCCGCACGGCGACCGGTCGACCTCCCCGTCGGCGAACACCGTCACGTTGCGCTGGCGCGCGTATCCGGGCTCCCCGTCCAGCTCCTCGTGGAAGATGACCCCGTACACGCCGGACAGCCGGTCGTCGCCCGGGTGGCGGGCCGCCGGGTGCCCGGCCAGGTCCGCCTTGATGCGCCGTCCCCAGGCGATCAGCTCGGTCAGGTGCTCGGGTCCGACCTTCAGCCCCACGGCCGCGGCCGGCACCGAGGCGTAGATCGCTCCCCCGTACGCGACGTCGACCTGCACGCCGGCGGCCTCGACGCCGCGCGCGATCACGTACGAGGGGACGTTGACGAAGGTGACGGCGGTGACGCGGCCGCCGGCGCGGCGCACCCGCGCCGTGACGCGGCCGGAGGGCACGTCGATGACCACGTCCGTCTCGCCGTCGGGGGCGGCCTCGACCAGGCCCTCGCGCACGGCGTGCACGCCGAGCGCGATCGTGCCGTGGCCGCACGCGGTGGAGTAGCCGTCCTTGTGCCAGAACAGCACGCCGAGGTGCGCGCCGGGGTCGTCGGGCGGTACGAGGAAGCAGCCGTACATGTCGGCGTGGCCGCGCGGCTCGTGGCAGAGCAGCCTGCGGACGTGGTCGGCGGACGCGGCGGCGGACGCGGCGTTGGCGCGGCGTTCCAGGACGGTGGCGCCCGGGATGTCGGGGACGCCGCCGGTGACGATCCGGAACGGCTCGCCGGCCGTGTGGTAGTCGACCGTGGTGACGGTTGTCGGGATGGTCGTGGGGATGGTCGTGGGGATGGTCGTGGGGATGGTCGTGGGGATGGTCACAGCTCGAAGCCCTCCGGGAAGGGGTCACGCGGGTCCAGGAAGTACTGGGCGGTGCCGGTGATCCAGGCGCGGCCGGTGATGGACGGCACCACGGCGGTCCTGCCGCCGACGCTGGTCTCCTCCAGCAGCCTGCCCACGAACCGGGTGCCGATGAACGACTCGTTGACGAAGTCGCGGCCGATCGGCAGCTCGCCGCGGGCGTGCAGCTGGGCCATCCGGGCGCTGGTGCCGGTGCCGCACGGCGAGCGGTCGAACCAGCCGGGGTGGATGGCCATGGCGTGCCGCGAGTGGCGGGCGTCGGAGCCGGGGGCGGCGAGGTAGACGTGGTGGCAGCCGCGGATGCGGTCGTCCTCCGGGTGCACCGGCTCGGCGGCGGCGTTGATCGCCTCCATGGTGGCCAGCCCGGCGGCGAGGATCTCGCCGCCGGCCTTGCGGTCGAACGGCAGCCCGTACGCGTCGAGGTCGGCGATGGCGTAGAAGTTGCCGCCGTACGCCAGGTCGTAGCGGATCTCCCCGTACCCGGGGACCTCCACGACAGCGTCGAGCCGGTCGGCGTAGGACGGGACGTTGCGCAGCGTCACGGACATCGCCATGCCGTCCTGGACCGCCACGTCCACCTCCACCAGCCCGGCCGGGACCTCCAGCCGGACGGTGGTGACGGGCTCGGTGACCTCGACCATGCCGGTCTCGACGAGCACGGTGGCCACGCCGATGGTGCCGTGGCCGCACATCGGCAGCAGCCCGGACACCTCGATGAACAGCACGCCCCAGTCGGCGTCGGGCCGGGTGGGCGGCTGCAGGATGGCGCCGCTCATGGCGGCGTGGCCGCGCGGCTCGTTCATCAGCAGCTTGCGCACGTGGTCGAGGTGGTCGCGGAAGTGGACCCGCCGCTCGGCCATGGTGGCGCCGGGGACGACCCCGACGCCGCCGGTGATGACCCGGGTCGGCATGCCCTCGGTGTGCGAGTCGACGGCGTGGAAGACCCGCCTGGTCCTCATCGCAGGCCCTCCGCGAGCGCCTTCTCGGTGACGGCGCGGACGGCCGCCTCCTGCTCGGCGGTGAGCGGCTGCCGGGGCTGGCGGCACGGGCCGCCGCGGCGGCCGGCGAGGTCCATGGAGAGCTTGATGGCCTGGACGAACTCGGTCTTGGAGTCCCAGCGCAGCAGCGCGTGCAGCTGCTTGTAGAGCGGCAGCGCCGTCGCCAGGTCGTGCGCCGCGGCGGCCTGGTAGAGGGCGACGTTGGAGACGGGCAGCGCGTTCGGGTAGCCCGCGATCCAGCCCTTGGCCCCGGCCAGCGCCAGCTCCAGCAGCACGTCGTCGGAGCCGATGAGCAGGTCGAGGCCCGGGGCCAGCTCGGCCAGCTCGTAGGCGCGCCGCGGGTCGCCGGTGAACTCCTTGACCGCCACGATCAGCCCTTCCTCGTGCAGCCTGGCCAGCAGCGCCGGGGTCAGGTCGACCTTGGTGTCGTAGGGGTTGTTGTACGCGACGACGGGCACCCCGGCTCCGGCCACCTCACGATAGTGCGCGAAGACGGCCCGGTCCTCGGCCCGGTAGGCGTTCGGCGGCAGCAGCAGCACCGACCCGCAGCCCAGCTCGGCGGCCTTCTCGGCCCACCGCCGCGACTCGGCCGCGCCGTACGCGCCGACGCCGGCCATCACGCGGTCGCCGCCGACCGCCTCGACGGCGGTCTCCAGGACCCTGGCGCGCTCCTCGGGGGTGAGGGTCTGGTACTCGCCGAGCGAGCCGTTGGGGACGACGCCGTCGCAGCCGCTCTCCACCAGCCAGCGGCAGTGCGCGGCGTAGCCGTCGTAGTCGACGGACAGGTCGTCGTGCAGCGGGAGCGTGGTGGCGACCATGATGCCGTGCCAGGGGCGGGTGCGTTCAGTCATGGGGTTCCTCCAGGGTGAGTTCGGCGAGGGCGGCCAGGGTGACGGGCTGGGCGATGGGGCGGCGGGGCGCGGCCTGGCCGCCGCCGACGAGGCAGGCGAGGGGGTAGGCGCAGACGCGTCCCTGGCACCAGCCCATGCCGGCCCGGGACAGCAGCTTGGCGGAGCGCGCGTCGGTGGCCCCCAGTTCGCGCGCCTCGCGGATCCGGGCCAGCGGCACCTCCTCGCACCGGCAGACGACCGTGTCGTCCCGCAGCCAGCCGCGCCATCCGTCCTTGACGGGGTAGGCGGCCAGCAGCGCGGCGGCGAACGCGCGCATCCGCGTCCGCCTCCTCAGCAGGACCTCCGGCACGCCGGCGGCGCGTGTCGCCGGGGCGGTCTCGCGGGCTGCCGCGATGGACAGGCCCGCGACGCGGCCTTCGAGCTCGGCCAGGTGGCGGCCGCCGACGCCGGTGGGCTCGCCCGCGGCCCAGACGCCGGGGACGGTGGTGCGCTGGGCGGCGTCGACGGAGAGCACCGGGGTGCCGTCGGCGTCCGGGCGGGTGGCGCAGCCGAGCTGGACCCCGAGGTCGAGCTGAGGGACGAACCCGTAGCCGGTGGCGAGCGTGTCGCAGGGGACGCGGCGGGCCGACAGCACGTTCCAGTCGCGGTCCAGGCGGGCGACGGTGACGGCCTCCAGCTCCCGGTCACCGTGGGCGGCCACCACCGCGTGGCGGGTCCGGTACGGGACGCGGCGACGGGCCAGCGCCGCCAGGTATCCGGCGGCCTCGCCGGCCTTGTCCAGGGCGAGCAGGGGGTGCCGGGCCAGGCCGAGCCCGCCGTTGGCCTCGTACACGCCGGGAACCTCGGCCCCCGCCGCGGCCAGGCCCGCCGCGACGGGCAGCAGGAACGGCCCGGTCCCCGCCACCACGACCCGCCTGCCCGCCACCACTCCGTGCCCTTTGAGCAGCGCCTGCGCCCCGCCCGCCGTGAGCACCCCGGGCAGGTCCCACCCGGGGAACGGCAGCGGCCGGTCGTGCGCCCCGGTGGCGATCAGC
Organism: Nonomuraea sp. NPDC054003; assembly: GCF_055585125.1. Classification (NCBI taxonomy): domain Bacteria; kingdom Bacillati; phylum Actinomycetota; class Actinomycetes; order Streptosporangiales; family Streptosporangiaceae; genus Nonomuraea; species Nonomuraea sp. NPDC054003. The sequence goes on from NZ_JBVJKR010000023.1 coordinate 53,469, forward strand.
AGCCGACGGCTCCGGACGGCGGCCCCGCCCAGGCAGTGGACGGTGAACCCGTCGTCCTCACGGGTGACGGCCCACACCTGCCGTCGCGTCATGACGTCGGCGCGGTCCTCCAGCGCCCGCACCTGGCGGGCGAACCGCTCGAAGCCCTTGGTCGCGGGCTCGTCCGGTACGTCCCGGTGCCGGAAATACTGGCCCCCGGGCCGTACCCCGGAGTCGACGAGCACCACCCGCAGCCCCCGCAGCGCCGCCGTCAGCGCCCCCGCCACCCCGGCGGGCCCGCCGCCGACGACGGCGAGATCGTAGACGGTCATGAGGTGGTCACCTCGTCCCCCGGACGGGCCTCGGCCAGGCAGGCGCGCTCCACGGGCCCGCCGTTGACGCTGATCAGGCAGTCGAAGCAGACCCCGATCCCGCAGAAGAGACCCCGCGGCCGGCCGCCCACGCGGGTGGTGCGCCAGGCGCGGATGCCCGCCGCGTGCAGGGCCGCGCCGATCGTCTGGCCGGGCCGCGCCGGCACGGGCCGCCCGTCGACGGTGATCTCGAAGGTCAACGGTCCTCCCCGGAGCGGAAGCGGTCAGGACGGAACGGCCAAAGGTCCAGGTCGGGCCGGCGGCCGGTGAGCACCTGGGCGAGCAGGTGGCCGGTGGCGGGCGCCAGGCCGATGCCGGCGCCCTCGTGGCCGCAGGCGTGGTGCAGCCCGGGCGCGCGCGGGTCGGCGCCGATCACGGGCAGGTGGTCGGGGCAGTACGGGCGGAACCCGCAGTAGGACCGGATGGCGCGCACCTCACGCAGCGCCGGGAACAGGGCGATGGCCTGGGCGGCCAGCCGCGACAGCACCGGCAGCGACGTGGTCCGGTCGAACCCGACCCGCTCCCTGCTGGCCCCGATGAGCACGGTGCCCGCCGGGGTGCCCTCGACGACGGCCGAGGTCTCCAGCCCGGCGGAGTCGCTGGCGACGTTGGTGACGTACGCGGCGGTGTAGACCTTGTGCCGGATGAGCGGCCGGGGCAGCGGTTCGGTGACGAGGATGAACCCGCGCCTGGGCAGAATGGGCAGCGTCACCCCGGCGCGGGCGGCCAGCTCGCCGCCCCAGGTGCCGGCGGCGTTGACCACGGCCCCGGCCAGCATGTCGCCCTCGCTGGTGCGCACGCCGGTGACGCGGTCGCCGGAGCGGGTGAAGCCGGTGACGGTGACGCCGAGCCGCACCTTCAGCGCGCCGCGGCCGAAGCTGTCGGCGCCGTGCCGGAGCAGCCGGGCGGCGGCCAGCATGGGCTGGACCTGCGCGTCCTGCGGGTAGCGGACGCCGCCGGCCAGCCCGCCGGCCAGCTCGGGCTCCAGCGCGCGCAGCCCGTCCGCGGGCACGACCTCGTGCGGCACGTCCTGCTCGGCGGCCAGCTCCACCAGCCGTTCCTGGACCTCGGGCGTCTCGGCGACGACCAGGCCGCCCTTGGGCTCGTACTCGAAGCCGCCGCCCGTCGCGGCCAGCTCCCGCCACAGGCGGCTGGACAGCAGGGCGAGCTCCAGCTCGGGGCCTGGCTCCTTGTCGGAGACGAGCACGTTGCCCTCGCCCGCCCCGGTGGTGCCGCCGGCCACGGGGCCGCGGTCGAGGACGGTCACGTCGAGCCCGGCGCGGGCGGCGTAGTAGGCGCACGCGGCTCCGACGACCCCCGCGCCGACCACGATGACGTCGGACATCGCCCACCTCCCTTCAGTAATATGTCACATACGCCGGAGGTTGAAAAGGCGGTGAAAGGACCGGCCCATGGGGCCCGTACCATCGATGACGTGAAGCTACCCACGGACCATCACTCCCCCCTCGTACGGCGCCTGTTCTCCTTCTGGGCGCCGACACCCGCGACCATGCGGGGCTGGGCGCTGGCTTCCGTGGTGGTCAACGCCGGCATCACCGTGAGCGGCGCGGTGGTGCGCGTCACCGGCTCGGGCCTGGGCTGCCCGACCTGGCCGCGCTGCACCCCCGACAGCTTCGTCCCGGTCGCGCACCCCGAGGTCGACCCCCTCAACATGGCCATCGAGTTCGGCAACCGGCTGGTGACGTTCCTGGTGCTGGTGGTGGGCCTGGCCTGCGTCGTCGCGGCGATGCGGCTGTCGCCGCGGCGCGAGTCGCTGGTGCGGCTGGCCTGGCTGCAGCCGGTGGGCATCGCCGCGCAGGCGCTGTGGGGCGGCGTGGTGGTCGGCACCATGCTCAACCCGATCACGGTGAGCATGCACTTCCTGCTGTCGATCGGCCTGACCGCCGCCTGCTGGGCGCTCTACGCGCGCGCCGGCGAGGGTGACGCGCCGGCCCGCCCGGTGGTCCACCGCGACCTCCGGCGGCTCGGGCAGGTCCTGGTGGCGGCGGTGTTCGTGCTGGTGGTCGCGGGCGTGGTGGTGACGGGTACGGGGCCGCACTCGGGTGACGTGGTGGCCTCGCGGTTCGGCTTCGACATCGAGACCGTGGCGCGGCTGCACGCCGACGTCGCCTACCTGGTGGTCGGGCTGACGTTCGCGCTGGCGTTCGCGCTGCGCGTGACCGGCGCGCCCCTGCGGGCCCGCCGGGCGGCGTGGACGCTCCTGGCGGTGGAGCTGCTGCAGGGCGTGATCGGCTACGTCCAGTACTTCCTGGGCGTGCCCGCCGCCCTGGTGACGCTGCACGTGCTCGGCTCGACCCTGGTGTGGATCTGCGCGCTCCGGGTGGTCACCGCGCTGCGCACGCACGACCCGCTGGACGAGCCCGCCGCCCGGCCCGTCGCCGAGGCCGCCGCCCCCGCCTGACCGGGCCCCGGCCACTCCCCCACCCGGTCGCCCTCCGCGACCCGTGCCTGTCTGTCAGGCTTTGGGGTGAGAAGTCCGCCACTCCCCCACCGCCGCGAGGCGCCTTTCGCGGCATTCGTCCGCCCCTCCCGGAGCTCAGCCGGGCGCGTAACCGGCCGTGCCGGCGGGCGCGGGCGGCACCGGGAACTCCGCGCGGGCCGTGCTCATGCACTCCAGCAGGGCCCGCTGCTCCTCGTGGAAGGTCTGCTCGTCCACCATGCGCCGGGCGGCGCGCTCGTGCAGCAGCCCCAGCTCGGTCGCGGCGAGTTGGTAGTCGCTCATCGCGCGCAGCCCTTTCCTGCCGCCGTACATGCGGGCCCACTGGCGGGCGTGCCTGCGCCGGGGCAGCGCCGACAGCATGTGGATGTCGTCCCTGGTCACCAGCTTGGTCGGCTCGTACGGGGGCAGGTAGAGCTGGATGAGCGCGACGATGCGGCGCCGGTCGCGGACCACGACGCCGATCAGCACCACGAGCACCACCATCAGCACCAGGTAGGCGACGACCAGCCCGGGGAAGCCGCCGTACGAGACGAGCCCGTTCCAGAGTCCGTGCAGGATCATCGCGCCCGACCAGCCGGCCATGATGGAGAAGGTCCGCTCCGGCCCGTGCCGCTGCGCCGCGAAGGCGACCGCCACCCCGATCATCGAGGTGAACAACGGATGCGCGAACGGCGACAGGATGCCGCGCAGCACCACGGTGACGGCCAGCCCCACCCCGCCGGCCTCGGAGTTGAGCGCGGCCAGGTAGTAGCTGACGTTCTCGCTCATGGCGAAGCCGAGCCCGACCATGCTGGCGTAGATGATGCCGTCGGTGAGCCCGTCGAGCTCGAACCTGCGGAAGCGCAGCATCCCGAGCAGGACGAGCCCTTTCATCGTCTCCTCGACGACGGGGGCGCCGAAGGTGGCCGCGATGTTGCGGGCGCTGGCCTCCGACAGGTTGACGGTGTCCATGATGTAGTGCAGGTTGAGCGAGTTGACCACGCCCGCGACCAGCACGGCCACGCCCGCCCCCCAGGCGAAGGCGAAGATCAGGTTGCTGCGCGGCTCCGGCTCCATCCGGTCGAGCGCGAGCACGGCGGCCAGCAGCAGCGGCACCGGCGCCAGAGCCAGGGCCAGCGCGATGAAGAACTGCACCGGCTCGCCGTTGAGCACGTCGAAGGAGAACGACACGAGCGTGCAGATGCCGGTGAGGACCAGCCCGATGATCAACGCTGACGACGGGCGGTCCTTGAACACCCAGCGTGGATCATGGGACGGCATACGGTGACTGTAACCGATCAGGAATGTGATGTCCTACCTGCGATTCGGTTACAGGCGGCAAGGGATCAGGACAGCAGCGGGTCGATGGCGACGGCCAGGAACAGCAGCGCCAGATAGGCGTTCGACCAGTGGAAGAACCGCATCGGCCGCAGGTCGACCCCGGTCTTGCCGGCGTTGAGCCGGGTCAGCAGGGCGTGCACCTCCCACAGGCACAGCGCGCCCAGCACGGCGGCCACCGCCGGGTAGAGCAGCGTGGTGCCGGCGACCGGCCACAGGGCCAGCGAGCACAGCACGGTCGCCCAGGTGTAGGCGATCGACTCCAGGATCACCCGGCGCTCGGTGGCGACCACGGGCAGCATCGGGACCTTGGCCGCCGCGTAGTCCTCCTTGTAGCGCATGGCCAGGGTCCAGGTGTGCGGCGGCGTCCAGAAGAACACCACGCCGAAGAGCACCAGCGGCGCCCAGTCGAGCCGCTCGGTGATGCCCGCCCAGCCGATCAGCACCGGCATGCAGCCCGCGATGCCGCCCCACACGATGTTCTGCGCGGTGCGCCGCTTGAGAATCAGCGAGTAGACCAGCACGTAGTAGAGGATCGCGGCGGTCGACAGCGCGGCCGCGAGCCAGTTGGTCGTCAGCCACAGCCCCGCGGTGGACAGCACGCCCAGCACGATGCCGAAGACCAGCGCGGCCCGCGGCGACACCTGGTGCCTGGCCAGCGGCCGGCGCCGGGTGCGGCGCATCTTCTGGTCGATGTCGCGGTCGATGTAGCAGTTGAGCGCGTTGGCGCTGCCCGCCGAGAGCGTGCCGAACACCATGACCGACACCGCCGTCCACAGCGGCGGCAGGCCGCCGGCCGCCAGGAACATCACGGGCAGCGTCGAGATCAGCAGCAGCTCGATGACGCGCGGCTTGGTGAGGGCTACGTAGGCCATGACGACCTCACCGATCGACCGCGGCGCGGGATGCGCCGGAGTGGTCTCCCTGTGGCCGGGGGCGTCGTGCGGCCTGCTCGCCTGCCTGTTCGTCAGCACCGTCAAGGCGCTTCCAGCACGTGCGGAGTCAACGCGTAACCTCGGATTGAAGCGGATTCGTGAGGGCAGCCGGGGCGTCCCTGGGAACAAGCAAACTGTAGTCGCAGGGATGGGCGGTCCGGCCAAGGGGGTGCGTGGGCCTGTTCGCGGACACGCTCGGGTGGATAGGGAATCGATGGCCGTCTCCACTCGGTTAGGGTCCCGTGTGGGCGGGATTTTGCCAACAGGCACCATCAGCAGACGAAGAGATTCCGGAGATCGAGCTTGAGCACCGAACTCGTGCCAGCCCTTGAGTGGACCGACCTCGACAAGCAGGCTGTCGACGTGGTCCGAGCGCTGGCGATGGACGCAGTGGAGAAGGCGGGCTCGGGACACCCAGGCACCGCGATGAGTCTGGCTCCCGCCGCATACCTGCTCTTCCAGCGTGCGATGCGGCACGACCCGACCGATCCCAACTGGATCGGCCGCGACCGCTTCGTGCTCTCCGCCGGGCACACCAGCCTGACGCTGTACATCCAGCTCTACCTGTCGGGCTACGGGCTCACGCTGGACGACCTGCGGCGGCTGCGCCAGTGGGACAGCCTCACGCCCGGTCACCCGGAGCACGGCCACACCGCCGGCGTGGAGACCACGACGGGCCCGCTGGGCCAGGGCCTGGGCAACGCCGTGGGCATGGCGATGGCGGCCCGCCGCGAGCGCGGCCTGTTCGACCCGGACGCCGAGCCGGGCCGGTCGCCGTTCGACCACCACATCTGGTGCGTCGTCAGCGACGGCGACATCGAGGAGGGCATCAGCCACGAGGCCAGCTCGCTCGCCGGCCACCAGAAGCTGGGCAACCTCATCGTCATCTGGGACGACAACCGCATCTCCATCGAGGACGACACCCTCATCGCCAAGTCCGAGGACGTGGTCAAGCGCTACGAGGCCTACGGCTGGCACACCCTGAGCGTCGACTGGACCCAGTCCGGCGACTACGCCGAGGACGTGCAGGCGCTGCACGAGGCGCTGGAGGCGGCCAAGGCCGAGACCGACCGTCCCTCGTTCGTCCGGCTGCGCACGATCATCGGCTGGCCCTCACCCAACAAGCAGAACACCGGCAAGATCCACGGCTCGGCGCTCGGCGCCGAGGAGGTCGCCGCCACCAAGCAGGTGCTCGGCATGGACCCCGCCAAGACCTTCGACGTGCCCGCCGAGGTGCTCCAGCACGCCCGCGAGGTGGCCGCCCGCGGCCGTCACGAGCACGCCGAGTGGGAGCACGGCTACCGGCGCTGGCGCTCGGCCCACCCGGAGCGGGCCGCGGAGCTCGACCGCATCTCCCACCGTGAGCTGCCCGCCGGCTGGGCGGGCGCGCTGCCGTCGTTCGACGTGGGCGGCTCGATCTCCACCCGCAAGGCCTCCGGCGAGGTGCTGAGCGCGCTCGCGCCGGTGCTGCCCGAGCTGTGGGGCGGCTCGGCCGACCTGGCCGAGTCCAACAACACCACGATGAAGGGCGAGCCGTCCTTCATCCCCGAGGAGTTCCAGACCAAGGAGTTCCCCGGCAACCGCTACGGCCGCACGCTCCACTTCGGCATCCGCGAGCACGCCATGGGCGCCATTCTCAACGGCATCGCGCTGCACGGCGGCACCCGCCCCTACGGCGGCACGTTCCTGGTGTTCTCCGACTACATGCGCCCGTCGGTGCGGCTGGCCGCGCTGATGAAGCTGCCGGTCGTGTACGTGTGGACGCACGACTCCATCGGCCTGGGCGAGGACGGCCCGACCCACCAGCCGATCGAGCACCTGTGGTCGCTGCGCGCCATCCCCGGCCTGGACGTGGTGCGCCCGGCCGACGCCAACGAGACGGCCGCGGCCTGGAAGGCGGTGCTGGAGCACACCGACCGGCCCGCGGCGCTCGCGCTGACCCGGCAGAACCTGCCGGTCCTGGAGGGCACCAGCGCCGACGGCGTGGCCCACGGCGGCTACGTCCTGCGCGAGGCCTCCGACGGCCAGCCCAAGGTCATCCTCATCGCGACCGGCAGCGAGGTGGAGATCGCGATCCACGGCCGCGAACTGCTGGAGTCGCAAGGCATTCCGGCACGGGTCGTGTCGATGCCGTGTGTCGAGTGGTTCAAGGGGCAGGACTCCGCATACAGGCAGACCGTCCTGCCGTCGTCGATCCGGGCTCGGGTCGCGGTCGAGGCGGGCATCGCCCTCGGCTGGCACGAGTTCGTCGGAGAGTGCGGCGAGGTCGTGAGCCTCGAACACTTCGGCGCCTCCGCGCCGTACAGGACGTTGTACGAGCAGTTCGGGCTGACGGCGGAGCGCGTGGCCGCGGCGGCCAGGGCGTCCCTGGCCAAGCTGGGCCAGGACAAGGGCGAGACGACGGGAAACTGAGTGACATGAGCGAGATCCTGAAGAAGCTGTCGGGCCAGGGCGTGGCCATCTGGCTCGACGACATCAGCCGCGAGCGCCTGCGCACGGGCAACCTGGAGCAGCTGATCCGCGAGAAGAACGTCGTCGGGGTGACGTCCAACCCGACGATCTTCGCCAGCGCGCTGAGCAAGGGCGACGCGTACGACACGCAGATGCACGACCTGGCGGTGCGCGGCGTCGACATCGGCGAGGCGGTGCGCGCCATCACCACCTACGACATCCGGTGGGCCGCCGACGTGCTGCGCCCGGTGTACGACTCCACCTCGGGCGTCGACGGCCGGGTGTCGCTGGAGGTCGACCCGCGCCTGGCGCGCGACACCGAGAAGACGGTCGCCGAGGCGAGGGCGCTGTGGTGGCTGGTCGACCGGCCCAACCTGTTCATCAAGATCCCGGCGACCCTCGAAGGCCTGCCGGCGATCACGCAGGCGATCGGCGAGGGCATCAGCGTCAACGTCACGCTGATCTTCTCCCTGGAACGCTACCGCGCCGTGATGGACGCCTGGCTGGCCGGTCTGGAGGCCGCCCAGGCCAAGGGGCTCAACCTCGCGACGATCGAGTCGGTGGCGTCGTTCTTCGTCAGCCGCGTCGACACCGAGATCGACGGCCGGCTCGACAAGCTCGGCAGGCCCGAGCTGAAGGGCAAGGCCGCCGTCGCCAACGCGCGCCTGGCCTACGCCGCGTTCGAGGAGATCATGAACACCGACCGCTGGCAGCGCCTGCGCGCCGCCGGCGCCCGGCCGCAGCGCCCGCTGTGGGCCTCGACCGGCGTCAAGAACCCCGACTACGCCGACACCATGTACGTCGACCAGCTGGTGGCGCCCGGCACGGTCAACACCATGCCGGAGAAGACGCTCGACGCGACCGCCGACCACGGCGACGTCGGCGGTGACAGTGTGCGTCCCTTCTACGAGCAGGCCTGGAACACCATGGCCGAGCTCAAGGACGCCGGCATCGACTACGACGACGTGGTGCGGGTGCTGGAGGATGAGGGTGTGCAGAAGTTCGAGGCGTCCTGGAACGAACTGCTCGACAGCGTACGCAAGAACCTGGTCCCCTAGACCGCCGGCGCCGCGGCGAGGAGCCCGGCTCCTCCGCCGCGGCGCACCCGCACAGGAGGTTTGAGATGAGTGACCCGGCAGGGCCCCCGGAGGAGGCGCTCGCGGTCGCGGCCGCCGTCGCCGGCACCTCGACGACGATCGAGGTGGCGGCCGCCAACCCGCTGCGCGACCCGCGTGACAAGCGGCTGCCGCGGGTGGCGGGCCCGTGTGTGATGGTGCTGTTCGGCGTGACGGGTGACCTGGCCAAACGCAAGCTGCTGCCGGCCATCTACGACCTGGGCAACCGAGGGCTGCTGCCGCCCGGTTTCTCGCTGGTCGGGTTCGCCCGGCGTGATTGGCAGGACCAGGATTTCGCCCAGCTGACGCATGACGCGGTGAAGACGCACGCCCGGACCCCGTTCCGTGAGGAGGTCTGGCGGCAGCTGCGCGAGGGCATCCATTTCGTGCCGGGCGAGTTCTCCGACGACGGCGCGTTCGACGCGCTGGCGATGGCGCTGCGGGAGATCGACGAGCTGCGCGGCACGGGCGGCAACTACGCGTTCTACCTCTCGGTGCCGCCGAAGTTCTTCCCCGTGGTGGTGGAGCAGCTCAAGCGGACGGGGCTGGCGCAGGCGCCCGACGGCTCGTGGCGGCGGGTGGTGATCGAGAAGCCGTTCGGCCACGACCTGAAGTCGGCGCACGAGCTGAACGAGATCACCACGTCGGCTTTCCCGGAGAGCTCGATCTTCCGGATCGACCACTACCTGGGCAAGGAGACCGTCCAGAACATCATGGCGCTGCGGTTCGCCAACAACCTGTACGAACCGATCTGGAACCGCAGCTTCGTCGACCACGTGCAGATCACGATGGCCGAGGACATCGGCATCGGCGGCCGGGCCGGCTACTACGACGGCATCGGCGCGGCCCGCGACGTGATCCAGAACCACCTGCTGCAGTTGCTGGCGCTGGTGGCGATGGAGGATCCGACCTCCTTCGACGCCAAGGCGCTGCGCCGCGAGAAGGAGAAGGTGCTCAGGGCCGTGCGGCTGCCGTCCGACCTGGCGCTCAACACGGCGCGCGGCCAGTACGCCGCGGGCTGGCAGGGCGGCCAGAAGGTGGCCGGCTACCTCCAGGAGGACGGCATCTCGTCCGACTCGATGACCGAGACGTACGCCGCGGTCAAGCTGGAGATCGCCAACCGGCGCTGGGCCGGCGTGCCGTTCTACCTGCGCACCGGCAAGCGGCTGGGCCGCCGGGTGACCGAGGTGGCGGTGGTGTTCCAGCGGGCTCCCCACCTGCCGTTCAGCAAGGACGACACCGAGATATTGGGGCAGAACGCGCTGGTGGTGCGGGTGCAGCCGGACGAGGGCATCACGGTGCGGTTCGGCTCGAAGGTGCCGGGCACCGCGATGGAGGTGCGCGACGTGTCCATGGACTTCGCCTACGGCGAGTCGTTCCTGGAGACGTCGCCCGAGGCGTACGAGCGGCTGCTGCTCGACGTGATGATCGGCGACCCGCCGCTCTTCCCGCACCAGCGCGAGGTGGAGCTGTCGTGGACGATCCTCGACCCGATCGAGGAGTTCTGGGCCACCCAGGGGCAGCCGGAGCCCTACCCCTCCGGGTCGTGGGGGCCGCCGTCGGCCGACGAGATGATGGCCCGCGACGGGCGCGTGTGGAGGAGGCTCTAGTGACAGGCGTTGGACGCGGCACGAGACCGGCGCGGGAGGCGTCGTGACTACCTTCATGCTGGCCGACACGACGGCGGGGAAGATCTCCAGCCAGCTCACGCAGCTGCGCCACCAGATGGGCGCGCCCGCGGTCGGCATGGTGCTGACGCTGGTGGTGGTGTGCGAGGAGCGCGACCAGTACGACTCGGTGCGCGCGGCCACCGAGGCGGCGCGCGAGCACCCGTCCCGCATCATCGTGGTGATCAACAGGGAGACCGAGGAGGCCAACCGGCTCGACGCCGAGCTGCGCATCGGCGAGTCCGCGCCGGGCGAGACGGTGGTGCTGCGGCTGTACGGGGAGCTGACCGACCACGCCGACTCGGTGGTGAGCCCGCTGCTGCTGCCCGACACGCCGGTGGTCGCCTGGTGGCCCGGCCGGGCGCCCGACGTGCCGTCGGAGGACTCGATCGGGACGCTCGCCCAGCGGCGGCTCACCGACGCCAGGTCCGCCCCCGACGGGGTCGCCGCCCTGGTGGCCAGGGCCAAGGGCTACTCGGCCGGCGACACCGACCTGGCGTGGGCGCGGCTGACGCCGTGGCGCAGCCTGCTGGCGGCTGCGTTCGACCAGCCGGTGGGCAAGGTGTACGGCGGGCAGGTGGCGGCCTCCGCCGACAACCCGAGCGCGCCGCTGCTGGCCGCCTGGCTGGCGGAGCGGCTCGACGTGCCGGTCGGCACCGCCGAGTCCGACGGGCCCGGGCTCACCGAGGTGCGGCTCACGCTCGACGACGGCGAGCTGTCGGTGACGCGCGACGACGCCCGGGTGGCCACCCTGTCGCGTCCCGGCCAGCCCGACCGGAACGTGGCCCTGACCCGGCGCCACCTGTCCGAGCTGCTCGCCGAGGAGCTGCGCCGGCTCGACTCCGACGAGACCTACGAGCTGGCCGTCAAGCGCCTGGCCCGGACGTACGCACACTAAGGTGATACGGGTGAGCGTTCCCACTGTTGTCGTGCACCGCGACGCCGATGTGCTGGCCAAGGCCGTGGCCGCGCGGATCATCACCCGGCTGGTCGACGCGCAGTCCGCGAAGGGCTCCGCGTCCCTGGTGCTGACCGGCGGCACCGTCGGCATCGCCACGCTGGCCGCCATCCGCGAGACCCCCGCCAGAGACGCCGTCGACTGGCGGCGTCTCGACATCTGGTGGGGCGACGAGCGGTTCCTGCCCTCGGGCGACCCCGAGCGCAACGAGACGGGCGCCCGGCAGGCGCTGCTCGACCACGTCGACGTCGACCCGTCGCGGGTCCATGTGATGGCCGGGCCCGACTCGGGCCTGTCGGCGGAGGAGTCGGCCGACGCCTACGCCACCGAGCTGGCCAAGGCCGCCCGGCCCGAGGACCACGGGCCGGCGCCCAGCTTCGACGTGATGCTGCTGGGCATGGGCCCCGACGCGCACGTAGCGTCGCTGTTCCCCGGGATGCCGGCGCTCTACGACACCCGCCCGGCGGTGGCGGTGCACGGCGCCCCGAAGCCGCCGCCGACCCGGATCACGCTGACGCTGCCGGTGATCCAGGGCTCGCGCGAGGTGTGGGTGGTGGCGGCCGGCGAGGAGAAGTCCGGCGCCGTCCGCCTGGCCCTGGAGGAGTCCGGCCCGGTGCAGGTCCCGGCGGCGGGCGCGCGCGCCCGCGGCCGCACCCTGTTCCTGCTGGACCGCGCGGCGGCCAGCAAGATCCCGCCCGGCCTGGGCCGCATCGCCTCCCCCTGACCCTCTGTCCTCCGGGCCGCCGCCGGCGTTCGCCGGGGCGGCCCCTGTCATGTCCGCACCGTCATCGAGATCGCCAGCGGCACGACCGCCCACGCGGCGAGCACCGCGACGGGTTTCCTGCTCAGGACACCCCGCCCGCCGACCTGCTCCGGGGCATCGGGGTGGTCGCGGCGGGCGAGTCCCTCCTGGCTCCGACCGTCACCCGGTGCCTGATCCGCCGGTTCGTGCACCGGGCGCCGGGCGCCGGGCGCCCCATCACCGGCCGCGAGCGCGAGGTCCTCGTGCTCGTGGCCGGAGGCCTGTCCAACATGAAGATCGCCGAGTCCTTGCACGTCAGTCTGAGCACGGTGAAGACCCACGTCAGCAGCCTGCTGCTCAAGATCGGCGCGCGCTCCCGCGTCCATCTGGTCATCGCCGCCCACGAGACCGGCCTCGTCTGACGCGCCCGTCCCCCGGCGCCCACCCCGCCCGGCGCCCGCGATGAAAGTTTCATCCCTCCGGCCCGGCCGGGCGCGCACCCCGGGCACCGCTGCCGACCTGCGCCGACCCGTGGTTCATGACGGCCGGCGAGGCGTGGCGCGACCGGTTGTGAGCGGCGCCGGGGCCGGGGGTTCTTTCCGTGATCCCGGTGCTGTGCTTGAGTCGGCAGCATTCGGAAAGCGCTTACCGGGAGTTGGACGATGCGCCTCAGAACGCTCCTCGCTTGCGCCGGCCTCGTAGCCGGCACCCTCGCGGCGGTGTCACCCGCGCACGCCGCCTCCACCCGGTACGAGGCCGAATCCGCACCGGCGGTCTGCACCGGCGCCATCGAGTCCAACTGGGCCGGCTACTCCGGCAGCGGCTTCTGCAACGGCGCCAACGCCGCCGGCGCCCACGCCCAGTTCACCGTGACCGCCGGGGCCGGCGGCGCCGCCACGCTCCGGATCCGCTTCGCCAACGGGACCACGGGTTCCCGGCCCGCCGGGCTGACCGTGAACGGCGCCGCGGCGGGGACCCTGTCCTTCGAGGGCACCGGCGCCTGGTCCACGTGGCGGACCGCGACCGTGACCGTCCCGGTGAACTCCGGCGCCAACACCGTCCGGCTGAGCCCGACGACCTCCGCGGGCCTGCCCAACCTGGACTACCTGGACGCCGAGACCGGCGGCGAGCAGCCGGCGACCACCCTCTACGTGGCGACGAACGGCGACGACACCGGCCCGGGGACCCTGGCCTCGCCGCTGCGCACGATCCAGCGGGCGGTGGACCTGGCGCAGCCCGGTCACACGATCCTCATCCGGGGCGGCACGTACGCGCCGGGCACGAACATCCGGATCCTCAAGGACGGCACTCCCGCGCAGCCGATCACCATGACCGCCCACGACGGCGAGCGGGTGATCATCGACGGCGAGAACATGCCCCACACGCCGGGCGCGGTCGGCTCCAGCATCCCGCGCGCCGAGCGCGGCGCCGTCCACATCGAGGGCGACCACTGGCGGCTGGCCGGCCTGGAGATCGTCAACGGCCCGTACGGGATCTTCGGCCTGGACGCCAGCGGCAACGTCTTCGACCGCCTGGTCACCAGGGACAACTACGAGTCGGGCCTGCACCTGCAGGGCGCGTCGAGCGGCAACCTGATCGTCGACCTCGACAGCCACGGCAACCGCGACCCGCGCAAGAACGGCGAGAGCGCCGACGGGGTCGCGATCAAGGAGGGGTCCGGCAGCGGCAACGTGATCCGCGGCGCCCGGCTGTGGAACAACTCCGACGACGGCCTGGACTTCTGGATGTTCCTCGGGCAGGTCACCGTGGAGTCGTCCGTGGCCTGGGGCAACGGGTTCAACCGGTGGAACCTGCCTGACTACACCGGCGACGGCAACGGCTTCAAGCTCGGCGGCGGCGACCCGGACCCGGCGGTCGGCCATGCCGTGCGCAACTCCATGGCCTTCGACAACGCGGTGCACGGCTTCACCGACAACGGCAACCCCGGCCGGTTGGTGACCGACCGCAGCACCGCCTGGCGCAACGGCGGCACCGGCTTCGACTACGCCGACTCGGTCTCCGTCCTGACCAGGAACCTGTCGGTGGCGAACCGGACGCAGGCCGCGCCGGGCTCGTCGTCGAGCTCCGGCAACTCCTGGGACCTCGGCGGCACGTGGACGCTCGCGAGCACCGACAGCGGCACGATCACCGGCCCGCGCGCCGCGGACGGCTCGATCCGCTCCTCGTCCTTCCTGCGGCCCGCCAACGGCGCGGACGTCGGCGCCCGCCTCTGACCGACCTCACCAGCCACAGCGAGACCAGCCTGAGAAGACCAGCCTGAGAAGAGAGGTAAGACAAGGATGAGACGAGCAGGCGCATGGCGGCTCCCGGCCGCGCTGTCCACGGCGGCCCTGGTGGCCGCGCTGGGTGTGGCCTTACCGGCACTGAACGCCACGGCGGCCGTCGGCAGCGCCACCGGCTACGCGACCGCCAACGGCGGCACCACCGGCGGCGCGGGCGGGCAGACGGTGCGGGCCACCACGGGCACCGCCATCCACGCGGCCCTGTGCAACCGGGCCAGCAGCAGCACCCCGATCACCATCGAGGTCGAGGGCACCATCAACCACGGCAACACCACCAAGGTGTCGGGCGGAAGCTGCAACACCGCCGCCGGGGTGATCGAGCTCAAGCAGATCAGCAACGTCACGATCATCGGGGTCGGCAACGGCGCCGTCTTCGACCAGCTCGGCATCCACATCCGCGAGGCCAGCAACATCATCATCCAGAACGTGACCGTACGGAACGTCAAGAAGTCGGGCTCGCCCACCTCCAACGGCGGCGACGCCATCGGGATGGAGAGCGACGTACGCAACGTCTGGGTCGACCACGTCACCCTGGAGGCCTCGGGCGGCGAGTCGGAGGGGTTCGACGGCCTGTTCGACATGAAGGACAACACCCAGTACGTGACGCTGTCGTACAGCATCCTGCGCAACTCCGGCCGCGGCGGGCTCATCGGGTCCAGTGAGAGCGACCGTTCGAACGGCTTCGTCACCTTCCACCACAACCTGTACGAGAACATCGACTCCCGTACGCCCCTGCTGCGCGGCGGCGTCGCGCACATCTACAACAACTCGTACGTGAGCATCCACGAGTCCGGCATCAACTCCCGGGCCGGGGGGCGGGCCAAGGTGGAGAACAACTACTTCAGGAACTCCAAGGACGTGCTGGGCACCTTCTACACCAGTGAGGCCGGCTACTGGCAGGTCGCCGGCAACATCTTCGACAACGTGACCTGGTCCAGCCGCAGCGGCGACAACAACCCCGCCGGGCCCAACCCGCAGTCCAACACCAGCGTGAGCGTCCCGTACGGCTACAGCATGGACGGGGCCTCGTGCGTGCCGAACGTCGTCGCCCAGACGGCGGGCGCCAACAAGGGCATGCGGGTGTCGAACGGCAGCTGCACGCCGCAGACACCGGGGCCGACCCCCACGAACAGCCCCACCCCGACGGTCAGCCCGACGCCGACGACCACGCCGACGGGCGGCGGGACCAACCTCAGCATCGGGGCCGGCGCCGACGGCTCCAGCAAGGCCTCCGGGACGAGCTACGGCAACGTGATCGACGGCAACGCGGGCACCCACTGGTCGCCGAGCGGCTCGACCGGTGACATCTCGGTCAAGTGGGGTTCGGCGAAGACGGTGTCCAGGGTCGTCATCCGTGAGGCGTCGGGCTCCTCGATCGGGTCCTGGCAGCTCGTCAACCACGACAATTCCGCCGTGCTGGCATCCGGCAGCGGGGCGGGCGCCATCACCTTCACCCCCACCACGCTGAAGAAGATCACCTTCCGGATCACCGGTTCGTCCGGCACGCCGAGGGTCGCCGAGTTCGAGACCTACAGCGGCTAGCACCTGAGCGAGGGCGGGGCCACCGGGCGGCCCCGCCCTTTCGGCTGGTTCGGGCGACGTGGAAGCCTGCCCGCCGGAAGGGCCGTGACCGCCCTGGCCGGGGAGCGGGACTCTCACCGGCTCCCCGCGGGCTTGCGGTAGGTGACGAGCTTGTCGTCCTTCCCCGGGTACGCCATGATCAGCAGCCGCTGGGTGCCCCTCTCCTCGCCCTTCCACGGGAACCAGGCGTGGTGGACGCGGATGCGGTAGCGGCCCCGGCGGCCGCCGGGCGACAGGTCGGGCAGTACGATGCCGGCCAGGACGTCTTGGAACACCAGCTCGCCGTCCGTGCTGGTGTAGCCGGCCTCGGTGACGTGGTCCCAGCCCTTCGTCTCCACCGGCGGGCGGCGGGAGTACGTCTCCAGGGTGACGCAGAGGTGGTACTCGGAGTCCACCGACACCGTCAGGTGCCCGGGGCCGGACTCGACCAGGTCGTCGTGCCGGCCGCCGCCGGGATCGCCGGTGCCCGCCGTGTCCCGCATCTCCAGTCCGGTCTCCGGCCACACCGGGTCATCAAGCCGGACCGCCTTGACGGGCTCGATGAGCGGACGGTGGCGCGGGGTGGCGGCGCACTTGGCCCGCTCCTCGGCATGGAACGCGGCGAACTCCTGGTCGTCCGCCTCCCGCTCGGTCTTGACCTTCGCCGCGGCGGCGGGGCAGATGTGGTCGATCGCCCAGTACAGGTCCCGGACCCGCAGTCCTTCCACGGACTCGACCCGGGCCAGCTCGCGCGGGTCGTCACGGGTGTAGACACCGCACAGGCTCCGGCCGTAGGCGAGCAGCGCCTGGTCGGGCATGGTGGCGGGGATGTCCAGGACCTGGCCGGTGCGTATCTCGCAGATGAACGCGCCCTCGCCCGTGAGCGGCGCGGGCTCCACCCCCGTCTGCCGGCGGTCCGGTGGTGAACAGTCGGCGGCGGTGGTGACCGTGCCCAGCGACCGGTCGGCGGCCGGGACGAAGATCAGCGCCACGGCCGTGGCGAGCGCCATCGCGAACACCCGGCGCCCCCGCCGGGCGGCGGGCGGGGCCGCGTACAGGAGGAACAGGACGAGGGCGGAGACCGCGAGCGCCGCGCTGTACCAGAGCGGCGAGAGGCCGAACACGAGCTGACCGTCCAGGCCCCCGCCGAACTGCCCGTCCGGGTAGACGGCGAGCCGCTCCTCGGCCATCTCGGGAACGACCTGCCAGTCCTCCTCCGGCCGCGCCGTGAGCGCCGTCACGACGCCCGCCGCGGCGGCGAGGACGAGGAACAGGATCGTGCCGGTCAGCAGCCGCCTGCTCCTGCGGATGACGGCCACCAGGACGAGCACGGCCGGGGCGCCCACCCCGACGAGCACGTCCACGGCGACCCAGGCCAGGCCCGCCGGGTAACTGGAGTACTCGCGGAAGAACATGTCCACCGCGCCCCTGGGGCCGATCCAGAAGGGCATCCCCTGGGCGAGGTTGACGGCGGCCGGGACCGACGGCAGCACCACGGCCACGGCGGCGAGCGGCCACGGGCGCACCGCCGCCCGCTCGCCCCGGCGCGTGGACGGCTCCGGTGGCGGCCCGGCCAGTTCGTGGGCCGTCCGCGCCATCCAGATCAGCTCGAAGACGCTCAGGATGGTGCGGACCATGAGGATCACCGTGCCGTGGTCCGCGATGCCGCCGAACCCGACGATCATGAACGATCCGGACGACAGCGACGCCAGCACCGCCGCGACCATGCCCGCCCGCACGGTGCCCCGGCTCCAGCGCCCGTCCCGGGCCTGCCCGATCAGCACCGGCACCACCCACAGCAGGTGGAGCACGTTGCCCAGCCGCGGCAGGTCCCAGTACTGCCCCAGGCCGTAGGCGACGATGGCGACCAGGTCCACGGCGGTGTCGGCCAGGCCCGCCACGAGTGCCCCGATCCGCAGCCACCGGGGGACGGATCCGGCGAGGACCACGAAGAACAGCCAGACGATGGCGAACTGGGTCAACGTGCCGGGCAGTTCGAGCCACCACTGGTACGGGATCGGCGCCTCGTACGCCAGGGCGCAGGCAAGGCTCACGTACAGCGCGGCCCGCAGCAGCCGCACCGGCCGCGCCAGGACAGGCGCCTCGCCGGCCCGCCGCCCGCGCAGGATCTGCCACAGGGCCCAGCCGGTCAGGATCCCGCCCCCGACCAGGATGACCTCCACCCACCAGGTGTAGGGCACCATGTCCGTACCCCAGCCGTGCACGACGAGCGCCCGCAGCACGGCGGCGTCGCCGGTGACCAGCGCGAAGACGCCGGCGACCACGGCGGCGCCCCCGAAGGCGACGGCGATCGGGGCGGCGATCCAGCCGAAACGGTAACGGCGCACGGGACATCTCCCGAGAAGGGGAACGGGTGAACGAAAGGCGATCAACGCTAGCGAGCCGTCCTGAGAACGATCAAGGCCGCGGCAGTGGGAACGAGCCGGGCCACCGCCCCGCTGTGGTGAGCCGCCTGGTGACGGCGTCAGGCGGGCGGGGCGGTGAGGCAGGCGTGCAAGCGGCGGGCCTGGCGGACGAGTTCGCTGCCGGGTCGGCGGCTCGCCAGTTCGGCGATCACCGGTGACTCGCCCCGCGCACCCACCCAGGAGGCCACGTCGGCCGCGAGCGACACCATCCGGGTGTGCCCCGCGGTGGCCCGCTCCCCCGGCCCCGGCAGAGAGGCGGTCAGCCAGCCGGCCATCACCTCCCACACCTCCCGGTGCGCGCCCTTCAGCGCCGCCTCCCTGAGCGCCGCGAGAGCGCGCTTCGGCCCTTCCCCGCCGTGCCGCAGCACCTCGGCGAGCGTCCGGCCGGCCTCCTCCCCCGCCACACCGCCCCCCGCGGCCAGTCGCAGGAACGCCTCCACCGCCAGGTCCTGGCCGTCGTCGACCAGCGAGTACGCCAGCATCAACGACATCCCGGGCCCCGCCGGGCCGTCGCCGTCGGCCAGCAGGGCGACGTCGGCGGGTTTGTACGCGCCGAAGTACCCGCGGCGTCCCGGATCCGGCTCTCGGCCCCCGGTTCGACCAGCTCCCTGACCATCGCGCTGGCCCACATGCTCGCGTGCCACCACGGCGCTCCCCTGAACTCGTTGTCGGGGGTCGCGTGCCGGGTCAGCGCGGCGGGCAGCCGGTCGCGTTCCGGCCCCGCGAAGAGCCTGACGAACGCGTTCAGCCAGCGCTCGGTCCTGATCCAGCTGGACTCCTTGGGCATGAAGTTGCCCAGCTCACCGGGAGTGCGGAGCGGCGGCGGCATCGGGGCGGCCTGGGGCGCGGGCGGCAGCGTGCCGGGCGTGAACGTCTCCGGCTCCGCCGCCACGTCGCCTCCGAAGACCGCGGCCAGCGCGGCTCCCTCGTGGGCGGGGAGCGTCGCCACCGCCTCGCGCAGTGTCTCGGCTCCGGCCGGCCCGAACCGGGCCGCGTGCTTGACGGCCAGCCTCACCGCGCGCTCGCGGGCGCCGGCGGCCTCGCAGAGCAGGGCGGCGGCCAGCGCGGGCGCGTAGGCGTCGAGGTCGTCGTCGCCGTCCTTGAGCAGCCGGTCGAGCCAGGCCAGGCCGGCCCGTACGAGCTTGCCCTCCTTGCGGAACAGCAGGCTCTGGACGGCCTCGCCGGCGTCGGCGGCGGGCACCGGACCGCCCCGCTGGACCTGCTTGAGCGCCAGGTCGGCGACGTTGGCCGCGGACGCGGGCAGCAGCGCCAGGTAGTCGCCCAGGCGGCCGGCGACCTCCTCGGGGGCGGGGTCGAGCCGCTCGTGGAGACGGACGAAGAAGCGCAGGCCGGTGGCCTCGCCGCCGCGCAGGAACCGGGTGAGGCAGCCGTCGAGCAGCACCTGCCGGGCGATCCTGCCGGTACGGGCGAGCTCGGCGAGTGCGGCGGGCCAGGCGTCGTCGGTGAGCAGCCGGCCCGCGCCCTCGGTCTCGAACAGCCTGGGCTCCATCGTGTCCAGGAGCGGGTCGCCGGACAGCCGGTCGGGCGGGGTGCCGACGATCCAGGCGAGGGTGAGCGGGTCGCGCGCGGGCGGGACGGCGCCCGTGTGGCGCAGCAGCCTCAGGGCGAGCTGGACGCGCCGGTCGCGGGTGGGGCGGGTACCGCGCAGCCGCAGCGCGAAGCGTACGGCGAGGTCCTGCTGCCAGGCGACCGGCCGGGCGGACACGACGTCGAGGATGAACGGCACGTCGTCGCGCCCGGGCTCGTCCCACTGGCGCTGCAGGTCTGGCCTGCTGAGCCAGGTGGCGACAGCGGCGGCGCCCGCGATGGTGGCGGCCCCGGCGACCCGCATCGGCTCGATCCAGAGGTCATGCCGCGACCAGCGGACGTGCTCGTGGTACTCGGGTAACTCGTACATCGACCGGCCCCTCCTGCCGGCGAGCTCGCGGACCGCGGCCATGCGCTGTTCGGCGCGCTCGTGCTCCCTGCGCCGGCCGGCCTCCTGGGCGACGGGCAGGTGTCCCGGCAGGGCGGCGGCCACTTCGCGGCGCTGCTCGTCGTCGAGCCCCGTCACCAGCTTGACCACGGCGGGCGTGTCTACCGCCTCGATGGCGGCCCTGACCTCTTCCCAGGCGTTCGTCATGATCGGGACCTTAGGGTGTCCCGCCGACAAATCGCGGGATCGTCAGGCGGCCAGGGCGTCGATCTCGGCCAGGAGTGCCTTCTTGCGCTCCCGGGCCAGGTAGGACGCCGTCACCGCGTTGCGGGCGAGCTGGGCCAGCTCCGTACGGCCGAGGCCGAAGACGCGGGCCGCCACGCGGTACTCGCCGGCCAGGGTGGTGGCGAACATGGGCGGGTCGTCGCTGTTGAGCGTGACGAACAGGCCCTCCTCCAGCAGGCGCGGCAGCGGGTGGTCCTCGATCCGCGCCACCTGGCCGGTGCACACGTTGGAGGTGGGGCACACGTCCAGCGGGAGCTGCGTCTCGCGCAGGTGGGCGACGAGCCGGGGATCGGCCAGGCAGGCGATGCCGTGACCGACGCGCTCGGCGCCGAGGCCCTCGATGACCTCCCAGACGGTCTCGGGCCCGGTCATCTCGCCGCCGTGCGGGACGCTGTGCAGCCCCGCCGCCCGCGCGGCGGCGAACGCGTCGCGGAAGGCGTCGCGGTAGCGGGGCCGCCGCTGCTCGATCCCGCCCAGGCCGAAACCTACCAATGCCGCGGGAGGTTCTTCGAGCGCGTGGTCGAGCGTGATCTTCGCGGCCTCCTCGCCGAACTCGCCGGGGATGTCGAAGATGTACGCGATCTCGACCCCGTGCTCGTCGAGCGACCGCCGCGCGGCCAGGTCGAGCGCCCGGGTGACCTCGCCTCTGGGGATCCCGGTGATGTGGTGCGCGTACGGGGTGACCTGCAGCTCGGCATAGCGCCCGCCCTGTCCCGCCAGGTCGCGGGCCAGCCCGGTGACGAGGGTGGCGATGTCCTCCGGCTCGCGGACCAGCGCGTTGACGGCCGCGTACACCTGGGCGAAGTGCGGGAAGTCGCGGAAGGTGTAGAACGCGCGCAGCTCCTCCTCGCTCGTGGGCACGCCGTTGCCGGGGTGGCGGCGGGCCAGCTCCAGCACGGTGGGCACGGAGGCGGATCCGACCAGGTGGACGTGGAGTTCGACCTTGGGCAGGGCGTCGATGAAGGCGTCGATGGTCATGCCGACGACCTTAGGCCGGGCCCGGCTTCGCCCGGAAGGTTTTCCGCCTGAATCTGCCATCATCTTGTCAGATTCTCCCTGACCCTCGGCTGGCTCTGCGGCACTCCTCCCACCGTGCGGACACCGGTCCTCACATCGGCGACCTCGTATTCATGTCCGTCCTCCTGGTGCTGGCGGCGTCCGGCGCTCCGCCCGGCCACGCGCACGGGGGCGGTTCGCTAGCCGTGGTGGACCTGGACCTGGACCTGCGACCTTGTCCGCGTCCTGCCGGAGCGGAGCGGGAGTCGAAGGGGAACCGGCCACGAGCTGTGCTCGGCCGGGCGGCCGGCATGACCTTCGTGACCACGCCGTCGTACATGGCCGCGCCGTCGTACATGGCCGCGCCGTCGTACATGGCCGCGCCGTCGTACATGGCCGCGCCGTCGTACATGGCCGCGCCGTCGCTCATGGCCGGTGGCGCCTCTGCCCCGGGAGACGTTAGCCGTTCAGTCGGGCGCGGGCGTGGCGTTCCTCGCGGCGGGCCACGTCGAGCCGGTGGGCGGCGGCCTCCAGCCGTTTGCGCGCCTTGGCCAGCCTCTTCTCCAGCCGGGCCACCTTGTCGGCGCGCTCGCCGTGCTCCCGCTCGGCCTCGGCGAGAGTCTCGCTCCACTCGCGGTGCGCGGCCTCGGCCTCCGCCCGCTCCTTCGCCTCCCTGGCCTCGGTCTCGGCCCGTTCCTTCGCCTTCCGGGCCTCGTCCTCCTCCGGCGGGGGCGGCTTCTTCCTGCGGGCCGCCGGAGCGGCGCTCACGGGAGCGGGCGCGAAACCGCTGTAGCTGAGCGGCTTGGCCAGACGGCCGCGGCGCACCTCATCGGC
The DNA here is from genome assembly GCF_055585125.1 of Nonomuraea sp. NPDC054003. Taxonomy (NCBI): domain Bacteria; kingdom Bacillati; phylum Actinomycetota; class Actinomycetes; order Streptosporangiales; family Streptosporangiaceae; genus Nonomuraea; species Nonomuraea sp. NPDC054003. Next base: position 75,805 of record NZ_JBVJKR010000023.1, read on the forward strand.
GGCGTCCGCGTCCACGACGGCGGCGTCGAGCGTCTGGTCCACCTCCGCCGCGGCGGCGGCCGACAGGTCCGCCGCCTCCCTGATCAGCCGGGACAGCCGGCCGGTCACCTCGCCGCGCCGCCGGGTCGCCGCGGCCAGCGCGTCGGAGTCCTGGGCCGCCCACGCCGCGCGCAGCTCCTCGCCGACGGCCAGCAGCTCGCCCAGCTCGTCCGCGTGCTCGCGGGCGGCGCGGTTCACCGCCCAGGCGGAGACGGTGGGCTTGCGCAGCTTGCCGATCTCGCGGGCCAGCGCGGCGTCGCCCGCCTCCTTGGCCGCCCGGGCCTCGGCGGTGCGGGCCGCGGTGAAATCGGACGGCGGCAGCGCATACAGCCGCCCGGCCACCTCATCAAGATCCACACATGTGAGGTACCCCACATGGCCGGTTTTCTAGCGCATAGTGGAGACAGCCCACTCGAACGGAGGCCGCCCGTGTTCGAGCGCTTCACCGACCGTGCCCGCCAGGTCGTCGTCCTCGCCCAGGTGGAGGCCAGGGCCATGCGTCACAACTACATCGGCACCGAGCACCTGCTGCTCGGTCTCATGCGGGAGGGCGAGGGGGCGTCCGCGCGCGTACTGGCCGACTGCGGGGCGAGCCTGGAGCCGGTGCGGGAGTTCGTGGTGCGCGAGATCGGCACCGGCGAGAGCGGGCCAGACGAGCACATCCCGTTCACCCCCAGGGCCAAGAAGGTGCTGGAGCTGTCGCTGCGCGAGGCGTTGCAGCTCCGCCACACCTACATCTCCAGCGAGCACATCCTGCTCGGCCTGCTCAAGGAGGGCCAGGGCCTGGGCGCGCAGGCGCTCGCGGCGACGGGGGCCGACTTCGTCGCGATACGGCAGCGCGTCCTGGACCGGCTGGACCGGGGCCCGAAGGAGCGGCCGGGTGAGACGTACTTCACCGCGAGTTCGACGGTGGCCCAGCGGCTCGCGCAGATCCAGGAGAGCCTCGAACGCATCGAGCGGCATCTCGGCATCGGGCCGGAGCCCGGCCCGTCAGACTGACGTCATGGCGCCGACGGGCAGCCGCCCCTCCACCACGCCGGGGTCGTCGGTGTAGGCGAGCGTGGCGCCCAGCGAGACGAGCAGCCTGCGCATGCGTACGTTGTCGGCGAGCATGGAGGTCCGGACCTCGGCGTAGCCCAGGTCCCTGGCCTCCCGCACGAGCGCCCTGGCCATGACCGAGCCCAGCCCGCGCCCCTGCCAGCGGTCCTCGACCAGGAACGCCATCTCGGCGATGCCCGGATCGGCGGTGAAGACGAGGTTGGCCAGCGCGACCACCTGCCCGTCGTTGCCCGCCACCAGCGAGTGGCCGCGGCGGCGGTCGCACAGCCGCTCGAACATGCGCGGCGGCAGCGACGGCATCGCGGTGAAGTAGCGGAACCGGCGCGACTCCGGCGAGCAACGGTCGTGCAGGTCGCGTACCGCCTCGCGGTAGACCGGGGTGAGTGGCTTGATCACGACCTCGGCGCCGTCGGCCAGCTTGACCGCGGTCTCACCGCCCGCCTGCTCCGCGGGCGGCTGGGCCAGCCGGGCGAAGGAGGCGGCCCTGGCGGCCTCGGTCAGGGTGAACGGCAGCTCCGCGCGGCGCAGCCGCACAGCTCTCTTGGCCGCGACCGGCACGACAAGCTGGGTCGGATCAGGCAAATCACTCACCGCATCACCATAGGTCCACCTGGCGTCGTCCGCGCGCAGCAGCTCCGCCAGCAGCTCGGGGAGCCGCCACGGCATGGCGCGCAGCCGGGAGGCGAGCAGCAGGGCGCGGGTGGGCTCGTCGGTCAGCTCGTGCGCGGTCGCGGGCACGACCACGACGCGCCGCCCGCCGGCCGCTTCGAGCGCCTCGCGCACCGTCTCGGGGTTCGCGGGGATGTCGGCGACGAACTCGTCCACGGTGCCGTCAGGGTCGGACTGGACGCTCAGGCCGAGAATGTTGCCACCCCGCTCGGCGAGCGCGGCGGCGAGGGAGGCGAGTCGTCCGGGACGCTCGTCGACGGTGGTGCGGATGCGCAGAAATCCCATATGAGAAGGATGCCGGGTACCTGTTACGTTGCCGCTAACGTCGTGTTTCACCGCTCAACTACCTGTACGAAAGAGCAGGCCGCATGAACATACTCTTCCGAGGCGGACGCGTGTTCACCGCGAAGGGCGACTTCGCCGAATCCATCCTGGTGCGCGACGGAGTGATCGCCGCCGTCGGCGCCGAGCGGGAGCTGTCCGCCCGGGCGCCCGGGCACGAGACCGTGGACCTGGACGGCGGCCTGCTGACGCCCGGCTTCACCGACGCGCACATGCACCCGGTCCAGGCGGGCCTGGAGCGGGCCCGATGCGACCTCTCGGAACGGTACGGGCTGGACGAGTATCTTGACGCCGTCCGCGCCTACGCGGACGCGCACCCGGACAGGGCCTGGATCGACGGCGGCGGCTGGGACATGTCCGCCTTCCCCGGCGGGCTGCCCAGGCGCGAGCAGCTCGACTTCCTGGACCGGCCCGCCTACCTGATCCAGCGCGACCACCACGCCGCCTGGGTCAACGGCCGCGCGCTGGAACGGGCCGGGATCGGGAAGGACACGCCCGACCCCGCCGACGGCCGGATCGAGCGCGACCCGGACGGCACCCCCACGGGCGTGCTGCACGAGGGCGCGATGGACCTCGTCGGCCTGCTCACCCCGCGCCCCACCGCGGCGGACCTGGACGCCGCCCTGATGGACGCCCAGGCGCACCTGTTCACGCTGGGCATCACGGGCTGGCAGGACGCGATCGTGGGCTCGTACGCCGGCTCGGACGACCAGTTGCCCGCCTACCTGTCCGCGGCCCGCTCAGGGCGGCTCAGGGCGCGCGTGGTGGGCGCGCTGTGGTGGGACCGCACCCGCGGCCTGGACCAGATCGACGACCTGCTCTCACGACGGGCGTCGGCCGAGGGGCTGGACCGGTTCGCCGCCACCTCGATCAAGATCATGCAGGACGGCATCACGGAGAACTTCACCGCCGCCACGCTGGAGCCCTACTGCCGGTGCGGCGGCACGGGCCTGTCGTACGTGGATCCGGCCAAGCTCAGGGAGTACGTCGCCGAGCTCGACCGGCTCGGCTTCCAGGTGCACGTCCACGCGATCGGCGAGCGCGCGGTGCGCGAGGCACTCGACGGCTTCGCCGGCACCGACCCGGCCAACCGGCACCACATCGCGCACCTGCAGATCATCGAGCCGTCGGACGTGCCGCGCTTCGCCGAGCTGGGCGTGACGGCCAACCTGCAGCCGCTGTGGGCCACCCACCATCTGCAGATGGACGAGCTGACGCTGCCGTTCCTCGGCGAGCCGCGCTCGTCCTGGCAGTATCCGTTCGCGGACCTGCTCCGCCACGGCACCCGGTTCTGCGCCGGCAGCGACTGGCCGGTGTCGAACGCCGACCCGCTGCAGGGCATGCACGTGGCCGTCAACCGCACAGAACCGGGCGGGTCCGTGCACGCCGGCTACCCGACGGCGCAGACGCCGTTCCTGCCCGAGCAGCGCATCGACCTGGCCACCGCGATGACCGCGTACACGGCGGGCTCGGCGTGGATCAACCGCTCCCCCGCCGGGACGATCGAGCCGGGGCGCCCCGCCGACCTCGTGGTGCTCGACCGCGACCCGTTCGCCCTGCCGGCCGAGGACATCTGGACCACCCGGGTCCGCATGACGTTCGTCGACGGCGAAGCGGTGTACGAGAAGGCCTGAACGCGCCGAAGGGCCCCGGCGCGACGCCGGGGCCCTTCGGGTGGTCTGGCCCTACCAGGGGGACTTGTTGTTGCGCAGCCGCTCCAGGGCTTCCTGGAGGATGGCCTTGCCGTCCTTGTCGCTCCTGCGCTCCTTCACGTAGGCGAGGTGCGTCTTGTAGGGCTCGTTCTTCGGGGGGGCAGGCGGCGCATTCTCATCCTGACCGGCCGGGAGGCCACAACGCGGGCAGTCCCACAGCTCGGGGATCGCTGCGTCGCTGGCGAAGCTGGGGCGCGTTTCGTGCATGTTGGCGCACCAGAACGAGACCCGCACTCTCGGAGCCGCTTCGCCGCGCTCGGCCTCCCCCATAGGACCGGCACCGACTCGGCTGCCACGGATCGCGTTGCCACTACCCACGGATGAACTCCTCGCTCGATCGCCCCGTGAGCCACGGGGGGAGAATCACTGTCACGCGTTCTGTCTGGCCTCAGGGCTTGACGAGCAGGCCCAGAGCGATGATGCAGACGAACCAGACCACTCCCGTGATGACGGTGAGCCGGTCGAGGTTACGCTCCACCACCGAGGAACCGCCGAAGTTCGACGAGAAACCGCCGCCGAACATGTCAGACAGGCCGCCACCCTTGCCCTTGTGGAGCAGGACGAGCAAGATCATCAGCAGGCTCGTCAGGATGAGGGCGATGGAGATTCCGAGTTCCACGGTATGCCTAGTCCTTCAATGGTTTGGTACGCGTGACGATTCAGACTTGCCTCTAGAGGGTACGACCTCATGTCAAGTCGCACCCACCGAACGGCTCAGTTAGCCTGCCATATCCGAGAATCGGCAGATCTTCACGAACTCCCCGGCGTCGATGCTGGCTCCACCCACGAGCGCACCGTCGACATCCGGCTGAGCCATGATCCCCGCGATGTTCGCCGACTTGACCGAGCCTCCGTAAAGGATACGGACCGCCGAGGCCACTTCGGGGTCGTACAGCTCCGCGAGTCGCTGCCGCAGTGCGCCGCAGACCTCCTGGGCGTCGTCGGGAGTGGCCACCTCGCCGGTGCCGATCGCCCACACCGGCTCGTAGGCCACCACGATCGACTTCGCCTGCTCGGCGGGGACCTTGCGCAGCGCCCCGTCGAGCTGGCCGAGAGAGTGGGCGATGTGACCGCCCGCCTGGCGCACCTCCAGCCCTTCGCCCACGCACAGGATCGGCGTCAGCGAGTGGCGGAGCGCGGCCAGCACCTTGGCGTTGACGAGGTCGTCGTCCTCGCGGTGGTACTGCCTGCGCTCCGAGTGACCGACGGTCACGAACGTGCAGCCCAGCTTGGCGAGCATGACGCCGGAGATCTCGCCGGTGTAGGCGCCGGCGTCGTGCGGCGACAGGTCCTGCGCGCCGTAGACGATGCGCAGCTTGTCGCCGTCGACGAGCGTCTGCACGCTGCGCAGGTCGGTGAACGGCGGCAGGACCGCCACCTCGGCGCGGTCGAAGTCCTTGTCGTTGAGCGCGAAGGCCATCTTCTGGACCAGCGCGATCGCCTCAAGGTGGTTGAGGTTCATCTTCCAGTTGCCGGCGATGAGGGGCTTTCTCACGCTCAGTCCTCCAAAGCGGCGAGTCCGGGGAGGGTCTTGCCCTCAAGGTATTCCAAGCTGGCCCCGCCACCGGTGGAGATGTGCGAGAAGCCGTCTTCAGGCAGGCCGAGCCTGCGCACCGCGGCCGCCGAGTCGCCGCCGCCCACCACGGTGAAGGCGTCGGACGAGATCAGCGCCTCGGCCACCGCGCGGGTGCCGCCGGCGAACGCGTCGAACTCGAACACGCCCATCGGGCCGTTCCAGAACACGGTCCTGGCGTCCGCCAGCTTGCCGGCGAACAGCTCCCGCGTACGGGGCCCGATGTCGAGCCCCTGCCGGTCGGCGGGGATCGCGTCGGCGGGCACCACGTCGAAGGCGGCGTCGGCGGCGAAGTGGGTGGCGGCCAGCACGTCGACCGGCAGCACCAGGTCGACGCCGCGCTCGGCCGCCTCGGTCAGGAAGCCGCGGACCTGGTCGAGCTGGTCCTCCTGGAGCAGCGACCCGCCGACCTCGTGGCCCTGGGCCTTGAGGAAGGTGTAGGCCATGCCGCCACCGATCAGGAGCCGGTCGACGCGGGTGAGCAGGTTGGCGATGACGCCGAGCTTGTCGCTCACCTTGGCGCCGCCGAGCACGACCACGTAGGGCCGCTCGGTGTCCTCGGTCAGCTTCCGCAGCACGTCGACCTCGGCCGCGATCAGCCCGCCCGCCGCGTGCGGCAGCAGCGCCGGCACGTCGTAGACGCTGGCGTGCTTGCGGTGCACGGCGCCGAACCCGTCGCCCACGTAGAGCTCGGCCAGCGCGGCCAGCCGCTCGGCGAAGGCGCGGCGCTCGGCGTCGTCCTTGGCCGTCTCGCCGGGCTCGAAGCGGAGGTTCTCCAGCAGGGCCACCTGGCCCTCCTGGAGGCCCTCCACGGTGGCCCTGGCGCCGTCGCCCGCCACGTCGGAGGCGAAGGCGACGTCCTGGCCGAGCAGCTCGCCCAGCCGCCGGGCCACCGGCCGCAGCGAGAACTCCGGCTTGACCTGCCCCTTGGGCCTGCCCAGGTGGGCGCAGACGATGACCTTCGCTCCGTTGCCCGCGAGGGCCCGGACGGTGGGCAGCGACGCGCGGATGCGACCGTCGTCGGTGATCGTCTCACCGTCGAGCGGCACGTTGAGGTCCGCGCGCACGAGCACGCGCCGGCCCTTCACGTCGAGATCGTCGAGATTGCGCAACTGGCTCCCTTTCCTCGCTCGCCCGTCGTCCTACAGGTCCGCGCCCACCAGCTCGATGAGGTCGACCAGGCGGTTGGAGTAGCCCCACTCGTTGTCGTACCAGCCGACGACCTTGACCTGGTTGCCGATGACCTTGGTGAGGCCGGCGTCGAAGATGCAGGAGGCCGGGTCGGTGACGATGTCGGCGGAGACGATCGGGTCCTCGGTGTAGGTGAGGATGCCCTTGAGCGGGCCGTCGGCGGCGGCCTTGACCGCGGCGTTGACCTCCTCGACCGTGACGTCACGGCTGACGTCGATGGTCAGGTCGGTGGCCGAGCCGGTGGGGATCGGCACGCGCATGGCGAAGCCGTCGAGCTTGCCCTTGAGCTCCGGCAGCACGAGGCCGATGGCCTTGGCGGCGCCGGTGGAGGTGGGCACCACGTTGAGCGCGGCGGCGCGGGCGCGGCGCAGGTCCTTGTGCGGGCCGTCCTGGAGGTTCTGGTCCTGCGTGTAGGCGTGGATGGTGGTCATCAGGCCCTTCTCGATGGTGAAGGCGTCGTGCAGGACCTTCGCCATCGGGGCCAGGCAGTTGGTGGTGCAGGAGGCGTTGGAGATGACGGTGTGCTGGGCCGGGTCGTAGGCGGTGTGGTTGACGCCCATGACGACCGTCACGTCTTCGTTCTTGGCCGGCGCGGAGATGATGACCTTCTTGGCGCCGTTGTCGGCGTGGACCCTGGCCTTGGTCGCGTCGGTGAACAGGCCGGTCGACTCGACGACCACGTCCACCCCGAGGTCGCCCCAGGGCAGCTTGGCCGGGTCGCGCTCCTCGAAGACCTTCATGGCCTTGCCGTCGACGGTGATCTCGTCGCTGGAAGCCTTCACCTCGTACGGGAGGCGGCCCAGGATGCTGTCGTACTTCAGCAGGTGGGCCAGCGTCGCGTTGTCGGTGAGGTCGTTGACAGCGACGATCTCGATGTCCTTGCCACTGGCGGCCACCGCGCGCCAGAAGTTGCGACCGATGCGGCCGAAGCCGTTGACGCCTACGCGGATGCTCACGGAACCGATCTCCTCGTACGTGATGGCGGGCTGATACCTCAACTCCAGAAACCCTATCGGACCTAAATTGGTTTAGACCACGCGGTCCCGCCTCGCCGTGAATGGCGGTTCGTTACGCGCGCTTTGTGCACTTCGAGTAAAGTGCCCGACTCATCGGAGTAAACTCGGGCATTCTCTGGGGGCTGAGATGTCAAGACAACGATCCGGCCTGCTTTCAGGCCTGGTCATCGGCTTGATCACGATGCTGATCTGCACTGCCGGATTCGGGACCGCCGTCATCTTCATGGACCGGCTGCCCTCGTCGCTGCGCGCCTTCGGGGACGGGATCCCGGTCCTCGCCGCGCTCGCGTTCGTCGTGGGCGTACTCGTCGGCTGGGCCATCCGCCTCGTCCGCCCCCGCAGCGTCCTGCTGTCCTTCTTCGCGGCCCTGTACGCGGCCGCGGCCGTGCCCGGGGGCCTGATCGTCATGGGCGCGTACGTGTTCTCGACCGTCGGCGCGCAGCGCTTCGGCGCGGACACCGCGGCCGCGCCGCTGACCCTTCAGGGCTTCCTCGACGCCCTCCCGGGCGCCGCCCGGCAGTTCTGGAACTCGCTCGACCCCTCGTGGCCGCTGCCGGCCATCATGGCGGCCGCCGCCCTGCCCGCGTTCGTCCTCGTACTCTCCCGAGCCCTGCGCCTGCGCCGTACGGGCAGGCACGCCGCGGCCGAGAAGCCGCAGCGGGACCCGGAGGAGACGGCGGAGAAGGAGCCGGAGCCCGAGTATCGGGCCCCGTTCGAGCCGCTCCAGCCGCCCAAGGCGGACCCGACCGCGACCGGCAGCTTCTTCCTCCCGCCGGACCGCGGCCAGGCCTGAGCGCCGCTCAGGACGTCAGCATGTCGACCGTGAGGTTGGCCTCGGTGCTGGGGATGCCGAGGTCGGCCGCGCGCTTGTCGGCCATGGCCAGCAGCCGGCGGATCCGCCCGGCGATCGCGTCCTTGGTCAGCGGCGGGTCGGCGAGCTGGCCCAGCTCCTCCAGGGACGCCTGCTTGTGCTCCACCCGCAGCCGGCCCGCGACCACCAGGTGCACCGGCGCCTCGTCGCCGAGGATCTCCAGCGCCCGCTGCACCCGCGCGCCCGCCGCCACCGCCGCCCTGGCGGAGCGGCGCAGGTTGGCGTCGTCGAAGTTGGCCAGCCGGTTGGCGGTCGCCCTGACCTCGCGGCGCATCCGCCGGTCCTCCCACATCAGGACGCTGTCGTGGGCGCCCAGCCTGGTCAGCAGGGCGCTGATGGCGTCGCCGTCGCGCACCACGACCCGGTCGACGCCGCGCACCTCGCGTGCCTTGGCGTGGATCTTCAGCCGCCTGGCCGAGCCCACCAGCGCCAGCGCGGCCTCCGGACCCGGGCACGTCACTTCGAGCGACATCGAACGCCCCGGCTCGGTGAGCGACCCGTGGGCGAGGAACGCGCCGCGCCAGGCCGCCTCCGCGTCGCACGAGGCGCCCGCCACCACCTGCCGCGGCAGGCCCCGCACCGGCCGCCCGTGGTTGTCGATCAGTCCCGTCTGCCGGGCCAGCGCCTCACCGTCGCGGTAGACGCGCACGACGTAGCGAGACCCCTTGCGCAGCCCTGCGGGAGCCAGCACCAGCACCTCGGCCTTGTGGCCGAACACCTCCCCGATGTCCTTGATCAGCCGCCGCGCGGTGGCGTTGGTGTCGAGCTCCGCCTCGATCACGATGCGCCCTCCCACGAGGTGCAGGCCGCTGGCGAACCGCAGCAGCGTCGACACCTCCGCCTTCCGGCAGCAGGGCTTGAGCACAGACAGTCGGCTCAGCTCGTCCTTCACCACACCCGTCATCGCCATGAGCGTTAGTCCTCCCCCAAACAGACCGGCTCACAGCATCCTCTCGCACCTTCGCGCCACGCCGACCAGGATCAACGCTTCTGGAGGAAAATCTCGTCCAGGACGGAGGCAAGACGTCGTGGGTCGTGCCGGGGGGAGCCGTCGCGGGCCGCCACGTCGGCCGTCACCAGCCTGGCGCCGAACGCCGCCGCCGACTTCTCCAGCGCGGGCAGGTCGTCGACCACGCCGACGTCGGCGAGCACCACGTCGAGCGAGAGACCGGGCGCGTGCTGCCTGAGCACCTCCAGGTGCTGCTGCGGCGAGAGGTCGTCGGTCTCGCCCGGCTGCGGCGCCAGATTGAGCGTGACCAGCCGCTTGGCGCCGGTGTCGTGCAGCGCCCTGGCCAGCTCGGGCACCTTCAGGTGCGGCAGCACGCTGGTGAACCACGAGCCCGGCCCGAACACCACCCAGTCGGCCTCCAGCACCGCCTCGACGGCCTCCGGCCGCGCGGGCGGGTCTTCGGGCACGAGCGAGATCGCCTGCACCCGGCCCGGGGTCAGCGCGCACGCCACCTGGCCGCGCACGGTCGAGATCACGCCGTCGAGCTCGACCTCGGCCACGATGTCGAGAGGCACCGAGGCCATCGGCAGCACCCTGCCGTGCGCGCCGAGCAGCCGGCCCACCCATTCGAGGCCCGCCACGGGGTCGCCGAGCAGCTCCCACAGGGCCACGATGAGCAGGTTGCCGACGGCGTGCCCGTGCAGCTCGCCCTCGCTGCGGAAGCGGTGCTGCACCACCTCGCTCCAGGTGCTGCCCCACTCGTCGTCGCCGCACAGCGCGGCCAGCGCCATGCGCAGGTCACCCGGCGGGAGCACGCCCAGCTCGCGCCTGAGCCGGCCGCTGGAGCCGCCGTCGTCGGCGACGGTGACCACCGCCGTCAGCGCGTCGGTCACCACCCTCAGCGCGGACAACGACGCGTACAGTCCGTGGCCGCCCCCGAGGGCGACCACGCGGGGCCCTCCGGACGGCGGCTGCGACCCCGCCCAGAACGGTGGTTCGCTTAACCCGCGCCCGCTGCCACCGGTCACTCCCGCCCCACATCCCGGTGGCTCACCTGGACCTCCATGCCGCGGTCACGCAGGCGCGCGGCGAGCTGCTCGGCCATGGCGACGCTGCGGTGCTTGCCGCCCGTGCAGCCGACGGCGAGCGTGGCGTAGCTCTTGCCCTCCCGGCCGTAGCCGGTCGCGACCACCCGCAGGACCTCCTCGTACGAGTCGAGGAACTCCTTGGCGCCGGGCTGGCCGAGGACGTAGTCGCGCACGGCCGGGTCGGTGCCGTTCATCGGGCGCAGGTCGGGCACCCAGTGCGGGTTGGGCAGGAAGCGGCAGTCGACGACCAGGTCGGCGTCGACCGGCAGGCCGTACTTGAAGCCGAACGAGACCACGTTGAGCCGCAGGCCGGGACGGTCGTCGCCGCCGAAGTAGGCGACGATCCTGTTGCGCAGCTCGTGGACGTTGTGGGCGGTGGTGTCGATCACCAGGTCGGCGTTGGCCCGCACCTCGCGCAGGATGCCGCGCTCGCGGGTGATGCCGTCGACGAGCCGGCCGTCGCCCTGGAGCGGGTGGGGGCGGCGGACGTTCTCGAAGCGGCGCACCAGCTCCTCGTCGCTGGCCTCAAGGAACACCACGCGCACCCGCACGGCGCGCGTCTCCAGCTCCTCGATGGCGGCGTTGAGGTCGGTGGTGAACGCCAGGCTGCGCACGTCGACGACGGCCGCCACCTTGTCGGCCGCGAGCTTGACCTTGCCGGCCTCCTCCGCCATGGCGAACAGGAGCCCGGGCGGCAGGTTGTCGATCACGAACCAGCCGAGGTCCTCCAGGGCCTTGGCCGCGGTGCTCCGCCCGGCCCCCGACATGCCGGTGACGATGACGAACGCCGGCTCGGTGGTCTTCACTGCCTCTCCCCCTTCAGGGTCGACACGATCACCTCGGCCGTGGCGGGGCCGATGCCCGGGACCTCGCGGATCTGTTCCGCGGTGGCCTCGCGCAGCTTCTTGACGGAACCGAAGTGCTTGAGCAGCGCCTGGCGGCGCGCCGGTCCGAGGCCGGGCACGCTGTCGAGCGCGCTCTCCTTGACGGACTTGGACCTCTTGGCCCGATGGTAGGTGATGGCGAACCGGTGTGCCTCATCACGCACGCGTTGCAGCAGGTAGAGGCCCTCGCTGGAGCGCGGCATGATCACCGGCTGGTCGTCGCCCGGCAGCCACACCTCCTCCAGCCGCTTGGCCAGGCCTGCCACGGCGACGTCGTCGACGCCCAGCTCGTCGAGCGCCCGCTGCGCGGCGGCGGCCTGCGGGCCCGCGCCGTCGACCACCACCAGGTTGGGCGGGTAGGCGAACTTGCGCGGCCGGCCCGTCTCGGGGTCGATGGGGCCGTGGCCGTCGTCGTCCTCGGGGGTCAGCTCGCCGGTGGCGGAGCGCTCCTCCAGGTAACGGCGGAAGCGGCGCAGGATGACCTCGTGGATGGCGGCGACGTCGCCCTCCTTGGTCTTGACCGCGAAGCGGCGGTATTCGCTCTTGCGGACCAGGCCGTCCTCGAACACCACCATGGAGGCGACGACGTTCTCGCCCTGCAGGTGGGAGACGTCGTAGCACTCGATGCGCAGCGGCGCCTGGTCGAGGTCGAGCGCGTCGGCGATCTCCTGCAGGGCCTTGCTGCGCGTGGTCAGGTCGCTCGCGCGGCGGATCTTGTGCTGGGCGAGCGACTCCTTGGCGTTGCGCTCGACGGTCTCCATGAGCGCCTTCTTGTCGCCGCGCTGCGGCACCCGCACCTCGACGCGGGCCCGGCGCTGCTCGGTCAGCAGGTCGGCGACGGCGCCGGCGTCGGGCGGCAGCGCGGGCACGAGCACCTCGCGGGGCATCGACTCGGCGGCGGCGTCGCCGTACATCTGCAGCAGGAACTGCTCGACCAGCTCGCCGGGGCCGGCCTCCTCGACCTTGTCGACCACCCAGCCGCGCTGGCCGCGGATGCGCCCGCCGCGCACGTAGAAGACCTGGACGGCGGCCTCCAGCGGGTCCTCGGCGAGCGCGACGACGTCGGCGTCGGTGCCCTCGCCGAGCACGACCGCCTGCTTCTCCAGCGCCCGCTGCAGCGCCTGGATGTCGTCGCGGAGCCGGGCGGCGCGTTCGTACTCCTGCTCGGAGGCGGCCTCGCGCATCTCGCGCTCCAGCCGCTTGATGAAGCGGCTGGTGTTGCCCGCCATGAAGTCGCAGAAGTCCTCGGCGAGCGCGCGGTGCTCCTCGGGGGTGACGCGGCCGACGCACGGCGCCGAGCACTTGTCGATGTAGCCCAGCAGGCACGGCCGGCCGATCTGGCCGGCGCGCTTGAACACGCCCGCGCTGCACGTGCGGACCGGGAAGACGCGCAGCAGCAGGTCGACGGTCTCGCGGATGGCCCAGGCGTGCGAGTAGGGGCCGAAGTAGCGGGTGCCCTTGCGCCTGGCGCCGCGCATGACCTGCACGCGCGGGAAATCCTCGCCCATGGTCACGGCGAGGTACGGATAGGACTTGTCGTCGCGGTACTTGACGTTGAAGCGCGGGTCGAACTCCTTGATCCAGGAGTATTCGAGCTGCAGCGCCTCCACTTCGGTGGCGACCACGGTCCAGTCGACGTCGGCCGCGGTGGTCAGCATGGTCTGGGTGCGCGGGTGCAGGGCGGAGAAGTCGGCGAAGTAGGAGTTGAGCCGCTGGCGCAGGCTCTTGGCCTTGCCGACGTAGATCACGCGTCCGTGAGCGTCCCTGAACCGGTAGACCCCGGGGGAATCGGGGATGGAGCCGGGCCGGGGACGGAAACTCAACGGACTGCCACCTGATCGCGCCACGATTCCAGCCTAGTGGCCGTCACCGACAGGCTCGCCCGCCGCGAAGGCGGGCGAGCGCCGGGACGTCACGCCAGCGAGATCTGGTCACCCTCCACGGTGAGCTGGTGCTCCGGCAGCGGCTTGGTGGCCGGGCCGTCGCTCACCGAGCCGTCCTCGATCTTGAACTTGCTGCCGTGGCACGGGCAGACGATGGCGCCGTTCTCGACCTTGTCCACCGGGCAGCCCTGGTGGGTGCACGAGATGCCGTACGCCTTGAACTGCCCCTGCGCCGGCTGCACGACGACGACCTTCTGGTCCGCGAAGATCTTGCCCCCGCCGACCGGGATCTCGGAGGTCGTGGTCAGCCCCCCGCCCTGCGCGGGCGCGGCCTGCGAGGGGGCGCTGGACGAGGCCGGAGCGGCCGGTTCCTGCGTCGCGGCCGTGGTGTCGCTGCCGCCGCAGGCGGCCAGTGCCAGCGTCAGCCCACCCGCGCCGACACCCGCGATCACCGCTCTACGGCTCTTGAGGTCTTCTCCCATGCGCCACAGCCAACCGCAGCCAGGTGAGAAAACCATGAAAGGCGCCTTAGGCGAGCCTGATCTTGCCTCCTGACACACTGATCTTTTTCTCTGCCAGCGGCTCGCCGGCCGGACCTTGGACCACGGATCCGTCCTCGATGCTGAACTGGCTGCCGTGGCACGGGCAGTTGATCACGCCGTTGGACACGCTGGCGACCGCGCAGCCCTGATGGGTGCAGGTGGCGCTGAACGCCCGGAACTCGCCCTCCGACGGCTGGGTGATGACCACGTCCTGGTTCTTGAATATCTTTCCCTCACCGCTGGGGATGTCGCTGGTGTCGGCGAGTGCCTTCGGCTTCTTCTTCTTGGGCGCGGCGGCCGACTCCTCGCCGTCGGGCTCTTCCGCCAGGTCCGCCGTGTCCGGGGCCGGCTCCGCCGCCGGTGAGCCGTAGCTGGCGCAAGCGGTGAGCACCGCGGCGAGGCCGGCCCCGCCCGCTCCGAACATCACCGCCCGGCGCGTCGTTTCGGTCATGGTGCGTCCTCCCAGGTTCGGGTTTCACTTCAGGTACGTCCGGCGACCTGACTGCGGTTCAGCGTGCCGCGCACCAACCCGGGAGAACCACGCACAATTACCGGTTCACACGACCACGATGCCGTCGCCCTCGACCTTGACCTGGTACGAGACCAGGCTTCCGGTGGCCGGGCCCTTCGTGGCCTGCCCGGTGCCGGCGTCGAACTCGCTGCCGTGACAGGGGCAGGTCATCACGTTGTCCCGCGGGGTGCTGACGGCGCAGCCGCGGTGCGGGCAGGACGCCCCGTACGCCTTGTAGACGCCTTCCGACGGCTGCGTCACCACGATCTTGTACTTCTTCACCACCGTGCCTCCGCCGACCGGGACGTCGGCGGTCTTGGCGATGACCTTGCCCTTGATGCCCGGCACCTGCCGGTCCTCCGCTTCGCCGCCGCACGCCGCCAGCGACACGCCGCACGCGGCCACCCCCGCGGCGCCCAGCGCCTGCCGCCGCCCGATCACGGAGCCCCCGTCCACCGTCATGCCCTCCCCTGACCTTCATGGCCTGCGCATTACCGGCTTTTCACGATAGGGCCACCCCCCGTCGCCCTCTCTTCCGCCCCGCCCCGAACGACCCGCGACCTCAGCGGGCGCCGGGACGCTGACCGACCCTGCACGTGATCTTCGGGCCGGTCGCGGTGCTCTCACTCGGGGGCCGACAGGCACGGGGCAGCGCCGCAGACGTCCGTCACCACCCCCGTCTTGAGGAAGACGGCCTTCTGGAGCTGGGCCGCCGGGGTGCGGCGGGGGTCCTCGTGCGGGTCGGTGCCGTGCGGGCCCTCCATCGGCGGCGTGTTGGTGAGCGGCGGCGACGGGGTGCCGCTGTCCCACACCACCAGCGCCGACCCCGCGTGCGCGGTGCGGAAGCCGCGGATGCCCCAGTACGGTTCGGCGTCGGGTGAGCGGCCGGGCGCGAGGGCCGGGAGCCGGACCCGGGCGCCGACGGTGCGCGCCTCGGCCTCGGCCGTCACCGTGGCCACCTGGTGGTCGCCGTACGCCACCTGCATGAGCACCCGGTGCCGGGGCGTGCCCGGGTACGGGTCGTCGGTCATGTGGGCGGCGTACCCACTGGCCTCGCCGCGGTCCCACAGCATCTGCATGAGCGCCAGGATGATCTGCTGCTCCAGCCGGTCGGGATAGCTCTGGTCGAACACCGCCTGGAAGGGCGCCGCGTCCGAGCTGCGGTTGAACAGGGTGCTGTAGTTCATGCCGGTCACGCCGAGCACGCCGCGCCGGATGTCCGTGGAGAGCGCGACGAGCGCGCCGCCGAAGATGCCGCCCTGGCTGTTGCCGTCGTAGACGAGCTCGGCGCGGGTGTCGATGAGCGGCCGCCCGCGCTCGTTCTTGAAGGCGGCGTGGGCGGTGAAGCCGTCGCGGGCCGTCATCGCGCGTCCCAGGAACATGAAGTTCAGGAAGCCCTGCTGGGTACGGTCAGGCACGGTGTGGAAGCGTGACATGTCGCCGAAAGTGGCGATGACGTTGGGGATGTCCTCGTCCGCCATGCCGATCCACTTGGTGGCGCAGAACACGAACCCGTGCCGCTGCGCCATCGTCCTGACATTGGACGCGCCCACCTCGGTGTGCCTGCCGAGCAGCCCGTGCCCGTACAGGGAGGGCCTGGCCGGGCGGGTGAAGGCGACGCGGGGGATCTCGCAGCGGAAGGTGGCGACCTGCTCGTTCCCCGGCAGCCTGGCCGGCCGCCCGTCCGGGCCGTAGTTCAGCCCGGAGCCGGGCGGCCCGCCGGGCCTGTCGAGGTAGCTCGGCACCCGGAAGGTGCCCTCGACCCGGCGCGCGATCCTGTCGTCCTGCTCGGGGGTGAGGTCGGTGACGGCGGTGACCTCGTACGGGGGCGCGTTCCCGCGCAGCCCGCGCAGGGCGTCGTCGCGCATGGCGAGGGCCCGGCCGGCCAGGTTCCGCTCGCTGGCCACGGTGAAGTCCCAGGCGAGGTGGAGGCCGCCGGCGCGGACGCCGTGGCGGCGCAGCGCGTGCAGCACCGGCTGGAGCTCCCGCTGCCGGTCCCGCAACTCGTGCCCGTGCGGCAGCGGCGCGCCGGCGATGGCGGCGAACGCGGCCCCGGGCGGGATCGGGTCGCCGCCGGCGTCGCGCAGGTGGCGCAGCGCGACCGCGTACCGGTGTCCCTCGCGCAGGTTGCGGGCGGGGCGGACGATGAGCGCCCGGCGGCCTTCCGGCGCGTTCGCGTCCAGTTCGGCCCAGTACGGCCAGCGCTCACCGGTGTCCAGGTCGAGCAGGACGATGGGCGCGTCCCTGCCGAGCGAGGCGCCGATGTCGGTGATCGGGGCCGCGCCGGTCCTGGCCAGGTCGAGGCCGGGGACGAGGGTGAGGATCATCGAGCCGGGCGAGAAGCCGTCGTTGCCGTTCCACGCGGTGGGGTCGACGGGGACTCCGGCCACCGAGCGGGGCATCGCCTCGACGGGGAACGCGACGCGGCGGCCGGTGGCGGTGCCCCGGTCCGCCACGGTGTAGTGGTCGCTGGGGAACGGCAGCAGGCAGACGGCCGGGTCGATCGGATCACATCCGGGCGCGGCCGGGCCGGTGGTGACAGCCGGGCGCGCGGCGGCGGGCGGGGCCGGAAGCGCCGTGACGAGCGCCGTGACCAGGGCCGTGGCGAGCGTGAGGGCGCGGGCAACGGCTCGCATGGGCGGCACCTTCTGAAGAGCGGTCGGGCGTACCGATGATCAGCCTCCCGCCCGGTCCCGTCAATCCCCTTCACAGGCCCCGCACCGGTTTTGTGACGGGTCACAGCAACCGGCCGCCGACTTTACGTTCCCGTCCAATTCACAGGATCCCGTCCACGGCTCATCGTGTGTGGACGCCGTCGCGTACCCCCTCGGGAGCCGCCATGCATCGCCGGACGTTCCTCCGTACGGTCTCCGCGGGTCTGGGCGCTGTCGCCCTGCCCGGCTCGCTGTGGCAGGAGGCGGCCGTGGCCGGGGTGGTGCGGGGCGCGAGCCCGTACGGGCCGCTGGGCCCTCCCGACGGCAACGGCGTCGCGCTGCCCGCGGGGTTCACCAGCCGGGTGGTCGCCCGGTCGAGCAGGCCGGTCGGCGGCATCCTCTGGCATCCGGCGCCCGACGGCGGCGCCTGCTTCGCCGACGGCGGCGGCTGGATCTACGTGTCCAACTCGGAGGTGCCGCTGGTCGGCGGCGCGTCGGCGATCAGGTTCCGGGCTGACGGCTCGATCGAGCGCGCGTACCGCATCCTGGACGGCACGAACCTCAACTGCGCGGGCGGCAGGACGCCGTGGGACACCTGGCTGTCCTGTGAAGAGATCTTCCGGGGCCGCGTCTACGAGACCGACCCGTACGGCGTGCGGATCGCGCAGCCGCGGCCGGCGATGGGCCGGTTCAAGCACGAGGCGGCCGCGTGCGACCCCGACCGGCGGGTCGTCTACCTCACCGAGGACGAGGACGACGGCTGCTTATACCGGTTCGTCCCGTCCACGTGGGGCGACCTGTCGAGCGGCCGGCTGGAGGTGCTGTGCGGCGGCGACCCGGTGGTGTGGCGCCAGGTCCCCGACCCCACGCCCGCCGTGCTGCAGCGGCAGACGCGGCACCAGGTGAGCGAGGCCAGGCATTTCGACGGCGGCGAGGGCTGCCACTACGCCAACGGCGTCTGCTACTTCACGGCCAAGGGCGACCGCAAGGTGTGGGCGTACGACGCGGTCCGCGAGCGGCTCGGCTCGGTCTACGACGGCGGCGGCACGCTCGACGGGGTCGACAACATCACCGGCGCGCCCACGGGTGACCTGTACGTGGCCGAGGACGGCGGCAACATGGAGATCAACATCATCACGCCGGACGGGGTGGTGGCGCCCGTCCTGCGCGTCGACGGCCACGACCGGTCCGAGATCACCGGGCCCGCGTTCTCCCCCGACGGCACCCGCCTGTACTTCTCCTCCCAGCGAGGCTCCAGCGGCGGCAGCGCGGGCCTGGACGGCGTCACGTACGAGGTGACCGGCCCCTTCCGCCACTGAGTCCGCCCCCAGCACCGCTCCACCCCCCACTCCCCCGAGAGGTGCCCCGCATGATCCGACGACTGACCGCTGCCCTGGCCGCGCCCCTGCTGGTCCTCCTGCTGTCCCCGCCCGCCCAGGCGCGGGCCGCCGAGTCGTACGTCGCGCTCGGCGACTCGGCCGCGGCCGGCCCGCTCATCCCCAACCAGGTGCTGCCCGACCTGGGCTGCCTGCGCTCCGACCGCAACTACCCCCGCCTGACCGCGCAGGCGATCGGCGCCGCGTCGTTCCGCGACGTCACCTGCTCGGGCGCGAAGACCCGCGACATGTACGAGCGCCAGAACACCGAACTCGGCTCGGTGGCTCCGCAGCTCGACGCCCTGCGCCCGGACACCACGCTGGTCACGGTGCACATCGGCGCCAACGACGTCGGCCTGACCGGCTTCATCGAGGACTGCCTCAACCTGCTGCCTCCCCCGGTCGGCGACGCCTGCAACGACGACTACCGCACCCCGGACGGCCAGGACAGCTGGCGGGTCAAGACCGACGCCCTGCGGCCCACGCTGGTCAGGCTGGCCGGCGACATCCGGGCCCGGTCGCCGCAGGCCAGGATCTTCATGGTCGGGTACGCCACGTACGCGCGGCCCGACGGCTGCTATCCCCGCGTCCCGATCATCAGGCAGGACGCGAACTACATCCGAGCGACGCTGCAGTACTTCAACCAGATGCTGGCCGAGCAGGCGGCCGCCGCCGGGATCGGCTTCATCGACCTGCAGACCCCCAGCGTGGGCCACGACCCGTGCGCCTCCTCGGGCACCCGCTGGATCGAGCCGTACGTCCCGGCCTCGCCCGCGGCCCCGTTCCACCCGAACGCCCTGGGCATGCGTAACTTCGCCACCATCGTGACCTCGGCCGTGAACGCCGCGCGCTGACGCTCACCCGCCGTTCAGCGTGCGTCGGGCCGCCAGGGCCGCGCCGATGCGCTGGAGCTGGGCCGGGTCCATCGGGTCCAGCCCGGTCAGGGTGACGGCCCTGCGCAGCCGGTAGTCCACGGTGTTCGGGTGGACGTGCAGGCGCTCGGCCGTGCGCCGCCGGTCCAGGCCCGCGTCCAGGTACGCCTTGAGCGTGCGCAGCAGATCGGGGTTGCCGAGCAGCGGATCCAGCAGCCCGGCGAGGCTCGCCAGCGCCTCGCTGGGCCTGCTCAGCTGATACTCCAGCAGCACGTCGGCGAGCCGGTACGCGCCGGGCGGCCGGCCCAGGGACCGCACCACCTCCAGCACCTCCTCGGCCAGCTTGGCGGCGGCGGGCACGCGGGCCGGCTCGGCGGGCTCGGCCGCGGCCCACACCGGGACGCCCGCGGCGCGGCCCGCCGCCGTCACCAGCTCGCCGGCCCGGCACCACCCGGGCTCGCCGGCGCCCAGCGGCACCAGCACCAGCCCGCCGGTGCTGTCGAGCGCCGACAGCACCTGCCCGGCGGCGTGCCGCTGCCAGGCGGCCCGGAACCGGTGCAGCTTGCGCAGGCCGGCGATCGGCCCGCCCTGGTCGTCTGCCGTCTCGTCCGGGTGCGTGCCGAGCGCGGTGGCGACGACCAGGTAGCGGGGCGCGAGCCGGACCCCGGCCAGCGCCTCCCGGTCACCGGCGAGCAGCGCGGCGACGGTCGCGTGCATGGTGTGCTGCTCCTGGCTGAGCATCGCCTCGCGTTCCTCCAGGTACGCGGCGCACACCGCGGACGTCACGGCGCCGGTGTAGCAGAGGATGAGCCGGTTGGCCTCCAGCACGTCGTCGAGGTCGCCGGGCCCGGCGTGCGCGAACAGGCTCTCCCACACCTTCGTCACCCCGAGCTGGTAGGCGGCGAGCAGCGCGTCGAGCGGCACCCCCTCCTGGGCGCGGCGCGCGGCCGAGGCGCGCAGCGGCGCCAGCTCGGCCCGCGTCGGCGGGCGCCGCTCCCGGAACATCCCGCTGATCAGTCGCAGGTTGTGCTCGGTGATGCGGGTGATGTCGCCGTCGAGCTCCTCCCGGGGCAGCCGCCGGTACAGCGGGATCTCCTCGGCGAACTCGCCGACCAGCCGCCGCGCGAGGCGTACGAGCGGCCGCTCCAGCAGCTCGTGCACGCACACACCGCCCAGCATGAGGGGCCGCGGCGCATCTTCCGACACGGTCAGACCCTGTCAAACCACCCGTCGGAAGACAAGGGCCCACCCGCACCCCGGTCGTGGGCCCGGCCGGGCGGGGGCCCGCCCCCGGGGCAAACGGGCCGGGGGGTACCCAGGGCGCGCCCCGGGGGGGGGTGCGGCACCCGGGCCACCTCCTCGGGGGTGCCCGCCGTCACCAGGGTGCCGCCGCGCGAGCCGCCTTCGGGACCCATGTCGATGATCCAGTCGGCCGTCTTGATGACGTCGAGGTTGTGCTCGATGACGATGACGGTGTTGCCGCCGTCGACCAGCCGCCCGAGGACGCCGAGCAGCCGCCGGATGTCCTCGAAGTGCAGGCCGGTGGTGGGCTCGTCGAGGACGTAGACGGTCCGCCCGGTCTGCCGCCGCTGCAGCTCGGAGGCGAGCTTGACGCGCTGCGCCTCGCCGCCGGAGAGCGTGGTGGCGGGCTGCCCGAGCCGGACGTAGCCGAGACCGACGTCGTGGAGCGTCTGCAGGTGGCGCTTGATGGCCGGGATGGCGTCGAAGAAGCCGAGCGCCTCCTCGATCGGCATGTCGAGCACCTCGGCGATCGTCTTGCCCTTGTAGTGGACCTCCAGCGTCTCGCGGTTGTAGCGGGCGCCGTGGCACACCTCGCAGGGGACGTAGACGTCGGGCAGGAAGTTCATCTCGATCTTGATGGTGCCGTCGCCGGAGCACGCCTCGCAGCGCCCGCCCTTGACGTTGAAGCTGAACCTGCCCGGCTGGTAGCCGCGCACCTTGGCCTCGGTGGTGGCCGCGAACAGCTTGCGCACGTGGTCGAACACGCCGGTGTAGGTGGCCGGGTTGGACCGGGGCGTGCGGCCGATCGGCGACTGGTCGACGTGGACGACCTTGTCCGCCTGGTCGATGCCGTTGATCCTGGAGTGGCGTCCGGGGACGGTGCGGGCGCCGTTGAGCTCCTTGGCCAGCGAGTTGTAGAGGATGTCGTTGACCAGCGTGGACTTGCCGGACCCCGACACGCCGGTGACGGCGGTGAACACGCCGAGGGGGAAGTCGATGTCGACGCCCTTGAGGTTGTGTTCGCGCGCGCCCTTGACGGTGATCTGCCGCTTCTTGTCGCGCTTGCGCCGGGTGGCCGGCACCGGGATGCTCCTGCGCCCCGACAGGTACTGGCCGGTGATCGACTCCTCGCTGGTCAGCAGATCCTGGACGGTGCCGGAGACGACGACCTGGCCGCCGTGCTCGCCCGCGCCGGGGCCGATGTCGACCACCCAGTCGGCGGCGGCGATGGTGTCTTCGTCGTGCTCGACCACGATCAGCGTGTTGCCCATGTCGCGCAGCCTGATCAACGTGTCGAGCAGGCGCATGTTGTCGCGCTGGTGGAGGCCGATGGACGGCTCGTCGAGCACGTACAGGACACCGACGAGGCCGGAGCCGATCTGCGTGGCGAGCCGGATGCGCTGCGCCTCGCCGCCCGCGAGGGTGGCGGCGGCGCGGTCCATCGAGAGGTAGTCGAGACCGACGTCGAGCAGGAAGCCCATGCGGGCGTTGATCTCCTTGACCACCCGCTCGGCGATGTGCATGTCACGGTCGGACAGCTTGAGCCCGGCCAGGAACTTGGCGCACTCGCCGATCGACATCGAGGACACCTCGGCGATCGACTTGTCGGCGACGGTCACGGCCAGCGTGACCGGCTTGAGCCTGGCGCCCTTGCAGGCGGGGCAGGGCACCTCGCGCATGTAGCCCTCGAACCGCTCCCGGGTCGAGTCGCTCTCCGCCTCCGCGTGACGGCGCTGCACCCATGGGATGACGCCCTCGTAGGTGGTGTAGTAGGCGCGCTGGCGGCCGTAACGGTTGCTGTAGCGGACGTGGACCTGCTCGCCGTGGCCGAACAGCAGCGACTTCTGCGCCTTCTTGGAGAGCTTCTCCCACGGGGTGTCGGGGGTGAAGCCCATCGCGTTGCCGAGCGCCTCGATCAGGCGGCCGAAGTATTCGCTGGCGTGGCCGCCGGTCCACGGGTGGATCGCGCCCTCGCGGAGCGTGCGCTCCGGGTCGGGCACGACCAGGTCGGGGTCGACCTCCATCTTGGTGCCGAGACCCGTGCACTCCGGGCAGGCGCCGAACGGCGAGTTGAACGAGAACGAGCGCGGCTCCAGCTCCTCGAACGACAGGTCGTCGTAGGGGCAGTAGAGGTGCTCGGAGTAGAACCGCTCACGGCCGGGGTCGCCTTCGGGCAGGTCGACGAACTCGAGCGTGATCGTGCCCCCGGACAGCTGCAACGCGGTCTCGACCGAGTCGGTGAGCCGCCGCCTGGCCGACTCCTTGACCGACAGGCGGTCGACGATGACCTCGATGTCGTGCTTCTCGTACTTCTTGAGCGTCGGCGGCTCCTCCAGCCGCACGACCGTGCCGTCGACGCGGGCGCGGGCGAAGCCCTTGGTCTGCAGCTCGCGGAACAGCTCGGCGTACTCGCCCTTGCGGCCGCGGACGACCGGGGCCAGCACCTGGAACCGGGTGCCCTCGTCGAGGTCCATCACCCGGTCGACGATCTGCTGGGGCGTCTGGCGGGCGATCGGGCGGGCGCAGACCGGGCAGTGTGGCTTGCCGACGCGCGCCCACAGCAGCCGCAGGTAGTCGTAGACCTCGGTGATCGTGCCGACCGTGGACCGAGGGTTCTTGCTGGTCGACTTCTGGTCGATGGAGACCGCGGGAGACAGGCCCTCGATGAAGTCGACGTCGGGCTTGTCCATCTGGCCGAGGAACTGGCGGGCGTAGGCCGACAGCGACTCGACGTAACGCCGCTGCCCCTCGGCGAAGATCGTGTCGAAGGCCAGGCTGGACTTGCCGGAGCCGGAGAGGCCGGTGAAAACGATCAGAGAGTCTCGCGGCAGGTCAAGCGAGACGTCCTTGAGATTGTGCTCTCGTGCACCACGCACGATCAGGCGGTCTGCCACGGCGATCCCGGAAGTCGAAAGGCGGATAGGTCCACGGGGGATGGTAGACGGGGGCCCCGACAATTTCGCTGAGCCGATCCCGGCCGGCCGGTGCCGCTCGCCGGAACTCCGTCCCTCTCAGATTACGGCCTCCAGGGCACAGCGCAGGAGGTCTTCCGTTGTCAACCGCATGACCTGTGCTTTTATGCCCGTGCCCCGCTGCGCCGGAGCGCGTGATGAAATATCGGTTCATGACTGTGCTTGCCGCGGTGCGGGAGGAACTGGCCGAGGAGACCGCCCGGTTGCTGGCCACCGCCGCCACCCTCACCGACCCAGAAGTCCGCGCCCCGTCCAGGCTGCCCGGCTGGACCCGCGGCCACGTGCTCACCCATCTGGCCAGGAACGCCGACAGCCACGTCAACCTGCTCACCTGGGCCAGGACGGGCGTCGAGACCCCGCAGTACCCGAGCCCTGAGGCCCGCGAGGCCGGGATCGAGGCCGGCGCCGCCCGCCCGGCGGCCGAGCAGGTGGCGGACCTGCGCGACAGCGCCGCGCGCCTGGACCGCGCCGTCCGCGAGCTGCCCCCGGACGCCTGGCGGGCGCCGGTCGGCGGCCTGCGCCCACCCCGTCACCCCGCCTGGTACTGCCTGGTCAGGCGGCTGCGCGAGGTGGGGATGCACCATGTGGACCTGGACGCGGGATACGGCCCCGCCGACTGGACGGACGCGTTCGTGGCCAGGGAACTGCGCGACTGCCTGCGTACGTGGCCGCGCGACCGGAGCACGATCGGCGCGGCCCGGTTCGTCGGCCCGGGCGGCGAGACGCTGGAGGAGTGGCCCGGCCTCGGCGACGGCCCGGCGGTGATGGGCACGCCGGCCGACATGCTGGCCTGGCTGACCGGGAGGTCGGAGGGAGATCGGGTTAGGGTGGTGACAGAGGGACGGCCGGTCCCGCCGCCACCGCCGTGGCTGACCGGCGTCGCCCCCGCTGACCTGCCCGCGACGCCTCCGAAGGACTACTGATGACCTACACCGGCGACGTCCAGGTCGGCGGCCCCGCCGACGTGCGGGAGCTGACCGATCTGAGCATCTCCAAGCTCGCCGTCGGCCCCTACGACAACAACGCCTACCTGCTGCGCTGCCGGGCGACGGGCGACGGCCTGCTCATCGACGCGGCCGCGGAGCCCGACCGGCTGCTCGCCCTGATCGCCGACCAGCCGGTCAGCACGATCGTCACCACCCACCAGCACGGCGACCACTGGCAGGCTCTCGACCAGGTGAGCAAGATGACCGGCGCCCAGGTCGTGGCACACCCGCTCGACGCGCCCGCCCTGCCCGTGCCGGTCGGCCGCACGGTCGAGCACGGCGACCGGATCAACGTGGGCGACGTCACGCTCGAGGTCATCCACCTGCGCGGCCACACCCCCGGCTCGATCGCCCTGCTGTACGAGGGCGACGACGACCACAAGCACCTGTTCACCGGCGACTCGCTGTTCCCCGGCGGCGTGGGCAACACCTGGAAGGACCCGGAGCGGTTCGAGCAGCTCTACACCGACGTGGTGGAGCGGATCTTCGACCGGCTCCCCGACCAGACGTGGGTCTACCCGGGTCACGGCAAGGACACCACGCTGGGCGCCGAGCGCCCGTCGCTGCCGGAGTGGAAAGCACGCGGCTGGTAGGAGCGCGGCCGGTCCGCGGGTCAGCCTCGCGACAGGACGCGCACGATCCGCTCGGCCGCCCGGGCGGGCTCGTCCACCAGGCCCACGAGCTCGCCCCACGACCAGCGGTAGAACCAGCCGTCGGCCAGCGGCACGCAGTCGACGGTCTCGGCGAGCATCACCGTGTCGGGATCGCTGACGCGCAGCACGGGCGGATCGGCCCGGAGGGTGGCGGTCAGCCCGTGACGCTCCAGCTCCCCCGCCAGCTTGGCGAGGAAGTACGTGCGCGTGTGCTCGCGCGGGTTGGCCGGCATGCTTCCATGAAAGCCGATGACACCGGGAAAGTCCGCACTTTCCCGGCGCCGGAGGGTCACTGGCCGAGGCGGGCGGCCTCGCGCCGGAGCTCGCGCTTGTAGAACATCATCCGCAGCGGGATGGCGGCGACCAGGGCGATCTGCATGGTGG
The DNA here is from genome assembly GCF_055585125.1 of Nonomuraea sp. NPDC054003. Lineage (NCBI taxonomy): Bacteria > Bacillati > Actinomycetota > Actinomycetes > Streptosporangiales > Streptosporangiaceae > Nonomuraea > Nonomuraea sp. NPDC054003. The sequence goes on from NZ_JBVJKR010000023.1 coordinate 101,273, forward strand.
CGCCGATCTTGATCGGCATGTCGCCGCCCTCGGGCCAGGCGACCCAGAACGTCAGGAACGCCACGTTCACCATGATCCAGGCGAGCACGACGGCGGCGAGCTGGCCCTTGGGCTTGGGGTATTCGATGCGGCTGACCATCAGCCACGCGACGGCGAGCACCCCGAGCAGCGTCCACACGCTGGGCTCGAAGAGCAGCACGATCGAGATCACGGTCATCGCGCCCATCGGGATGGGCAGGCCCATGAAGTCGCCGCTCTTGGTCTTGACGCAGGCGAACCGCGCCAGCCGGACCACCCCGGCGACCAGCACCGCCGCGGCGGCCGTGACCACGGCGGCGAACGGCACGGCATCGGTGAAGCCGCCCCAGATCACCACCATGAACGCCGGCGCGAAGCCGAAGCTGATCACGTCGGCGAGGTTGTCGAGCTCGGCGCCCATCGCGGAAGCGCGGAAGCGCCGGGCCACCAGCCCGTCGAACAGGTCGCAGGTGGCGCCGATGAGCAGCAGCACCACCGCGGTGGCGAAGTAGCCGGGCGCGGGCGTGAAGTCGCCGCTGGTGCGCAGCGCGTCGAAGACGGACGCGGCCAGCACGCACACGGCGAGGAACCCGCACAGCGCGTTGCCCAGGGACAACGAGTCCGCGGCGGACAGACGGAACGCCTTGCCGACAGGGCCGCGAGGTTCTTCCTCTTCAGCCGCCTGCCAGCCACCGGCGTCAGCCGTGGTCAATTCTGGTCACCCCCGCAACCGTCTTCTCGCCCACGGACACCGCGGAGGAGATCCCTTCGGGAAGGTAGATGTCGACCCTGGAACCGAAGCGGATGAGCCCGATGCGCTCACCCTGCGCGACCTTCGCGCCGGCAGTCAGGTAGGGCACGATCCTGCGCGCCACCGCGCCCGCGATCTGCACCATCTCGACGTCGCCGAGCGCTGTCGCGAAATGCCACACCACGCGCTCGTTCTGGTCGCTGTCCTTGTTGAATGCCGGCAGGAACCCACCCGCCACATGCTGCACGGAGGTGACATTTCCCGCAAGAGGTGCACGATTGACGTGGACGTTCACCGGGCTCATGAAGATGGCCACCCGGGTGCGGCCGTCGGGCCACGGGTCGACGCTCTGGACGACGCCGTCGGCAGGTGACAGGATCCGCCCGTCCCCGACCGTGCGGTCGGGGTCGCGGAAGAACCAGAGCATCGCGCCGGTGAGAGCGCCCAGCGGCACGGCCGCGAACGCCCATCGGCGGTCCCGTCGCGTCAGCAGCGCGGTGGCGGCCGCCGCGGCCGTCGTGGGGAGGAGCCACGGGGAGACCCCGCGTGCGAGCCTGACCCGGCTCGACTTTGCAGAATCGACTGACACGTACAACCTTTGATGGTGACTGAACGGAGCGCTTTTGCCGTGATGGTACAGAACCCGCAACTATGACACGATACAGCTTCTCCAGCAAAGCGCCTCGAAAGCCGTTTAGCTAGACCTTCTCCGAGGCCGCCTTCACACTCTTGCGCATGTCGACGCGGGCCTTGATCAAGCTTGCCACGGTGGTGATCACCATCGTGGAGCCGATGACCGTGAGGGACACCCAGATCGGGATGTGGGGCGCCCAGGAGACTCCACTGGAGTGCAGAGCTTCCAGAACCAGCTTAACCCCGATGAATCCCAGGATGAACGCGAGCCCGTAGCTGATGTAGACCAGCTTCTGCAGCAGGCCGCCCAGCAGGAAGTAGAGCTGACGCAGTCCCATCAGGGCGAACGCGTTGGCGGTGAAGACGATGAACGGGTCGGTGGTGAGCCCGAAGATCGCCGGAATCGAGTCGAGCGCGAACAGCAGGTCGGTGCTGCCGATGGCGATCATGACGATCAGCATCGGGGTGACCATGCGCTTGCCGTCGATCTTCACGGTGATCTTGGAGCCGACGTATCCCTCGGTGGTGGGCAGGCTCCGGCGCACCCAGCGGAGCAGGAGGTTCTCGTTGACCTCTTCCGCCTCGCCCTTCAGGTGGCCGCGGATGATGTTGATCGCCGTGTAGATCAGGAAGGCGCCGAAGACGTAGAACAGCCAGCCGAACCGTTCGAGGGCGGCGGCGCCGAGCGCGATGAAGATGCCGCGCATGACCAGCGCGAGCAGGATGCCGATGAGGAGCACCTTGTGCTGGTAGGCCTTCGGCACCGCGAACCGGCTCATGATGATGAAGAAGACGAACAGGTTGTCGACGCTGAGGCTGTACTCGGTGATGTATCCGGCGAAGAACTCCCCGGACTTCTCCGGCCCCGAGGTGAACCAGAGGATCACGCCGAAGATGACGGCCAGGGTCACGTAGAAGCTGACCCAGGCGCCGGCCTGGCGCATGGAGAACTCGCGGGCCTCGCCGCGGTCGACGATCCACAGGTCCACGGCGAGGACGATCAGAAGACCGCCGATCACGACGATCCACGCCCACAAGGGTTCGGTCACGTTGTACAACCTCCGGCACGCAGGACTGACTGCCGGAGGTCTCTCCCGCCCGCCAAACCCGCGGACCGGCAGCCCCGGGGGCCCCGTGGATCGGGGCTACACCGTGATGACGAGGCTGCCGCGAAGGGATACTCCCCTCCCCAACTCACGCAGTATACGAGAACGTCTCAGTGCAATGTCATCTTCCCTCTGGATCACAAACCGGTGCGGTCCGTCACGACCGGCTGTAGGCCGCGAGCGCGCTCCGCACCGCGTCGTCCTCTCCGGGCAGCTCCTCGCCCCTGCGGGCGGCCGCCGCCGCCCACCGGGCCGCCTCACCGGGATCGGAGACCAGATCCTGTACGGCGGAGCGCAGGGCGGCCGGGTCACCGTAGGGGACGAGGATCCCCGCGTCGCCGACGAGGCCGGGAACGCCGCCGACGGCGGTGGCGATGACGGGTGTGCCGGCCTTGAGCGTCTCGCTGACGCTGAGCGGCAGCCCTTCCCACCGGCTGGCCCAGACCGCGACGGTGGCGGCGGCGAGCAGGTCGGGCACGTCGTCCCGGTTGCCGAGCAGCACCACGGGCAGGCGCTCGGCGTCGATCCGGCGGCGCAGCTCGCCCCGCAGCGGCCCCTCTCCGGCGATCGCGAACAGCGGCGGCGGGCCCTGCCACGGGCCGGCGGCGGCGTCGAGCAGCGTCTCCAGGCCCTTCTGCTGGGCGAGCCTGGCGACGGTGAGCACGAGCGGCCGGTCACCCGCCCCCAGCTCGGCCCGCACCTCCCCGGGCGTCCGCCGGGGCTCCCGCAGGGGCGGCGCGGGCACGACGGCGGGCCTGACGTCCCGCGCGCCCAGCGCGCTCATCCGCTCCCCCAGATCGGGCGAGACCACCAGCACCCGGTCCGCCCGCCGGGCCACGATCCGCTCCAGCACCCCGTACACGGCCCCGACGAACCCTCCGGCGGTCAGCGCGTTGTGCAGCGTCACCACGAGCAGAGGCACCCTCGCCCCCGCCGGCGCCCCGAGGGAAGCGGAGGCCGCCTCGGCACGCCGGGGCATGGCCAGGGCGGCCAGCGCGCCGGCGCGCAGACCATGGGCGTGCACGACGTCGGCCCCCCGCGCCACCCGCCGGACGGCCAGCACCGCTCGCGTGTCGTTCACCGGATGCGGCCGATCGGACACCGGAACCTCGACGAACCGGACACCGGCCGCACTGAACCCGAACTGCTCCCCGACCTCCCGCGGACCGGCGGCCACCACCCGGTGCCCGCGCCGCACCAGCCCCGCGGCCAGCATGCGCACATGCCGCCCGGTCCCTCCCGTCGTGGTGCCCACCACGTAAGCCACTCGCACCCGTACCCCTCCCTCTCCAGCATCGAGGCCGCCACCCAGCCCGGCCCGGTCACCCTCCGGGCGCGCGCCGCCGGAGGACCCCGGCCACCGCCCGGGCGTCGTCCCTGTCGACCAGCACGACCACGCCGGCGCCCACCGCGACCGCCACCACGGCGGCCAGCAGCGTGACGCCCAGGTTCGCCCACACCCCGTGCGCCCCGATCCCGGAGGCCGCCCAGGCCCCCGTCAGGAACCCGGCCGCGCCTCCCGCGACGGCCGCGCCCAGCGCCCGGCCGAGCCCGGCCATGGCCGCACGGCCGCGCGCCGCGACCACGTACCCGAGCATGAGAGCCCCGCCGGCGGTCATCCCCACCGTCATCCCGAGCCCCAGCCCGGCGATGCGCCACCCGTCCGGCAGCGCCAGCGCGAAGACCGTCTGCGCCACGATCGTCACCGACCACCCGGACACGGTGCCCACGGCGGCCCCCCGCCCCCGGCCGGTCGCGTACAGGACCCGGCTGAGGTGCGCGATGAGCCCGTATCCGATCAGTCCGGGCGCGAACAACGCCACGGCCCGCGCCAGCGCCAGCGGGTCCACGTCGCTCTTGTCGGCCAGGAACACCGCCGCCCCGGGCTCGGACGCGGCGGCCAGCACCCCGGCGGCCACCCCGGACACGAGCACGATCGCCCGGGTGGTGCTCGCCGCGAGCCGGGCGAACGCCTCGTCCTCCCCCATGCCGGCGTGCGCGGACAACCGGGGGAACGCGCTGGTCGCGATGGGCACGGCGAGCACCGCGTACGGCACCAGGTAGATCGCCCAGGCGTAGTTGTAGACGGCCAGCGCCCCGCCGCCGATCACGTCGTTGGCCAGCAGCAGCACCACGACCATGGCGGCCTGCTGGGCGAGCAGCCCGGCGATCCCGGCCAGGGCGAGCCTGCGCACCTGCCCGGCCACCCCGTCGGGGAAGCGCAGCGTGGGCCGCCACCGCACGCCGAGCCGGGCGGTGGGCCCGATCACGGTGAGGACGAGCGCGAGCACGCCGAGGCTGGTGCCCGCCGACAGCGCCAGCTCGGCCGCGCGCGGCACCCCCTCCGGCGTGGCGATCCCGCCGCTGAGCGGCACGAACATCAGGTACGCGACGATGACCACGATGCTCGACACCAGCGGCGCGAGCGCGGGCCCGGCGAACCGGTGGTGCGCCTGCAGCAGCCCGTAGAGCACGACCGCGATCCCATAAAGCGGGATCTGCGGGGCGAAGATCACCAGCATGCGGGCGGCGACGTCGACGGCGGCGCGGCCGCACCCCTCGATGGCGAACAGTCCCATGATCGGCCCGGCGAGCAGCGCGGTGAGCACGGCCACCGGCACGAGCACCACGAGCACCCAGGTGAGCAGGGCGGAGGCGATCCGCCCCACCCGCTCCCTGGCGTCCTCGGACACGGCTCCGGCGAGCACCGGCACGACCATGCCGGCCAGCGCGCCGCCGACGACGACCTCGAAGACGATGTTCGGGATCTGGTTGGCGGTGAAGTACGCGGACGTCAGGCAGTTGGTGCCGACCGTCCGCGCGAGCGCGTACTGCTTGGCGAAGCCGGCCACCCGGGCCAGCACGGTGATCGCGCCGATGAGCAGCGCGCCGCCGGCCACGCCACGGGCCAGCCTCGCCTCGCGTTCGGTCAACGGGTCACGCGTCGGCGGGGCGGCGGCCCAGCAGGTCGAGCCGGTTGAGCACCTTGTTGCCCGCGATGACCTTGGTGAAGCTGATCTTCTCGGAGGCGGCGGTGAGCGCGGCCACGGTGCCGAGCAGGACGAGCCTGCCGGGACGGCCCAGCTTGGTCACCGCGGCCAGGCCCAGCAGCGCGCCCAGCGCGTTGGCGCCCGCGTCGCCGAGCATGGCCCGCTCGCCCAGGTCGTCGGGGAGCAGCGCGGCGGCGGCGCCCAGCGGCACGGCGGCCAGCGCGGCCGTCGCGGGCGAGTCGCCGGCCACGGCCGCCGCCAGCAGCGGCCCGCCGGTGAGCAGCCCGACCTTGATCGCCCGGCCGGGCCGCAGGTCGAACAGGTTGGCCAGGTTGGCCGCGCCCGCGACGACGGCGCCGTTGACGAGCGTGTCGGCGGGGCCGTCGGACACCAGCGCGGCGGCGGCCAGCCCGGTCGCGCCGATGCCGAGGATCTTGACCGCGCCGCTGGTGACCTCGCCCCGGGCGAGCGCGCTCAGGTGGCCCTTGAACCCCTTGGACGAGGTCGTGCCGTAGAGGTCGTCGTAGGCGCCGAGCGCGCCGCTGCCGGCTCCGGCCAGCAGCGCCGCCGCCCGCGCGCGGGCGGGCAGGCCGGGCGCCAGCGTGGCCGCGGCGCTCGCCCCGGCCACGAACGCGGGCCCTTCGAGCAGCGTGATGGGCTCGCCGCGGTGGTTCTTGCGGGTCCAGCGGCTGGCGGGGTCGCCGCCCCCGCCTTGCGTACGGGTGAGCGCGGCGTAGGCGGCACGAGCCGCGGCGGCGCCGATCGCGGCGCCCGCGAGGGCGTAGAGCAGGCCACGGGCCATGTCAGCTCCCTGACTCGGTGGACGACGGGGCCGGGCTGGGTGTCACCGGCTGGAACGCCGTGGCTCCGGCGCCGGTGCCGTACTGGCCCACGCCCCCGGTCGCTTGCTCTCGCAGAGCGTAGACGATCACGACCTGGCCTTCAGGCATATCGACGTTGTCGACGCTGGAGACCCGCTTGGCGGTCTCGCTGTCGTCGCGCAGGGCGGTGATGGCGCCGCCCGGGGCGGCGGAGGTGGCGGCGGCGCCGGCCATCACGGCGCCCTTGCCGCCGGCGTCGATCCCGCCCGCCACCGAGACGAGCGCCGCCGCCTGGCTTTCGGCGTTGTCTCCCTCGTACGGCGCGTCGGGCGAGTAGAGGACGGCGAGCGTGGCGCGGTTGAGCGGCTCGTCGTTGTCGTCGATGAAGTCGACGTCGATGAACCCGCCCGTCTGGAGGCCGTCGACGACGGCGGACGTGGCCTCGTTGGGGGTGCCGGCCAGCGCCGGGTCGGCGGTCATGAGCGTGGCGGCGAGCAGGGTGGCGGCCTTGTCGTGCACGGTGGCCGTGTCGGCGAAGGCCATCTCGGCGGGCTTGAGCTGGTTGACCAGGCCGTCGAGCACGCCGGCGCTCTTGGGGTCGAAGAACTTGTCGAGCAGCAGGAGCCGGCCGGTGACCTTCGCGCCAGCCTCGGCGAGCACCTGCTCGGTCAGCTCGCGATAGGTGGAGCTCGCTCCGGGCGCCTCCACCAGCAGCACCTGCTCGCCGGCGAGCCCGCCCTGGACGAGCTGCGGGGTGAGGGTGGTGATGAACTCCTGGTGGACCTGCTCGCGCCCCTTCATCACGTCGAGCTCGCCGCGCAGCCCTTCGTTGGTCTGGGTGAGCTGACGCGTCATCTCGTTGGCCGTCTTGATCGCTGGATCCTGCAGCAGGTTCGTGCCGAGCACGATGCCGACGGCCAGCGCCAGGAAGATGGCGACGATGGAGACGAGGTGATAGCGGAAATCGATCACGAGAAGAGCCCGACCAACCAGAAGATGAAGGCGTTCCAGACGTCTTGCAGGCCGTTCAGCCAGATCTGGCCGAGCGGTGAGGCGGAGAGAGCGACGCCCATGGTGACCAGCGCGGTGGCCGCCAGGAGCAGCAGCTGGGAGGTGGTGATGCGACTGCGGTAGAGCATGCTGACGCCCTTGGCGTCGACGAGTCTGCTGCCGACGCGCAGCCGGGTGAGAAACGTGCTCGCCATGCCGGAGCGGCCCTTGTCGAGGAACTCCTCCAGCGTGCCGTGGGTGCCGACGGCGACGATCAGCTCGGCGCCCTTCTCGTCGGCCAGCAGCATGGCGATGTCCTCGCTGGTGCCGGTCGACGGGAAGACGACCGCCTCCTGGCCGAGCTGGTGGACCCGCTCCAGGCCGGGCGCCCGGCCGTCGCGATAGGCGTGCACGATCAGCTCGGCGCCGCAGGTGAGCGCCTTGGCGGAGACCGAGTCGAAGTCGCCGACGATGACGTCGGGCAGGTAGCCCGCCTCCAGCAGCGCGTCGGCGCCGCCGTCGACGCCGATCAGGACGGGACGGTACTCGCGCAGGTAGGGGCGGAGGGTGGCGATGTCTTCCTTGTAGTGGTAGCCGCGGACCACGATGAGCGCGTGCCTGCCCTCGATCTTGGTGCGGATGTCGGGCACGCCCACGCCGTCGATGAGCAGCTTGCCCTCGCCGCGGACGTACTCCATCGTGTTGACGGCGAACGCCTCGATCTGCACGGCCAGCCCGGCGCGGGCCTCGGCCATGGCCGCCTCGATGGACTCGGCCGTCTGCTCCTCGCCCTTGCCGACGACCTCGTCATCCAGGTAGACGATGCCCTCGTGGAGCCGGACGACGGCGCCGTCCTTGACCCGCTCGAACAGCTCCTGGCTGGCATTGTCGACGAACGGGATGCCGGCCTCGGCGATGATCTGGGGGCCCAGGTTGGGATAGCGGCCGCTGATGCCGGCGGCGATGTTGACCACGCCCGCCGCTCCGCACGCCACAAGGGCCTCCGCGCTGACCCGATCGACGTCGACGTGGTCGATGATGGCGATCTCGCCGGGCTGGAGGCGCTTGGTGAGCCTCTTGGTCCGCCGGTCGATCCTCGCCACACCGGTGACGCCGGGAAGGTCGTTGGCCTTCTTCGCGCGGAGGCCCGGCATCCTGTTCCCCGGAACCTTCATCAAGACCATCCTGCCAGAGCAAAAGACCGGGGAGGCCACGCATGACCGGGCGTGTCCGCTATGTCACACGGAATCACCTGTCGGCCGCCGCCAACCCTAGAAGTTCTTCCGCATGCGCTCTGCCCAGTTCGGAGTCCTCCAAGCCGGCCAGCATGCGCGACAGCTCGCGCACCCGCCCTTCGTGGTCGAGCGTGACGACGCCGCTGCGCACCACGCTGCCGTCGCCGGCCTTCTCCACCACCAGGTGCTGGTCGGCGAAGGCCGCGACCTGCGGCAGGTGGGTGACGACGACCACCTGGGCGGTGCGCGCCAGCCTGGCCAGCCTGCGCCCGATCTCCACCGCGGCCTTGCCGCCCACCCCCGCGTCGACCTCGTCGAAGACGAACGTGGGCACCGGGTCCGCGCCGGCGAACACGACCTCGATGGCGAGCATCACCCGGCTCAGCTCACCGCCGGAGGCGCCCTTGTTGAGCGGCAGCGGCGGCGCGGCGGGGTGGGCCGCCATGCGCAGCTCCACCTCGTCGACCCCGTCGGGGCCGAACTCGGCGGCCCTGGCGAGCTGGACGACGACCCGGGCGTGCGGCATGGCCAGCGCGGTCAGCTCCTCGGTGACGGCCTTGCCGAAGCGCTCGGCGGCGGCCTCGCGCACCCGGGTCAGCTCGCCGGCCAGCTCGGTCAGCCGTTCGGTCAGCTCGTCGTACTCGCGGGTGAGCTCGCCGACGCGGTCGTCGTCGCCTTCCAGCTCGGCCAGCCGGGCGGCCGCCTGCTGCGCCCAGGCCAGCACCGCGGCGCTGTCCTCGCCATACTTGCGGATGAGGCCGGTGAGCACGGACCTGCGCTCCTGGACGGCGGCCAGCCGGGCGGGGTCGGATTCGACCGACTCGGCGTAGGAGGCCAGGTCGGTGGCCACGTCGGAGATCAGATAGCCGGCCTCGGCCAGCCGGTCGGCGACGGCGGCCAGCGCGGGATCGTAGTCGCGGACCGCTTCGACGGCCGCGCGGGCCTCGCCGAGCAGCGAGATCACGTCGTGGGCGCCGCCGTCGGCCGCCTCCATGGGGTCGCCGAGCAGCGCGGTGTGGGCGCCGGTCGCGGCGGTGCGGAGGGCGTCGGCGTGGGAGAGCCGCTCCTCCTCCTCGCGCAGCGCGGCGTCCTCGCCGGGCTTGGGGTCGACCTTCTCGACCTCCTCCAGGCCGAACCTGAGCAGGTCGGCCTCCTGCGCCCGCTCCCTGGCCCTGGTGGTCAGCTCCTCGACCTGCGCGCCGACCTGCTTGTGGCGCTTGTAGGCCTGCTGGTAGGCCCGCAGGGGCTTGACCAGGTCGTTGCCGGCGTAGCGGTCGAGCGCGGCGCGCTGCCTGGCGGGCTGGAGCAGCCGCTGCTGGTCCATCTGGCCGTGCACGGCCACCAGGTCGTCGGCGAGGTAGGTCAGCGTGCCGACGGGCACGGACCGGCCGCCGAGCCAGGCGCGCGAGCGGCCCTCGGCGGAGACCGTGCGAGAGATGATCAGCTCGCCGTCCTCGGCCTGGCCGCCGATGTCCTCGACCTGCTGGGACACGCGGCCGCCCGGCTCGATGACGAGCGTGCCCTCGACGGTGGCCTTGTCGGCGCCCGGTCTGATGCGGGAGGGGTCGGCCCGGCCGCCGAACAGCAGCCCGAGGCCGGTGACGACCATCGTCTTGCCCGCGCCGGTCTCGCCGGTCACCACGTTGAAGCCCGGCGATAGCTCCAGCACGGCCTCATCGATGACACCGAGCCCCTGGATGCGGACCTCCTCGACCCTTGGTCGCACTGCCCACTCCCGTCACTTGCGAGAATACGATCAACCGCGCCGCGGCCCGAACACGTGTGCGTATGCGATCCTACGTGTTCGGCCCTTCAATTCATTCAGGGTCGCACCCTCCCACGCCAGCCCTGCACAGGTAGTTCGAACTTGGCGACCAGCCTGTCGGTGAAGGGGGCGCCGGTGCTCTCGACGCCGTGCAGCCGGGCCAGCAGCACCGGCTCGGCGCCGCGCCGCACCTCGACGCGGCTGCCGGAGGGCAGGTCGAAGCGGCGGCGGCCGTCGCACGACAGCACTCCGCCCGGGGTGTCGGGAAGGATCTCGACGGCGACCGTGGAGCGCGGCGAGATGACGAGCGGCCGGGCGAACAGGGCGTGGGCGCTGATCGGGACCATGAGCAGCGCCTCGACCTCCGGCCAGACCACGGGCCCGCCGGCGGAGAACGCGTAGGCGGTGGACCCGGTCGGGGTGGCGCAGATCACGCCGTCGCAGCCCCAGCGTGACAGCGGCCGCCCGTCGATCTCCGCCACCACCTCCAGCATGCGCTCCTGCTTCTCGACGGTGACCTCGTTGAGCGCCCAGGTGTCGGCGATGACGTTGCCGTTCTGGCGGGCCAGCACGTCGATGGTCATGCGTTCCTCGACGTCGTAGCGGCCGGCGACCACGTCGTCGACTGCGTCGTCCAGGTCGGCGACCTCGGCCTCGGCGAGGAACCCGACGTGGCCCAGGTTCACGCCGAGCAGCGGGGTGCGGGTCGGCCTGGCCAGTTCGGCCGAGCGCAGCAGCGACCCGTCACCGCCGAGCACGATCATCACCTCGGCGTCCTTGGCGGCGCTCGGCTCCGCGGGCACCACCTCCACGCCTTCCGCGCCGACCTCGCCGGCCTCCACGTCGAGGACCCGTACGCGCAGGCCCGCGTCGAGCAGCCGCCGGATGACCAGGCGGGCGCTCTCGACGGCGGCCTCGCGGCCGGTGTGGACGGTGACCAGGACGGTCCGGTTCATTGCGGCCCTTCCGCGACGGCCCGCCGGATCTCGTGCTCGAGGTCGGCGACCGGCGGCTCGCCCTCCCCCTTGCCCAGCCACAGCAGGTACTCGACGTTGCCCGACGGCCCGGGCAGCGGGCTGTAGGTGACGCCGCGCACGGCCAGCCCCAGCCGCGCCGCCTCGGCCGCGGCCGCGCGCACGGCCCCCGCCCGCAGCTCGGGGTCGCGCACCACCCCGCCCGCGCCGACGAGGTCCTTGCCCACCTCGAACTGCGGCTTGACCAGCATCACGAAGTCGGCCCGCGGCGCCGCGACGGCGGCCAGCGCGGGCAGCACGAGCCGCAGCGAGATGAACGACAGGTCGCCGACGACCAGCGTGGGCGGCTCGCCGACGAGATCCGGAGTGAGGTCGCGGACGTTGAGCCGCTCCATCACCGTGACCCGCTCGTCGGTGCGCAGCGACCAGGCGAGCTGGCCGTAGCCGACGTCGACGGCGAGCACGTGCGCCGCGCCGCGGCGCAGCAGCACGTCGGTGAACCCGCCGGTGGACGCGCCGGCGTCGAGGCAGCGCCGCCCTTCGACGGTGAGGCTCCCGAACGTGTCGAGCGCCCCGATGAGCTTGTGGGCGCCGCGCGAGACGTAGTCGGGGCCGTCCTGGGACTCGGCCACGACGACGGCGGCGGCGGTGTCGACCTGGGTGGCCGGCTTGGCCGCCCGCCGTCCGCCCACGGTGACGCGGCCCGCCTCGATGAGCTGGACCGCCTGCTCCCGGGAGCGGGCGAGCCCGCGCCGCACGAGCTCGCTGTCGAGCCGGACTCTGCGGCTCACTGGGCGTCCACGGCGCCCAGCGCGGCCTCCAGCCCGGAGAACGCCTCTTCGAACACCGCCACGTGATCGCTCACCGGCAGGCCCGGCAGCCGGCCCAGCCCGGCGAGGACCGCGTCGACCCGCGCGTCGCCGGTCTCCTCTGGCAGCTCACTCATGACTCGACGGTAACGCCTCGGGCGAGCGCGCGGGACCTTGGCAGGCGTGTCACGCGTTGAAGGGTCATACGGGGCGCTCGGTGTGGAACGCTACCGACCGTAAAGGAAGTAGAAAGGGAGCGATCATGGCAAGCGTCGAGGAGTGCCGGGCGGCACTGGTCAAGCTCGTCGCGCAGTTCGACGAGATCGACGAGGAGGACCGTGCCAGGCATGTGGTCGAGCGCACGGTCAGCTGCCGCGTCTCCGATCTCGACGTGACCTTCCACGGACGCCTGCACCACGGGGGCCTGGACCCGTTCCTGGAGGCGCCGCCGGCCGACGGCAGGCCGGCCGACGTGAAGCTGACGATCGTCAGCGACGACCTCGTGGCGCTGGTCGACGGAGAGCTGGATCTGGCCCGTGCGCTGCTCGGCGGCCGGGTGAGGATCGACGCCAGCTTCGGCGACCTGCTCCGCCTGCGCCGGCTCCTCTGACCGAGCCGCCCGCCCGCTCACCGCAGGCGGCGTGGCCGGTCCGGGTCGCGCCCTCCGCCGATCACCGGGTCAGCCGATCGTCCCGAGCACCGGATCAGCCGATCCGACCGAGCACCGGCTTGACCGCGTCCTCCTCGGCGGGGCTGTCCCCCGCCGCCGCCCACGCCGCGTCGCACGCCGCCCTCAGCCCGTCGATCCGGCTCCCGTCGCCGTCGAGCCGCAGCGTCCCGTCCACCCAGCGGGCCCGCCACCCGCCGCACGCCCCGTCCCGCACTTCCGGGTACGGTGCCAGCAGGCCGGACAGATCCTCTGCCACGTACGTCGGCCGCTGGTGCGGCGGCGCGGTGAGCACGTCGAGCGGCTTGGCCACCCCCGTGAGCACCAGCAGCCCGTCGACGCCCGCGTTCCGCGCCCCCTCGATGTCGGTGTCGAGCCGGTCGCCGACCACCAGCGGCCGCCGCGCCCCCGTACGGATCATCGACTCCCGGTGCAGCGGAGGATCCGGCTTCCCCGCGTAGAGCGGCTCCACCCCGGTCGCCGACGCGATCACCCGCGACATCGCCCCGTTGCCCGGCACCTCGCCGCGCCCGGTGGGCATGGTCGAGTCGCGGTTGGCGGCCACGAACAGCGCCCCCTGCCGCACCGCCAGCGCCCCTTCGGCCAGCAGCCCGTACGACAGCCCCGCCCACATCCCCTGGACCACGGCCGCGGGCCCCTCGGCCGCCGCCGTGACGGGCCTCAGCCCCTGCCCGCGCACGGCCATCCGCAGCCCGGCCCCGCCGACGACCAGCACCTTCGCCCCCGCCGGCACCCGCTCGGCCACCACCCGCGCCGCCGCCTGCGCCGACGTCACCACGTCGTCCCGCTCGGCGGGAACCCTCAGCTCCCGCAGATGGGCGGCGATGGCGGCAGGCGTCCTGGAGGCGTTGTTCGTCACGTACGCCAGCCTCACCCCGCGCCGTCCGGCCTCCTCCAGCGCCTCGGCCGCGCCGCGCACGGCCCTTGGCCCGAGATACACGACGCCGTCGAGGTCGAGCAGCAGGGTGTCGTAACCGTCGATCAGCACCGCGCCTCTTTCCGTCTCCGGCTCACATCCTGTGAGACTCTAGCCCGCCGCCCCACCGCCACGTCCGCGCCCATACCCCCGCGAATCCCCTTCCCCCCGCGGGTCCCGTTCCCGTATCCCCGTGAATCCCATTCCCGCACACCCGCCACCCCGACCGGCTGCCCAAGACCACGGCCGCAGAGCTCCTGCCACCGGACGCCCAGAACCACATGAGACCGCCCACAGGCCCATGCGACGCCGTCGAGCCCCGCCTCGGGAGACCCACCGTGGAGATCTGCTGCCGGCCCCACTCCACGACCGACTCAGAGGTCGACACACAACACCCCAGGTCCCGCAGTGGAACCCCACCCGGGAGACCGCTGTGAGGGATCTCCGTACAGATCCACTTTGGAGATCCGCCACGCTGATCCGACATGCAGACGCACCGCACAGACCTGTCACGCGGACCGCCGCGCAGACCCACCGCGAAAACCTGTCACGCGGACCCACTCGCGCAGAGCCGCCACGCAGACCCGCCGCACAGACGCACCGCGCGGACCCGCCGCACAGACGCACCGCGCGGACCCGCCACGCGGACCCGCCACGAAACCTGTCACGCGGACCCACTCGCGCAGAGCCGCCACGCAGAGCCGCCGCACAGACCCACCACGAAGAGCCGCCACCCAGACTCACCGCCCAGACGCATCTCGCAGACCCGCCACCCAGACTCACCGCCCAGACCCGCCATGCAGACACCCTGCAGATCTGCCGTGGACAGTGGCCGCGAGGCGCGCTGCTCTTACCGTCAGTCACGTCCGACCCGCCGAGGCCGCACGCCGAACGGTGCACTCATCCCCGGTGGCGAGTTCCCCTGGGGAGGCCGTCATGCAGCGACAGGAGCTCTATCGGGCTGCGTGACGGCGATGACACGTGTTTCCTGGATGGTGTGACGGTTCTTCGTACCAACCGGCTGGAACTACTCCCGGCCAGTCAGGCCGACCTGGACATCCTGGTCGCGCACTGGAACCAGCCGGAGGTGAGGCGGTACCTGTTCGACGACCGGGAGGTCTCCGCCGAACTCGCCGCCACGCTCCTCGCCGACAGCGCTGACGACTTCACCGAACACGGGTACGGCCTGTGGAAGGCATACCTGCGGGACGAGTTCGTCGGCGTGTGCGGCCTTCGACGGCACGACAGCGGCCAGGTGGAGATCGTCTACAGCCTCGAACCCGCCCTCTGGGGCTCGGGCCTGGCCACCGAGGCCGCCCTCGCCGTCCTGGAGACGGGCCGGCGAGCGGGCCTCAAGGAGATCCTGCTGGAGACCGACGAGGGCAACGTCGCCTCCCAGCGCCTGGCCCGGCGCCTGGGCGCCGTGCCCAGGGGCGGTGCGGACGGCATACTCCAGTACGTGATCAGCCCTCCGTGACGGCAGCCGCGCCTCACATGTCCCTCCGGGCCTTTAAGGTGGCCCGGACGCTGCGCAACGCCGACACGTAGTTGCGGTCGTCGGGCCGCATGGCGACGGCGATCGCCAGCGGCTCCTGGGCCGCCTCGATGTCGCCGGTCCGCCACAGCGACAGCCCCAA
Source organism: Nonomuraea sp. NPDC054003 (assembly GCF_055585125.1). Taxonomy (NCBI): domain Bacteria; kingdom Bacillati; phylum Actinomycetota; class Actinomycetes; order Streptosporangiales; family Streptosporangiaceae; genus Nonomuraea; species Nonomuraea sp. NPDC054003. The sequence goes on from NZ_JBVJKR010000023.1 coordinate 116,606, forward strand.
CCCGAAGTACGCGTAATCCTCCGTCGGGTTGTCGTCCACGATCCACTGGAAACTGCTGGCCGCCTCCGCGTACCGGCGGGAGTTGAACTGGGCCCGTGCCAGCGCCTCCCTGATGCTGCGCGAATCCGGCTCCGCGTCGGCGGCACGCTCCAGCAGCGCGGCGGCGGCCGCGGGGCTGCCCTCCTTCAAGAGCTTCACACCCCGCTGGTACCAGTCGTACACGTCACCCTGGGGGGTGCCGGGGGAATCTGCGCGGCCGTCGGCACCTTCCATCATGCGTGAGCCCTCCTACATCGGCATACGACGGAGTTACGGAATCGGATCCCAGCGGGGCATTGAGGCGACTACGGGAAGACTCGGGCGTTTATGGCAGCATGCCCGGTATGGGGAATTCTGAACTGCCGATACCGGACGGGCTGATCCTTCGCCCATTCCGGGGCGTCCGCTTCGCCGTAGACGATCCCGCCAAGGTGACCTCCCCGCCTTACGACCTGATCTCCGACGGCGATGTGAGCGCCCTGCTGGACGCTCATCCCAACAACGTCGTCCGTCTCATCGTTCCCGGCAGACCCGGCACTGATGCTCAGAAGCCCCCTTCCGATCCCTCTACCTCTACAGACCAGAACACCATTAACTCTGACAATCCTCTTGTTTCCTCCCAAAGTCAGATCCAAGTCTCGCCCAATTCCAGGTATCAGGAGGCGGGAAGAATGCTGGAAGCGTGGCTCGCGTCCGGTGTCCTCGTCCCCGACGAGCAGCCGGCGCTCTACGTGTACGAGCAGCGAGGCCCAGGGGTGCTGCAGCGCGGCATCATCGGCGACGTCTGCCTCCCGGATCCGGCGCAGCGCATCATCCTGCCGCACGAGGACGTGCTACCCGGCCCCATCGCCGACCGCCTGGCCCTCATGAGCACCACCCAGGCCAACCTCGAACCCATCTTCCTCCTCTACAACGGCCAGGACGGCGCGGCGACCCGCCTCGTGGACGAGGTGGCCACGCACCGCGAGCCCCTGGTCACCGCGCACACCGAGGACGGCCTCACCCACCGGCTCTGGGCGGTCACCGACGACGCGGAGATAGCCGCCGTCAACGCCGACCTCCATCCCCGCCAGGCCCTCATCGCCGACGGCCATCACAGGTACGCGACGTACCGCATACTCCAGCGCCGCGAACACGCCCTGCACGCCGAACCCACCGGACCCGGCCACCCCGCCCAGGACGGGATCCCCTCGAACGGCCGTGAGGACGACGGCCGAGGCGCTCAGGACTCGGAGCAGGTCAAGCGGAGCCCGTGGGACTTCGGCCTGGCGTTGCTCGTGGACACCGACGCGTACCCGCCCGACCTCAAGGCCATCCATCGCGTCATCCCCGGGCTCCCGCTGGAGGAGGCGGTGGCCAGGGCCAAGGGCTCGTGGCGCGTACAGGATCTCAGCGACCTCGACGAGGGCCTCCACGCGCTCCACCAGACCGAAGGCCCGGCCTTCCTGCTGGCCTGCGAGAACGGCGCGCACCTCCTCACCAGCCCCGACCCGCTGCAACTCGCGCAGGCCATGCCGGCGGACCGCTCGGCCCGGTGGAACTCGCTGAACACCTCCATCCTCACCGAGTTCGTCCTGCCCAAGGTGTGGGGCCTGCGCGACGACGAGGAGACGGTGCGGATCGTGCACCACGACCCGCACGCCGCCGTGGAGCTCGCCGCGGCCACAGGTGGCACCGCCGTGATCCTCAGGCCGCTGGACGTCGCCGACGTCCTCGCGGTGGCGTCGGGCGGCGAGCGGGTGCCGCGCAAGTCGACCTCCTTCGGCCCCAAGCCCCGCACGGGCCTGGTCCTGCGAACCTTCGCCATCCGCTGACCGTTCTCCCCCGTCACGAGCGCCGACGGCGGAGAGCACCGGCCCGTCACGGACGGCGCGCCGAACGGACCGCCCGGCGTCAGCCCGCCTCGGCGAGGACGGCGACCGGGCGGGGCGCGGAAGGGACCGGCGGTTCGCCGGGCTCGCCCGCCGGGAGGGGGGCGGCCTCGATGACCCTGACCGTGGCCACCTCGACCTCGTAGGCCCAGATCTTGCCCGACGCCGGACCGAAGACACGGCAACGGAAGGCACCGGTGACCTCCATGGCGTCACGGGGTCGGAGAGTGCGGAGGACGTCGGCCACCTCCTGGTTGAAGCTGACGCACGGAATGCTGTCGGTGACCATGCCGTCCCGCCTGTGCCTGCGGCGGCGCACCAGCAGCCGCCACTTCGTCATGGTGTCGCCGCTCGGCAGACTCCGGTCTTCGACTGCCGCGGACAGCCGTCCCACCAGCAAGACCTCGTTGCGGTCCACTGTCGTCCTCCCATTGGTGATCGGGTGGAGATCACTCTCTACGATGTGAGGAAGTCCAGTTCGGCTCGAACGCCGTTCTGGGGATAGCGGACACGGCTCTGGAGTGCCTGTGGACAACATCACCGCCCTGGGCGGCGACGTCTATGAGATCGACACGAAGATGGCCGGATACTCAGGTATCACCGCCGGTTACCTCATCCTGGGTGATCGTCCCTGCCTGGTCGAAACGGGGACATCCACCTCGGCCCCCGTCGTGCGTGACGCGCTCGCGTCGCTGGGCGTCGGCCCGGACGATCTGGCCACCGTCGTGGTCACGCACATTCATCTCGACCACGCGGGCGGGGTGGGAGACATCGCCAAGTTCTTCCCGTCCGCGCAGGTCGTCGTGCACGAGAAGGGCGCCCGGCATCTGGCCGAACCGGCCAGGCTGATGGCCAGCGCCAGAATGGTGTGGGGAGACCGCCTGGACACGCTGTTCGGCGAGCTCTCCCCCACCGAGGCCGAACGCATCGTCGCCCTCGGCGACACCGGCGCCATCGACCTCGGCAACGGCAGGACGCTGAGCAGCCACTACTCTCCCGGCCACGCCAAGCACCACGTAGGGCTGATCGACTCCGCCACCGGTGACCTTTATGTCGGCGACGCCGCGGGCGTTTACCTGCCGCAGACCGGCGATCTGCGCCCGGCCACCCCGCCTCCGGACTTCGACCTGCAGACCGCCCTCGACTCGATCGCCCTGTTCCAGGCATTGGAGCCACAGCGGCTGCTGTTCAGCCATTACGGGCCGGTCGACGCGGTACGGGACACGCTCGACCGATCAGCTGAGGAGCTGCGCATCTGGGTGGACCTCACCCGCCAGGCCCACGCCGAAGGCTTGGACCTGGACCACGCCGTGGCCATGGTGCGGGACCGTACCAGAGAGCGCTACCAGGCGCTGGCCGGCGACGACGAGACGGCCGAGCAGTTCGAGCTGCTCAGCGGCGCCCCGTCGAACGTCGCCGGCATCCTCCACTGGCTGGACCGCGTCTCCCCGTGAACACGACCTCGGGTACGCACTCGCCAGAACGGGAGTGCGTACCCGAGAACGTCACCTACTCGGACTGCTTGCCAGGTTCGTCCCCAGCATGGTCACCGAAGTCCGGCTCGATGAAGGACGGGGAGATCGGCACCGATGAAGCGCCGCCCTGCTTTCCGTGCTCGGCATCCGTCGGTGCGTCCGGCTCGCCCGCTACGGGCTCGCCCGTCTGACCGGGTCGTGCCGCCCCGCCGGTTCGCTTGGACGACGCGCCCCCGGCCTGCTCAGGCGACGTACCCGCCTCCTCCCGAGCCCGCCCGGGCGACATGGCCGAGGTGCTCTCACCCTCAGCCCGCTCAGGCGACGTAGCGACACTCTCGTCCCCGGCGCGCTCGGCCGACGTACCCGCCTCCCGAGGCTGCCCCGGCGACGTGGCCGCGTCGCTCTCGCCCTCAGCCCGCTCGGCCGACGTACCTGCCTCCCCCCGAGCCTGCTCGGGGGACGTGGCCGAGTCGCTGTCGTCCCCGGACTGCTCAGGCGACGCAGCCGGGACGCTCTCGGCCTGCTCACGGCGGTTGTCCGCGCCGGGCCGCTCGGACGACCTGCCCTGCTCGGCGTCATGGTCGGCCTCTTCAGCACGCGGCGCGTCCGGCTCCGCCTCGCTGCCGGCCTTGCCGGCATCCTGTGCGGCCGGTCCGGCGTCACGAGCTTCCGGTTCGCCTTCGCCGCCGGCCTCCGTGGATGCCTCGGAAGCGGCGTCCCCCGGGGACACGAAGTCCTCGTCGTAGCCTTCCTCGACGTCCTCGATCGTCGCGCCGGTCAGCTCGGCGTACCGCTCGGCGGCGTCCGTCTCGCCGTCCTCGTCGAACGCCACCGCCCTGCCGAACCAGTCCACCGCCGCGTCGTGGTGTCCCGCTTCCTCCAGCGCGTCGGCGTACGCGAACGCCAGGCGCGCCGACCACGGACGGGGCTGCGGGTCGCGCAGCTCCGGAAGCCGCTGGAGCGTGATGACCGCCGCGTCGTGCTGGCCGAGGTCGCGACGCGCCCCCGACTCCACGATCGTCAGCTCGATCCGCCCGGCCCGGTCAAGCCGCTCGGCCTCCGGCGAGCGCACCAGGTCGAGCGCCCGTTCCGGACGTCCCATCCCGCGCTCGCAGTCCGCCATGACCGGCAGGTACGCCTCCGAACCGGTCATCCTCCTGGCGGCGCGCAGATCGCTCAACGCCTCGCTGAAGTGTCCGGCCCGGTACGCGACGATGCCGGCCGCCTCCCGTACGACACCGATCCTGGCCGCGAACCTGCGCGCCACCTTGGTGTGTTCGTGAGCCTTGTCGGGATCGTCCTCTTCGAGGGCGCGCTCGGCGGCGAGGAGGTGCCGGCCCACCAGCTCCGCAAGATCCGTGGGCAGGGACCGCAGCTCCTCGCGCACCTCCTTGTCGAGGTCGTCGGCGCTGATGTCGGGCGCGACCTCAGGCAGCGGCTCGCGCTGCGGCCGGTCACCCTCGCGGTCGTCCCTGCCGAAGCGGGCGCGAGCGCCGGGCCGCTCCTCCCGCGAGAACGGACGCGAGCCCCCCTCACGGCGCGGGCCACGGTCGTCACGCCGGGGTCCGCGATCGTCGCGCTCCCTGAAGGGACGGCGCTCACCCTCGCTCCGGGAGCCGCGATCGTCGCGATCCCGGTACGGACGACGCTCATCACGATCCCTGGGAGGACGGCTCTCGTCCCGATCGCGGTACGGGCGACGCTCCCCACGATCCTGATGGGACGGACGATCCCCCCGGTCCTGATAGGGGCGACGCTCGCCGCGATCCTGATCCGGCCGACGGTCCCCACGGTCCTGGTAGGGCCGACGCTCGCCACGATCCTGGTAGGAGGGACGATCACCCCGGTCCTGATAGGGCCGACGCTCGCCACGATCCTGATGGGACGGACGATCCCCCCGGTCCTGGTACGGGCGACGCTCGCCACGGTCCTGATAGGACGGACGGCCCCCACGATCTTGGTACGGCCGACGCTCCCCACGATCCTGATAGGACGGACGGTCCCCACGATCCTGGTGCGGCCGACGGTCACCCCGGTCCTGGTAGGACGGGCGGTCTCCCCGGTCCTGATAGGGGCGACGCTCGCCACGGTCCTGGTAAGAGGGACGGTCCCCACGATCTTGGTACGGCCGACGCTCCCCACGATCCTGATAGGACGGACGATCCCCCCGGTCCTGGTAGGGCCGACGTTCGTCTCTGTCCCTTGACGGGCCACGCTGGGAGCCGCGGTCGTCCCGATCACGGAAGGGACGACGGTCGCCCTCACCACGCGGGCCACGGTCGTCCCGATCCCGGAACGACCGGCGCTCGCCGCTGTAACCACGCTCCTGCCGAGGACCGCGGTCATCACGGTCCCGGTACGGCCGGCTCTCGCCACGATCTCCGGAAGGACGACCTTCGTCACGATCGCGATAGGAACGGCGGTCATCGCCCTCACGGCGATCACGATAACCCCCGGCGCCGCGCGGTCCGCGATCGTCGCGGTCGCGGAACGGCCGGCCGCCGCCTTCGCCCCGCCCCTGGCCTCCCCGGCCTCGGTCCTGATAGGAACGCCTGTCGCCGCCTGAACGGAACGGACGGTCTCGATCGTCGCGTCCGCGGGAACCGGATCCGCCGTTCCTGTCGCCATGCGAGCGCTCGCCCCCGTTATCGCCGCGCCCGCGCTGCTCGCCGTCCGATCCGCTATCTCTGTTCACTTCTGGTCCATTTCGTTGGCTCACTCAGCGAGCCTCTATTACCCGTACGGGCCCGCCGTGGCTGGTCGCCGCCCATCCCGGGCCTTACGCGACGAAGGCCACCCGTGGTTGGGGTGGCCCGGTACCCCCCCAGCCTAGCAAGCCGGGGCATGTCCGGAACCCGCACAACCACGGATCCGGCCGACCCGAAGCCGCCGGTCATCCGAGTGACCTGCATATTGAGTGGCAGGGCCGAGACAGCTTCCGTGAACGCTTTTCATCCTCACGCCGCCTGCGCGACTCGGTGATTCTGCAGCACGGCGATGGCCTTGCACAGGTGTCCGGCCTTGGACGGGCTGCAGCGTAGCTTCCGGAGGATCTTCCAGCTCTTCAGCTGGGCGTTCGCCCGTTCGCCAGGACCGCGGAGCCTGGCGTGGGCGCGGTTGGCCTGCTTCTGGGAGGCGGGCTTGTTCTTGCCCTTGTACGGAGTGCGGACCGGACCTTCGGCTCCCTGATAGGCCTTGTCGGCCAGGGTGATGATCCCGGCCTGCTCGACTGCGCGCAGGATGCCCCAGATACGCGCCGCGCTCAGGTCGTGGGTCTTGCCCGGCAGCGCACCCGAGGTCCACAGGATCGTTCCGTCCGGTGCGGCGATGACCTGGACGTTCATCCCGTGCACGCGATGCTTGCCGGAGAAGTAGGGCCGGTCGGCGGCAACCCGGTCGATGGGGATCAGCGTGCCGTCCAGCACCAGGTAGTGCAGGCTGTCGCGTTTGGCCCTGCGCAGCGCCTGTCCGAGCTTGGGCGAGCGCGCCGACAGCAGCATCACGGTCTCTTCGACATACCGCCACGCCGTGGTCGTCGAGATTCCGAAGCCGGCACCGATCTCGGTGAACGTCTCGCCCTTGCGCAGGTAGACCAGTACGAGCAGGGCCTGCTGTCCCGGGTTGAGCAGGCGCCAGGTGGAGCCGATCCTCTTGCGGTGCCGGCGGATGAGGCCGGCGACGTAGTTCAGGGTTGAGCGCGACAAATCGACGGCAGCACGGTAGAACAACATGCGAGGCCCCTGGTTGCGGCGGACGTGATTGTGGTGATCAACCCGTCTACCAGGGGTTTCGCCATGCCATCAGGTGAACGCCAACCTCGCGATCATGCTGTGATCAGCACTCCGCCGCATGGGGATGAAAACGGTTCCGTGAGACTGACCCCATGTCTCTGCGCTTCCATGAAATAGCCGAAGCCCGTCACCGCATACTCAATCCGCTCACCGATGACAAGCTCGATCTGCTGGGGGAGATCTGCCGTGTCGACGCGGGAACGCGGCAACTCGACCTGGCGTGCGGCAAGGGCGAAATGTTGAATCGCTGGTCCGCCCGTTACGGCCATCAGGGCATCGGCGTCGACATCAGCAAGGTGTTCCTGGAAGCGGCGAGAGATCGCGCCGGTGAACTGGGGGTCTCCGACCGCGTCCAGTTCGTCGAAGCGGACGCCGGCACGTACGACGCCGAACCGGGAGCGTTCGACATCGTGTCCTGCATCGGCGCGACGTGGATAGGCGGCGGCCTTTCCGGCACGCTCGACCTGATGCGCCGCCCCCTCCGCCGTGACGGGCTCGCCCTGGTGGGAGAGTGCTACTGGACGGCCCCGCCCCCGCCCGATGCGGTGCGGGCCCTCTCTCTGGAGGAGGACACCTTCACCTCTCTTTCCGGTACGGGAGAGCGTTTCGAACAGGCGGGATTCGAGCTGCTGGAAATGGTGCTGGCCAGCCCGGACAGCTGGGATCGGTACGTGGCGAGCCAGTGGTGGACGATAAGCGACTGGCTTCGCGCCAACCCCGGAGATCCCGACGCCGACGCCATGCGTGAGTTCCTGACGACGGCCAGGCGCTCACATCTGGAGTACGGGCGGGAGTATCTGGGCTGGGGTGTCTTCGTACTCCGCCAGGAGGCGACCTCCTGAAACACAAAGGGCCTCGGCAAGCATGCCGAGGCCCCAGAAAACGAGAAAAGCCCCGAAGCCGTAGCCTCGGGCCCTCACGAAACAAGGAAAGGCCCCGACAGAACCTGTCGAGGCCTTTCCCATATGAAAATTGTCCGGCGGTGACCTACTCTCCCACACCCTCCCGAGTGCAGTACCATCGGCGCAGAGAAGCTTAACTTCCGGGT
>NZ_JBVJKR010000024.1:0-103836 GCF_055585125.1 Nonomuraea sp. NPDC054003
GGAGTGGCCGCCCTCATGTCACATCGATCTTCCCTTACGGGCGCCAAGGTGACGAACGGGTTCAAACCCGTACACCACTCCCGTGGACGCTAACCCAGGGTACGGCCAACCCACCACAGCATGAGCGGCCAATCACCCATAAGAAGGGCGACCAAACCACCACGTGAGTAGCGTCCAAACCACCGCCGATGTGCGATGCTGACCCCATGGCGCATACCCCCTTGGGCAGAGTGGTCGTCCGGCACGCGGAAACCCTCGTGAAGGAAGCCCTGACGGACACACGGGTGGTGCTGATCAACGGCGCCCGCCAGAGCGGCAAGAGCACGCTCGTGAAACAACTGGTCAACGAGCACGCGGCAGAGTGGCGCGATCTGGACGTGGCGTACATTCTCCAGGGCGCCCGAGCGGATCCCGATGGCTTCGTCGACGTTCCCGGCATGATGGTCATCGACGAGATCCAGCGGGCACCCGAGTTGCTGCTCGCCATCAAGGCTCAAGTCGACGCCGACCAACGTCCCGGTCGGTTCCTCCTGACGGGCTCGTCCCGTGTTCTCGCGCTGCGAACGTTGCCTGACACGCTCGTGGGACGGATGGAAACGATAGAACTGTGGCCCTTCTCCCAAGGAGAGATCGACGGCGCCCCCGACGGCTTCATCGATGCCGTGTTCGACCAAGGGCCAGACCTACGTCACACCGCCGATGTCTCACGAGCCGACTATGCGGAACGCGTCGTGCGGGGCGGTTTTCCGGAAGCGGTGGCGCGGGTGAACGATCGCAGACGGCGGCGCTTCTTCAGCTCCTATGTCGATCATCTGATTGCCCGCGACATGACCGCGTTGCTGGAGATCGAACGAGTGGCCGAGCTGCGCGTGCTCATCCGGCTACTCGCGGCACGTTCCGGACAACTTCTCGTCAGCCAGTCCCTCGGTGGCGAGGCAGGGCTGCCGGCCACCACGGCCTCCCGCTACCTGAACCTGCTCGAAGAGGTCTTCCTGATCAAACGCATACCTGCCTGGTCGAGAAACCTGAGCAACAGGGCCATCCGCACTCCCAAGGTGGCGTTCGTGGACTCCGGGATCGCCGCATACCTGCTCGGCGCCGACGCCCGGGGCCTCGTACGTCCTGGGGGACAGTTCGGCCCCCTTATGGAGGGGTTCGTGCTCATGGAGCTCGCCCGCCAGCTGACCTGGGCGGAAGAGCAGGTGGACCTCTACCACTACCGGACCAAGGACAAGGTGGAAGTGGACACGGTCCTGGAAAACCGCCGGGGTCAGGTCGTGGGTATCGAGGTCAAGGCCGCATCGACCGTACGGCCGGACGATTTTCGAGGACTGCGGCACCTCGCCGACCGCCTTGGGGACGACTTCATCGCCGGGATCGTGCTCCACACGGGAACGCAGACGCTGCCGTTCGGGGATCGGATGAGGGCGATGCCGGTGAGCGCGTTGTGGGAGATTGGCTGAATGCGTATATCCGAGATCTCAGCTGATCAGCCGGGCCTGATCGATCTGCAGCACGCCGCCTACCGGGTCGAGGCGGAGATCATCGGTGATGACCGCATCCCGCCGCTGCACGAGACATCGGAGGAATTGCGGGCCCAGCCGCTCACCTGGCTGGGGGCGTTCGACGACGACGGCGAGCTGGCCGGGGCCGTGGCGTGGGAGGAGACGGCCGGGGAGATCGACCTGAACCGGCTCATGGTGCACCCCTGCGCGCACCGGCGGGGCATCGGCCGTGCTCTGGTGAAGGAGGTCATGGCCAGGGCCGGCGAGCGCCGGGTCGCGGTCTCCACCGGGCGCGACAACAAGCCCGCCAGGATGCTGTACGAGCGACTCGGGTTCACTCTCACCGGGGAGGCGGAGCCGGTGCCGGGGCTGTGGGTGGTGCACTACTTGCGATCCCGGTGTCTCTCGACGGACGCTGGTTGACCCGGCCATCACGCCTCACCAGTTGTCCCATCCATGATGACCGAACCAGCGACCGCCGACGTGGCGGTACTCGTCGTCGATGGTCTCCGCCTCCGGTTCTCCATGAGGCACCATGAGGAAGCCCGTGTTGCTGTCGATGACCCATTCTTCGGTGCCGAGGTAGGCCGAGCCCGGGACCGGTTCCGAGTCGACGTAGTGCGGAGCCGAGTAGCACACGCGATACAGCCCGACCCATTCGCAGGGCGCGTCGAGCCGCGACTGCTCCTTGACCGTCGCGGCATACGCCTCCATTTCGGGAAGAGAGATCGCGAATCTCAACTGGAAAGGCGCGTCCGTGACGAGCGACAGCAACATGACCCAGACGATCAGCGGGGCTGCCAGCCATCTCCATGGGCGACCGCCGGCCTGGCCCTTCAGCGAGGCCGCGATGAGGCGGCCGATGTAGATCAGAACCAGCGGGCCCAGGACGAAGACCCCTACCAGCAAGATCTCGGCGCGATACCAGAACGGCACGCTGGCCCAGTAGAGCACGAGCAGGCACGGGGCCAGCAGTCCGATCAGGAAGACCCACCCGGGTGGCTTGGTGATCGTGAAGATCATTAGAACACCATAGTCTCGGAGGAGCCGCTTGCCCCTGACGCAGGGTCAACCCCACAGCATGGTGAGATGACCACGAAACCCACGGTGACCGAGGTCGCCGGACCGCACCGGTCGCACGGCGAGCACGACGACGGGGAGCGGGCCGAGAAGGGCGACAGGACGATGCGGCACTTCACGATCCACCACGACGGCGTCACTATCCCGGTGTCCCGGGGCGGCCGGGGACGACCGCTCGTCCTGTGCCCCGGGCTGCACTCGACGCGGGCCCACCTGCGCGAGCTGGCCGGCCTGCTGCGGCGCGACCACGACGTGGTGACCTTCGACCTGCGCGGCCACGGCTTCGCCTCGGCCGCCGGCCGGTACTCCTTCGAGGGGTTCCTGAGCGACCTCGGCGCGGTCATGGCGGAGCTGTGCCTGCCGGAGGCGCCCGTGCTGGCGGGTTACTCGCTGGGCGCCGACCTGGCCGTGCACCATGCCGCCGAGCATCCCGGCTCCGTCTCCGGGCTCGTCCTCATCGACGGGGCGAACCCGGTGCCCGAACCGTTCGTCACCGAGGCCGTCCTGCCGGCGTTCCGGGCCATGTGGGCGGATCTGGCGACGCGGCAGGAGGCCGAGAGGGGCACCGCACGCCAGGTGCTCCTCACCGCCGAGGAGACTCTCGACCTGAATCTCGAGATCGATGCCATCCGGTCCGAGATCCTCGACCGATACCGGAGGATCGACGTGCCCATCAGCCTGATCATGTCCACCTCGATGGCCGGCGACGGGCCGCCGAGTTTCAACGCGAACTGGCGTGCCGGCGCCGAGCGGCTCGTCCGCGAACATCCGCACATCGCCCTGACCTGGCTCGACGCCGACCACCAGCTGGTCTTCACCCATGCCCAGGACATCGCCCGGATCGTCCGGGATTCGACCGGCCGGGTGTGATGCTGACCATCGGCGAGCTGGCGTCGTACGCCGGGGTGACGGTCCGCGCGGTGCGGCACTACCACGCCAAAGGGCTGCTGCCGGAGCCGGAGCGGGACCGCTCCGGCTACCGCAGGTACGGCGCCGGCGCCGTGGTCGAGCTGATCAGGATCCGGACCCTCGCCGAGGCCGGGGTGCCGCTGGCGCGGGTGCGGGAGCTGCTGCGGGCCGACGAGGAGGAGTTCGCCGCGGCGATCGCGGACATCGACAGGCGGCTGCGGGCGGAGATCCGCGAGCGGCAGCGGCACCGCGAGCGGATCTCCCGGCTCGCCTCCGGAGACAGTCTGGCGCTGCCCCCGGAGGTGGTCGAGTATCTCGACCGGCTGCGGGCGCTCGGCGTCGACGAGCGGATCGTCCAGGCCGAGCGCGACGGCTGGATCCCACTGGCCGCGCACTCACCCGAGCGGGTCCCCGGCTGGATGGCACGCAAGCGGGAGCAGCTCGACGACCCGCGGCTCGCCGGCTTCTACCTCACCCTGAGCCAGGCCCTTGACCGGACCGACGACGACCCGCGGCTGGTCGAGCTGGCCGACAGGCTGGCCGCCTACCTCACGCGGATGGCGGACGAGCGGGGCGAGGAGTACGTCGACGACACCGATATCGACTCGCCGCTCGCCCGGCTGATGGACACGCTGGCCTTCGACGTCGTGCCGCCGGCGCGCCGGCTGATCGCGTTGCTGGAGCAGCGGGGCTGGACGGGCTGGACCAGGCTTGAGCGCGTGGCGCCCGATCAACGCCCGTCGTGAAGCAGGCCCTCGGCGCGCAGTTCGGGCCAGAGCGCGCCGGGGACGGGCCGCTCCATCGACGCGGCGTTGGTCCTGACCTCGCCGGGCGAGCGCGCGCCGAGGACGATCGCCGCCGTCGCCGGGTGCCGCAGCGGGAAGGCCATCGCGGCCCGCGGGAGCGTCACCCCGTGGGCCGCGCACACCGAGGCGATCCGCCGGGCCCGGTCCACCAGCTCGGGCGGGGCCGGGTGGTAGTCGTAGGTGCCCGACGGCTCGGGCGTCGCGAGGAGGCCGCTGTTGAAGACCCCGGCCGCCAGCACCCGGACGCCCCGCGACGCGCAGGCGTCCAGGAGCGGCAGGCCCGACTGGTCGAGCAGGGTGTAGCGGCCGGCGAGCATGACCACGTCGAGGTCCGTCTCCCGGACGAACCTCAACGGCGCCCGCCACTGGTTCATGCCGACCCCGATGGCCTTGACCACGCCCTGCGAGCGCAGTTCGGCGAGCGCCGGGTACGCCTCCGAGAGCGCCTGGTCGAGGTGGTCGTCCGGGTCGTGGATGAGCGCGAGGTCGACGCCCGGCAGCCCGAGCCGCTCCAGCGACTCCTCCAGCGAGCGGAGCACGCCGTCGCGGGAGAAGTCCCACACGCGTTCGAAATCACCCGGCACGTCGAAGCCCTGGGTGTCCCTCCGGACAGAGGACGAGGGCACCAGCAGCCGGCCGACCTTGGTCGAGAGCACGTATCCCGACCGGCCGCGGAGCGCCGCGCCCAGGCGGCGCTCCGACAGGCCGAGCCCGTAGTGCGGCGCGGTGTCGAACAGGCGCACCCCGCTCTCCCAGGCCGCGTCGACGGTGGCGCGGGCCTGCTCGTCGGTGACGGCCGAGAACAGGTTGCCGATGGGCGCGGCGCCCAGGCCGACGCGGGGCAGCGCGATCACGTCAGCTCCCAGACCAGCCGGAGACCGCCGGAGTCCTTGTCGAAGCCGCCGTCGAGGAGCCGGTTCATGCGCGCCTGCCACGCCCGGTCGGCCGGGTGGTCGCGGAGCGCGGCCTGCAGTGCGGCGTAGTCGTCGGCCTCGACGAAGTGGAACAGGTCCAGCCCGTCGCGGTAGATCCGCCACGAGTGCAGGCCGTGCGCGCGCATGGCCCGCTCGAGCTCCGCCGGGAGCTCGGCGTGCTCGCGGTCGTAGACCTCCTCGCAGCCGGGCTTCAGCCTGGTACGCAGCGCGAGCCGTTCCATCAGTCCTGTGCCTTCCCGCCGGCTATCCGGCTGATCATGAGGGCGAACAGGATGATGGTCCCGTAGACGACCGGCTGCCAGAAGCCCGAGACGCCCTGGAGCGTGAGCAGGTTCTGCACCAGGCCGATGACGAGCACGCCGGTGAGCGTGCCCTTGCCGCCGTCCATGCTGACGCCGCCGATGACGGCCGCCGCGAACACCATGAAGATCCAGTTGACGCCCATGCCGGAGCCGATGGCGCCGAGCCGGCCGGTCTCCAGGATGCCCGCCAGCGCGGCGAGCGTGCCGCCGAGGATGAACACGCCCCACAGCACCCGGTCCACCCGGATGCCGGCGGCGCGGGCCGCGTCGATGTTGCCGCCGATCGCGTACAGGGACCGGCCGACCCGCAGGTAGGCGAGCCCGGCGATGCCCGCGGCGAACAGCGCGCCGGCGATCCAGATCGAGGCCGGCAGGCCGAGCCAGACGGCGCCGCCCAGGTAGAGCATCGACTCGGGCAGCTCGAACAGCGTCTTGCCCTCGGTAGGGCCGAGGTGCAGGCCGTGCACGATGATCAGCATGGCGAGCGTGACGATGAACGCCGACAGCTGGAACTTGATGATCAGGAACCCGTTGAACGCCCCGATCGCGGCCCCGATGAGCAGGCAGAGCGGGATCACCAGCACGGCCGGCAGCCCGATGCCGAGCCCTCCGGCCGACACCGGCACGACCAGGAGCACGGCCAGGGCGGGCGCCATGCCGACGGTCGACTCCAGCGACAGGTCGAACTTGCCGGAGATCAGGATCAGCGCCTCGGCCAGCACCAGCAGCGAGATCGCGGCCTGCTGCTGGAGGACGTTGGTCAGGTTGCCGGCCGTCAGGAAGACCGGGTCCAGGAACGCGCCCACGATCAGCAGGAGCACGATCACCGGGACCAGCGTCAGGTCCCGGAACCTGGCCAGCCTGAGCCGGGGCACGGCCGGGGTCAGTGCGGTCGGTGTGGTCACTCTTCGATGCCTTCCATCACGGCCACGAGTTCGTGGTCACTCCAGCCACGCGGCACGTCCTTGACGACCCGTCCGTGGAACATCACCAGGACGCGGTCGCAGATCCGCAGGTCGTCCAGCTCGTCGGAGACGAGCACGGCGCCCGCGCCCCGGTCGGCCGCGTCCTCGACGGCGCCGAGCAGCGCCTGCTTGGCCTTGACGTCGACGCCCGCGGTCGGGTTGATCACGACCAGCGCGTCCGGGTCGTCGGCCAGCGCCCGGGCGAACACCACCTTCTGCGCGTTCCCGCCGGACAGGTCGCCGACGGGCTGGTCGGGCCCTTCGGTCTTGATGTCCAGGTCCTGGATCATCCGTACGGCACGGGCGCGGCGTCTCGCGGGTGAGACGGTGCCGAGCCGGCCCAGCTTGTGCGCGATCGACATCGTCCCGTTCTCGGCCACGGACAGCAGCGGCACGAAGCCCTGGTGGTGGCGGTCCTCCGGGACGAACCCGAGCCCGGCGGCGAGCGCGGCCGGGACGTCGCCCGGCCTGACCGCCCGGCCGTTCACGGTGACGGCGCCGGTGTCGGCCCGGCGCAGGCCGACCAGGGTCTCGGCGAGCGACACCTTGCCGCTGCTGCCTGACCCGGCCAGCCCGACGACCTCGCCTGACCGTACGGACAGCTCGACGTCCTGGTAGCGGCCGGCGAGCGAGAGGCCGGACGCGGCCAGCACCACCGCCTCGCGCGGGGTGCGGGCGCGGGCCTGGTAGGCCGCGGTCGCCTCGCCGGTCATGGCGTCGACCAGCTCGTCGTGCGGCAGGTCGGCGACGGGTGAGGTCATGATGTGCCGGGCGTCGCGGAAGACCGTGACGCTCTGGCAGATCTCGTAGACCTCGTCCAGGTGGTGCGAGATGTACATCATCGTCACGCCCTGCCGGCGCAGCGCGCGCATGCGGTCGAACAGCCGCTCGATGGCCGGGCCGTCCAGGCGCGCGGTCGGCTCGTCCAGGATGATGAACCGCGCGCCGAAGGAGAGGGCGCGGGCGATCTCCACGAGCTGCCGCTGCTCGACGCCGAGGTCCCCGGCCAGCGCCCCCGGGTCGACGTCGACCTCGTACGTGTCGAGCAGCTCGCGCGCCCTGGCCCGCAGCGCCCGCCAGTTGATGAGGCGGCCCTCGGTCTGGCGGTTGAGGAACAGGTTCTCGGCCACGGTCAGGGCGGGGATGATCGTGGACTTCTGGTAGACGCAGGCGACCCGCTGCCGCCAGGCGTCGCGGTCGGCGAGGGCGGGGGCGGGCTCTCCCGCGAAGCGCACCTCGCCCTCGTCGGGCCGCTGGAGCCCGGTGAGGATCGACACCAGCGTGGACTTGCCGGCGCCGTTCCTGCCGACGAGCGCGTGGGTCTCGCCCTCCGCGATCGAGATGCCCGCTCCGTCGAGCGCCGTGGTCGGGCCGAAGCGCTTCACGACATTTCGGGCTTCAACGTGATAAGTCATCACTTGACCTGGTTGCCCCAGAGGGTCTGGTCCTCGACGTTGTCCTTGGTGACCAGCGGCGCGGGAAGCTGGTCCTCAAGGCCGTTCGGCAGCTCGATGATCGTGCTGTCGTGGTCCGTCGCGCCCGGCTGGAACGTCTTGCCCTCCAGCGCCGCCTTGGCGTAGTAGAGCGCGTACTTCGCGTACAGGTCGGCCGGCTGCGAGATGGTGGCGTCGATCTCGCCCTTGCGGATCGCCTCGAACTCCTGCGGGATGCCGTCGTTGGAGATCACGACCACGTGCTCGGGGTCGTCGGGCGGCAGCAGCAGGCCCTTCTGCTTGAGCACCTGCAGCGTCGGGGCCAGGTGCACACCGCCCGCGTGCATGTAGACGCCCTTGACGTCGGGGTGCTGCTCCAGCCGGGTCTGCAGCATGGACGCGGCCTTGCTGCCCTCCCACTCGGTGGGCTCGTCGAAGACCGTGATGCCGGGGAACTTGGTCTTCATGCACTCGCCGAACGCCTCGGCCCTGTCGCGCCCGTTGATCGAGCTGAGCGCGCCCATGAGCTGCACGACCTTGCCCTTGCCGCCGAGCCGCTCGCCGAGGAACTCGCAGGACTTGGTGCCGTAGGCGCGGTTATCGGCCCGTACCACCATGTAGACCTTGCCCTTGTCGGGGCGGGTGTCGACGGTGACGACCGGGATGTTCTTGTTCTCCAGGTTCTGCAAGGTGCTGGCGATGGCGCCGGTGTCCTGCGGGGCCATGACGATCGCCTTGGCTCCCTGGCCGATCAGCGCCTGCACGTTGTTGACCAGCTTGGCCACGTCGTTCTGCGAGTTCGTGGCCGGCATCAGCTCGACGCCGAGCTCGCCCGCCATCTCGGGGACGTACTTGATGTAGGAGTTCCAGAAGTCGGAGTCGGCGCGCGGGTGGTCGATGCCGACCTTGCCGCCTTCCCCTCCCGCTGCCGGGGTCGTGGTGGCGTCCGAACCGCACGCGGCGAGGGCGGCGACGAGGGCCGCGCAGACGGCCAGCGGCTTGAGCTTCATCAGGGGGGTTACCTTTCTGGATGGTGCGGGCGGAGCCTCAGCCCCTGCATGCCGCCGTCCACGGCCAGGGCCGTGCCGGTGGTGGAGCCGGACTCGGGGCCGGCCAGATACGCGATGGCGGCGGCGACCTCTTCGGCGCTGACCAGACGGCCCATCGGCTGCCTGGCTTCCAGCGCCGCCCGCTCGGCCGCGGGGTCGTCGGCGGCGTCGAGCAGCCGGGCGACCCAGGGGGTGTCGGCGGTGCCCGGGTTGACGCAGTTGACGCGGATGCCCTCGTGGATGTGGTCGGCGGCCATCGCCAGCGTGAGCGACAGCACCGCGCCTTTGGTCGCGCTGTAGAGGGCCCGCATAGGGAGACCGGCGGTGGCCGCGATCGAGCACGTGTTGACGATCGAGGCGTGCTCCGACCTGCGCAGGTACGGCAGCGCGGCCCGGCTGACGCGGACCATGCCGAACACGTTCACGTCGAACACCCGGCGCCACTCCTCGTCCGGGTTGTCCTCGACCGTGCCCTGGGCGCCGATGCCGGCGTTGTTGACGAGCACGTCGACGCCGCCGAGCCGGTCGGCCGCCTCGGCGACGGCCCGGCGCACCGCGGCGTCGTCGGCGACGTCGGCCGCGATGCCGATCAGCGGCTCGCCGGGCGGGTTCAGGTCGAGGCAGGCGACCTTCATGCCCCGCCCGGCGAGCAGGGTGGCGGTGGCCAGGCCGATGCCGGAACCGCCGCCGGTCACGATGGCTCTCAGGTTCACGTGTTCCTCCAGACCTCTCCGCCGGGGTAGGTGTGGGCGGCGATCGACTCGGCGTGCATCTCGGAGCTGAAGCCGGGCGCCGACGGGGCTCGGTAGCGGCCGTTCTCGATCACCACCGGGTCGGTGAAGTGCTCGTGCAGGTGGTCGACGTACTCGATCACCCGGTTCTCCATGGTCCCGGTGACGCTCACGTAGTCGAACATCGACAGGTGCTGCACCAGCTCGCACAGGCCCACGCCGCCGGCGTGCGGGCACACCGGCACCCCGAACCTGGCCGCGAGCAGCAGGATCGCGATGTTCTCGTTGACGCCGCCGACCCGGGCGGAGTCGATCTGCAGGTACGAGATCGCGCCGGCCTGCAGCAGCTGCTTGAACACGACGCGGTTCTGCACGTGCTCGCCGGTGGCGACCGGGACGGGCCTGATGCCCTCGGCGATGGCGGCGTGGCCGAGCACGTCGTCGGGGCTGGTCGGCTCCTCCACCCAGTGCGGGCCGAACGGCTTGAGCGCGGTCACCCACTCGATGGCGGAGGCGACGTCCCAGCGCTGGTTGGCGTCGACGGCGATGGGATAGTCGGGGCCGCACACCTCGCGGGCCACGGTGAAGCGGCGCACGTCGTCGGCGAGGTCGGCGCCGACCTTGAGCTTGATCTGGCCGAAGCCCTGGTCGAGCGCCTCCTGGCAGAGCCGGCGCAGCTTGTCGTCGTCGTAGCCGAGCCAGCCGGGCGAGGTGGTGTAGGCGGGGTAGCCGGCGCTCTTGAGGTGCTCGATGCGCTCCCGCTTCCCGCTCTCCGCATTTTTCAGGATCTGGAGGGCCTCGGCCGGCGTGAGCGCGTCGCTCAGATACCGGAAGTCGACGAGCTCGACGATCTCCTCCGGCGTCATCTCGGCCAGCAGCAGCCAGAGCGGCTTGCCCGCCCGCTTGGCCTTGAGGTCCCACAGGGCGTTGACCACGGCGGAGATCGCCATGTGCATGACGCCCTTCTCCGGCCCCAGCCAGCGCAGCTGCGAGTCGTAGACCATCTCCTTGTAGAGCGCGCCCAGGTCCTCGGCGTCGCGGCCGATCACGTACGGCTCCAGCGCGGAGATGGCGCCGGTCTGCACGTCGTTGCCGCGCCCGATGGTGAACGCGAACCCGTGCCCGGCGTACCCGTCGTCGGTCCTGAGCACCACGTAGGCGGCCGAGTAGTCGGGGTCGGGGTTCATCGCGTCGGAGCCGTCGAGCTCCCGCGAGGTCGGGAAGCGCACGTCGTGCGTCTCCATCGCGACGATCCGGTACGAGCCCGCGCCCTGTGTCGTCGTCATGCCTGACCCACCGTCTGACGCTGCCGGCCGAGGCCCTCGATCTCCAGCTCCACGACGTCACCGGCCCGGAGGTAGGGCTGGCCGGGCATGCCCATGGCGACCCCGGCCGGGGTGCCGGTGTTGATGAGGTCGCCGGGCTCCAGCACCATGAAGTGGCTCAGGTAGCGGACGATCTCCGCCACGTCGAAGATCATGTCCTTGGTGGAGCCGTCCTGCCGCCGCTCGCCGTTCACCCAGAGCCGCATCGCCAGGTCCTGCGGGTCGCCGACCTCGTCGGCGGTCACCAGCCAGGGGCCGAGCGGGTTGAAGGTCTCGCACGACTTGCCCTTGTCCCATTGGCCGCCCCGTTCGAGCTGGAACTCCCGCTCGGACACGTCGTTGGCCACCGCGTACCCCGCCACCGCGTCGAGGGCCTCCTCCCGCGACTCCAGGTAGCGGGCGCGCCTGCCGATCACGACGGCCAGCTCGACCTCCCAGTCGGTCTTCACGCTGCCGCGCGGCACCAGCACCTCGTCGTACGGCCCGACCATGGTGTCGCTCGCCTTCATGAAGACGACGGGCTCGGCGGGCGGCTCGGCGCCGGACTCGGCGGCGTGGTCGCGGTAGTTCAGCCCGATGCACACGATCTTCCCCGGCCGGGCGACGGGGGCGCCGACGCGCAGGCCCCCGGCGTCGGCGACGGGCAGCGTGCCGCGCTCCAGGGCCTCCCGCACGCGCGTCACTCCGCCGGAGGCGAGGAAGGCGCCGTCGATGTCGGGCTCCCCGATGTCGCGGAGGTTACCGTCGGCATCCATCACCACCGGTCGTTCCTGGCCTACGGGTCCTACTCGCAGCAGCTTCACACCGCGTCCTTCAGTCATACATCGGATGTCTCGCCTCCCGATGCTGAAGGCGGCCTCGGGTGCGTGTCAAGAGCCTCACGCTGGTTAAATCCGATCCGTGACCTGAGGGTCCGGCCCACCGTGCTCTGACCACCCGTCGCACGGAACAGGAGAAACATCGGAGGACATCACGGGCTTACGCGCAGGTGAAACAGCCCTTACAGGTTGACCGGCCGCTTTCCCGTCAACTTGACGGCCGTACAGACGCGTAATAGAACCCGTTTCAGCAGGGTTTCGCGAAGTGTTCGATCAAGAGGGTGAGCCGGGTGCACATCGACCTCGTAGACCAGGACCGTTACGCTGACGCGGGCCCCCCGCACGAGCAGCTCGCCTGGCTCCGGGAGCACGATCCGGTTCACTGGCACGAGGGCGAGCCGGGATTCTGGGCCGTCACCCGCCACGAGGACGTGGTGCACGTCTCGCGCCACTCGGAGCTGTTCTCGTCGGCACGGAAGCTGGCCCTGTTCAACGAGATGCCCGAGGAGCAGCGGGCGCTGCAACGCATGATGATGCTCAACCAGGACCCGCCCGAGCACACCCGCCGCCGCTCCCTGGTCAACCGCGGCTTCACGCCGCGTGCCATCGGCGCACTCGAACAACACATCCGCGACATCTGTGACGACCTGCTGGACCAGCTCGGCACCGAGGCCGACTTCGTCACGGAGGTCGCCGCCCCCCTGCCGCTCTACGTGATCTGCGAGCTCCTCGGCGCCCCCGTCGAGGACCGTGACAAGATCTTCAACTGGTCCAACCGCATGATCGGCGCCCAGGACCCCGACTACGCCGCCTCCCCGGAGGAAGGCAGCGCCGCCGCCGCCGAGGTGTACGCCTACGCCAACGAGCTGGCGGCCAAGCGCCGCGCCAACCCGCGCGAGGACATCGTCACCAAGCTCCTGCAGACGGACGAGAACGGCGAGACGCTGTCGGAGGACGAGTTCGACCTGTTCGTCCTCCTGCTGGTGGTGGCCGGCAACGAGACCACCCGCAACGCGGCCTCCGGCGGCATGCTCGCCCTGTTCGAGCACCCCGGCCAGTGGGACCGTCTGGTCGCCGACCCGTCTCTGGCCGCCACGGCCGCCGACGAGATCGTCCGCTGGGTCTCCCCCGTCAACCTCTTCCGCCGCACCTCCACCAGGGACCAGACGCTCGGCGGCAAGACCATCAAGGAGGACGACAAGGTCGTCGTCTTCTACTCCTCCGCCAACCGCGACACCTCGATCTTCCCGGACGCCGACGTCTTCGACATCGGCCGCAACCCCAACCCGCACATCGGCTTCGGCGGCGGCGGCGCCCACTTCTGCCTGGGCAACCACCTGGCCAAGCTGGAGCTCCGCGTCCTCTTCGAACAGCTCGCCCGCCGCCACCCCCGCCTCCGCCAGACCGGCCCCGCCCGCCGCCTGCGCTCCAACTTCATCAACGGCATCAAGGAACTCCCGGTCGCCATGAGCTGACGACGTCGCATCCGTCCGACCTCGACCGGCGGGCGCGGCCGGGGTCGGACGCCGACCTCGAAGTCCTCGCCGAACGGAGGCCGCTCCCACAGAGATGGTGACAGTATGTGACCATGCGAACGCCCTCAGCGAAATCCTTCAACACCGCCGGTCCGTGCGACCCGCGCCTCCATTACATGCTGCCGCCCACGCCGCGGCTTCCCGAGGCACGGACGCTGATCGAGATGGACCGGTACTTCGTGGTCCACGCGCCCCGGCAGACCGGTAAGACGACCGCGCTGGAAGCCCTGGCATCCGAGCTGACCGCAGAGGGCGACATCGCCGCCCTGATGTTCTCCTGCGAGCGCGCCAAGTCGGCCGGTGACGACTATGCGGCGGCGGAGGAGATCCTGCTGAAGTCCCTCCGCCAGGCCGCCGAGTGGTCGGGATGGCCGGAGGAACTGCTGCCACCGGACTCTTGCCCTCAGGCTCCGGCGGGCACCAGGTTCGATTCGGCGCTGACCGAGTGGTGCCGCCGTAGCCCGCGCCGGGTGGTGCTGCTCATGGACGAGATCGACGGCCTGCAGGGCAACAGCATGGTCAGCATTCTCAGCCAGCTCCGTGACGGCCACAACGCGCGGCCGAAGGGGCGTCCGTTCCCCGCGTCCGTGGTGCTGTGCGGGCTGCGCGACGTGCGTGACTACAAGGTCGCCTGCGGTGGCGACGCCGACCGGTCGAACCCCACCAGCCCGTTCAACATCGTCACCAAGTCCCTGCGCCTGGGCGACTTCACCGCCGGCCAGATCGGCGAACTGTACGAACAGCACACGGAGGCGACCGGACAGGAGTTCACCAAGGACGCCGTCGACCGGGCCTTCGAGCTGACCCAAGGACAGCCATGGCTGGTCAACGCCCTCGCCCACGAGATCATCGTGGAGATGGGGGTGACCGATGCCGTCACCGTCGCGCGGGTGGATGAGGCCAAGGAGCGGCTGATCCGGGCGCGGGCCATGCACCTGGACTCCCTGATGGCGCGGTTGCACGAGCCCCGGGTCAAGCGGGTGATGGAACCGATCGTGGCCGGCGACCTCTACACCGACTCCGCCTTGTCCGACGATCTGTCCTACGTCCGTGACCTGGGGCTGATCAAGCAGAAACCCCCGCTGGAGGTGGCCAACCCGATCTACCGGGAGGTCATCCTGCGCGTGCTGGGCGATTCGTCGCAACAGAACGTGCGCGCGGACCCGCGGAGTTTCGTGCTGCCGGACGGCCGGTTCGACCTGCCCCGGCTGCTGGAGGAGTTCGTGGTCTTCTGGCGCGAGCACGGCGAGGTGCTCATCCGTCAGGAGAACTACCACGAGGCCGCCTGCCAGATCATCCTCATGGCCTTCCTGCACCGCCTTGTCAACGGCGGAGGCTATCTCGATCGCGAGTACGCCGCCGGCACCAAACGCCTGGACGTGCTCGTCCGCTGGCCCTACACCGGCCCCGGCGGCGAGCGGCTGATGCAGCGCGAGGCGATGGAGCTCAAGGTCTGGCGAGCAGGCAAGGACGACCCGCTGACCGAAGGGCTGGCCCAGCTCGACGGGTACCTGGACCGGCTCAGCCTCACCACCGGCGTCCTGGTGATCTTCGACCGGCGGCCCGAGGCCGCGCCGTGGAACCAGCGAGGCACGTTCGAGCAGGCGACCACATCGTCCGGCCGCCAGGTCACCGTTCTCCGTGGATGACCCCGAACGCGCCACGTAAGGGGGTTCTACCCGTACGACCTACCGCGGCGGGAGGTGCGGGGGCGGCGGGTGGCGCGGATGCGGGCGAGGATCCGCACCATGCCCTCGGGGCCCGGCTGCCACCCGCGCTCGATCAGGGCGTTGGCCACGGCCTCCAGGAGGTCGGCGGCCCGGCCGGGGATGACGTCGGGGCCCGCGACGACGATCCGCCAGCCGAGGCCGCGCAGCTCCTCCCGGCGCGACTCGTCGTGGCGGCGGTCGGCGGGGGTGGTGTGATGCTCGCGGCCGTCGTACTCGACCGCCACCTTGTAGGCCTCCCACCCGAGGTCCAGGCAGGCGTGGCGGCCTCCGGGGAGAGTGACGCGGAGCTGCGGAGCGGGTCTGGGCAGCCCGCAGTCGGCGAGCATCATCCTCAGCAGGCTCTCCCTCGGGGACGCGGCCCGCCGGTCGGCGAGGGTGAGCACGTCCCGGGCGCGGCCGGAAAGGGTGCGGTGCCACAGCGGGCCGAGGTCGACGCCCCGGCGCAGGAACTGGTCAAGCACCACCACCGCCTCGGCCCTGGGCAGCCAGTGGGCGCAGTCGAAGGCGGTCCTGGCGGGGGTGGTGACGCGGATGCCGGCATGGTGGGTGACGTCGCCGGTGAGCAGGGCCGCCGGATAGGTGGCGCAGCCGGGGGCGTCCAGCCCTTCCGGGGTGATCAGCTCCAGGGGTTGCAGCGTGCCGAGGGGGTGCGACGTCTCCACGCCCCAGACGCGTGCCGCGCTCGCCCGGCACACCACGGCCTCGGGAATCGCCCGCGTGACCCGCCGGGCCTGGACCAGCAGGAGGACCCGTTCGCGCTCCCCTGCCCGCTTGCGCTCCTTCTGCGGCACCGGCTGAACCGCCGGGCCGAAACGGGGCTGCGGCTCCCGTGGCCTCCAGGAAGCATCGTCAGACTCACCGTGAGTACGGTCCCCGGGTTCAGACGATGTGGAGGCGGTCATGGGTTCAGGGTGCACCCGGTGGCCCGCGCGAGCGGGAGGTGAGCGGGGTTCTGTGGATGGGCGACGGCCGTCCACAGGACGTCACGGGTGCAGTTGGAGGCCCTTGAGGGTTTTGTCCACGGTGTTCTTGGGGCCATACACCGCCAGGCCGACGAGCTGCAGGTCCGGCGCCGCCACCGCGCGCACGGCGGCGCGGTTGGCGTCGTCGTGGCCCGTCTTGAACATCTCCTCGATGTAGACCGCCACCCGCAACCCCCGCGCCACGGCCTTCTCACGGACCGAGGCGAGCGAGCCGGCCGTGTAGACGAGCACCGGCTGGCGGAACATCGGCAGGTAAGCGTTGCCCGACCCGTCCTCGTACGGCTCCCCGATCGTCTCCGGCGCGCCGCCGGCCACGGCGCTCGCGAGGAAGGCGGTGACGTTCAGTTTCTGCCAGGTGGCCAGGTCGTCGCGGACCACGATGCCGATCTTCGTGTCGAAACGCATGGCGTCCAGGCTGCCGTCACCGCCCCCTCGGGGTCTTGAACGCTGGTGCGGCTACCCGGCCAGCACCGGCTGCCAACCGGGCACCTCGTGGAAGCGGCGCAGCTCGGCCAGCCCGGCGAGGTTGCCTCCCCAGGCGGCGAAGGGCGGGCGGTCGAAGCCGCTCTGGATCATGGTGAGCCGGGTCTTGCCGCCGGTGCCCTCCAGCTCCCAGGTGCCGACGCCGGTGGCGCCCCAGTCGACGCTGACCTTGCGGTCGGTCTCCAGCTCCAGGATCTTGGCCGGGTGGGGGTTGTTCTCGATCCCGCCCATCGCGAACCGCCCGCCGACGTGCGGCTCGATCTCGATCGGGTAGCCGAACCAGCGGGTGGCCGACTCGGAGTCGATCAGCGAGTGGAAGACCTGCTCCGGGGACGCGTCGACCAGGACCGAGGCGCGCAGGTCGCCGGTGGCGGTGAAGTCGATCTTCGGGGTGAGCTCGCGGCCCTCGAAGTGCTCGGCCAGGTTGGTCAGCGCCAGGCACCAGTACGTCTGCAGCACTCCCCTGATCGAGCTCTCCGCCAGCGCCTCCTCCATGCTGAAGTGGCTCTGCTCGACCGTGACGATCGTGGTCTCGGGCCCCTCCTCCTCCAGCCGGAGCTCGGTGGTCGTCTCGACGCCGTCCAGCGTCCAGGCGAACCGGACCGTACGGTCGTCGGCGTGCAGCAGCCGCTGGTGCGGCGCGTCGCCCTCGGGGGTGTGGCGGCCCCAGAAGGCGTAGCGGTCGGGCAGCTCCACCTCGGCGTGCTCGGCGAGCCAGACACGCAGCGCGGCGGGGTCGGTGAGGGCGTGCCGGACCTCCTTGACCGGGGCCTGCACGCGGGCACGAATGATCATGGGCTTTCTCCCTTGGGGTAACAGGCGAGGGCGAGCTTGAAGGCGTCGCCTTCGGCTCCCCCATAGCGCGTGAACAGGTCCCGCATCACGGTCTGCAGGTCGTCGAGGAACTCCTGCCGCTGCTCCGGCCGTACGTAGATCTCGCCGGACAGGCCGATGGACGGCAACTCCGGGGCGGTCCTGTCGAGCGCGGCGATGTCGGCCTGGACCTCCTCCATGAGGTCGAGCAGGTAGCCGAGGCTGAGCTCGTCGCGTGCCCTGGTCAGCCCGATGCGGCCCACGAGGCGCGGCGACAGCCAGTAGGAGCGGGCGCCGGCCTGGTAGATGCCCTCGCTGATGCCACGCACCTTGCGCTCGGCCACCTGGTCGACCAGCCCCGCGTCCACCAGCCGCTTGACGTGGTAGTAGACCCGCTGCGGGGTCTGACCGAGCCGGGCCGCGACCTCGCTGCAGGTGCGCGGCTCGGCGAGCTGCCGCAGCACCTCGACGCGCTGCGGCTTGAGCAGCGCCTCGGCCTGCTCGATCTCTTCCAGATACAGGACTTCTCTCATCGCAAAAATCATCCTTTACGTAAAAACACTGTTTGTCAATAGAATCGGAGGCGTGGCACGTGAATGGTCCCGCTACTGGAGGTCTCCCGACCGGCCGATCGAGGCCATGCACGCCCACTTCGCGCGCCACGTCTACCACCGGCACAGTCACGAGACCTACTCGTTCGGCATGACCGAGGACGGCGCGCAGTCGTTCACCTGCCGGGGGTCGGCGCACACGAGCACCCCGGGCATGGTCATGGCCTTCAACCCCGACGACCCGCACGACGGCCGGCCCACCGACGCCCTCGGCTTCACCTACCGCATCGTCCATCTCGGCCCCGGCCTGATGTCGGAGGTGCTCGACGACCTGGCGGGCCGCCGCACGGGCCTGCCGCTGTTCGCGGAGCCGGTGGTGCACGACCCGGCGCTCGCCGCCGCCCTGCGCGCGTTGCACGCGGCCCTGCTCGGCGGCGCGCCCGCGCTGCGCCGCGACGAGCTGCTCGCCGACACGGTCAGGGCGCTGGTACGGCGCGCGGCCACCGGCCCGGTCACCGTGGCGGGCGGCTCCGGCGGGGTGGCGGCCAGGGTCAGGGCGATGCTGCGTGACCGCCCGCTCGACGACGTGACGGCCGACGACCTGGCCAGGGAGGCGGGCACCAGCAGGTTCGCCGTCTACCGGGCGTTCCGCGCCGCCTACGGGATGGCGCCCAGCGACTACCAGCGCCTGCTCAGGCTGCGGGAGGCGCGACGGCTGATCGCGGGCGGGACCCCGATCGGCGAGGTGGCGGCGCTCACCGGGTTCGCCGACCAGAGCCATCTGACGCGCTGGTTCGGCCGCTGCTTCGGGCTCACCCCCGCCGCCTACCGCGCCGCCGCCCTGTGACCCGTCACGGCCAGGAGGACTCCTGGTCGGGGTCGCCGCCGTCGGTCAGCAGCCGCAGGTCCGACTCGACCATCATCGCCACCAGCTCGTCGAACGACACCGTCGGCTCCCAGCCGAGCTGCACCCTGGCCTTCTTCGGGTCCGCGCACAGCAGGTCGACCTCGGCGGGCCGGTGCAGCGCCTGGTCGGTGACCACGTACCGCTCCCAGTCGAGCCCCGCCGCCGCGAACGCGGCCTCGGCCAGCTCCCTGACGGACTTCATCCGCCCGGTGCCTATCACGTAGTCCTCGGGCTTGTCAGCCTGGAGCATGAGGTGCATGGCGCGCACGTAGTCGCCGGCGAACCCCCAGTCGCGCCGCGCCTCCAGGTTGCCCAGCCGCAGCTCACCGGCCAGGCCGAGCTTGATGCGGGCCACCCCGAGCGAGACTTTGCGGGTGACGAACTCGGCCCCGCGCCGGGGCGACTCGTGGTTGAACAGGATGCCGGAGACCGCGAACATCCCGTACGACTCGCGGTAGTTCTGCGTGAGGAAGTGCCCGTACGTCTTGGCGACCCCGTACGGCGAGCGCGGGTGGAAACCGGTGCTCTCGTTCTGCGGGGTCTCGCCGACCTGGCCGAACATCTCCGAGGAGGAGGCCTGGTAGAAGCGGATCTGCCCGCCCGACGGGCGCCCGCCGCGTGAGACGCCGGAGCACACCCGGATGGCCTCCAGGACGCGCAGCACGCCCATCCCGGTGACCTCGGCCGTCAGCTCGGCCTGCTCCCACGACATCGGCACGAACGAGATCGCGCCGAGGTTGTAGACCTCGTCCGGCTGAACGCGTTCCACCGCGGAGATCAGCGAGCCCTGGTCGAGCAGGTCGCCCCTGACGAGGTGGACGTCGGCCAGAAGCTTGCGGATGCGCGACACGCGCGGGTTGGCCTGGCCGCGGGCCAGCCCCCATACCTCGTAGCCCTGATCGAGCAGGTGCTCCGCCAGATAGGAACCGTCCTGGCCGGTGATGCCGGTGATCAGAGCGCGCCTGGCCAAGGGTCCTCCAACTCTCGCCTACCCGGGGAATACTATCTAGAACACGTTCCACCGAACAACGCTCGGTCAGGCTAATGCCGCAGTTCGCACGGCTTGTCCGTGTGACTGTGAACCATTCCAGATGACCTACCGAATGGTAGCCTTCTCGGACTAAGGTCATCTTTCACGGTACACGCCCGCGTTCCGGGCCTACCGGCGGAGAAAGGGGTGTCCGTGAGCACGGACTCGCTGCGGATCGCGCTGCTGTCCTACCGCAGCAAGCCCACCTGCGGCGGCCAGGGCGTCTACCTCCGCCACCTGAGCCGCGAGCTGGTCGCGCTCGGCCACCACGTCGAGGTGTTCTCCGGCCAGCCGTACCCCGAGCTCGACGAGGGCGTCATCCTGCGGAAGGTGCCCAGCCTCGACCTCTACCGCGACGAGGACCCGTTCCGCACCCCCAGACTCGGCGAGTACCGCGACTGGATCGACCTCCTGGAGGTCGGCACCATGTGGACCGCGGGCTTCCCCGAGCCGCTCACCTTCACCCTGCGCGCCCACCGCGAGCTGAAGAAGCGCGTCGGCGACTTCGACGTGGTGCAGGACAACCAGACCCTCGGCTACGGCCTGCTCGGCATCCAGAAGCTGTTCCCGGTGGTCGGCACCATCCACCACCCGATCAGCGTGGACCGGCGCATCGAGCTGGAGGCCGCCCAGGGCGTCAAGAAGCTGACCATGCGCCGCTGGTACGGGTTCGTGAAGATGCAGGCCAAGGTGGCCCCCCGGCTGAACCCGATCCTGACGGTCAGCGAGTCGTCGCTGGCCGACATCCACCGCGACTTCAACGTGCCGCAGGCCAACATGCGCCTGATCCCGCTCGGCGTCGACACCCGTTACTTCCACCCGCGCCCGGACAAGCCCCGCCGCAAAGGCTCGATCGTGGCCGTGGCCAGCGCCGACTCCCCGATGAAAGGGGTCGCCACGCTGCTGCGGGCCGTCGCCAAGCTGGCCACCGAGCGCGACGTCAACCTGACCGTGGTGAGCCGGCCGACCCCCGGCGGGCCCACCGAGCAGCTCGTGCAGGAGCTGTCGCTGCAGGACCGGGTCCGGTTCGTGCACGGGATCTCCGACGACGAACTGGGCGAGCTGATCGCCACCTCGGAGATCTCCGTCGTCCCCTCGCTGTACGAAGGGTTCTCGCTGCCCGCCGTCGAGCACATGGCCTGCGGCACGCCGCTGGTGGCCAGCCGTACGGGGGCGCTGCCCGAGGTCGTGGGCGACGCCGCGGTCCAGGTGTCGCCGGGCGACGCCGAGGAACTGGCCGCGGTGCTGCGCCGGCTGCACGACTCGCCGGAGGAGCGCGAGCGGGTGGGCCGGGCCGGCTACGACCGGGTCATGGAGCGCTACACCTGGCACGTGGTCGCCAAGAAGACCGTCGAGGCCTACCGGGAGGCCATCGCCGCCCGCCGGTCCCGCTGATCGCCCGTCCGAAGACAGGAGAACGTTTCTCGTGCTGACCGTCGACTTCGACCGGCTGCCCGTGGGCCCTGGGGTGCGCGTGCTCGACCTGGGGTGCGGCGGTGGCCGGCACGCCTTCGAGGTGCTGCGCCGCGGCGCGAACGTGGTCGCCTTCGACATGGACCAGACCGAGCTGGACAGCGTGGCGGCGATGTTCGCGGCGATGGACAAGGCGGGCGAGGTGCCCGGCGGGGGCACCGGCGAGACCGTCCAGGGCACCGCGCTCGACATGCCGTTCGAGGACGCGAGCTTCGACCGCGTGATCGCCGCCGAGGTGCTGGAGCACATCCCGGACGACATGACGGCGATGCGGGAGATCTTCCGGGTGCTGAGGCCCGGCGGCACGGCCGCGATCACGGTGCCGAGCTTCCTGCCCGAGCGCATCTGCTGGGCGCTGGACGAGGACTACCACACGGCCCCCGGCGGGCACGTGCGCATCTACACGCTGGCCGAGCTGTCGGCCAAGCTGAAGTCCACCGGGTTCGTCATCGGCCCGCACCACCACGCCCACGGCCTGCACGCCCCCTACTGGTGGATCAAGTGCGCCGTCGGCGTCAACAACGACGACAACCCGCTGGCGAAGGCGTACCACGAGCTGCTCGTGTGGGACATCATGAAGCGCCCTCCCGCCACCAGGATCGCCGAGGCTCTGCTGAACCCGATCATCGGCAAGAGCGTCGTGCTCTACGTGCGGAAGCCCGAGGCGTGATCTCGCGCGAGCAGGTCGTACAGACGGCCGAGAGCATCGCGGCCATCCAGCAGGACGACGGGGGCGTGCCCTGGCCCGAAGGACACGTCGACGCGTGGAACCACATCGAGTGCCTGATGGCCATGGCCGTCGCCGGGCTGCGCGAGCCGGTCGAGCGGGGCTACGCCTGGCTGGCGGCGCACCAGCGCGAGGACGGCTCCTGGCCGATGAAGGTGGTCGGCGACGCTGCGGTGGAGCGCGGCGGCGAGTCCAACCACGCCGCCTACGTCGCGGTCGGGCTCTGGCACCACTGGCTGGTGACCGGCGAGCGGGCCTTCGCCGAGGAACGCTGGCCGATGGCCAAGGCGGCGCTCGACTACGTGGCGGGGCTGCAGACCGAGCGCGGCGAGATCGTGTGGGAGCGCGACGCGCACGGCCGGCCGGCCACCTACGCGCTGCTGACCGGCTGCGCCTCCATCCACCAGGGGCTGCGCTGCGGGGTGCTGCTGGCCGATCGCCTGGGCGACCCGCAGCCGCACTGGGAGCTGGCCGCCGACCGGCTGGCGCACGTGCTCGCCGCGCACCCGGAGGCGTTCGCCGACAAGAGCCGCTACTCGATGGACTGGTACTACCCCGTGCTCGGCGGCGCGGTGCGCGGCCAGGCCGCCTTCGAGCTGCTGGAGCGGGAGTGGGGCACGTTCGTGGTCCCCGGGCTCGGCATCCGCTGCGTGTCGGACCAGCCGTGGGTGACCGGCGCGGAGACGTGCGAGCTGGCGCTGGCCCTGGACGCGCTGGGCGACCGTGACCGCGCGGTCGCGCTCTTCGCCGACATGCAGCACCTGCGGCACGAGGACGGCTCGTACTGGACGGGCTGGCAGTTCGCCAACCGCAAGCACTTCCCGTACGAGCGTTCCGGCTACACGTCCGCGGCCGTGATCCTGGCCGCGGACGCCCTGCAGGGGCTCACCGGCGGGGGCGGGATCTTCCGCGACACCGCCGCGCCGTCCGGCCTCACCGGCCGCCCGGAGCTGTGCGGCTGTACGCCCGCGCGGGCGTGACACGCAAGCGGTTTTGCCGCGTCTTTGCGCGCGAGGCCCGTGCGGCTCCGTGAAAGCGCCCAATGCGGTTACTAGCTTCGGGAGCGACCGTACGAGGCGTCTTCGGGGGAAGCGTGGGCGACACGGGCACGACATCGTTCTTGGAGCACGCCGGAAGCGAGCCGGTGGCGAGCCCGGCCCGAGGATGGCGGCGGCTGCTGTCGAGGGATCCGGGCGAATCGGACCTGAGCAGGCGGAGGTTCCGGCTCACCCGGCCGGCCTCCAGGGCCGTCATCGAAGGCGCGGAGAGGTCCTACCTCACCGGGTTCAACGCGGTCGTCTCACGGAATGTCGAACGGATCGAGGACATCTCCCGTGATCAGCTGGCCTTCGCCTACGAAGGGGCGGGGGCCGCGTGCGCGGTGCTCGATCTGGTCACCCTGACCCGGGGCCGGCGCCTTCGCGAGCTACTGGCCGGCCCCGCCGCGCACCACGCGTTCGCCGTCCATCTGGGCGCCGGCCGCGGCTACGCCATGCTGCGGATGCGGCCGGTGCGCGCCGCCCGGCGGGCCCACCCGCTGCTGCGCTGGCTGGCGCTCGACGGGTTCGGGTTCCAGTGGAGCATGGCGCGGGCCGACCGGATGGTGGGCGAGCGGGCCATGCCCGACCTGCTGTCGCGGGCCCACTGCGCGCTGTTCGACCAGGGGCTGGGGCGGCTGCTCTGGTATCACGACTGCGCCTCGCCCGACGACGTGGCGGCCAGGATCGCCGCCTATCCGGTGGCGCGGCGGGCGGCGCTGTGGAGCGGTGTGGGCTTCGCGGCCGCCTACACCGGCGGCGCGGAGGCCGACGAGCTGTGGTGGCTGACCGAGCACGCGGGAGCCGACGGCTTCCGCTCCCACCTGGCGCAGGGCTGCGCGTTCGCCGCGACGGCAAGGGCACAGGCGGGGCACCTGCCGGACCACGTGGCGCAGGCGGCGCCGATCCTGGCGGGCGGCACGGCCGAGGAGGCCGTCGCCTGGGCCGACCGGGCGCTGCTGACCCTCCCGGACGACCCGTGCGGCCACGAGGAGTTCCTCGCCTGGCAGGCGCACACCCGCCGCCTCTGGCTGCGCCGCCACCAGCCGGCCTGACCCGGCGCGCTAGATGCCGTCGGCGACGCGTTCCAGGACGCGCAGCGAGCCCGTCACGCCGACCTCGGCGAACGCCCCGGACTCCAGCGCCCGCAGGTAGACGCGGTAGGGCGCCTGGCCGCCGTCGGCGGGGTCGGGGTAGATGTCGTGGAAGACGAGCGCCCCGCCGGGCATGACGTGCGGCGCCCAGCCCTCGTAGTCGCGGGTCACCGGCTCCTCGGAGTGGCCGCCGTCGATGAACAGCATGCCGAGCGGCGTCGTCCACAGCTTCGCCACCCGGTCCGAGTGCCCGACGATCGCGATCACCTCGTCCTCCAGCCCGGCGGCCGCGATCGTGGCGCGGAACGTCGGCAGGGAGTCCATCTTGCCGAAGCGCAGGTCGACCAGCGTCGGGTCGTGGTGCGCCCAGCCGGGCTGGATCTCCTCGGAGCCGCGGTGGTGGTCGACGGTGACGACCACGGAGCCGGTCTCGCGGGCGGCGGCGCCGAGATAGATCGCCGACTTGCCGCAGTAGGTGCCGATCTCGCAGATCGGCCCGCGGGTCCCGTACGTCCGAGCCACCTCGTACAGGGCCAGGCCCTCCTGCGCGGGCATGAAACCCTTGGCGTGCTCAGCTGCGTAGAGCAGCGCGGGCGGCATCGTCATGCCCAGCACCCTAACGGCACCGAATCTTATTCGGGCGACCCCTTGCCCGCCATTATGCAACCTGTTCTACTTGGCAGCGTGAATCAGCGCGCTCGCATCTCCATGTCCGAGGAAGAGGTCGCCGCGTTCCTGGAAGCGGGACGTAAGCTCCAGCTGGCCACCATCAACGCCGACGGCACGCCCCACCTCGTGACCATGTTCTACGGCCTGGACGACAAGGGCAGGATCACGTTCTGGACGTACGCCAAGTCGCAGAAGGCGCTCAACCTGGCCCGCGATCCGCGGGTGAGCTGCCTGGTCGAGCTGGGCGACGACTACAGCGAGCTGCGCGGGGTGCTGGTGTACGGGCGGGTCACGCCGCAGGACAGCCCTGAGGACGTGCTAGACGTCGGCATGCGGGTGGCCCGCCGGATGACTCCCGGCGTGGCCGACGAGCAGCTGCGTCCCTACGTGGAGCACACCGGGCGCAAGCGGCTCGCCTACGTGGTCGAGCCTGTCAAAGTGGTCTCATGGGATCACCGGAGAATCACGTGAAAGTCAGTGTCGACGAGCTGGTCTGCGAGGCCAACGCCGTCTGCATGGGCCTCGCGCCCGAGGTCTTCGAGCTGGATGACGACGACCAGCTCCACATCCTGCTCCCCGAACCACCCCCCGAGATGCTCGACCGCGTCCGCCACGCGGTGCGGTCCTGCCCCAAAGCCGCCCTCTCCCTTGAGGATTAGCCGGAGGAGGAACCCATGCGCGCAGCTCTCCTGCACGCCATAGGCGACGACAAGCTGGACATCCGCGACGACATCACGCTGGCCCCCGTCGGGCCGGGTGACGTCCGCGTACGGATCAAGGCGACGGGCGTCTGCCATTCCGACCTGTCGGCCATGACCGGCGTGCTGCCGCAACCCGTGCCGCTGATCCCCGGTCATGAGGGCGCGGGCGAGGTGGTGGAGGTCGGCGAGCACGTCGGCTCGGTCCAGCCGGGCGACCACGTGGTGATCAGCTGGCGGCCGGCCTGCCAGGAGTGCGACCTGTGCCTGGGCGGCCAGCCCTTCCTGTGCATGAAGTACATCATCGAGTCGTTCACCAAGGGCAACTTCCGCTTCGGCGGCGGCACCACCGCCTTCGGCATGGCCGGCTGCGGCACCTGGGCCGAGGAGATCGTGGTCCCGTCGGTGGGCGTCGTGAAGATCGACCCCGAGGTGTCGTGGGAGGCGGCGGCGCTGATCGGCTGCGGCATCACCACCGGCGTGGGCGCCGCGATCAACACCGCCAGGGTGCGCCCCGGCTCGACGGTCGCAGTGATCGGCTGCGGCGGCGTCGGCCTGTCGGTGATCCAGGGCGCGCGCATCTCCGGCGCCCGCACGATCCTCGCGATCGACCCGCTGGAGTCCAAGCACGAGCTGGCCAAGAAGGTCGGCGCCACCCACGCGGTCACCCCCGAGGGCGTGCCGGGCGCGCTGGCCGAGCTCACCGGCGGCGCCGGCTTCGACTACGGCTTCGAGGTCGTCGGCAAGTCGGCCACCATCCAGTCGGCCTGGCAGATCACCCGCGCGGGCGGCGACGTGATCGTGGTCGGCGCGGGCGCGGCCGACGACATGGTCTCGATCTCCGCCTTCAGCCTGCTGTTCGAGGGCAAGAACCTGCTGTCGAGCCTGTACGGGGAAGCGGACGTCCGCCATGACTTCCCGTACTTCGCCAAGCTCTACAAGGCCGGGCAGCTCGACCTGGAGTCGCTGATCAGCTCCCGCATCAAGCTCGCCGACCTCAACGACGCGGTGGCCGCGCTGAAGAGCGGCGAGGTGCTGCGCCAGATCGTCATCATGGACTGATCGCGGTTTCGGTCGCCGGCGCCCGGGTGGATCGTCCCGGGCACCGGCGGCCGCAGGAGGGCTCAGCCATGGCCGTGGGTCGCGCCGGCCGGGCACTTCACGCTCGGGTTCCACTGCTCGAACATGCCCTTCGGGTTCTCCTTGAAGATCCAGAGGTGCAGGTCGTAGTGGATGGGCATGCCGTCCACGTGCGGCCCCATCGGCCCCTGGAACTCGTGCCCGAGCAGCGTGGGCCGGTCGTCGACGGTCGCGATGCGCTGGTCCCTGTCGCGCTGGAAGTATTCGACAGCCCCCAGCTCCCGCCCGCCGTGGCCGTCGGGCACGTACACGAGGATCTCCGGACGCATCAGCTCGATCTTCGGGTCCTCGATGAGCCGCGTGTTGGCGTAGTGGTAGCCCATGCCGCCGAGCCGCTCACCGCCGGGCAGCGTGTACGGGAACTCCCAGCAATCGTCGGCCCTTTCGTACCCGTCCTGCTCGGCGACCTTCGGGTCCTTGTACTTCGCCGTCGCCTGGCGCAGCTGGTCGAGCCAGTCCGCCGGAGGGGTGTCACTCCGGTCCACGTCGACGCCCTCCGCCTGGGCCGTCGCCGCGGCGGGCAGGACGACGACGGACGTCGCGCATGCGGCGGCCAGGAGCATGGATGCGATTCTTCTCATGCCCTTGTTTGTCCGCTAACGCCCCTCGTGTCAAACACCGAGGGTTTCCAATTCTTCACTGACGGTCAGCGGCGGGCGAGGGCCTCGGGTCGGAGGCCCTCGCCCGATGGTCAGCCGCTGCTGAAGGCCGCGTCGAAGGCAGCCGTCGGCGGGGTGATCGAGTTCATGGTGCGGATGTACGACAGCGCCTCCCTGGCCCCGTCGAGCCGGTCCATCCCGGCGTCCTCCCACTCGATCGAGATCGGTCCCTCGTACCCGATGGAGTTCAGCGCGCGGAAGCAGTCTTCCCACGGCACGTCGCCGCGGCCGGTGGAGACGAAGTCCCAGCCGCGCCGCATGTCCGCCCACGGCAGGTGCGACGACAGGCGGCCGCGGCGGCCGTCGCCGACGCGGACGCGGGTGTCCTTGCAGTCGACGTGGTAGATGCGGTCGGCGAAGTCGAGGATGAACGCCACCGGGTCGAGGTCCTGCCACACCATGTGGGACGGGTCCCAGTTGAGCCCGAACGCGGGCCGGTGGCCGATGGCCTCCAGGGTGCGCACGGTGGTGTGGTAGTCGTAGGCGATCTCGCTCGGGTGCACCTCCAGCGCGAACCGCACGCCGACCTCGTCGAACACGTCCATGATCGGGTTCCACCGGTCGGCGAAGTCCTGGTAGCCGGCGTCCACCATGGAGGCGGGCACGGGCGGGAACATCGCGACGGTGTGCCAGATGGACGAGCCGGTGAAGCCGACGACGGTGTCGACGCCGAGCAGGGCGGCGGCCCTGGCGGTGTTCTTCATCTCCTCGGCGGCGGCCTGGCGCACCGACTCGGGGTCGCCGTTCCCCCAGATGCGGGCGGGCAGGATCGCCTTGTGCCGCGCGTCGATCGGGTGGTCGCAGACGGCCTGGCCCACGAGGTGGTGGGAGATGGTCCACACCTTCAGGCCGTGCTTGTCGAGCTGGGCGCGCTTCTGCTCGACGTACGACGGGTCGGAGACGGCCTGGGCGACGTCGAAGTGGTCGCCCGAGCAGGCGATCTCCAGTCCGTCGTAGCCCCATTCGGCGGCGAGCCGGCACACCTCCTCGAACGGCAGGTCGGCCCACTGGCCGGTGAACAGCGTGACGGGTCTCATCAGTCCTCCACGGTGGTGTAGCGGCTGCCGTCGGCCGCGCTGCGCTCGACGGCGGCGAGCACGCGCTGGACGCGCAGCCCGTCGGCGAACGACGGCGTGGGATCGGCGCCCTGGCCGATGGCCTCCAGGAAGTCCTTGATCTCGTGGGTGAACGTGTGCTCGTAGCCGAGGCCGTGGCCGGGCGGCCACCACGCGCCCACGTACGGATGGTCGGGTTCGGTGACGAGGATGCGCTCGAAGCCGCGCCCGCCGTCGCTGACCCACAGCTCGTTCATCGCCTCGAAGTCGAAGGCGAGGCTGCCCAGCGAGCCGTTGAGCTCGATCCGCAGCGCGTTCTTGCGGCCGGTGGCGAACCGGGTGGCCTCGAACGAGCCGAGCGCCCCGCCGGACAGCCGGCCGACGAACAGGGCGGCGTCGTCGACCGTGACGGCTCCCCTGCCGGAGCCGCCGCTGGCGGCCAGGCCCGCCGAGCCTTCGGCCAGCGGCCGCTCCTTGATGAACGTCTCGGTCAGCGCGGACACCCCGACGAGGTGCTGGCCGGCGATGAACTGGGCGGCGTCGATGATGTGCGCGCCGATGTCGCCGAGCGCGCCCGAGCCGGCCTTGTCCTTCCGCAGCCGCCACACCAGCGGGAAGTCCGGGTCGACGATCCAGTCCTGGAGGTACTGGGCCCGCACGTGGCGGATCTCGCCGAGCCGGCCCTCCTCCACCAGGCGGCGGGCCAGCGCGATGGCGGGCACCCGCCGGTAGTTGAACGCCACCATGCTCTTACCGGTGGCCGAGGCGGCGGCCGCCGCCATGGCCTCGGCCTCGGGCACGGTGTTGGCGAGCGGCTTCTCACAGATGACGTGCTTGCCGGCGCGGAGTGCGGCGATGGCGATCTCGGCGTGCGTGTCGCCGGGCGTGCAGATGTCGACCACGTCGACGTCCGCCCGCCCGACCACCTCCCGCCAGTCGGTCACCGCCTCGTCCCAGCCCAGCCGCTCGGCCGCCGCCTCTGTGGCGTCCTTCGACCGGCCCGCGATGACCCGCATGCGGGGCGTGACGGGCAGGTCGAAGAAGGCGGCGACGTTGCGCCAGGCCTGGGAATGGACGCGGCCCATGAAGGCATAGCCGATCATGCCGACGCCGACGGTTCTGTCTGACATGCAACCCCCGATCAGGATTCGAAGCCGAGTGGCAGATACTGCTCGACGTTCTCCTTGGTAATGGTCTCGGATGCCAGCGTGATCGACTGGGGAACCTGGTTCTCCACGAGATCACTCATGCCCTTCCCTTGGGCGATCAGGCGGGCGAGCTTGATCGCGGAGGAGGCCATGGTCGGGCTGTAGGTGACGGTGGCCTTCAGGACCGTGTTGTCCTCCTTGATCGCCCGCATGGCGTTGGCCGAGCCGGCCCCGCCGACCATGATGAACTCGTCCCGGCCGGCCTCGCTGATGGCGGCGAGCACGCCGACGCCCTGGTCGTCGTCGTGGTTCCAGAGCGCGTCGATCTTGCTGTGGGCCTGCAGCAGCGAGGTGGCGACCTCGTTGCCGGTCTCGACGGTGAACTGCGCGTCCTGCTGGGCGGTGACCTCGAAGCCGTACGTCTTGAGCGCGTCGGCGAAGCCCTTGCTGCGGTCCTGGGTCAGCGGGAGGGTGGCGATGCCCTGGATCTCGACGATGACCGGGTTCGAGACGTTCTTCTCCTTGAGCGCGGTGCCGATGTAGTGGCCGGCGGCCACGCCCATGCCGTAGTTGTCGCCGCCGATCCAGGTGCGGTAGGCGAGCTTGTCGGGGAAGATCCGGTCCAGGTTGACCACGGGGATGCCGGCCTCGGTGGCCCGCAGCGCGATCTGGTTCAGCTGCTGGCCGTCGTTGGGCAGGATGACCAGCGCGTTCACCTTCGCGGCGATGAGCGACTCGACCGCGGAGATCTGCTGGTTGATGTCGTTGGTGGGCTCGACGGCCTGGAACTCGACGTCCGAGAACTGCCCGGCGGTGGCTTCGGCGTTCTTGGCGATGGCCGCGATCCAGCCGTGGTCGGCGGCGGGGGCGGAGAAGCCGATGGTCACCTTGGTGCCGGGCTCGTCGTTGCCGCCGGCCGCCTGGGTGGGCGCGGGGGCGGCCGAGGTCGGCGCGGCGGACGGCTCGTTGCTGGTGCAGCCGGCCGCCAGCAGCGCGGCTCCGCCGAGCCCGCCGATCAGGAAACCCCGGCGCGCGACGTTTTCACTCATGGTGCTCTCTCCTTCAAGTTCCGCCGCTGGAGGAGGACGGCGACGACGATGATCAGGCCCTTGGCGATCAGTTGGTCACTGGTGTTGAGCCCGTTGAGGATGAACAGGTTCGTGATGAGCGTGAAGATGAGCAGGCCGAGGATCGATCCGATGATCGTGCCCCGGCCGCCGGTGAGCAGGGTGCCGCCGATGATGACGGCGGCGATCGCGTCCAACTCGTACAGGTCGCCGTGGGTGGACGAGCCCGTGGTGGTGCGGGCCATGATGAGGACCGCGGCGATGCCGCAGCACAGCCCCGACAGCGCGTAGAGCAGCATGGTGTGCCGGCGCACGTCGATGCCGGCGAGCCGGGCCGCCTCGGGGTTGCCGCCGACGGCGTAGGTGCGGCGGCCGAACGTGGTGCGGTTGAGCAGCACCCAGCCGAGCGCCACGACCAGCGCGAAGATGTAGACCAGCAGCGGGACGCCGAGCACCCGCGTGGTCGACAGCTCGACGATGGCGGAGTTCTCCGGCTGGATGAGCTGCGTCTTGCGGTCGGACATGCGCTGGGCGAGCCCGCGGGCGGCGACCAGCATGGCCAGGGTGGCGATGAACGGCACCAGCCGCCCGTAGGCGATGAGCACCCCGTTGACCAGCCCGGTCCCGGTGCCGACCAGGATGGCGCAGATCGCCATGACGACCGGGCCGAACTCCTGGGTGGCCACCGTCGTCGCCCACACCGAGGCCAGCGCCATGATCGCGCCGACCGACAGGTCGATGCCGCCGCCGATGATGACGAACGTGGCGCCGACGGTGATGACGCCGATGGTGGCGGCCAGCGACAGGATGCTGACCAGGTTCGAGGTGGTGGCGAACGCGGCCGGCTTGGTCACCAGGCCGACGACGACCAGCAGCGCGATCGCCACCAGCAGGCCCATGTGGCCGGCCTCGGTCAGCCTGCCGAGCGGGTTGCCGCCCGCCCTCCCAGGCAGCGCGATGCCTGGCGGCCCGGTGTCCGACCGTGGTTTCGTGG
The DNA here is from genome assembly GCF_055585125.1 of Nonomuraea sp. NPDC054003. Taxonomy (NCBI): domain Bacteria; kingdom Bacillati; phylum Actinomycetota; class Actinomycetes; order Streptosporangiales; family Streptosporangiaceae; genus Nonomuraea; species Nonomuraea sp. NPDC054003. The sequence continues at coordinate 31,652 of NZ_JBVJKR010000024.1, forward strand.
GGTCGCTCATCAGGCCGCCCTCCCGTTCATGATCATGTCGAGTACGAGGTGCTCGTCGAGCTCGCGGGCGTCGCCCTCGTGGATGACCGACCCTTCGCGCAGCACCAGCACGCGGTCGGCGAGGCCGAGCACCTCGGGCACCTCACTGGAGACCAGCAGCACGCCGATGCCGCGGTCGGCCAGGTCGCGGATGACCGCGTACAACTCCGCCCTGGCGCCCACGTCGACGCCCCGGGTCGGCTCGTCGAGCAGGAGCAGCTTGCGGCTGCCGAGCAGCCAGCGGGCGAGCACCGCCTTCTGCTGGTTGCCGCCCGACAGCGTCTTGACGGGCCGCTCCGGGTCGGGCGGGCGGATGTCGAGTGCCTTGGCCAGCCGCTCGGCCTCCGCCCTCTCCCGGGTACGGTCCAGCCAGCCGAACTTCGCGAACCCGGGCAGGCTGCCCAGGGTGATGTTGGCCGTGACGCTCTGGTCCAGCAGCAGCGCCTGGGCCTTGCGTTCCTCGGGGGCCAGGCCCATGCCCCGGCGCACGTTGCCGACGACGCTCTTCCGTACCTGCTTGCCGGAGAGCACCACCCGGCCGGAGGACGGGCGCGCCCCGTACACGGCTTCGAGGATCTCCGAGCGCCCGGAGCCGACCAGGCCGGCCAGCCCGACGATCTCGCCGGCGCGCACCGAGAAGGAGACGTCGCGGAACGCGCCCGGGGAGGTGAGCCCCTCGACCCGCAGCACCTCCTCGCCGGGCGGCCCGTCGGCGGGCGCCTCCGGCCGCGGCGGGAACACGTACTCGACGTTCCTGCCGGTCATCAGCGAGACGATCTGGGAGGTGGGGGTGTCGCGGGCGGGCAGCCCCACCGCGACGGTGCGGCCGTCCTTCAGCACGGTGACGCGGTCGCCGATCTCGCGGATCTCCTCCAGCCGGTGGGAGATGTAGACCACGGCCACGCCCTGGCTGGTCAGCTCGCGGATGATGCGGAAGAGGTTGGCCACCTCGTCGTGGGCGAGCGCGGCCGACGGCTCGTCCATGATGATCAGCCGGGCGTCGTGGGACAGCGCCCTGGCCATGGACACGACCTGCTTGGCGGCCGGGGACAGCCGGCCCACCTCGGTGGTGGGGCGGATCTCGGGGTGGCCGAGGCGTTCGAGCACCTGGCGGGCGGCCCGGTTGCCGGCGGCCCGGTTGACGAAGCCGAGCCTGGCGTGCTCGTGGCCGAGGAAGACGTTGTCGGTCACGCTGAGCCCGTCGACCAGGTCGAGCTCCTGGTAGATGGTGGCGAAGCCGAGCTTGATCGCGTCGTTGGGACCCGACGGGCGGACCCGCCGGCCGTTGAACTCGACGGTGCCCTCGTCGGGTTGGTGCACGCCCGCCATGACCTTGATGAGCGTGGACTTGCCGGCGCCGTTCTGGCCCAGCAGGCAGTGCACTTCTCCCGCCCGCACGTCGAGGTCCACGCCGTCGAGCGCGCGCACGCCGGGGAACTGCTTGACGATGCCCCTCATGACGAGCATGGGGCTCCCTTTCAGGCGTTGACGATCTTGTTGATGTTGTCCGGGGACAGGTAGTGCTCGATCGCCAGGATTCCGGCGCCCATGACCGCGGCGTCGACTCCCATGCGACTCGGCACGATCGACAGATGGTGGGTGGCCAGCGGCAGCGAGCGGCGGTAGATCGTCTCCCTGATGCCCGCGAGCAGGTGCTCGTGGACGCGGGAGAGCGCGCCGCCGATGACGATGGCCTCGGGGTTGAAGAAGTTGACCAGGCTGGCGAGCACCTCGCCGATGAGCCGTCCGGCCTCCCGGACCAGCCGCAGCGCCTGGGTGTTGCCGGCCTGGACCAGGGCGACGACGTCGGCGCCCGTCTCGGCGGGGACGCCGAGCTCGGTGAGCCGGCGCGCCACCGCCGCGCCGCCCGCCACCGCCTCCAGGCAGGCGCTGTTGCCGCACCGGCAGCCGGACTCCTCGTGGCCGCTGACGCGGATGTGGCCGATGTCGCCGGCCGAGCCCTGGGCGCCCCTGTGGAGCGTGCCCTCGGCCACGATGCCGCAGCCGATGCCGGTGCCGACCTTGACGAACAGCAGGTGGCGGGCCGCCGGGAAGGCGTTGCGGTGCTCGCCGAGCGCCATCACGTTCACGTCGTTGTCGACCAGGACGTCGACGCCGGGGAAGTAGTCGGGGATGGGGTAGTCGTTCCAGCCGGGCATGATCGGCGGGTTGTTGGGCCGGCCGGTGGCGAACTCGACCGGCCCCGGCACACCCATGCCGATCACCCGCAGTGCCGCCCTGGGCCGGCCCGCCTCGGCGAGCAGCCGGTCGATCCGCCCGTCGACGTGGACCAGGACCTTCTCCGGGCCTTCGCCGATGAGCAGCGAGTCCTCGCACTGGGCGAGCAGGTCGCCGGTCATGTCCATGAGCGCGATCCGGCAGTGGGTGGCGCCCAGGTCGACGCCGGCGAACGCGTGCTCCTCGGCGTGCAGGCGGAGCTGGCGCGGCGGCCGTCCGCCGGTGGACTCGCCGCTCTCGGTCTCCTCGACCAGCCCGCGTTCGATCAGCGCGTCCACCCGTTGCGAGATCGTGGAGCGGGCCAGGCCGGTGAGCCGGGCGAGATCGGAACGGGTCGTGGCAGAGCCTGCGCTGATGAGCGTCAGGACGTCACCGGGCGAGCCCGGGGCGGGGGTCATGCCGCGACAATAAGATCACACAACGCGCAATTCAAGAGGGCGAGGTGACATAACTCCCCATACTTACGCCGTTCATCGAACAAAGTCTGATTGGCCGGACATGACGAAGGCCGGACGGGGTCCCCCGCCCGGCCTTGACGTGCCGCGATCAGAGCATGCGCTGCATGGACTCCGTAGCTGACTGGACGTACGGCTGCTCGGCCATGACCTCGTCCCAGTGGTCGGCGATCGTCTCGGGCGTGAGGTCGTCGGTCTTCCAGCCCGGTCCCTCGGCGACGAACACCCGGGCCACCCGGCCCCCGCCCACGCTGAACACCTCGCCGCTCACCTCGCACGACTCGTGCACCAGGTAGGCGACCAGGGCGCTGATCCGCTCCGGGGTGAACTTGGCCTCGAGCTCCGCGGGCAGCAGCGCCTCGGTCATCCGGGTCCACGCGATCGGGGCGATGGCGTTGGCCTTGATGCCGTTGCGCGCGCCCTCGATGCCGATGGTCTTGGTCAGCCCGACCAGGCCCATCTTGGCCGTGGAGTAGTTGGCCTGGCCGAAGTTGCCGAACAGGCCGGCCGGGCTGGAGGTGTTGACGACGCGGCCGTAGCCGGCCTCCTTCATGTGCGGATAGGCGGCCTGGCTGACCAGGAAGGACCCGCGCACGTGCACGGCGAGCACGTTGTCGAAGTCCTCGACCGTCATCTTGCCCAGGGACTTGTCCCGCAGGATGCCGGCGTTGTTGATCACGATGTCGACCTTGCCGAAGGCGTCGACAGCGGACTTGACGATCGCCCGCGCGCCCTCGGGGGTGGCGACGTTGTCGGTGCTGGCTATCGCCTGCCCGCCGTTCTTGGTGATCAGCTCTGCCACCTCGGCGGCGGGGCCCGTCGAGGCGCCGGTGCCGTCGAGCGCGCCGCCGAGGTCGTTGACGACCACCTTGGCGCCGCGCTCGGCCAGCAGCAGTGCGTGTGAGCGGCCGAGGCCGTGCCCGGCCCCCGTGATGATCGCGACCCTGTCATCGAACCGCAGCATCGAACCTCCAGCACAGGAGAACAACATTCTGTTACCTGCACGATAACCCAGCGCCCCGCGGTCAGCCCTCAGCTCGGGTCCACAGCTCCGGTCCACAGCTCCGGCTCCCCCGGCAGGCGGCGGGCCCGGCCGCGCGACTCCAGCCACACCAGGTGGGCGAGCGTCTCGTTGCCGGCCGCGCGGCGCATGAACGACGGGATCGACTCCCAGGGCCGCGACCAGGTGAGCTTGGTGGCCACGTCCCAGCAGGTGACGCCGTCCGTGCCGGAGACGACCTCCTCGATCTCGGCCAGCCGCTCGCGGTGGTGCTCCATCACGTAGTCGACCCGCCCGGCCAGCTCCAGGAACCGGTACTCGTGCGCGGGGAGCACCTCCTCCACGTCGAACGCGCGCAGGGCGGCCAGCGCGTCCAGGTAGTCGGCCAGCGGGTTCGGCGCCGACTGCGGGTGCACGGCGACGGCGGAGGTGATCCTGGGCAGCACGTGGTCGCCGGTGAACAGCAGCTTCCTGGACGGCTCGGCGAAGCACAGGTGGCCGGGCGAGTGCCCCGGGGTCCACACCGCGCGCAGGTCCCAGCCGGACAGGTCGAGCCGGTCGCCGTCCTCGATGAGCCGGTCGGGCGCGGCCATCGTGACGAAGGTGCGGATCATCATGGACGCGCCCGCCAGCTCGTCCACGGTCGAGGCGGGCACGCCGCACCGCAGGAGCTGCGCGCGCTCCTTGGCGACGAGCGCGTCGATGAACTCCTCGTCGTACCGCTCGCGCAGCAGCCCGGCGTCGGCGGGGTGCAGCCCGATCCAGGCGCCCGACGCCTCGCGGACCCGCCCGGCGAGCCCGTAGTGGTCGGGGTGGATGTGGGTGACGAGCACCGCCTTGACGTCCGCGATCGTGTAGCCGGCCACGCCGAGCCCGGCCGTCAGCGCCTCGTACGCCTCGTCGGTGTCCCACCCGGCGTCGATGATCGCCACGCCGTCGGCCAGCTCCAGCGCGTAGACGAGCACGTACCGCAGGGGGTTGATCGGGATGGGCACCGGGATCGACCAGAGACCGGGCCGGACCCGCTCGACCTCGGGGATGCCGCCGCCCGTCCATGCCGCGCGCTGCTTCTCGCTGGAGGGGGTCACCACGAACTTCGCCATGCCCGTGATTCTGCCCGTACTTCCCGAACCATGTTCTACTGGGGTCATGGACGCGGTACGGGACGGGCGCTGGGTCAGGCAGGCCAACCACTTCACCGACCGGCTGGGGCCGCCCGAGCCGGGCCGCTACCGGCTCTACGCCTCCTACGCCTGCCCGTGGGCGCAGCGGGTGCTGATCGTCCGCGAGCTGCTCGGCCTCCAGGACCTGCTCGACGTCGCGATCGTGGACCCGATCAGGGACGAGCGGGGCTGGCGGGTGCCGGGCGGCGGGTTCCTGTCGGAGCTCTACCTGGCCACCGACCCGGGCTTCGAGGGCCGCCACACGGTGCCGTGCGTGTGGGACGTCAAGGAACGGCGCATCGTCACCAACGACTTCCCGCAGATCACCCTGGATCTGGAGACCCGCTGGGGCGGCACGCCCGACCTGTACCCCAAGGAGCTGCGCGACGGGATCGACGCCGTGAACGACCGCCTCTACCACGGCCTCAACAACGCGGTCTACGAGGCGGGCTTCGCCAGGAGCCAGGAGGCGTACGAGGACGCGGTGCGCCGGGTGTTCGCCACGCTGGACTTCCTGGAGGAGCGGCTGACGGGGTCGGAGTTCCTGTTCGACCGGCTGACTGAGAGCGACGTGCGTGCCTACACGACGCTGGCGAGGTTCGACACGGTCTACTACGCGCACTTCAAGTGCTCGGTCCGCCGGCTGACGGACTATCCCGCGGTGTGGGCGTACGCGAGGAGGTTGTACGCGATCCCGGCCTTCCGCGAGACCACGGACTTCGACCACATCAAGCGCCACTACTACATGACCCAGACGACCATCAACCCGAACCGGCTCGTGCCGCTGGGACCGGAGCTCGACTGGAGCCTGTGACCGGCATCCGGACGAACAGCAGCGCCGAGGCCAGCACCACGGCCGCGCTCACGCCCCAGGCGGCTGCCACGCCGGCCTGCACGGCGAGCGTGCCGAGCGTCAGGTTGGCCAGGATGCCGCCGGACTGCAGGGAGAGCGAGGACGTGGAGGTGACGGTGGTGCGCTCGGCGGCCGTGACGGCGTTGTGGGTCATCTCCAGGCACAACAGCCCGGTCACCGAGGAGCCGACGAACAGCGCGACGTAGGCCGCGCCGGCGGTCAGCAGCCCGGCCGCGCCGCCGAGCCCGGCCGTCGCGGCCAGCGCGCCGACGGAGAGCGCGGTCGCCACGAGACCGGCGATCGCTCCCCTGGCCGAGCCACCGGCCAGGCGGGCCGCCCGGGGCGCCAGCGCGCTGCCCGCGGCGCTGCCGGCGAATCCCAGCGCGGCGACGACCGCGTACGCCGTGCTGCCCTGCTCGGCCGTGCCCGCCAGCTGGGCCAGACGGCCCGGGGTGAGCAGCTCGATCGACATCAGCATCACGCCCGAGGCCGCGGACGCGAGCATCAGGCGGCGCAGCACGCGCCCGCCGGCCGCCAGCCGCACCCCGGAGACGACCGTGGCGGGCACCTCGCGCAGCACGCCGCCCAGCGACCTGCGAGCATGCGGCGGCTCGGGCAGCGCGAGGAGCACGACCGCCAGCAGGACCGCCGCCGCCACCGCGCCGACCAGGCTCGGCGCGGCCAGCGGGAACACCAGCTCAGGCGGCACCACGAGCGGCAGGGCGCCGCCGGCCAGCACGCCGAGGCAGAGCGCCACGGACTCCATGGCCGCGCCGCGGGACAGCCCCGGCTTGAGGTCGGCGTCGCGCCCTTCGAGGCGGTGCAGCGTGTCGACGTACCAGGACGTGGCGGGACCGCTGGACAGGGCCCTGGCGACGCCCTTGAGCGCCCCGCTGACCAGGAACATCCAGAACGCCGTGGACACGCTCATCAGCAGGAGTGCCGCTGTCAGGAACACGGCGGAGACGGCCAGCATCACGCGCCGCCCCACGACGTCGGACAGGCCGCCGGTGGGCAGTTCCAGCGCCACGGTGACCGTCGAGAAGACCGTGACCACCAGGCCGATCTGCGCCAGGCCGAGACCTCTCTCGGTCATCAGCAGCACCATCGAGGGGACCTGCAGCCCGACCGGCAACCAGGCCAGGAAGCAGACGAGCGTGTAGCGGCGTAACGCGGAACGGGCGGTCATGACTCCTCCTCCTGGGACGTGCGGGGGACGGCGCCCAGCCAGACGTGCACCTTCCTGGCGCCGGGGTCGCCGGCGTGGCGGGCGACGAGGTCGCGCAGGAGCTCCTCGGCCCGGTCCTTGAACTCGCGGAGCGCGGCGGGCGGCAGCGTGAGGAGGTGGTCGCTCATCCCGGAGACGTCCGCCCACTCCTCGGACCAGCCGGCCTGGCCGTACTCCTCCATCACCCGCCCGACCATCTCGGCCTGCCGCAGGTGGATGATCCTGAGCGCCTCGCGGCCCTCGGCGCTGGCGGACAGCTCGACGGCGTCCCACGAGGTGTAGCGGTGGCGGGCGCGCCAGCGGCGCTCGCGGCCGTCGCGCTGGTCGGCGTCCTCCTCGATGAAGCCGTACTTGAACAGCTCGCGCAGGTGGTAGCTGGTCGAGCCCGAGCTCTCGCCGACCTTGCGGCCCAGCTCGCTCGCGGTGGCCGGCCCGTCGCCGCGCAACAGGCCGAGCAGGCGCACCCGCAGCGGGTGGGCGACCGCCTTGAGCACCCGCGGGTCACTGATCGTGTACTGCTCTTCCATACAGTCGAGCGTAAACCGCAAAGAGTTTTTTGCAAAGGCAATTTTGCGGTTTTCCGAGATCGATAGACTGGGCGGATGCTGGACGACATCTGGGTGGACGACGCGGTCGCCGCGCTCCGCCCCGACTTCACGGTGCTCGCGATGACGGCTCTCGGCCTGCGCAACGGGCCCACCGACGACCGGTCCCGCGCCTGGCTCGCCGAGGCGGCCGAGGCGGCGCGGCCGGTCCAGGACGCCAAGATCGACGCCTGGAAGGACGCCTACCGCGCCTTCGGCGCCAAGCCGCAGCGCACCCGCCCGTCGGTCGACGCGCTCACCCGCAGGCTGCCGCTGCCGGAGATCAACCTGGTGGTCGACGCCTACAACTCCGTCAGCGTCAGACACGCGCTGCCCATCGGCGGCGAGGACCTCGACCGCTACTCCGGCCCGGCCCGCCTGGTCAGGGCGACCGGCGACGAGGCGTCCGAGGAGGCGCTGGGGCCGCCTGAGCCCGGTGAGGTGATCTGGCGCGACGACGTGGGCGTGACCTGCCGCAGGTGGAACTGGCGCCAGGTGGTGCGCACCCGGCTCACCGAGGAGACCACCAACGCGATCTTCCTGCTGGAGCGGCTGGAGCCGATGACGCTGGAGGAGCTGAAGGAAGCCGGCGAGGAGCTCGCCGACCTGCTGACCCGGCTCACTCCCGAGGTCCGCATCACCACCAGGCTCGTATCAAGCGGGAAGTAAACACCATCCAGTGATGTTGATACCAAAAGGTAATATTTTCAGCACCGCCTGTACTGACGAGGGAGGCGTGACCTCTTTGGACACCCCTGAGAGGATCAGCCGTGGCGCAACGGCCTAGGCTGCGCGCTGTGCCGGTCCGGGCGAGTAGCCTTGGACAAGTTCTCTATCATCAACGCCGATCTGCGGAAGAGGGCGATTTCCGCCGTGTCGTCTGAGTCGTCGCGGACAAACCCGCTGGCAAGCTTTGGTCAGAATGAATGGCTTGTCGACGAGCTGTACCAGAAGTACCTCCAAGACCCCGAGTCTGTAGACAAGGCCTGGTGGAACTTCTTCGCTGACTACAACCCTGACTACGGACCGGGGCGCACCCCGGCCAGGGAGGCGGCGAACGGCACGGCTACCGCGCCCGCGCCCGCCCCCGCAGCACCAGCGAAGGAGCCGCCCAAGGCGGCACCACCCAAGGCGGCGCCGGCCGCCGTGAAGCCGAAGCAGCCGCCGGCCCCGGTGCCCAAGGGCGCCGAGGAGGTCAAGCTGCGCGGCGCCGCGGCGCGCACGGCCGTCAACATGGACGCCTCGCTGGCCATCCCGACCGCCACCAGCGTCCGGGCCATCCCGGCCAAGCTGATGGTCGACAACCGCATCGTGATCAACAATCACCTCAAGCGGGGTCGCGGCGGCAAGGTCTCCTTCACCCACCTGATCGGCTTCGCCGTGGTCCGGGCGCTGGCGGCCATGCCGGACATGAACCACTCCTACACCGAGGTCGACGGCAAGCCCACGCTGGTCAAGCCGGAGCACGTCAACCTCGGCCTGGCCATCGACGTGCAGAAGAGCAACGGCGAGCGCCAGCTGCTCGTGCCGTCGATCAAGGCGGCCGAGGAGATGGACTTCCGGCAGTTCTGGATGGCCTACGAGGAGATCGTCCGCAAGGCGCGCGCCGGCAAGCTCGGCGTCGACGACTTCGCCGGCACCTCGATCTCGCTGACCAACCCCGGCACGATCGGCACCGTCCACTCCGTGCCCCGCCTGATGCCCGGCCAGGGCACCATCATCGGCGTGGGCGCGATGGAGTACCCCGCCGAATACCAGGGCGCCTCCCCCGAGACGCTCTCCCGCCTGGCCGTCTCCAAGGTCATCACGCTGACCAGCACCTACGACCACCGGATCATCCAGGGCGCCCAGTCGGGCGACTTCCTGCGCACGATCCACCAGCTGCTGCTCGGCGAGAACGGCTTCTACGACGAGATCTTCGAAGCCCTGCGCATCCCGTACGAGCCGGTCCGCTGGGTCCAGGACGTCTCGGCCTCGCACGACGACGACGTGTCCAAGTCCGCCCGGGTGCTGGAGCTGATCCACGCCTACCGGGTGCGCGGTCACCTCATGGCCGAGACCGACCCGCTGGAATACAAGCAGCGCAAGCACCCCGACCTCGACATCCAGTCCCACGGGCTCACCCTGTGGGACCTGGAGCGCGAGTTCGCCACCGGCGGTTTCGGCGGCCGCCCGCTGATGCGGCTCCGCGAGATCCTGGGCGTGCTCCGCGACTCCTACTGCCGCACCGTCGGCATCGAGTACATGCACATCCAGAACCCCGAGGAGCGGGCCTGGATCCAGGCGCGGGTGGAGAAGCCGCACGCCTCCCCGGCCCGTGACGAGCAGCTCAACATCCTGAGCCGGCTCAACACCGCCGAGGCGTTCGAGACCTTCCTGCAGACCAAGTACGTCGGCCAGAAGCGCTTCTCGCTGGAGGGCGGCGAGTCCCTCATACCGCTGCTCGACTCGGTGATCAGCGACGCCGCCGACGAGGGCCTCGACGAGGTCGTCATCGGCATGGCTCACCGGGGCCGGCTCAACGTGCTGGCCAACATCGTGGGCAAGTCCTACGGGCAGATCTTCGGCGAGTTCGAGGGCAACATCGACCCCCGCACCGCCCACGGCTCCGGTGACGTGAAGTACCACCTGGGCGCCTCCGGCGAGTTCACCGCGCCGAGCGGCAAGACCATCACCACCTCGGTGGTGGCCAACCCGTCCCACCTGGAGGCGGTCGACCCGGTCCTGGAGGGCGTCGTCCGCGCCAAGCAGGACCTGCTGGAGCGCGGCGAGGAGGGCTTCACGGTCCTGCCGGTGCTCGTCCACGGCGACGCGGCCTTCGCCGGCCAGGGCGTCGTGGCCGAGACGCTCAACCTGTCGCAGCTGCGCGGCTACCGCACCGGCGGCACCGTCCACGTCGTGGTCAACAACCAGGTCGGCTTCACCACCTCGCCCGCCTCGTCCCGCTCCTCGGTCTACGCGACCGACGTGGCGCGGATGATCCAGGCGCCGATCTTCCACGTCAACGGCGACGACCCCGAGGCCGTGGTCCGCGTGGGCGAGCTGGCCTACGAGTACCGCCGGGCGTTCCGCAAGGACGTCGTGATCGACCTCATCTGCTACCGCCGCCGCGGCCACAACGAGGGCGACAACCCGGCCTTCACCCAGCCGCTGATGTACGACCTCATCGACGCCAAGCGCTCGACCCGCAAGCTCTACACCGAGGCGCTGATCGGCCGGGGCGACATCACGGTCGAGGAGGCCGAGTCGGCTCTCCGCGACTACCAGGCCAAGCTGGAGCAGGCGTTCACCGAGACCCGCGAGGCGGCGAAGAAGCCGCTGGAGGCGGGGGCGATGCGGGTGCCGCCGACCGAGGTGGTCAAGTGGTCCCACGCCGACACGGCGACCTCGATCACCGACGAGACGCTCAAGCGCATCGTCGACACCCAGCTCAGCCTGCCCGAGGGCTTCACGGTGCACCCGCGCCTCGCGCCGGTGCTGCAGCGCCGGGGCCAGATGGTGGAGCAGGACTCCATCGACTGGAGCATGGGCGAGACGCTGGCGTTCGGCGCGCTGCTCATCGACGGCCACCCGGTCCGCCTCGTCGGTCAGGACTCCCGCCGCGGCACGTTCACCCAGCGCCACGCCGTGCTGGTCGACCGCGTGACCGGCGCCGAGCACACCCCGCTCAAGGCGTTCAACCAGGGCACGACCAAGTTCTACGTCTACGACTCGCTGCTGAGCGAGTTCGCGGCGCTGGGCTTCGAGTACGGCTACAGCGTCGTACGCCCTGACGCGCTGGTGCTGTGGGAGGCGCAGTTCGGCGACTTCGTCAACGGCGCCCAGACGATCATCGACGAGTTCATCTCGTCCGGTGAGCAGAAGTGGGGCCAGCGCTCGGGCGTGGTGCTCATGCTGCCGCACGGCTACGAGGGGCAGGGTCCCGACCACTCCTCGGCCCGCATCGAGCGGTTCCTCCAGGTCTGCGCGCTCGACAACATGACGGTCGCGCAGCCGACCACCCCGGCCAACCACTTCCATCTGCTGCGCTGGCAGGTGAAGTCGGGCCGGCACAAGCCGCTGGTCATCTTCACGCCGAAGTGGCTGCTGCGCCACAAGCGGGCCACCTCGAAGGCCGCCGACTTCACCTCGGGCACCTTCCAGCCGGTCATCGGCGAGACGCTGATCGACCCGGGCAAGGTCACCAAGGTGGTCCTGTGCTCCGGCAAGGTCTACTACGACCTGCTGGCCAAGCGGGAGGCCGACGGCCGCGACGACGTGGCGCTGGTCCGCGTGGAGCGGCTCTACCCGTACCCGAAGGAGGAGCTCGACGCCGAGCTGGCCCGGTTCGGCCCGCAGGCTGAGCTGCTCTGGGTGCAGGACGAGCCGATCAACATGGGCCCGTGGCCCTACCTGTCGCTCAAGCTGGCCGAGGACCCGCAACTGCTGGGCGGCCGCCCCCTGCGGCGGGTCTCCCGTCCGGCCAACAGCTCGCCCGCGGCCGGCTCGCACGCCGCCCACGACGCGGAGCTGGAGGAGATCCTGCGCCAGGTCTACGGCTGACCTGATCACGTGAGTCGGCCCCCGCCCCGGCGGGGGCCGACTGCTTTCGCCGCGCTCCCCGCCGGGACGTGCGGGTCGCTTGGAGAGTCGAGGAGACGGAGCACGATGTACTTCACGGATCGGGGGATCGAGGAGCTGGTCGCTCGCCGGGGCGAGGAGGAGGTCACCCTGCTCTGGCTCGGCGAGCGGCTGCGCGAGTTCGTCGATCTCAACCCCGAGTTCGAGACACCGGTCGAGCGTCTGGCCACCTGGCTGGCCAGACTCGACGACGAGGACGAGTGACACCCGCCCGCCCGTAGACGCGATACATCTTGAGATTTCGGCGGACGCGACATATCGTGTTCACTGTCAAGATGCGTCGCCAGAGAGGGCGGGATCATGCGGCAGTGGACCATCGAGAGTCCAGAGCAGCTCACGTTCGGGCACGTTGACGCCCTCGACGTGCGCATCGTGGCGGGCAGGCTCGCCGTGCTGGCCAGCGACGGTCCACCGGCGCTCGAAGTGACCGAGTTCGACTCGGCCTCACCGCTGCTGGTCACCTACGACGAGGACACCCGGCGTCTGAGCGTCACGTACAAGGATCTGACCTGGGACGGGATGCTCGGCTGGCTGCGCCGCGACCGGCGCAGGACCGTCGCGACGCTCACCGTGCCGCGCCGCTGCGCGGTCAACGCCGGAGTCGTGTCGGCGTCCGCCGTGGTGGCCGGGTTCGAGGCGTCGACGCAGGTCAAGAGCGTGTCCGGCGAGATCGTGCTCGACGGCGTGAGCGGTGAGGTGAGCGCCACCACCGCCTCGGGCGCGGTGGAGAGCCGGGCGATGGAGGGCGATCTGTCGTTCAAGAGCGTCTCCGGCGACCTGACCGTCGCCGACGGCCTGCCGCGCAGGCTGCGCGCCAACACCGTCTCCGGCCGCATCACCGCCGACCTCGCGCTCAAGCCGACCGGCTACGTCACGCTGAACACGGTCTCCGGCTCCATTCTGGTCCGGCTGCCCGAGAACGCGGCGACGGACGTCACGATCAGGTCGACGTCCGGCCGCCTGGTCAGCGCCTTCGAGGAGGTGTCGCAGACCGGCGGCCCCGGCGCCCGGTCGATGTCGGGCCGGCTGGGCGGCGGCATGGCCTCCCTTTCCGCGACGACCGTCTCCGGCGAAGTCACGCTGCTCAAGAGGGAGAAGCAATGAGTCCCGTCTTCGGCCACGGCCGGCTCCGGCTCTACCTGCTCAAGCTGCTGGAGGAGAGCCCCCGACACGGGTACGAGGTCATCCGGCTGCTGCAGGACCGTTTCCTCGGCGTCTACTCGCCCTCCCCCGGCACCATCTACCCGCGCCTGGCCCGCCTGGAGGCCGAAGGCCTGGTCACGCACGAGGTGGCCGACGGCAAGAAGGTGTTCTCCATCACCGACAAGGGCCGCGAGGAGCTGAACGCCCGCCTCGACGAGCTCGACGACCTGGAGCGGGAGATCTCGGCCTCGGTACGCGACATCGCCCGGGAGGTGAAGGAGGACGTCCGCGACACCGTCAAGTCGCTGCGCGAAGAGCTGACGCGGATGGCCAGGGACGTGCGCACCGGCACCGGCGACGACATCCGCCGTACGCGTGAGCGGCAGAAGCAGGAGTTCACCCGGCTCAAGGAGGAGCAGAAGCGCCAGTGGAGCGAGCACGCCCAGCACTGGCAGGGCGAGAGCGAGCGGCTGGCCGGCGAGTGGCGGCGCATCTGGACCGAGGTGTGGCGCACGGTCGGCGGCGCGCCGGAGAGCCGGGCGGAGCTGGACGACGAGTTGGGCGAGGCGCTCGCCGACTTCGTGGCGAAGGTCCGCGAGGAGGCGTCGGAGTCCAGCATCACCCGCGAGAAGCTCGACGACCTGCGGCGCACGCTCGACGAGACGTCCGCCCGGGTGCGTGACACGCTGCGGTCATGATCCGCCGGAGGGCCCCTGGTCCCCCGCCACCCGGGACCAGGCGCCCTCCGAGGTCAGGCGGTGAAGACGATCTTGCCGAAGACGTCGCCCTCGTGCATGGCCGCGAACCCGTTCCGGGCCTCGGCGAGCGGCATCGTCCGGTCGACGACCGGCCGGACCCCGGTCTGCTCCAGGAAGACGCCCAGCCGCTGGAGCTGGTCGCGGGTCCCCATGGTGGAGCCGACCACCGAGAGCTGCAGGAAGAAGACCCGGTTCAGGTCGGCCGGCGGGACCGCCCCGCTGGTGGCGCCGCTGACCACGATCCGCCCGCCCGGTCTGAGCGACTTGAGCGAATGGTCCCAGGTGGCCTGGCCGACCGTCTCCATCACGGCGTCCACCCGCTCGGGCAGCCGCGCGCCGGACTCGAAGACCTGGTCGGCGCCGAGCTCACGGGCCCGTTCCCGCTTGGACTCGGAGCGGCTGGTTGCCCACACGCGGAACCCACCCGCCCGGCCGAGCGCGATGAGCGCGGTGGCGACGCCGCCGCCGGCCCCCTGCACGAGCACGGTCGAGCCGGGCTCCAGCCCGGCCTTGTCGAACAGCATCCGGTACGCGGTCAGCCACGCGGTCGGCAGACAGGCGGCCTCCTCGAAGGAGAGCGCGGCCGGCTTGGGCACGAGGTTGCGGCGGGGCACGGCCACGCGTTCGGCGAACGTGCCGTCGTACACCTCCGACAGCAGCGACCGCTTCGGATCGAGCGTCTCGTCGGCCCCCGTGCCGACCACCGCGTGCACGACGACCTCGTTGCCGTCCTCGTCGACGCCGGCCGCGTCGCAGCCGAGCACGATCGGCAGCCGGTCCTGCCTGATGCCGACGCCCTTGAGCGTCCACAGGTCGTGGTGGTTGAGCGCGGCCGCCCGCACCGAGACGGTCGTCCAGCCGTCGGGGACCTTCGGCTCGGGGCGCTCACCGAGGGTCAGGCCGGCGAGAGGATTGTCGGGATCGGTCTGTGTGGCGGTAACGGCGAACATGGCCGCACCTTACTTGACGCTGATCCGGATGCCGTCGAGCGCCTTGCCGACGAACGCGTCGTCGCCCATCGCGACCACGCGCATCCCGTCGCGGCACACGTCCGCGACCGGGTGTCCGCGCCCCCGGACGCCCCGGGGCAGGCCGCGCGCCTTCTTGCAGCCGGGGGTGGGGATGAGCGCCACCATGTCGGTCGCGCCGCCGCCGAACCAGAGCTGCGGCCCCACCGGTTCGCCGCGTTCGGTGTCGCCCGGCGCGGCCAGCCGCACCCGCCCGGAGCCGGACAGCACCAGGTGGCCGTCACCGGTCACCCGGCCGCGCACCCCGCTCGCGACCGCCAGCCGCTGGTCGAACCCCAGCCCGGGCGGGCGGTCGTACATGGCCATCCGCCACGGGCCGAACGCGAACAGCAGCACCTGCCCGAACGAGCCGCTGCCCGCCTGACGCGGCCAGAGCGTCACGTTGTCGCCGAACGACCTGATCGGCTCGCCCCCTCGGGTGATCTCCAGCTCGCCGTTGTAGGGGGCGGTGAGCTGGCGGAACTCGTCGTCGACCCACACGCCCTGGAACGGTCGCAGGCCGAGCCGGTCGAGGCGGAGCTCGGCGGGGTAGCGCACGGTGGCCCGGACGCCGTCGGGGAACGTCACCTCGATCCGCGCCGTGCCCTTCTTCTCGTCCGCTTCCGGATGCAGCAGGTTGGGGCGGCTGTCGACGCGGGTGAGCGACCGGATGGGGGCGGCGGCCTCGCGGGGCGGTTCCCGCTCGGGCGCGGGTTCGGGCCCGCGGCTGAGGATCAGGCCGGCGACGGACGCGCCCAGGAGCGCGAGCACGACCAGCAGCCCGATCGGACGGCGGCGGTCGCGCTCGCCCGCTTCGATGACATCGAACTGATCGGCCACGACGGACCTCGCTAGCGAGTTGTACTGCCTTCAGTTCAGTTGAGCGGCGACCGCCAGCGCAACCCCTCGAACTTGGCGAAATCCCGGTCACAGGTCACGAATTCGCATCCGTGCTCAATGGCGAGCGCGGCGAGATACGCGTCGGGCGCGAGCTTGCCGGCCACACCCGCCTGACGGCACAAGCGGGTGAAGATCTCCCAGTGCCGGGCCTCCGGGGCGACCAGCACCGCTTGGGGCTGGTTGCGGTAGGCCTGCGCGAACGCCAGTGCCCGGTCGAGCGGATCCGGGGTGAGGTAGACCTTCCGGTTGGTCACGATGCGGATGAAGCCGTTGACGACGAAGTCGCTCACGGCATAGCTCGAGTCACCATTGATCAGATCGTCGAGGAAGGCGGTGTAGCGCTTGTGCTCCACGGCTTCGGCGCGGAAGGCGTTGACGAGGACGTTGATGTCAAGAAGCAGCATCGCGCAACGCCTCCAGCATCTCCGCGTCGTCGGGCTCGAAGACGATGTGCTCCAGCTTCTCGCCGGCGTCGAGCCGCACCTGCACCCACGGCTGGTAGCCGGGCTCCGCGTCCGAAGTGATCAGCTCCACGCGCGGCCGATCGGCCACGCCGGTGGAACGGTTGAGTAGTTGACGCAAGGCGTCCTCCATCACTGAGTTGAGACTGCGTCCGTTTCTGGCCGCGTACGCCTTCGCCTCGTTGAGGAGTGTCTCGTCGATGCGCACCGTGGTCCTCCGCATGACTCCAGCGTCCGCCAGTGACATTTAAATGTCAATAGCGAAGCGTAGTCGAGCGGTCACAATCTTTGCACCATCTTTGCCACCTCACCAACTCGCCACATTGACCTTGCCGTCCGTCGTCAGCTCGACCCGCTGCCCCACCAGCTCCCGCGACACGGCGTCCGCCATCAGCTCCTCCCTGGTCACGTGCGCGTACGCCCGCGCCCCCGACGGCAGGTCGGCGACCAGGATGCCCCGCCACGGCACGCCGTCCTTGTCGTGCGCGACCGTGTATCCCGCCACGACCGCCGGTCCCTCGTACGAGTCCGCGATCGGCACCGGCTCGGCGGTGAAGACCGGCTCCGGCCCGCCCAGGACACCGCCCGGCTCCGTGGACCAGATCGCGTAGGTGTGCTTGGTGAGGTGCATGCCGACCCCGGTGACGAGCCCGTGGCCGCCGCCGGCGCGCAGCAGGCCGGCCATGGTGACGGTGGAGTGCAGCACGTAGTCGCTGGCCGGGCCGCCCGCGTACGGCAGGCCGCCGGTGACGGTGAGGCCGCGCGGGTCCATCGGGTCGAGCTTGATCGCGTCGCAGGCCTGACGGAGCGCGATGGCGAAGCAGCTGTAGACGTCGAGCGCGCGCATGTCGTCCAGGGTGAGCCCGGCCCTGGCGAACGCGGACTCGGCGGCCCTGCCGACGGCCTGCGAGGCGCCGAGCGCAGGCCGGGCGGCCACCTCCCACGTGTCCTCGGCGTAGGCCCAGCCGCGCAGGTGGACGCGCTGGTCGGAGCGCACCCCGAGGCGGTCGGCGAGCGCGGTGCTGGCCAGCACGACCGCCGCCGCCTGGTCGACCTCGATCACGGCCACGGTGCTCCGGTTGTACGGCCAGCCGACGAACCGGTTGCCGTCGATCAGCTCTTCGGGGGTGCGCGGGGTGCGCCGCCAGGCGTGCGGGTTGGCGGCGGCCACCCGCGTCATCGGCGCCATCATGCGGCCCCGGTCGAGCATCTCCTGCTCGATCGTGTGGCCGAGGGCGGCGCGGCGGGCGGTTTCCATGATCGGGTACGTGTGCACGGGCAGGAAGAGCTCGTGCGCCAGCTCGCTGGGGTGCGGCGGCCGTTCCCAGGCGTACGGCGGCCTCGGGTCGGCGGCGTGGCTCCACGGCGCGTGCTCGCCCGCCAGCCGGTACGCCCGGCGGGTGGCCAGGGCCTCGGCTCCGGTGATCAGCGCGGAGTCGAGCTCGCCGGCCGCGATCCGGGCCGCCGCCTCGCCGATGAGCGTCTGCGGAGCGGTGCCGCTGACCTTCGAGTACGCGGTGTGCCCCGGAGTGGCGCCGAGCCGCTCGGCGAGCCGTCCGGTGGGCGTGTCGTACTGCCAGGAGTCCGTGTGGACGATCTGGATCGATTCGAGGCGTTCCACCGGGAGCCGCGCCTGGGCCGCGGCGGCCCGCGCCGTCTCCTCCCACAGGTCGAGCGGTTCAGGGCCGGGCTGCTCGCGGACGGTGCGCTGGGCCGCGCCGATGAGGCAGGGGGTGCGTGGATCCATGCCCCCATCCAACCAGAACAAGATTCGGTTGATAAGGAACGGTTTCGACCAGCACCGGAGGCCGGGCCGAGTGATCATCGAATCCGCCACGCCGGGAAGAACATCTTCCGCGCGAACGTGACCTTCCACCATTTGACCGTCGACCATCGCGAATTGGCCTCGCAAATCCGGCGTCTAGCTGGGATGACGTCATACAATGAAGATCGTTTATAGGCACGTTCCAGCACGCTTGACATGGTTCTTATGCGACGCAAGTCACGCTTGCTCAGATAACGAATCTCCATCCGAGCTGCAATAGCCCCAGTTGATCTGGAAAAATCCACCGTTACAACCTCAGAAAGGCACTTTCATGATCTCCCGGGCCAGGCACCTGCTAGCCGCCGCCGTCAGCGGCGCGCTGCTGATGCTGCCCGCGTTCACCGGGAGCGCGAACGCCGCCGCGGCGAGCCACGTCTTCCACGTCTCACTCGCCAAGACGAAGGCGGACGTGCAGAAGGTCGCCGACTACTGGAAGCCCGAGAAGCTCAAGAAGGCCGACAGCTACACCCCCGCCGCCCCCACCTCGAACGGCTCGCCGAAGTCCGGCACCGCGGGCGGCGGCACGGTGACCAGCCAGCGGATCACCGCCCTGCGCAAGGCGGCCGGCCCGGTCAACGCCGTGGCGCCGAAGACGGGCCGGGCCAGCACGACCGGCAAGGTCTTCTTCCGGCTCGGCGCCAAGGAGTACTGGTGCTCGGCCGCCGCCGTGGCGGCCGGCAACCACAGCGTGGTCGCCACCGCCGCACACTGCGCCTACGACGCACGCCAGGGCAAAGAGGCCGATTCCTGGATCTTCGTCCCGGAGCCGGGCGCCGACGGCACCACGCCGCACGGCATCTACGTGGGCTCCTCGATCAGCATGCACGAAGACTGGGCCGGCAAGAACGACTACGACTTCGACTACGCGTTCGTCACGGTCCACCGCGGCTTCACCTGGGTCAAGCAGGGCAACACCTACGTGGCCAAGGACGTCGGCCGGCTGCAGGACAACGTCGGCGGGCTCGGCCTGGAGCTGGCCAAGAAGCCGCCGCTCGCCCAGGTGCACGCCTTCGGCTACCCCGCCGGCCCGCAGCCCGACGGCAGCAGGCCCTTCAACGGCCAGACGCTGAAGAGCTGCGTGGGCGGCACCCGCAAGGCCGTCGCCCCCAGCCTCGACCTCGACCACGGCGTGCAGCTCCACCCCTGCAACTTCAGCAAGGGCGCCAGCGGCGGCCCGTGGATCACCGGCCTGCACAACAACCTGGGCAATCTCATCGGCGTCAACAGCCTGACCTGGAACAGGGACGCCAAGGGCGAGTTCGACGCGGTGTCCTCGCCGTACCTCACGGCCGCCGCCGGAGACGTCTACCGGCACGCCGCCGCGCAGAAGACCCCGGCAAATGTGATCTAGTTAACAAGTTACCGCTCGGTCACTCCGGGCGATCAGCCCAGACATTGATCTCGGTACGGTCACGGCGGCGTTCCACGCGCCGGCCGCGCCCGGCGGGAACCCGCGTGACCAGGATCGACGCTGTACGGTTCCGGCTGTCCGTTTGCTGGCATCCGGGGCGCACCAAGGCGCCGCGCCAGCGTAAGGCAAAGCCTGGAGTTACCTTGAAGCGAATCCTCCTCCCCGTCGGCGGCGCCACCGTGGCGACCGGCATGCTGCTCGCCGGCCTCAACGGCACCGCGCAGGCCGCCGGCGACGTCGCCAACGACCCCATGGCCAGGAACACCAGCCAGGCGGCCTCGGTCGCGTCCTTCTGGTTCGCCTCGAACGGCGCCGCCCTCCGTCGCGCCACCGCCTACACCTGGGATTCCAAGGACGTCAGGAAGGTCGTCTCCAAGGGCGGCTACAGCCCTGACGGCCGGCCCGGCACCGCCGCCCCCACCAGCGGCAACAAGGCCGCGGGCGGCTCGCAGAACGTCAACCTGCCCAAGACGGTCGGCAAGGTGTTCTTCGTCGACGGCTCCGGCAAGTTCCGCTGGTGCTCGGCCACGTCCATCCAGTCGAACTACCGCAACCTGGTCGCCACCGCCGGCCACTGCGTGTACGACACCGAGAGCAACAAGGCCCTTCTGAACAACTGGGTCTTCGTGCCCGGTTACTACCAGGGCAAGACCCCCTGGGGCATCTACGTCGGCAAGCAGGCCTTCACCCACTACGACTTCGACGTCTACGAGGACTACGACCGCGACTACGCGTTCGTCACGGTCTACAACGGCATCCAGTTCACCGGGGCCGAGCGCGTCAGCCGGCGCGACTACCAGCGCTTCAGCGGCCCCAAGCGGTCCTGGGGCGGCCAGCGCTACATCCTGAAGTCCAGGGACGTCGGCCGGCTCGGCGACAACGTGGGCGGCCAGGGCTTCGCGTGGAACCAGCCCGCCAACCGCACCGTGCGCACCTTCGGCTACCCCGCCGCGCCGCACCCGGACGGCAGCAGGCCGTACAGCGGCGTCACCCCGAAGCACTGCTACGGCAGGACCACCGCCAAGGCCGTCGGCGCCTCCTGGCTGAAGATCAATGAGCACATCGGGCTCAAGTGCGCCGTGACCCCCGGCTACGACGGCGGGCCGTGGCTCACCCAGTACAGCAACGCCAAGCGGGTGGGTTACGTCAACGGTGTGACCAGCACCTTCGCCGACCAGGACGGGAACGACCGGATCGACTACATCACGTCGCCGTACTTCGACGGCGAGACGGCCGCGGTGTACAACGCGGCCAGGAACGTGTGGTCGGGCAAGATCGTCGGCCCCAACGGCGAGCTCTACCGCTGACCCAGTCCGCTTCGTGAAGGGCCCGGCCACCCGCCGGGCCCTTTTTCGTGCCCACGGAGGCTAGGTGTCAGCGCAAGGCCCAGACGGGACAAAACAGCCCAGACGATCATGGATTCCCCGGAACCTGAACGTTCCCTGGCAGAAGACTGGCTACTTAGACGGAGGATAGGTTCCATTCGGTTCCTGTGATCTGAATCACATTTCCCTGACTACAGCCCGTGAGGCGATGCTAACGGAACTTTCGTCCCAATCTTCACACCCCCTACATACCCTGCGAAAACGTACCGACCCGATCACGTACGGCGAACATCTCTGACAGGTCACGGAATGGTCACGGCGATCCGGGTCCATGCCGGACCCGTCGATTCGGCTTCCACCTGCGGAGATCACCGCGCTATGTTCCTTGCTATCCCTTTACTGACGCATGGGGCGCAAGTTGCGGCCCACGACAGACCAAGGAGCAGTTCCCTTGAAGCGCATCCTCATCCCCGCCGGTGGTGCCGTTCTGGCCACCGGTCTCCTGGCCGCCGGTCTGGCCGGTACGGCTCAGGCCAACAACGACGTCGCCACGGACGCGATGGCGAAGAACGCCGCCGCGGCCAAGGCCATCGCCTCGTTCTGGGCGGACAACAACGGCGCTGCTCTGAAGGCCGCCAAGGAGTCCAACGTCTGGGACAAGACGGACGTCACCAAGCTGCAGAGCAAGGGCGGCTACAGCGCCGACACCAAGGCGGGCTCCACCGCCCCGATCGGCCAAGAGAAGAAGACGTCCGCCAAGGTGCAGAACGTCAACATGCCGAAGACCATCGGCAAGGTGTTCTTCGTCAACGGCAAGGGCGAGAAGAAGTGGTGCTCGGCTACTTCGATCCAGTCGAAGTACCGCAACCTCGTCGTCACCGCCGGCCACTGTGTCTACGACGTCAAGGCCAACTCGGACGTCATGGACAAGTGGGTCTTCGTCCCCGGTTACTACCAGGGCAAGTCCCCGTTCGGCATCTACGTCGGCAAGCAGGCGTTCACCCACTACGACTTCGACGTCTACGAGGACTTCGACCGCGACTACGCGTTCGTCACCGTCTACAACGGCGTCAAGCTGGGTGAGGCCAAGCCGAAGCAGGTGGCCAAGTCCGAGTGGGACAAGTACCAGGGCATCAAGGAGGCCAAGGACGTCGCCATCACCGAGGCCGAGTACCAGAAGTGCGTCGACCTCAATGGTGGCGAAACTCCTGACTGCTGGGCCAAGGTCTCCAAGAACGTCGACCTCGTCGGCCCCGACCACCCCAAGGCGGTCATGGCCCTCAAGGAAGTGTCCAAGGAGGAATACGACAAGGCTCCCTCCGGGCACAAGAACGGTGCCAAGGCTCCGACCAAGACGGTCACCGAGAACGTGACCAAGACGGAGTACTGGAACTACAAGGGCCCGGGTTACCGGAAGATCGACAAGGCCGGCAACTTCACCATCACGCACTACTTCGTGAAGTACTTCGTGAAGGAAGACGCGGTCAAGGGCTACTACAAGACCGTCTTCTACATCCTCGAGGGCTTCGCGAAGGACGCCGGCCGCCTGGGCGACAACGTCGGCGGCCAGGGCTTCGCCTGGAACCAGCCGACCGGCAAGTACGTGCGCGTCTTCGGCTACCCGGCCGCGGCGCACCCCGATGGCCACAAGAACTACACCGGCGTTACTCCGAAGTGGTGCTACGGCAAGACCACGAAGAAGCTGGTGGGTGACGCGGCCAAGAAGATCCAGGAGCACGTCGCGCTCAAGTGCGCGATGACCGAGGGCGCCGACGGTGGCCCGTGGCTCTTCAAGTACAGCAACGCCAAGCGTCTCGGCTACGTGAACGGTGTCACCAGCACCTTCAACGACCAGGACGGCAACAAGCGCGTCGACTACATCTCGTCGCCGTACTTCGACGGCGAGACCAACACGGTGTACAAGGCCGCCGCCAACGTGTGGTCCGGCAAGATCATCTAATTTGCGACGCCACTGACGGTCACCCCTTGAGGGATCGTCACCTGTGAGACCCGAAGGGCCCGGCACACCAGCCGGGCCTTTCGGCGTTCCTGGGCCCGGAAAGTGCGGGCGCTTGGACGCACGGGAGACGCGGATGGTGCCATGAACCCATTGTGATGTGCATCACATCAGCGAGAGGGGCGCCGCGGAAGGGCCGCACCGCTCTCGCCAGTCACACTAACAACATCCTTATGCTGATCTGCGGGAACGCCCGGCCGGCGACCTTCCCCCGGCTCCTGCGCTGAAGCGTCTCAAACATCACAGATCGATCACGCCCGACATGTCGCCTCTTTTTCATTCAAAGCGGCTTCCTGTTAGCAAGATCGACACTGTATCTTCCTGGCTATCCCTTTACTGACGCATGGGACGCAAGAGGCGTTCCACGACAGCGCAAGGAGTTACCTTGAAGCGCATCCTCCTTCCGGCCGGTGGCGCCGTTCTGGCCACTGGTCTCCTGGCTGCCGGCCTGGCCGGTACCGCTCAGGCCGACGCGAAGATCACCGACGAGGTCCTGGCCAGCCAGGCCAAGGCCGCTGAGATCCTCGACTTCTGGACCAAGTCCAACAACGCTGCCCTGAAGCAGGCCTCGGCCTACCACTGGGACAGCAAGGACGTCACGAAGGTCGTGTCCAAGGGCGGTTATTCGCCTGACGGCAAGCCTGGCTCCACCGCGCCCATCGGCGAGGAGAAGAAGTCCGCTGTCAAGACCCAGAACGTGAACCTGCCGAAGACCATCGGCAAGGTCTTCTTCGAGGGTCGCGACGGCAACCTGTACTGGTGCTCCGGCACCTCGATCCAGTCGAACTACCGCAACCTGGTTGCGACCGCTGGTCACTGCGTCTACGACGTGTCCGGCAACGCCGAGGTTGTGTCGCGCTGGGTCTTCGTCCCGGGCTACTACGAGGGCAAGACGCCTTACGGCGTGTACGTGGGCAAGCAGGCCTTCACCCACTACGACTTCGACGTCTACGAGGACTTCGACCGCGACTACGCGTTCGTCACCGTTTACAACGGCATCGGTGGGGTCCTCAACACGCCGAAGAGCGTTTCCAAGGCCGAGTTCGACGCCTACAAGGGTGAGAAGGGCGTCAAGGAAACCTCGATCACCGAGGCCGAGTACAAGAAGTGCGTCGACCTCAACGGTGGCGAGACGTCCGACTGCTACGCCAAGACCGCTGAGAAGGTCGACCACGTCGGCCCGAACTACCCGGGCGCCGTGAAGGCCTACACCGAGGTCTCCAAGGAGGAGTGGACTGCCGCTCCTGGTGGCAACGGCAACGGCAGCAAGGCATCGGTCTGGACCAAGAACGTCACCAAGTCGCAGTACTGGGACTACAAGGGTCCGGGCTACCGGAAGATCGACGGTGCCGGCAACTACACCATCACCCACTACTACATCAAGCACTGGGTGAAGAAGGAGTCCGTCAAGGGCTACTTCAAGGCCGCGTTCTACATCGTGGTGCACCAGGTCAAGGACGCCGGTCGCCTCGGCGACGTCGTCGGCGGCCAGGGCTTCGCGTGGAACCAGCCGACCGGCAAGTACGTCCGCACCTTCGGTTACCCGTACGGCAAGCACCCCGACGGCAGCAAGCCCTACACCGGCAAGACGCCGAAGTGGTGCTACGGCAAGACCGGCGCCAAGACGACTCAGGCCGCGAAGTACAAGGTCGAGGAGCACGTGTCCCTGAAGTGCGCCGTCACCGGCGGCTACGACGGTGGCCCGTGGCTCTTCAAGTACAGCAACGCCAAGCGTCTCGGCTACGTCAACGGTGTCACCAGCCTGCTGTACGACGCCGATGGCAACGACCGCTGGGACCACATCTCCAGCCCGTACTTCGACGGTGAGACCGCTGCGGTCTACAACGCCGCGAAGAACGTCTGGTCGGGCCAGATCACCCCGATGCCCAAGTAAGTCGGGTTGATCTCCCGGAGTCGGGGGTCCAAACCCCGGTTCCATCTGCTTCACCCGAAGGGCCTGGCTCGCGCCAGGCCCTTCGGCCATTTCTGATGACATTTCTGACAAGATCCCTGATTGTTTGTGACCAGAGGGACAGGAGTGTCGATAGGGTCGTAACACCCCTTACAGATAGATTTGTGGAGCCATCCCGTGAAGCGCCTGCTCATCCCCCTCGCAGCCGCCAGCCTGGGCCTTACCGCTCTGGCTATACCGGCCCAAGCCGCCCCCCACTGGGTCAAGGACCCTCTGACACCCCAAGCGAAGGACGCCTACGGCGCCGCCTCCTTCTGGCTCGACGCCAACGGCGCGGCCCTCAATAAGGCCACCCAGTACCACTGGGACGCCAAGAAGGTCGACAAGATCGTTCGTAAGGGCGGCACCACTCCCGACGACGGCAAGCCGGGCGCCACGGCTCCTTCGACGACCGGCTCGGGCGGCAAGACCAAGAACGTCAACCTGCCGAAGACCATCGGCAAGGTCTTCTTCATCGACAAGGCCGGCAAGCACCGCTGGTGCTCGGCCACCTCGATCCAGTCCCGCCACCGCAACCTCGTAGCCACCGCCGGCCATTGCGTGTACGAGAGCGGCCAGGACGTCTTCGCCAAGTGGGTCTTCGTCCCCGGCTACTACCAGGGCACGGCTAAGTTCGGTGTCTACGTGGGCGCCTACGCCTTCACGACCTACGACCTCGACACCTACGACGACTACGACGGCGACTACGCGTTCGTGGCCGTACACAACGGCTTCGCGCTGGCCGGCGAGAAGCAGGTCAGTAAGGCCGACTACGACAAATGGGTCGGGGACAAGTGGGCCAAGGACGTTCCCATCGACGAGGCCGAGTACAAGAAGTGTGTCGACCTCAACGGTGGTGAGAGCCACGGCTGCTGGGCCAAGCTCAGCATGACCAGCGACATCGTCGGTCCCGACTACAAGGGTGCCAAGAAACTGGCCTACAAGGAGGTCGACAAGGAGGCCTTCGACAAGGCCTCCAAGGGCACCGGCAACGGCACGCAGGCTCCGGATAAGACCGTCACCAACCAGGTCACCAAGTCGGAGTACTGGGCCTACAAGGGCCCCGGCTACCGCAAGATCGACAAGGCTGGCAACTTCACCATCACCCACTACTTCCTGAAGTACTGGGTCAAGGAGACGTCCAAGACCGACTACTTCAAGACGGTCTTCTACGTCGGCATCGCCAAGGACACCGGCCGCCTCGGTGACGTCGTCGGCGGCCAGGGCTTCGCCTGGAACCAGCCGATGAACCAGCAGACGATGGTCTTCGGCTACCCGGCCGCCCCGCACCCCGACGGCGACAAGCCGTTCACCGGCGTGACGCCGAAGTACTGCTACGGCAAGACGGGCACCAAGACCATCCAGGCGAACATGTTCAAGGTGGAGACCCACCAGGTGCTCAAGTGCTCGATGACCCCGGGCGCCGACGGCGGCCCGTGGCTCATCAAGTGGAACAACTCCAAGCGCACCGGCTACGTCAACGGCGTGACCAGCGTGTTCTACGACAACGACGGCAACGACCGGGTCGACCACATCAGCTCGGCCTACTTCGACGGCGAGACGGCGGACGTCTACAACAAGGCGAACTACGCCCAGACGAAGTCGATCGTCGGCCCGAACGGCGAGCTCCTGCAGTAGTCAAGGGCACTGAAGGTCACTGACTCTGCCCCGTAACCGGTGGTTGCGGTCAGTGACCTTCAGTGCAGTAGCGGTGGAGAGCAGGTTGAGGCTGCCGGAGTAGCGACCTCCCTGCCCAAGCAGTCGCATAGGCTCGCCCATCAGACTGCCGTCCAACGGAATCACCTTGGCCTCAGCTAGCGGTTATGCGTCGTTGTCAGTTAGGCCGGACCAGCCTTGGAGGACAAGGCGGCGAGCCCGGCGCGGGCGTCCGTCAGCTGATACGGGTCGTCGATCCGCGTCGCGATCTGCAGCGCCGCACCGAAGTGTTCCGAGGCCTTCTCAGGATCCCCGCACGCTTCGTATGCACGCCCGAGCCCATTGAGCACTTTGCATTCGGTCAACCGCTCCGGCAGTTCCCGAGCATGTGCCAGAGCCTCCTGTTGCACTCGGAGCGCGTCCATGGGCGTCCCCTGTTGCAGGAGGACCTGCCCAAGGTGGTACAGCGCGAGTGTCTCCAACGCCATGTCACCGAGGTCGCGAGCAATTGTCAGGGCCAGATCTACGGACTCCCGCGCCGCTCGTAACTGCCGCAGGTCAAGGTGGGCCGTGGCCATCTCGAACAAGACGTACGTCTCATCGTGCCGACGGTCTTTCTGGCGGACCCACGCCAGAATCTGATTGAGGTGCTCCATCGCCTGGTGTGTCTTGCCCAGACGGAGGTTGATCTGGCCGGCCAAATAGACGGTGGCCATCTCTCCGGCTCTGTCATTTCTCTCGCGGTACAGCTCCAGTGCCTCATCATTGCTGATGAGGGCAGCGGTCAGGTCGCCGGTTCTGAATAGCCCGAACGCCACGTAGTTCAATGCCTCGGCCTGCAGGCGCTTGTCGCCCGTGGCCACGGCGAGTTCCACCGCTCTTCGTTGGCAGTCCAGGAAGGCGGCATACTCGTTGGATTCCATGAGGGCATGGCCCAGGGCGGTTAGGATCTTCACTTCCCCGCCCCGGTCGCCTAGCTTCCGGACGACCTCCAGCGCGACGCGATGCGTGGTGATCCAGTCATCGATGTGCCGAGCCACGTAGCAGTAGTACGCGGTGATGTAAGCGAGCTGCCAGGCGTGCACCGGCCAGCCGTGCCGGGCTGCGTGCACCACCAGCATGACGGTGTTGTCATGCTCGCTATTGAGCCAGGCCATTGCGCTCTCCCGGTTGGCGAACTCCTTCCCCCCATGCGCGGGGCGCGGAACGGTCGGGGTCAGGAGCATGGCGTCGGGATCGACGTGGGCCATTGCAGCTCGCGCCGCATGCACGTGCCATCCGAGCAGCCGTTCCCATACCTTCGACTGCTCGCCTTCGTCCTCGGCGAGTTCCCTGGCGTACTCGCGGATGAGGTCGTGCATGTTCACTCTCTGCCCGGTCCAGTTCACCAGGTGGGCGCGGGCCAGCGCCTTCAGGCAACGGTGCGTGGTCTCCGTACTCTGGTCGGTCATGGCCGCAAGGGCGTCGAGGCTGAGGTCGTGGCCTGGGTGAAGGCTCGCGATGCGGAATGTGGTACGTACAGGTTCAGGCAGCGTCCGGTAGGAGGTGGCGATGGCGGCGCGTATCCCCGAGTGGGGATCCTCCACGAAGTCGAGGGCTTCGAGTCGGTTGCCGGTGCGGAGCCGGGTCACCAGGTCGGTCGCCGTCACCTCGGCGTCGCGGAGCTGCGCGGCGGCTAGGCGCAGCGCGAGAGGCAGATAGCCACATAGGGCGGCCAGTTCCGTGATCGACGCTGGATCGTGTTCACCGTCCAGGAGGCTATGCAGAAGCGTCTGCGCCTCCTCGGGAGGGAGCATGTCGAGAGTGACGACTTTGACGTCGTGGGTGACGGTGAGTCCACGCAGCGTGTCCCTGCTGGTGATCAGCACCCGGCTCGTCGGCGAGCCGGGAAGTAGTGGGCGGACCTGGTCGGCGGTGGCTGCGTTGTCCAACACGATGAGCATGTGCTTACCGGCGACGGTCGAGCGGTACAAGGCCGAGCGTTCGTCCACGTTCACGGGGATCTGCGTTTGCGGCACGCCGAGCCCTCTGAGAAGCTGCCATAGCGCTTGGCCGGATGTGACTGGCGCGCTCCTTGAATAACCGTGCAGGTTCACGTACAGATGACCGTCGGGGAAGCAGGCGGCCCGGCTATGCCCCCAGTGGACGGTCAAGGCGGTTTTGCCGACACCGCCCGCGCCCGTGACAGCGGCGATCAGCAGGCTGCCACCGTGTGTGGACAGGAGCGTGTCCAGTGTGGCGAGATGACGCTCGCGGCCGGTGAAGCGTACGGTGTCGGCTGGCAACTGCCGGGCTACAATGTCCAGCCGCAGTTGCGTCTCCCGCTGCCGTACCGGATCAGCAAGCTTCGCGGTGTCCGGGTCACCAGCAAGAATTTCCTCGTGCAATCGCTGGAGTGCATCACCGGGCTCCAGCCCGAGCTCATCTCGGAGGCATTGGCGCGCCAGCCGGTACTCCTCCAGCGCGTCCGCGCGCCGGCCGTCGCGATGTAACGCGATCATGAGCTGAGCGCGGAAGCGTTCGCGTAAGGGTGCCGTGGTGATGAGCTGCCGAAGCTCACCAATCAGTTCCACGTGTCGCCCCAGGGCCAGGTCCGCCTCGATGCGATCAGTGAGGGCGGCCATGCGCAGTTCCTCCAGCGCGCGGCCCTCCAGTCTCTGGAACTCGAGGCGTGTGCCCGCCAGCGCAGGCCCTCGCCACAGGTCCAGCGCGACGCGCAGTCGTTCGGTGGCCCTCCTCATGTCTCCCTCAGCCCGGGCAGCGTCCGCGTCGGCAACCTCAGCGAGGAAGACCGCCAGGTCTGAGCCACGCGGCGGAACTTTCAGCGCGTAGCCTCCGGATCTGGTGGTCAGGGCCGCCCCGGCGGCGAGGACGCGGCGCAGGGACCACAGGTGATGGTGCAGTGCTCTGCGCCCCGCGGCCGGCGGCTGGTCGCCCCACAGCGCGTAGAGCAACTCGTGGTGCGGCACCACCTGGTTCGCGCGCAGAACGAGGAGCGCGAAGAGAGTCCGCTGTTTCTCGCCGACGATCGGCACCATGGTCCGGTCATGCCAGACCTCCACCGGTCCCAGGACGCGAAACATCAACTTGGCTCCCTTTCTCGGTCATGGTGTTCCCGGCCGTGATTCGCCCAGTCTCGGCACCCACATCAGGCGATAACACTTTTACACACAAGATCATGACAGAGTCGAGAGAGCCTCCACAGCACCACCCTCCATGCTGCTTTATGTCGGTCTTATCTCCTCCGATCGCCTACCGATCAATACCTTGGAGGTTGGATGCACATCCGCCGAAAGGCCTGTTTAGCCGTGCCCGGCAACAGGCGGACCTGGCGACGAGCAACCCTCACAGCCGGGTTGGTGACCTCGCTTCTCTTATCCCCCGGCTATGTGGCGCAGGCCGCCGGCTCGTCATCCATCACTACGCCCACCCCTGCCCCTGGGGCCGAGAAGGCTCCTCAGGTCACCGAGCGCGCCGACCGCGTCTCCGCTGCCCTGAGTGCGCGTCTGCAGGGCAGCCGGGTCCTGGTCACTGACGAGACCACGGAGATCAGCCTCACCTACGTCAACCCGGACGGCACCATCACCCTGGAGACCTCCTCCGATCCCGTACGCGTCAAGAAGGACGGCAAATGGACGCCTGTGGACACCACACTCGCGGTGTCCGGCGGGTTCCTCAAGCCCAAGGCGGCTCTGGCGGACGTCTCCTTCTCGACGGGCGGCGCGGAGCGGACCTTCGCGCAGCTGACACGTTCCGACAAGGAGTTCTACGCCCTCACGTGGCCCACTCCCCTACCAACGCCCAAGGTCGAAAGCAATAAGGCCACCTATGCCAACGCCGCGGGCCCCGGTGCGGACCTTGTCCTGACTGCGCTTCCCACTGGCTTCCGCCATGACATCGTGCTGCGCCAACGTCCCAGTGGCCCTGTCGAGTACAAGATCCCTGTCAAGACCGGCGGACTGAAGCTCACCGAGACCAAGCAGGGCCAGCTGAAGCTCACCGACGGCAAGGGCAAGACCGTCGCTTCGGCGCCCGCACCTGTGATGTACGACTCGCCCGGTCAGGCCATCAAGACCGACAGCTCCCGTAAGGGGAAACTGGAGACGGAACTCTCCGCCGAAGGCGATCAGCAGTTCCTGGTGCTCAAACCCGATCCTGAGTTCCTTTCCGACCCACGCACCCGCTGGCCCGTGGTCGTCGATCCCACGCTGACGCTGAACGTGCAGTCCTACCGGACCCTGTACGCGCCGTGCGACGACGGCACCCAGCTCACCTCAGCCGAGATGGTGACCGGCATCATCGACGGCTACTGGGACTGGGAAGGCTGCGGCGCCCACAGCGAGGAGGAACAGGACGTCCCCGCCCGGGCGCTGGTGAAGTTCAACACCTCCAGCCTCGTCGGCAAGCACGTGGTCAACGCGCGCCTCGACCTCAACACGACCATGGTGGGCTACGAGGAACAGCCGGCCTGTCCGGTCGGCCGGAAGCTCACGGTCCGCCGTCTGACCGGAACGTGGTCACCCAGCACCGTCCGGTGGAGGAATCAGCCCGCGACGACGAACGACGGCTCCGTAACCACGGCTCCGCCCTCCGCTTGCCTCGGCGCCAGCCTGGTCGAGGACGTCATGTGGAGCATCCCGATCACGTCGATCGCCCAGGCGTGGGCCGACGGCGCGGCAGGCAACGGGCTGCAGCTCAAGCTCGACGACGAGGCAACGGACAGCGGCAACTTCTACTGGGAATTCAATCCCGTGACGCTCTCCCTGACCTTCGGCAGCACCCCGTGGACGGAGAACTTGCGGGCCGCGCCGATCACGGGGAACGACGGAACCTTCTACACGAACACCCTCACACCAAACCTGTGGGCGGGAGCCAGGGACGGCGACGGC
This sequence comes from Nonomuraea sp. NPDC054003, assembly GCF_055585125.1. Taxonomy (NCBI): domain Bacteria; kingdom Bacillati; phylum Actinomycetota; class Actinomycetes; order Streptosporangiales; family Streptosporangiaceae; genus Nonomuraea; species Nonomuraea sp. NPDC054003. The sequence goes on from NZ_JBVJKR010000024.1 coordinate 63,175, forward strand.
GGGCTCCTGAAGGTCGACTTCGAGGTCGAGCACGATCCGGCTGACACCGCGCACGGTACGGGCGCCATCTGGAGCGGCTCTGTCGACGGCGTTCAGGCCGGCCTGAACGCTAAGATCAAAATACCTGAAGGCAAGATTTCGGACGCTTGGCAGATCCGTTGGCGGGCCCGCGCCTCCGACGGCATCGAGACCTCCGAGTGGTCGCCCTGGCAGAAGATCACCGTAGACACCACTCCTCCCACGCTGGTGTCAGGCAGCACGGGCTGCTCCCATCCCGAGGGTTCGTGGAAGCCGTTGGACTGGAACGGTGACTCTCAATGCTTCATGAACTCCTACGCAGACGATCTCGACGGCTACCAATACGGGATCGACGACCCCACGATGCCGAAGACGCTGGACAAGTACAGCGGAGAGTTCTCCATCTCATCGCTTTCCACCGGTTGGCACACCATTTACATGAAAGCCCGCGACAAGGCGCACAACACCTCTCCGGTCTATAAGACGAGCTTCGGGATCGGGGTTGGCGGGCTCGTACAGCACGCCTCCCGTACGTCGAGGGCGGTGACCTTGGAGACCGCCGCCGCACCCGCCAAGACCAAAGTCAGCTACGAGTACCAGATCGGTGACTCCGAGGACAGCCCCTGGGCCATGTGGCTACCTGTCCCTCCCCAGGACGTCACGGTGCCCGGTTCGGGACAGCCACTGGTGTCGTGGCCCCAGGTCCGCACGGACACCTCGCAGAACTTCTCACCCCTGATCTGGGATCTCGCGAAGACGCTCCAGGGCAAGGCGGACGAAGGAGGCAAGGTCCAGGTTCGTGCCTGCCTCTTGGGCGCCGCCGATGAGGAGGAGTGCTCGGACCCGATCACTGTGCTGCTCGACCAGAGCGCCTTTGGCGGCTCTTACGCCACGGCCGACATCGGCCCCGGCAAGTTGGCGACGCAGAGCGGCGACTTCGCCCTGGAGGCCACTGACACCAGCCTCTTCGACACTTCCATCAAGCGAACGCACACCACCCTGCGGCCGGAGGCCGACCGCCCGGACGAGCAGCTCGTCGAGAACAAGGTGTTCGGACCGGGATGGCGGGCCGAGTTCCCCGCGCCGCCCACCAGCGTGCCCAACTTGGCCCCCTCGGGTGATGGCGAGTCAGGCGCGCTGCAACTGATTGGGCCCGACGGCTCGACCTGGACGTACGTCAGGCGCGGAGAGAACTTCGTCGGCGTTGGCGACGCGGCCGACGGATCCCTCATCACCTTCGACTCCGGGCAGATGGTCTTCACAGATGCGCTCGGCAACAAGACGACCTACGTCAAGGTGAACGGGAGATGGGTGGTCGCGCGCACGGAGACACCCGCTACCGAGTCGGCCACCACCTACTACCGGGACGGCCAGGGGCGCATCACCCGTGTCCTTACACCGGTCGCCGCGAACGTGGCCTGCGGCGACGTCCTGGCGGCCGGTTGCCGTGCCATCGATCTGTCGTACGCGACCAGCACAACGGCCACCGGCGTTGCCTCGGGCTGGGGAGACTACACCGGCCAAGCCAAGAGCGTGACCTACACGGCGTTCGACCCCGCCACAGGCGCGATAAAGACGACCGTGATGGCCGCGTACACGTACGACTCAACAGGGCACCTGCGCCAGGTGACCGACCCGCGCACAGGTCTGGCGGCCACCTACTACTACAACGCGGAGGGCCGGGTCAGCCAGTTCACACCGCCGGGGCTCGCGCCCTGGCGCTTCGGTTACGACGGTCGCGGCCGGCTGATCGACGTGCAGCGGGAAGGTGGAGACACCGACCCGACCATGGCGATCGTCTACGACGTGCCCACCGGCGGTACAGATGCGCCGGTGGATCTGACTGCTGCCCAGACCAGCAGGTGGGGGCAGGCCACCGACCTGCCCGTGACGGGAACCGCTATCTTCCCCGCGTCGCATGTGCCGCCGCGCCAGGGTGAGACGTATCGTCCCGGCGCCTCTGACTGGGAATACGCCTCGCTTGTCTACACCGACGTGGATGGCCGGTCGGTCAACACCGTCCAGTATGGTGCCGGAACCTGGCAAATCGGCGCGACCCGGTACGACGACAAGGGGCGCACCGTGTGGGACCTGGAGGCGGGCAACCGGGCACAGGCCCTGGCGCCGACCGAGGACACCGACCCGTACGTGAGTGGAAGGTCCGATTCGGCCGCCCGCGCCGACCTGCTCGCCAGCGTGTCGACCTACACGAGCGACGGCGACCTCAGCACGGAGTTGGGGCCTGCTCGACTGATAACTCTGGCTGACGGACGTCTGGTGTCAGCGCGAGCGAGCACGACCAACGTCTACGACGAAGGCAAACCGTCCCAGGCGGTCACCTATCGGCTGGTCACCACCAGTACCTCCAAGCCAGTCATCCTGGACGGGACGGCCACCCCGACGACCGCGGACAGCCAAGTGGTCGAGACCGGGTATGACCCGATCGGCTCGGGCGACGCCTCAGGGTGGAACCTGCGCAAGGCCACCTCAGTCACAACCGTGGTGCCGGGTGGGACCGACGTCGTGCAGCGCATGCGGTACGACGCGGCCGGGCGCGAGTTCGAACGCAGAATGCCGGCCTCCGCAGGTGCCGACGCCGGCACGACGGTCACCCGCTACTACACGGCCGGCGCTCAGCCCGAGGCGGCCGAGTGCGGCAACAAACCGCAGTGGGCGGGCTGGATCTGCCGGACCGGGCCGGCCTCTCAGCCGACAGGCTCCCCGATACCGTCACGCTCCACCACCTACGCCTACTACGGTGACAACGCCGTACGCACCGACACCTCCGGCAACGTCACGCGTACAGTCACGATCACCCATGACGCCGCAGGGCGGGTTACGGCCACCGAGACGCAGGTCACCCCGGAGGGCGCGGGCGGTGCGGTCGTTCCGGAATTCACCTACACCTACAGCCCGACGACCGGCCTGCCCAGCCAGACGACCTCCGGCGACCAGACCATCACGCAGGAGCACGATGCCTTCGGACGGCTGATCTCCAGCACCGACGCCACCGGCAACACCGGCACTGTCACCTACAACATTGACGGTCAGATCGCCACAACCCACGACGGCAAGGGCCAGATCACCTTCTCCTACGACGGCGTGGACGCCTCCGGCCGGAAGGAGCACCGCGGGCTGGTCACTCGCATCGACACGGGAGCGGGGGTGTTCACCGGCAGTTACGACGAAAGCGGCGGGCTGAGGACACAGGTCTACCCCGGCGGCCTGACCGCCACCAGCCGCTATGACTCGGCCGGCGTCCAGATCGGCCTGCAATACGCCAAGAACGACACCACCTGGCTCTCCTACACGGCCGTCCCCGACATCCAGGGACGGGTGGCCCAACGGCAGGGACCGGGCGGCAGCACCCAGAAATACCGATACGACGGTGCCAGCCGGTTGGTCGAGGTCGAGGACACGTACGACGGGACCTGCACCACCCGCCTGTACTCCTTCACCCCCAGGACGAACCGGGCCTCGCAGAGCGAATATCCCTCGACCGGAGGATGCAGCACCACGGGAACCCCTGTTGTCCAGAACTTCGACTACGACGCGGCCGACCGCATCGTCACTGGCGGTTATGTGTACGACAACCTCGGCCGGACCACCACGTTGCCGGCCGAGCATGCGTCCGGCGGCTCCGACGTGACCCTCGGCTACTACTCCGACGACCGGGTCGCCACGATCACCCAAGCCGGACAGAGCAAGGCCTTCAGCCGAGACCCGATGGGGCGGGTCACCAAGACCGTCACGACCGGCGGCCCCAAGCCCGGCACCACCGTCAACCACTACAGCGGAGCGGAGGACAGCCCTGCCTGGATCAGCGAGACCGACGGCTCCTGGACCCGGAACCTGCTCGGTCTTTCCGGCCTGGCCGCGGTTCAGCGCAGCGATGGCAGTGTCATCCTGCAACTGGCCAACCTGAACGGTGACATCTCGGCGACCACCACCTCTGCGGGGACCGGGATCAGCAGCTACACCGAGTACACGGAGTACGGGGCGCCGCGGCCTTCGGCCGCGGACTCGCGCCGCTACGGCTGGCTGGGCAGCTACCAGCGGGACGGCGACGCCATCGGCGGACTCGTTCTCATGGGGCGCCGTGTGTACAACCCCGTCACTGGACGCTTCCTGCAGCTCGACCCGGTGGAGGGCGGCAGCGCGAACGCCTACGAGTACTGCAGCGGAGACCCGATCAACAAGACCGACCTCGCAGGCGAGGACGACTACCTCGGCGGTCGCGGCGAGTGGTCCGACATCAAGAGCGAGCGCGCCACCTTCGAGGAACAGGTCATCGGGACCGCCTTCGCGGCCACCTGCCACGCGCTGAAAGTCATCTGCGGAGACTGGATCTCGTTCACTCTCGAAGTGCGTGACTATTACCGCACGCACACCCAGGTCAAACATTTCCTGGAACGCAGGACGATAACTAGGATCACTTGCAGTAGGTCCATAAAGGGCGCATGCATAGGCCATACCACCGTGAAGATACCCCAGACCAGAAAGCGGACAGAAACCACAGTCACCAGCTACCACAAGAAGGTGAGCGTCCACACATGGAGGTCGGGCAGTGTCGTACTCATGCGGCGAGTGATCGACACGGGCTGGCGAGTGACCGGTCGTAAAGTGACCTTTACCTACACTGCGTGGGTGAGCTCGGCAGGCCCGTACAAGGCAAGCTTCCCCTGACCATTCCGCATCCTCACCCCTCCGATGCCGCACCTCCGGTGCGGGCAGTGCGGTGTCGGAGGGGGCTCGGCAAGATTCACCCTCGCACCCACGGAGGACACGTGCAGTCCACGCAGAACCCCCCTATGCCAGGATCGGTACGGGCAGCTCGCGCGATCATGTGCGTTCAGCTTCTCATGCTGATCCTGTTGACTGTCGTCCTGTTCCTGCCGCTCGCGCTCAACGGCATCCTGCTTCCCAACTTCTTCTACGGGATCGGCGGGGCCGCGCTCATCGGCTTGCTGATCATTATGATGAGGACTCGAGGGCGGTGGGTGCGATGGGCCAGTGGAGCAGTTCAGCTCGCGGTGGGTGCCAACGCGATCGTGGGGCTGTTCGGTGGCCTGAACGTCGGATCGTTCGCCGGACTCGCGCTGGCCGTGGCGGTCACCACGCTTCTGCTGAGCTCTTCCTCCGCTGCATGGTTCAGCGGTGCCAGATGAGGGCGTCGAGGAGGTCAGCGATCTGAAGTTCAAGAAAGGGTGTCGCCAGGCCGGGTGACCATGTGAGAGGCACAACGAGCGGACCATTGACTGTCGATGGTCCGCTCGAGTGCCTCGGGCGGTTTGCTCGGTTGAGCCGTTTCTCCTGGAACCTGCCTAGGCAGGGCGACCCCAGCCGAACCACCCTGACGCCCCGACCTTGACGGCGATGCCGACCAGTCCAGGACCCGAGTCGTTGGCGCCGGTCTCCGGGCATCTCGGTCACTTCCTTGCCGGCATGGTGCCTGTAGGACCGGCACGGAGCCAAGTCGCCTCACCCACTCCATATGAGAGGGGAACATCAACTCGCGGATTGTTTCCCTCAAACGACCGCCGGCTCCCGCGTCCGCTCCCTCAGCGCCCGGACCGGGGCCTCGTTCTTGTACGGCTCCAGCCGCCTGCGCAGGTCGGCCATGTAGGTGCGGGAGCGGGCCGACTGCAGCTCGCTCCCCAGCGTCATGGCGCCGAGAGCCACCGAGCAGGCTTCCTCCAGCTCGCCGCACTGCAGCAGCCCGGCGGCCAGCAGCGACAGGTTGAACATGCGGCCGCGCACGAAGCGGCCGTCCATGTCGAGCGAGCGCCGCGCCTGTCGTACGGTGCGCTCGCCCTCCCCCAGGTCGCGGAAGCAGTGAGCGATCTTGGCCGACAGGTAGGCCTCGTCGAAGTAGCCCAGCCAGGGCGGCTCCCCGGCCGGCTTGCGGACGTCGAACGCACGCTCGGCCTCGTGCAGCGCGCCGCCGCAGGCGCGGGCGTCGCCCAGCCCGGCGTGCGCGTGCGCCTCCAGCACGTGGCTGGAGGCCAGCAGGGTGGCCACCCCGGCGCGGCGGGCCGAGAGCTGCGCGGCCCGCGCCAGGTCGAGCGCGTGCGCGTGCTGGCCCATGTAGACCGCCTGGTGCGCCATGCCCGCCAGGATCTCGCCGCCCAGGGCGTGGTCGTCGGAGCCCCTGGCCAGGCGCAGCGCCTGGATGAGGTAGCGCTGGGCGAGGCCGTGCTGCTCCAGGTCGTAGGCCATCCAGCCGGCCAGCCTGGTGAGCTCGGCGGCGGCCGCGGCCAGCTCGCGGCCGGTCTTGTCGCCGTACGAGCCGTCCTTGAGGAGCGGCGTCACCGCGGTGTCCAGATATCTCACGACAGACGAGCGCACGCGCCCGCTGCCGAACCGGTTGTCGAGCTCCCCGAACGAACGGGTGACCTCGTGGATGGCGGCGATGTCCGCACTGCCCACCCTGCGGGCGCCCGCCGCGCTGGGCCGCCCTTCCGGCGGGGAGGTGAGCCACCGCACCGCCCCTACGGAGCCCGCCCCGATCGCGAACGTCGAATCGAGCAGGAACCTCCGTCTCTCCACATCGGCCCGCCACAGCGCCGTCACGGTCGCGACCCCCTCCTGCCACGTGTGCGTGAACTCCTGCCCGAGATCGAGGGGCGTAGCGGCGGCGGGCATGCCCAGGTCATCAGCCGTGACGGGCCTGCCCAGCCGCTGTGCGAAGATCTCGGTCAGGAGCCCGGGCACCGGGTCCCGCGGCCGCTGGCCACCGATCCATCGGAGGACGGAGCTGTGGTCGTACTTGAGGCCGGGGGTGCCACGCGTGGCTCCCAGATCGTTGAGGCGCCTGGCCAGACCCTTGTGGGAAAAGCCCGCCTCCACGATGAGCTGCCGCAGCAGTCGATTGGGCTCGCGTTTCATCGCTCTCCTCCAGGCAGGAGCCGGCGCCCGCATCCTTACAGAGGGCTCTTGTTATAGCACGCTGGGTAAAGGATGTTTGAGGAATCCTTCACTCGCTGCCGACCCGGCGGGCTCCTGCCTGGAGAGAAAACGATCAGGCGCGGGCGACTCCGTCGGCCCTGGCCTGCGCGGCGACGGCGGCCGTGACCGCGGGGGCGACCCGCTCGTCGAACGGGCTCGGGATGACGTAGTCGGCGCTGAGGTCGTCGCCCACCACGCCCGCGAGCGCGTCGGCGGCGGCCACCTTCATGTTCTCGGTGATCGTGGTGGCCCGCACGTCGAGGGCGCCGCGGAAGACGCCGGGGAAGGCCAGCACGTTGTTGATCTGGTTGGGGAAGTCGGAGCGGCCGGTGGCCACGACCGCCGCGTGGCGGGCGGCGACGGCGGGCTCGACCTCGGGCGTCGGGTTGGACAGCGCGAACACGATGGCGCCGTCGGCCATGGCGGCGACCGCCCGCTCGGCGACGGTCGAGCCGGACAGGCCGACGAACACGTCCGCCCCTGCCAGCGCGTCCTCGGTGGACCCGGTGTGCTTGGCGCGGTTGGTCTCGCGGGCCAGGGCCTCCTTGACCGGGTTGAGCCCTTCGCGGCCGGAGTAGATCATGCCCTTGGAGTCGGCGACGGCGATGTCGCCGATGCCGGCCTCCAGCAGGATGCGGCTGACCGCGACGCCGGACGCCCCGGCCCCGGCCACCACGGCCCGCAGGTCGCCCAGCGAGCGGCCGGTCAGGCGGGCGGCGTTGCGCAGCGCGGCCAGCACCACGATCGCCGTGCCGTGCTGGTCGTCGTGGAAGACGGGGATGTCGAGCCGCTCGCGGAGTTGCTTCTCGACCTCGAAGCAGCGCGGCGCGCTGATGTCCTCGAGGTTGATGCCCCCGAACGAGGGCGCCAGCCGCACCACGGTCTCCACCAGCTCGTCGACGTCGGTGCAGGCGAGGCAGATGGGCACCGCGTCGACGCCGCCGAACTCCTTGAACAGCAGCGCCTTGCCCTCCATGACCGGCATGGCGGCCACGGGTCCGATGTCGCCCAGGCCGAGCACGGCGGTGCCGTCGCTGACGACGGCGACCACGTTGGAGATCCAGGTATAGGTGTCGGCCAGCGCGGGCGTCTCGGCGATGGCGCTGCAGACGCGTGCAACGCCGGGCGTGTAGGCGAGCGCCAGATCGTCGGCGTTGCGCACCGGAACGGTCGAGCGGACCTCAAGCTTCCCCCCGCGGTGCAGGGCGAAGGCCGGATCGGATTCGTGAGCGGATGTGATGGACACAGCGACCCCAGTAGTGGTTGTGACGGAAGAGACCTTGGGCAGACGGGCGGAGATGCCTGGCCTCGGTTCGCCAGGATCCCCTCGTCGATGCCTCGGAGGGGTACGGGGGTCACCCGTCGCTCCATAGTGACACATGCTGAGACGGGATCAGGTAGCCCCCCTGACGCCGCTTCGTTGACGCATCGTTAAAAGCCCGATGACTGACTGCAGCTAAACCCGCTCTAAACTGCACAAAGCTCAACCTTTCTCCGCATACCACTTCGAGGAGGCCTCCCCGTGGCCCTCTGGTCCATGAAGCGCCGAGGCATGGCCGCCGGCGCCCTTGCGTTGACCGCCACCCTGACCCTGTCCGCGTGCGGCAGCGACTCGGGAAGTTCCGGTACGACCTCCGCCAGCGCCTCCGCGGACGCCGGTGACGCGGCGGGCGGCGCCAAGCTGGTGCAGCCCGGCAAGCTGACGGTCTGCACCAACGTCCCCTACGAGCCGTTCCAGTTCAAGGAAGGCGACAAGATCGTCGGCTTCGACGTCGACATCGTGGACCTCGTCGCCAAGAAGCTCGGCGTCGAGCAGGAGATCGTCGACATCGACTTCGCGGTGATCAAGAGCGGCGCCGCCATGGCCACCAACAAGTGCGACCTGGCCGCCGCCGGCATGACCATCACCGAGGAGCGCAAGGCGAACATCACGTTCTCCGACCCGTACTTCGACGCCACCCAGGCCCTCCTGGCCAAGAAGGGCACCGGCGCCACGTCCCTGGAGGACGTCAAGGCCAAGGGTCTCAAGCTGGGCGCCCAGGCCAGCACGACCGGCCTCGACTACGTCAAGAAGAACGGGTTCGACCCGACCGAGTACGCCGACTCCCCCAAGGAGCTCCTCGCTCTGCAGGCCGGCCAGGCCGACGTGATCGTCCAGGACCTGCCCGTGGTGCTCACCTGGCTGAAGAAGCCGGAGATCGCGGAGAAGTTCGAGCTGATCGCCAGCCTCGACACCGGCGAGCAGTACGGGCTCGGCATGAAGAAGGACGCCGACCCGGTGCTGGTCAAGACCGTCAACGAGGAGCTCGCGGCGGCGAAGTCGGACGGCAGGTACGAAGAGATCTTCGTGAAGTGGTTCGACAAGAAGCCCGGCGAGCTGGGCTGATCCATGGCGGACCAGCCGAAGGCGGCTGAGCCGGCCCGGCGCCGGCTCAGCCCTCGCAAGAGGCAGCGCATCTTCCGCGGCGTCCAGTACGCCATCCTGGTCGCCGCCTTGGTCGCCCTCGCCCTTTACGCCGACTGGGCCAGCCTGGCCCAGAACTTCGCGCGGCTGGACATCGCCGAGCTGATGCTGCCCGACCTGTTCACGGTCGCGCTGCTCAACACGATGGTGTACGCGGTCGGCGGGTTTCTGTTCTCCTTCGTGTTCGGCCTGATCGTGGCGCTGATGCGGCTGTCCACGGTGGGCCCGTACCGGTGGCTGGCGACGCTCTACATCGAGATCTTCCGGGGCGTGCCCGCCCTGCTGGTCTTCCTGATGATCGTCTTCCTGCCGCTGGCGCTGCCAGGTTTCGCGGTGCCCTTCGGCACCTACGGCCAGGCCATTCTCGGCCTCGGCCTGGTCGGCACCGCCTACCAGGCGGAGATCTTCCGGGCGGGCCTGCAGGCGGTGCCCCGGGGGCAGACGGAGGCCGCCAGGTCGCTGGGCATGTCGGCGACCAGGGCCCAGTTCACCGTGGTGGTCCCGCAGGCCATCCGGATCGTCATCCCGCCGACCACCAACCAGTTCGTGGCCCTGCTCAAGGACTCCTCGCTGGTGCTCTTCCTGGGCGTTTCGGGCCAGTACGTCGATCTGACCAAGTTCGGCAACGACATGGCGTCCACCCACGCCAACGCCACGCCCATCCTGGTCGCCGGTCTGACGTACCTGATCGTCACGGTGCCGCTGGGCTACCTGGCGGGACGTCTGGAGAAGCGCAAGGGGACGAGCCGATGACGCACGCGATCGAGATCAGGGACCTGCACAAGCACTTCGGCCAGAACCAGGTGCTGCGCGGCATCGACATGACCGTCGAGCCCGGCCAGGTCGTCTGCGTCATCGGGCCGTCGGGCTCCGGCAAGTCGACGCTGCTGCGCTGCGTCAACCTGCTGGAGGAGCCCACCCGGGGCAAGGTCTTCGTCGACGGCGTCGAGGTGAACGACCCCGACGCCGACATCGACGCGGTACGACGCCGCATCGGCATGGTGTTCCAGCAGTTCAACCTGTTCCCGCACATGACGGCGCTGCAGAACGTGATGATCGCCCAGCAGCGGGTGCTGAAGCGCGGCAAGCGGGACGCCGAGAAGATCGCCAGGGAGAACCTGGAGAAGGTCGGCGTCGGCGAGAAGTGCGACTCCTTCCCCATCCAGCTCTCCGGCGGGCAGCAGCAGCGGGTGGCCATCGCCAGGGCGCTGGCCATGGACCCCGGCCTCATGCTGTTCGACGAGCCCACCTCCGCGCTCGACCCCGAGCTGGTCGGCGACGTGCTCGCGGTCATGCGCAAGCTGGCCGAGGAGGGCATGACCATGCTCGTGGTCACCCATGAGATGGGATTCGCCCGCCAGGTGGCCGACCGGGTGGTGTTCATGGACGGCGGCGTCATCGTCGAGGACGGCCCGCCCGCCCAGGTGATCGGCGATCCGCAGCACGAGCGGACCCGCACCTTCCTGGAACGCGTGCTGCACCCCGAGGAGTGACCGCTGGACGCCCGCGCGACCGGGCGTCCAGCACTTTTCGTGTAATACTCCCGCATGGACTTGACCTCTTACGCCGAGTGGGCGGTCCGTCTCGTCAACGACCCGGAACCGCCGCCCGGCCTGCGGGAGCTGCGGGCCGAGCTGGCCGCCGTGTTCGACGCCGCGGGCGCGGAGGAGCGACTGGTGGCCCTGCTCAACGACCTGCTCGTGCGCTACCCCGTACGGCCTCAGCTCACCGACCACGACGGCCGGGGCTGGCACCTGCACCTGGCCGGCCACACCGGCGCCGCCGCCGTGATGGGGCTCGCCTCGGTGGTGGCGGAGCTGGGCGCCGACCGGCTCGGCCGCTGCCTGGAGACGCGCTGCGACCGCGCCTTCCTCGACACCTCGTCCAACCGGTCGCGCCGCTACTGCTCGCCCCGCTGCGCCAGCAGGGCCAACGTCGCGGCCTACCGGGCGCGCCGCCGCGGCGGCCAGTAGCGCAGCACGACGCGGCCCACGAGCTCGGGGACCGCGCCGAAGTCCCAGCTGTCGCGGCGGCCGCTCGCGCGCTGGTTGTCGCTCTCCAGCCACCAGCCGTCGGCGCCGTGCCAGGCGGCCCGCTTGACGATCAGCCGCTCCGGCTCGCCGGGCAGCCGGGCCACCACGATGTCGCCCGGCCGGGGCGGCACCCGGCGGCACACCAGCAGCCAGTCTCCCGGCAGCAGCGCGGGCCGCATCGAGTCGCCCTCGACACGCACTCTCATGGGCCGCCACCCCTTTCTCCCCGGGGGTTCGGAGACGAGTAAGGTCGGTACGAGGACCAAGCTCATTCGGCATCTAGGAAGGACTTTCTGATGCTCGCACGACTGCTACGACCCAAGCATGTCGCTTCCGCGCACTGCGACCTGCCCTGCGGCGTCTATGACCCGGCACAGGCCCGGATCGAGGCGGAGTCAGTGAAGGCGATCATGGAAAAGTACGCGGCGAACGAGGACCCGGTCTTCCGCGCCCGTGCCATCACCATCAAGGAGGAGCGCGCGGAGCTGGTCAAGCACCACCTCTGGGTGCTCTGGACCGACTACTTCAAGCCGCCGCACCTGGAGCAGTACCCCCAGCTCCACCAGCTCTTCTGGGACGCCACCAAGCTGGCCGGCGCCGCCGGGGCCAAGGGCACCGTCGACGTCGCCAAGGGCGAGGAGCTCCTCGGCAAGATCGACGAGATCTCCAAGATCTTCTGGGAGACCAAGGCCGCCTAAACCGGCCTAAAGGCTCTGTGCGGCCTTCAGGCCGCACAGAGCCTTTTCCGTTGAGGGCGAGTCTGAATCCGCCAAGCAGCTCCTTCTGGCGGTAAGTTGCAGTCAGCGTCGTATACGCGAGGAGGAACGTGACCGAGGACACCGAGACGCGCGCGACAGGTGAGGCCGCCATCCGCGACGTGGTGAGCATCAGGCTCCCCGCCGACAGCGCCTACCTGTCTGTGTTGCGTACGGCCACAGCCGGCCTGGCCGCCCGGCTGGATTTCACGCTGGACGAGATCGAGGATCTGCGGATCGCGGTCGACGAGGCGTGCGCCATGCTGCTCAACGAGGCGGTGCCGGGCACCGACCTGACCGCCGAGTTCGAGCTCACCGGGCAGGAGATGCAGGTCCGCGTCGAGGTGGCGACCGTCGGGAGCTCCGCACCGAAACGCGATGACTTCGCCTGGATGGTGCTGACGGCCCTCGCCGACGACGTCGACGCGGTGACCGACGCGGCCGATCGCATGGCGATCATCCTGCGTAAGCGCCGAGGCGCGGCGAGGCCGGCGTGACGGAAAGGACTGGAGCCATGGCCGCCAGCGACCACGCCGTGCCCGACCGGGTCCGTGCTCGCATGCTGTTCGCCGAGCTGTCCGAGCTGGGCCCCGACGAGCCGCGCCGGCAACGCATCAGGGACGAGTTGGTCGAGCTCCACCTTCCCCTGGTCGAATACCTGGCCCGCCGCTTCCGCAACCGAGGTGAGTGGCTCGACGACCTCACCCAGGTCGCCACCATCGGGCTGATCAAGTCCATCGACCGCTTCGACCTCAACCGCGGCGTCGAGTTCTCCACGTACGCGACGCCCACCATCGTCGGCGAGATCAAGCGTCACTTCCGCGACAAGGGCTGGGCGGTCCGGGTGCCGCGCCGCCTGCAGGAGCTGAAGCTCTCGCTCACGAAGGCCATCAGCGAGCTGTCGCAGCGCGAGGGGCGCGCCCCCACCGTCGCGGAGCTGGCCGCCTTCCTGAAGATGACCGAGGAGGAGGTGCTGGAGGGTCTTGAGTCGGCCAACGCCTACTCGACGGTCTCCCTCGACGCGCCCGACTCCGGCGACGACGACGCCCCCGCGGTGTCCGACTCGCTCGGCATCGTGGACGAGTCGCTCGAAGGCGTCGAATACCGCGAGTCGCTCAAACCGCTGCTCGAACGGCTGCCGCCGCGCGAGAAGCGCATCCTGCTGCTGCGGTTCTTCGGCAACATGACCCAGTCGCAGATCGCCACCGAGCTCGGCATCTCGCAGATGCACGTGTCGCGGCTGCTCGCCCGCACCCTCGCCCAGCTCCGCGAGGGCCTGACGGCCGACGACTAGGCGTCGTCGCCGAAGAACGCGTGAGTGGTGGGAGGCGCCAGCAACATGCCCAGCCCGGCGAGGGCGACCGCGATCAGCGGGATCCCGAGCGCGGGCTGGTCTGACTGGATGAGCGTCACGGCGACCGGCAACAGGAAGATCTGGGCCACCACGCCGGGGGCCCTCCCCCAGCGCTGGCCGGCCAGCAGCCCGCCCCATGCCACCCAGAGCAGCCCGGCGCCGATCAGCACCCCGAACGCGGCCTCGGCCAGCGCGGCCGTCAGGTCGGACGCCCCGCCGAGCACGGTCCCGACCGCGGCGTAAACTCCCAGGCCCAGCGCGACCAGCCCCTCAAGGGCGACGATCACGGCTGCCATCACCAAACTCCACGGACGCTTCCCCACACCCGAACCCTATCCGCCCCGGCCGCCTTACTTTCCCTGCGCGACCACCTTAAAAAAGGATGTTCACGACAAGCCGGACATCCATCAGCGGCTACCCTGGCCTCATGCGCGCGATGCTCCTGGTCAACCCCAAGGCCACCACCACCAACGCCCGCACGCGCAACGTGCTGCTCCGCGCGCTCGGCGCGGCCGTCGAGCTGGCCGTCGAGGAGACGGCCTACCGCGGCCACGCGGCCACGCTGGCCGCCACCGCCCGCGCCAAGGGCTACGACATGGTGGTCGTGCTGGGCGGCGACGGCACCATCAACGAGACCGTGAACGGTCTGCTCAACCCGGTCAACGGCGCCCCCGAGCCGCTCGGCGACGACCCGAGCATGAGCCGCCCCGCGCTCGCCGTCATCCCCGGCGGCAGCGCCAACGTGTTCGCCCGCGCACTCGGGCTGCCCAACAACCCGGTGGAGGCCACCGGCGCGGTGCTGGAGGCGCTGCGCGAGGGCCGCCGGCGCACCGTGGGGCTGGGGCAGGCGCTGTGGGAGGGCGAGAGCCGCTATTTCACCTTCTGCTCGGGCCTGGGCTACGACGCCGAGGTCATCAGGGCCGTGGAGGGCCTGCGCGGCACCGGCCGCAAGGCCACGCCCGCCCGCTACGTGAACACCGCGCTGCGCCACTACCTCGCCACCGACAAGCGGCGTCCGGCGATGACGCTGACCGGCCCCGGCATCCCCAGGGCCAGGGGCGTGTTCATGGCGATCGTCTCCAACACCTCACCGTGGACGTACCTCGGCAGCAGGCCCGTCCAGCCCACTCCGTGGGCGGGCTTCGAGACCGGGCTCGACCTGCTCGGGCTGCGCCGGATGGGCGTCATGGCCCTGCTGCCGGTGATCCGCCACATCCTCACGCAACGTGACAGCCTTCCGTCGGGCAAGCACCTCGTGCAGCTGCACGACGAGGCCGAGTTCACGCTCACCGCTGACCGTCCCGTGGCCTTTCAACTGGACGGAGACTATTTGGGGGAACGTGAGGCCGTGACCTTCCGTGCTACACCGAACGCGTTACAAGTTCTGGTCTAGCTGGTTACATTCGGTCATGGTGTGACGCATACGACAGCCATTACGGGGAAAACTTGGGTGTTGCCCTCTTGCGTGCACTCTCCGTGGCTGAAAAGCTCATAGTGACGTCGGAACGTAGGACCTTTAGCCAAAACCCCTGGTCCTCCGGCGTATGCGGGCAGCCCCGGCTCCACCACAAGGTGCCGGGGAATTGTTCGCACGCCTTAGTGAAACTCTTCACAAAGTAGTAGCCGCACCGGAGCCGACCGCAGGCTCCATCTACTAAGGAGTGGACGCATGGACTGGCGACACCGAGCCGCCTGCCGTGACGTGGACCCCGAGCTGTTCTTCCCGATCGGGAACACCGGACCGGCACTCATGCAGATCGAGGAAGCCAAAGAGGTCTGCCGTTCCTGTTCGGCCGTGGAAGCCTGCCTCAAGTGGGCGCTGGAGTCCGGTCAGGACGCCGGTGTGTGGGGCGGCCTCAGTGAGGACGAGCGTCGCGCGCTCAAGCGACGCACCGCTCGGGCCCGCGCCCGTGCAACCGCCTGACCGACATCGACGCAGAAGGCAGGAACCCGCCTGAAAACCGCGACGAGCCGACCAGCCTGGCACGATACCGTGTCCGCCAGGACCGCGCCGCGTCCCCGATAGCCAGGGGACGCGGCGTTCAGGCTTTCTGACGGTCTCCCGCGGGCAGCGGGATGGAGAGCGTCGCTTCCGTGCCGCCGCCTTCGCGCGGTCTCACCGAGAGCTTGCCCGACAGCTCCCCCTCGACGAGCGTGCGGACGATCTGCAGCCCGAGGCTGGTCGAGCTGTCGAGGTCGAACCCCTCGGGCAGGCCCCTGCCGTCGTCCCAGACGACGACACGCAGCCGCTCGGGGCCCGACTCCACCACCACCTGCAGCCGCTCGGGCCGGCCGTGCTGGAGCGCGTTCTGCATCAGCTCGGTCAGGGCCATGGCCAGCGGCGTGGCGATGAGCGAGGGCAGCACGCCGAACGCCCCCAGCCGGCGCGGCGTGACCCCGGCCTCCGGCGCCGACACCTCCCCCGCCATCGCGATCACACGGTCGGCGATCTCGTCGAAGTCGACGAACTCCTCCGGCGCGTGCGAGAGGGTCTCGTGCACGATCGCGATCGAGCCGACCCGCCGCACCGCCTCCTCCAGCGCCTCCCGGCCCTCCGGCACCTGCAGCCGCCTGGCCTGCAGCCTGAGCAGGGCGGCGACGGTCTGCAGGTTGTTCTTGACCCGGTGGTGGATCTCGCGGATGGTGGCGTCCTTGGTCATCAGCTCGCGCTCGCGCCGCCGCAGCTCGGTGACGTCGCGGATGAGCACCAGCGCGCCGATGCGGCCGCCGCCGACGATCAGCGGGATCGCGCGCAGCTGCACGATCGTGCCGCCGGACTCGACCTCGGTCTCCTTGGCGGCCCGCCCGCTGGCCACGATCATCAGGTCTTCGTTGATCGGCTCATCGGAGTAGCACAAGGTGGCGGTGACCCGGCCCAGCTCGACGCCCACCAGGTCGGCGTGCAGGCCGAGCCGCCGGTAGGCCGACAGCGCGTTCGGGGACGCGTACGTGACCCGGCCGGCCCGGTCGAGCCGCAGCAGGCCGTCGCCGACGCGCGGCGAGCGCACCAGGATGGGCTCCTCGCCGGAGAACGGGAAGCGGCCCTCCGCCACCATCTGCGCCAGGTCGGAGGCGCTCTGCAGGTAGGTCAGCTCCAGCCGCGACGGGGTGCGGGCGGACGACAGGTTGGTGGAGCGCTGGATGACGGCCAGGAACCGGGCGTCGCCGCCGGGGACGGCCCGTCGCACCGGGATGGTCTCCTCCCGCACCGGGACGCCCGTCGACCAGTCGGGGTCGCCCTCGCGGCAGATGCGCCGCTCGCTCCAGGCGGTGTCGATCAGCGGGCGCTCGCCCCTGGCCACGACGCTGCCGACGACGTCGTCGTGGTAGACGGTGGGGCCGGTGGTGGGCCGCATCTGGGCGATCGCGATCCAGCCGTCCTCCCCCAGCAGCGGCGCCCACAGGATGAGGTCGGCGAACGACAGGTCCGCCAGCAGCTGCCAGTCGGAGACCAGCGAGTGCAGCCAGTCGAGGTCCGCCCCGTCGAGCGCGGTGTGGCGGACGACGAGGTCGCTGAGAGTCGGCACGACTGCATCATGCGTGGTTTCCCGCCGAACATCCAAACCGGCGCCCTGGCCGTACGCGCTCAGAGGACGGCCAGTGATAACCATCACATCACCGGCGGGGGCAGGAGACGAAAGGCACGTCTCCCGTACGACTGCGTACCTGCGCGAACAGGAAGGACGCGATCCTCGGTTGCCACGCCGCCCACGGCTGTGGATATCCTTCACCATCAGCCTGAGCTGCCCGTACGGGCGCGCGGCAGGGCAGGTGAGCGGGTCTGCGCGGAGCAGAGAGCCGGGGCACCGGCGCGCTGCCCTCGCGCGCGGTTGACCGTGAGGGCAGATCTGGGTTCCGATGATCTAGCGGTGATCCGACACGCCCTCACCGCCGTGGCAGAAGTGAAGGTGAGAGCGTGACAGACGAAGGCCCTCGCGTACCGAAGTACTACGACGTGAAGCGGAGCCTGCTCGAGCTCACGAAGTCGCTCCAGCCGGGCACCGCGCTGCCCCCCGAGCGGACTCTCGCGGTGCGCTTCGAGACCTCCCGCACCACGGTCAGGCAGGCGCTGACCGAGCTGGTCGTCGAAGGACGGCTGCTGCGCATCCAGGGCAAGGGCACGTTCGTCGCGCAGCCCAAGGTGGCCCAGGTGCTGCAGCTCACCTCGTACATCGGAGACCTGCGCACGGCGGGGCTGGAGCCCGACACGAAGATCCTGGAGATGGGCTACATCACCGCCGACGAGCCGCTGGCGCGGCGGCTGGCGATCAACCCGGGCGGCCGCGTGCTGCGCATCCACCGCCTGCGGCTGGCCAACGGCGAGCCCGTCTCGGTCGACACCACCCACCTGTCGGCGCGGCGCTTCCCGCGCCTGCGCCGCGAACTGGAGGTGCACTCCTCGCTGTACGAGACGCTGCACAACGCCTACACCGTGCGGCTGACCGACGCCGAGGAGATCATCGAGACCGTGCTGGCCACCCCGTACGACGCCAAGCTGCTCGGCGTGGACGTGGGCCTGCCCATGCTGCTGCTCACCCGCCACGCCTTCGACGCCGACGGCAACCCGGTGGAGTGGGCGCAGTCGCTCTACCGCGGCGACCGCTACAAGTTCGTCACCCGCCTGCGCCGTCCCTGAGTCGCGCCCCTCTACGCTGGGCCGATGAGCGTCATCGTGGTCACCGGCACCGGCTCGGGCGTGGGCAAGACGGTGGTGTGCGCGGCCCTGGCGGCGCTGGCCCGCACGCGCGGGGCGAGCGCGGCGGTGGTCAAGCCCGCGCAGACCGGCGTGCGGCCCGGCGAGCGCGGCGACCTGGACGAGGTCATCAGGCTGTCCGGGGTGCCGACCACGTTCGAGCTGGCCCGTTTCGAGCAGCCGCTGTCGCCGGCGGCGGCGGCGCGGGCGGCCGGGGTGCCGCCGGTGTCGCTCGCGCAGGCCGCCCTGCGGATCAGGGAGCTGGCCGAGAGCAGCCGGCTGGTGGTCGTGGAGGGCACGGGCGGGCTGCTGGTGCGCTTCGACGAGGACGGCGCGACGATCGCCGACCTGGCCAGGCTGCTGGGCGCGCAGGTGCTGGTCGTGACGGGGGCGGGCTGCGGCACGCTCAACCACGCGGCGCTCACCCTGGAGGCGCTCGCGCACCGCGGGCTGGACCTGGCCGGGGTGGTCATCGGCGGGTGGCCCGCCGAGCCCGGCGTGATCGAGCGGAGCAACGTGGCCGACCTGGAGATGCTGGCGGCGCGGCCGCTGGCGGGCGCGCTGCCGGAGGGCGCCGGGCTGCTCGACGCCGGCGCCTTCGCGGCGGTGGCGCGGCGCGGGCTGGCCGTGACGCTGGGCGGCGCCTTCGACCCCGCCGCGTTCCGCGACTCGTACCACGTCTAGGATTGCCGGAACGGCAAGTCACGTTGCGGGAGTGGCCATGACGGAAGCGATCGAGGACGTCCTGACCCAGGTCGGCCCCCGGCTCAAGCGGCTGCGCGCCGAGCACGGCCTGACCCTCACCGGGCTGGCCGAGGCCACCGGCATCTCCACCAGCACGCTGTCGCGCCTGGAGTCGGGGCAGCGCCGGCCCACGCTGGAGCTGCTGCTGCCCATCGCCCAGGCCTACCAGGTGCCGCTGCAGGAGCTGGTGGGCGCGCCCGAGGTCGGCGACCCGCGCATCCGCCCCACCCCACGGCGGCTCAACGGCATGACCGTGCTGCCGCTGACCCGCCAGCCGGGGCCCCTGCAGGCGTTCAAGATGATCATCCCGCACCGGGGCGGCACACCCGAGCCGCAGACCCACGAGGGCTACGAATGGCTCTACGTGCTGTCCGGACGGCTGCGCCTGGTGCTGGCCGACCGCGACCTGGTGCTGAAGGCCGGGGAGGCGGCCGAGTTCGACACGCGGCTGCCCCACTGGTTCGGCTCCGCCGACGAGGAGCCCGTCGAGGTCCTGAGCCTCTTCGGCCGGCAGGGCGAGCGCATGCACGTCCGGGCCAGGCCGAAGTCGCGCACCTGACCGGGGGTGGGGCTAACCCCACCCCGTACCCGGACGACAAACCCATGTCCAGCGGACCTTCCACCTCAATACGGTGGATTCCATGAAGGTCCCCCGTCCCTGGTCGGCCAGGGCCTGGCTGGACACCGCGCAAGTGATCACCGGGCTGCCCGTCGCCTGCCTGCTCGCCGCGGCGACGCTCCCGCTGGCCCTGTTCCCCGCCGCGCTCCGCCACGCCCTGCCCTGGCTCACCGGGGTGCAGCGCTCCAGGTTCGCGGCGTTCCAGGGGGCGCGCATCCCGCCGGTCCCGGTGGCGTCCGGCTGGCGCACGCTGAGCCTGTGGCGGCAGGTGGGCTACCACGCGCTGTCGCCGCTCGTGAGCTTCCCCGCGGCCGTCCTGGTGTCGCTGGCCTGGGGGGCGGGCCTCGTGGGCGTGCTGGCCTTCCTGGGGCCGCTGTCCAGCCCGCCGCCCATGGTCTTCACGCCCGACCTGCGCGACCCCGCGGTGGCGGTCGTCTACGCGCTGGCCGGCGTCGTCCTGCTGGTGCTGGCGCCGCTGCTGGCCCGCGTCATGGCCGCGCTGGACCTGGCGATCGCCCGCGCGCTGCTCGGCCCCAGCCGCAAGGAGCTGGACGAGCGGATCGAGACGCTGACCGAGAGCCGCGCGGGCGTGATCGACGCCGCGGACGCCGAGCGGCGCCGCATCGAGCGCGACCTGCACGACGGCGCCCAGCAGCGGCTGGTGTCGCTCGCGATGAACCTCGGCATCGCCCGCGCCACGCTGACCGACCTTCCCGACCCCGCGCGCCAGGCCATCGAGCAGGCGCACGAGGAGGCCAAGCAGGCGCTCAGGGAGCTGCGCGACCTCGTCCGCGGCCTGCACCCCGCGGTGCTCAACGACCAGGGCCTGGACGCGGCGCTCTCCGGCGTGGCCGCGCGGGCCCCCATCCCGGTGCGGCTGGAGGTCGGCATCGACCGCCGCGTCTCCCCGACGATCGAGGCGGTGGCGTTCTTCACCGTGTCCGAGGCACTGACCAACATCGCCAAGCACGCCGCGGCCACCCGGGCCGAGGTGACCGTGCGGCGCGAGCGCGACCGGCTGCGCCTGCTGGTGTACGACGACGGCTGCGGAGGCGCGACGATGGACCGGGGCACCGGGCTGCGCGGCCTGGCCCAGCGGGTCGAGTCCGTCGACGGCACGCTGCGGCTGAGCAGCCCGCTGGGCGGGCCGACGACGATCGAGGTGGAACTACCGTGCGCATAGTGCTCGCCGAGGACTCCGTACTGCTGCGCGAAGGGCTGATCCGGCTGCTGGAGGGCTCGGGCATGCGGGTGGTCGCGGCCGTGGCCGAGGCCGAAGGGCTGCTGCGGGCCGCCGAGGAGCACCGGCCCGACCTCGTGCTCACCGACGTCCGCATGCCGCCCACGCACACCGACGAGGGGCTGCGGGCCGCGCTGGTGCTGCGCCGCCAGCGGCCGGCGCTCGCCGTCCTGGTGCTGTCGCAGTACGTGGAGGAGCGCTACGCCGCCCAGCTGCTGTCGTCCGCCACGGGCGGCGTCGGCTACCTCCTGAAGGACCGGGTGGCTGACGTCGCCGAGTTCGTCGACGCGCTGCGCAGGGTCGCGGCCGGCGGCACCGCGCTCGACCCGGAGGTGGTGGCCCAGCTCCTGCTGCGCGGCCACAGCGACCCGCTGGACCGGCTGACACCCCGCGAGTACGAGGTGCTCCAGCTGATGGCGGAGGGCCGCTCCAACGCGGGCATCGGGCAGGCGCTGGTGCTCAGCGAGGGCGCGGTGGGCAAGCACATCGGCAACATCTTCGCCAAGCTCGACCTGCCCCCCGCCGAGGGCGACCACCGGCGAGTGCTGGCCGTGCTCCAGTTCCTCAAGATCAGGAGCTTGCCGTGAGGCGGCTCTGGCTGGTCCTGGGCGCGACCCTGACGGTGGTCGCGCTGGCCGTCTCCACCAACCTCGTCTGGCAGGCCGTCGCCGACCCCAGCCCGCCCACCGAGCTGACGTGGCGGTCCATCCCGTTCCGGGGCGGCGCGCTGACGATCGAGGCCGGCGACGACATCCACGTGCACATCCAGGCGGGCCGGGCCGGTTCCGTCGGGGTGGGGCGCCAGCTGATGTGGACCGGGCGGAAGCCCACGGTGAGCGAGGAGTGGGCTGACAACGCGCTCCGCCTCGACGGCGGCTGCCCCGGCGACCACCTCCCCGGTCAGCCGGACTGCCTGGTCAACTACCAGCTGTTCGTCCCACCGGAGACCGACATCGAGGCGACCACGAGCGCCTCGCTGAGCGTCAGCGGCATCCACGGCGACGTCAGCCTCACCTCCGCCTGGGGACTCGTCGACGCCGACGACCTGACCGGTGACCTGCGGCTGCGCAGCGAGACCGGCGACATCGACGCCGCACGCCTGCGCGGCGGCGTGGTGGACGCCGAGACCGGCACCGGCACGGTGCGGCTGTCGTTCGACACTCCCCCGGCCGACGTGCGCGCCGTGGTCAGGGCCGTCGGCGACATCGGGATGGACCTGCCAGAAGGCGACTACGACGTGACCGCCAGCGCCCCCGAGACGGACGTCGAGAGCCGCGTCGACCCGTCCTCGTCACGCAAGGTGCGCGCCACGACCCGCGACGGCGTCATCCACATCTGCTGCTGACCTCCTCCTTGAAGGCTGTTTACTCATGTGACTCATTGGTAAGTTCCGGGCTATGGAGTCTGCGAAGCACGCCGGTGACGCCGCCGTCGCCGTGTCCAAGGCCTATGGTGTCGAGACCATGTTCACCCTCTCGGGAGGACATGTCTTCCCCCTGTACGACGGCGCCCAGCACGAGGGCATGCGCATCCTCGACGTGCGCCACGAACAGAGCGCGGTGTTCGCCGCGGAGGCCACCGCCCGCCTGACGAGGAAGCCCGGCCTGGCGGTGCTCACCGCGGGCCCCGGCATCACCAACGGCGTCAGCGGCGTGGCCACGGCCCACTTCAACGGCTCGCCGGTGGTCGTCATGGGCGGGCGGGCCCCCCAGTCCCGCTGGGGCAGCGGCGCCCTGCAGGAGATGGACCACCCACCGCTGCTGGCCCCGATCACCAAGCTGGCGTTCACCTCCTCCGGCCCCGAGTCGACCGGCCAGGACGTCGAGATGGCCTTCCGCACGGCCGTGGCGCCGCACCGGGGGCCCGTCTTCCTCGACTTCTACATGGACCACCTGTTCTCGCCGTCGCCGGTGCACGAGCCGCAGACGCAGACGCCCTCGCCGCTGGAGCCCGACCCCGACGACCTGCGCGCCATCGCCCGGCTGCTGGCCGAGGCCGAGCGCCCGGTCCTGGTGTACGGGTCCGACGTGTGGATGGACCGGGCCGAGGAGGCCGCCCGCGACTTCGCCGAGGCGTGGCGGCTGCCGGTCATCCCCAACGGCCAGGGCCGCGGCATCCTGCCGGCCGGCCACGAGCTGCTCGTCACCCGCGCCCGCGGCCAGGCGTTCGCCAAGGCCGATCTGGTCGTCGTGATCGGCACCCCGCTCGACTTCCGGCTCGGCTACGGCTGGTTCGGCGGCAAGGACGGCGCGCCGCTGGCCAAGGTGGTGCACATCACCGACGCCCCGTCCCACCTGGTCACCCACATGTCCCCGGCCGCCTCCACCGCCGGCGACCTGTCCGTGGTGCTGTGGAGCCTCGGCGACGCCTGCGGCGAGGCGGGCGTCAAGCCCTCCCGCTACGCCGCCTGGCTGTCCACGCTCGCCGACACCGCCTCCGCGGCCATCGCCGGCGACGCCGAACTGCTGGCCGCCGACACCGACCCGATCCATCCCATGCGCATCTACGGCGAGCTGGGCAAGGTCCTCGCCGACGACGCGGTGGTCATCGGCGACGGCGGCGATTTCGTCTCCTACGCCGGCAAGTACGTCGAGCCCCGGCAGCCGGGCAACTGGCTCGACCCCGGCCCGTACGGCTGCCTCGGCACCGGGCTCGGCTACGCCATCGCCGCCCGCCTGGCCCGCCCGTCCTCCCAGGTGGTGTTGCTGCTCGGCGACGGCGCCGCGGGCTTCTCGCTGATGGACGTCGACACGCTCGTACGGCACCGCCTGCCGGTCGTCATGATCTGCGGCAACAACGGCATCTGGGGCCTGGAGAAGCACCCGATGCAGCTGCTCTACGGCTACGACGTGGCGGCCGAGCTGCAGCCGCAGTGTCGCTACGACCAGGTGGTGACGGCGCTGGGCGGCGGCGGCGAGCTGGTCACCCACCCGTCGGAGATCGGGCCCGCGCTGCGCCGCGCGTTCGACTCCGGCATCCCGTACATGGTGAACATCGCCACCGACCCGGAGATCGCCTACCCGCGCAACACCACGGGGGTGTGAGGGCCTATCAGTTCTTGGGGACCGGCGTGACCGTGGGGCTCGGAGTGGACGAGGCGCAGGGGTCGATCGGGATGAGGACGACCTTGACCACCTTCCCCACGATGAGCTCCTCCCCGCCGTCCGGCCAGCTCTGCGCGACCTTCAGGCACTCCTCCTTGACCTTGCCGCCGGTCTGGTCGTCGGCGAAGATCTTGAACCCGGAGGCGCTGAGCATGGACTTCGCCTGCGGATACGGCAGGTCGACCACGTAGGGCACGGGCTTCTTGGGCTTGGGAGCCGTCGGGGTGGTAGAGGGCGTCTTGGACGGCGTCGCCGTAGGGGTCGCCGTGGGAGTGGGGGACTGCGACGGCTTCGTCTCCTCGGGCGTCGGCGTCGTCTCCGGGCGGACCGGCGTCTCCGTCGTCGGAGTGGGCCTGGGCTTGGGCGGCTTCGTGGTGGTCTTGGCGGGGGTCGGCTCGTCGGTGACCTCGGCCGGCTGGCTGATCGCCGCCTTGTCCGGGTCGGGGGTCGGCACCGTCTCGCCGCTCATGTTGGTCAGCGCGACCGCGCCCGCGCCCACCCCGACCACCAGGGCCGCGGCCAGGGCGGCCACCAGACCGCCCCGGCGGGGCGCCTTGGCGGCGGCGCGGCGGCTCTGCCGCGGCCCCGCCACCGTGGTCGCCTCGGGGGCCTGCATGGCGCCCGTCTGATAGGACGCCACCGGCGGGGGCATGGTGGCGCCCGTCGACGGCATGGACGGCTGGGCGGGCGGCAACTGGCCGGCGGCGATCATGCGCGCCGCCTCGCTCATCGCCCGGGCGCTCGGGAAGCGCCGCGCGGGGTCCTTGGACAGCGCCTGCTCCACCAGCGCGCGCACCGGCGGCGGGATGTCGGGAGGCAGCGGCGGAGGCGCCTCCCTGATGTGCTTGAGCGCGATCGTGACGGGGCTGTCGCCGTCGAACGGCCGCTGCCCTGCCAGGCACTCGTAGGCGACCACGCCGAGCGCGTAGATGTCGACCGCGGGTGTGACCGGGGCGCCCTCGGCCTGCTCGGGCGCGCAGTAGGCGGCGGTGCCGAGCACCATGCCGGCGTCGGTGAGCCGGTTGCCCAGGTCGGAGCGGGCGATCCCGAAGTCGGTGAGCACGAGCGTGCCGTCGCGCTGCACGAGCAGGTTGCCCGGCTTCACGTCGCGGTGCACGATGCCCTGGTCGTGGACGGCCTGCAGGGCGGACGCGGCCTGCGCGATCAGCTCCATGGCCGGCTGGGGGGCGATCCGGCCCAGGCGGGTGAGCAGCCGGTCGAGCGGCTCGCCGTCGACGAACTTCATCACCAGGTAGACGGTGTCGCCGCTCACGCCGTAGTCGTAGACGTCGACGACCCCGGAGTGGTTGATCGTGGCCATCGCCCTGGCCTCGGCCTGGAAACGGGCCAGGAACCCGGGGTCTTGCATGCGGCCCGGAAGCAGCACCTTTACGGCGACGGTCCGGGCCAGGACGGTGTCCTCGCCGCGCCAGACCTCGCCCATGCCGCCCGCGCCGATGCGGGTATCCAGACGATACCGCCCGGCCAGCGTCGTCCCTTGGGCCACCATGACTTCCCCCGCTACCCCTCTACCTCTCGAACCTCGCCCACCCCAGGGTTCTCCAACAAAGCGGACTTGTGTCGCGGTGAGGTAACACAGAGGTCACGGAACTTCGAGAGAGTACGACTCACCCTTCTCACACGCCACACAAATGCCATAAGCCGTACAAACCCTATCCTGCGGCCTCGGGGTCATGCTTGTCCCCGTTTTGCACCAGATCTCGATGCCCGTAGTCGACTACTAGGCTTGGACACATGACGCTCGCTCCAGGTCTGCGCGCCCAGCTGATGATCATGGTCGAGGTGGAGGACACCGCGACGAAGATCGGCAGCGGCGACGTGCCCGTGCTCGCCACACCGCGCCTGCTGGCCCTCGCCGAGCAGGCCACCGTGCGGGCCGTCTTCGACCACCTGGAGCCGGGCCAGACCTCCGTGGGCACCCGCGCCGAGCTGGAGCACCTGGCGGCCAGCCCGGTCGGCACCCACGTCGAGATCGAGACCGAGCTGACCGCGGTCGACGGCAGGCGGCTGACCTTCGGCTTCCTCGCCCGCGACAGGCACGCGGTCGTCGCCCGCGGCACGATCGAGCGGGTCGTGGTCGACCGCGACAGGTTCATGAGCCGCGTCACTCGATGACGGCGATCAGGTCGCCTTCCTGGATCACGTCGCCCTCGGCCACCTTCAGCCGGACCACCACGCCGTCGTCCTCGGCGAGCACCGGGATCTCCATCTTCATCGACTCGAGAATGACCAGCGTGTCGCCGTCGGAGACCGCATCGCCCTCCTTGACGACCACCTTCCAGACGTTCGCCACCATCTCCGCACGGACCTCAGCCACCGCGACTCCCTTCGAGGAAATGATCCAACAATGTCACGCGGGCCTGCCGCCGCGCATCCGCGCCACCAGACCCGTGTCGTAGTCACCCTTGACGAACTCGCGGTGCTCCAGCAGCTCCGCGCAGAACGCCAGGTTGTTCTTGGGACCCTCGACGGTGAAGCTCGCCACCGCCTTGCGGGCCCGCTCCAGCGCCTCGGTACGGGTCGGCGCGTGCACGCACAGCTTGGCCATGAGCGGGTCGTAGAACGGGGTCACCGTGTCACCGGCCGCGTAGCCGGAGTCGACCCGCACCCCGTCGCCGGTCGGCTCGTCCCACACGGTGATCGTGCCGGGCCCGGGGAAGAAGCGCTTCGGGTCCTCGGCGTAGACGCGGAACTCGATCGCGTGCCCGGCCGTCGCCGTCGTCACCTCGGGACACTCCCCCGCCGCGACCCGCAGCTGCAGCTCCACCAGGTCGAGCCCGGTGACCAGCTCGGTGACCGGATGCTCCACCTGGAGCCGGGTGTTCATCTCCAGGAAGACGAAGTCCTGCGCGTCGGCGTCGACCAGGCACTCGACGGTGCCGGCGCCGAGGTAGCCGACCGCCTCCCCGGCCCGCACGGCCGCCGCGAGCATGCGCTCGCGCAGCTCGGGGGTCAGCCCGGGTGACGGCGACTCCTCCACCACCTTCTGGTGGCGGCGCTGCACCGAGCAGTCGCGCTCGCCCAGCGCCACGACCTTGCCGCCGGGCAGGCCCAGGATCTGCACCTCGACGTGGCGGGCCCGCTCGATGTAGCGCTCCAGCAGGATGGCCGGCCCGGCCGGCGCGTCGCCCGTGGCGAACCGCGCGGCCGCCCTGGACGCCTGCTCGAACGCCTTGGCCAGCTCCCTCTCGTCGCGCGCCACGCTCATGCCGATCCCGCCGCCGCCCCCGGCGGTCTTGACCATCACCGGGTAGCCGATGCTCCGGGCGGCCTCCAGCGCCAGGTCGAGGTCGGTGGCGGGCTCGCGGGTGCCGGCCGCGACCGGCACGCCGGCCGCCTCCATCAGGTTACGCGCGTTGATCTTGTCGCCCATCCGGTCGATCGCCTCGGGCGACGGCCCGACCCAGACCAGCCCGGCGTCGATCACGGCCTGCGCGAACCGGGCGTTCTCCGCCAGGAACCCGTAACCGGGGTGGACGGCGCGGGCTCCGGTCGCCCTGGCCGCCTCCAGCACCTTGGCCGTGTCGAGATAGCTCTGCGCGGGCGCGGCCGGGCCGATCAGCACCGCCTCGTCGGCCTCACGCACGAACGGCAACCCCGCGTCCGCCTCCGAGTGGACCGCCACCGCCCGCAGCCCCAGCCGCTTGACGGTACGGATGATCCGGCGGGCGATCTCTCCCCGGTTGGCGACCAGAACAGGCCCCAGCGACTCAGTCAGCACGGAGCAACCCTACGGCTCCCGCACCCCTGATCCCTTTCCCTCGACACCACCGATCCGGACAACCGGTTCTGTAGGATTCCTACAATGGTGAGCTCACGGAAACCCGCTAGCGGCCCGGCTCACTGCGCGACCCCTACAGCCGCAGCAGCAGGCGGCCCGCCACGCGGGCCAGCGCCTCGACCGCGTCGGCATCGTACGCGACCCCCGCGCCCAGCCTCAGCCGTTCCAGCGCGGCGCTCGCCCGGTCGCGGTCGGTCGACCCGCCCAGCAGGTCGTCGTAGGCGTTGACGACCTTGATGATGCGGCTGGCCAGCGGAGGGTCCTCGCTCACCGGGTCGCACTGGCGGCTCACCAGGTCGGCCACCCGGTCCAGCACCCCTGTCTGCCTGATCACCTCGGCGCCCAGCTCGGCGATGCGCCGGGCCTGGTCGGGCTCGGCGAGCACGGTGGCGCCGCCGGGGATGGGGTCGCGCAGCGAGAGCTGGCCGATGTCGTGCATCAGCGCGGCGTACTCGAGCTCCAGCAGCTCCGGCTCGGCCATGCCCAGCTCCCTGCCGACGGCCACGGCCAGGCGGCTCACCCTGCGCGAGTGGCCCGGCTCGACGTAGCCGCCGACCTCGGTGACCCTGGACAGGGCGCGCACGGTCTGCAGGTAGGTGGCGCGGATCCCGGCGTACTTGCGGAAGGCCACCTGGGTGACCAGCAGCGGGGCCGCGAACACGAGCAGCGCCACGAGGTCCATGCTGTGCGTGGCGAGCGCCAGCAGCACCCCGGAGGACGCCACCGCGGCGCCGAGCGGGAAGGCGACGTTGAGCTCGTCGCGCAGCGCCACCCGGAAGGCCGTGCGCACCTGCTCCGCCCTGAGCATGGCCGCGATCAGCATGTCGATCAGCAGCATCAGGCCGATCAGCACCACCATCACGCCGAGGGCCGGCCACCAGGTGCCGCCCTCGCCCTGGGTCAGCCAGTAGAGCGGATCAGCGAGCGGCCTGAAGGCGGCGGCCAGCAGCGCGCCGGTGAGCAGGCGGCGGGCCATCGCGTCGAGCCGGGGAGGACGGCCGACCGCCAGGTGGGGCAGCGCGCCCGCGATCATGCCCACCGCGATCACCGCCACGACCTGGAGCGCGGAGTGGTGCAGCTGGACCTGGCTGAGGTCGAGCAGCAGCGTGTAGCCGAGCGCGGCGGCGGCCCCGATCGGGGCGACCTCCCGGTTGCCCGGCATGGTGAGCCTGGCCAGCTCTCCGGCCGCGATCAGCGCGCCGAACCCGACGGCGATCTCCGGCCGGTCGAGCCCTTCGGCCGAGACATGGGCGATGCCCGCCAGAGCCACGGCGCCCGCGGTGCAGATGAGCAGCAGCTGACCCGTGCGGAGCCGCCGGAGCGCGCGGGTCACTGCCCGGTCACCACTTGGATGGGCATGGTGGGGTCGTCGTGGTCCTTCGTGGGGGTCTCGGCGGCGTCGGGCGGCGGCAGGTCGACGCGCCGCGGCGGCTGCCACGGCTCGCGCTCCAGCGCCCGCACGAACGCCGCCACCATCACCGGGTCGAACTGGGTGCCCGCCCCCTTGCGCAGCTCCTCCACGGCCACGCTGACGGGCCGCGCGCCGCGGTAGGAGCGGACGGAGGTCATCGAGTCGAACGCGTCGGCCACCGCGATGATCCGGGCGAACTCCGGGATCTCGTCGCCGGCCAGCCCCATCGGGTAGCCCTTGCCGTCGTGGCGCTCGTGGTGGTGCATGATCCCGGCGAACGCCTCGTCGAGGAAGTCGATGCCCTGCACGATCTCCAGCCCGCGCATCGGGTGGAGCTGGATCGCGGCGAACTCCTCCTCGGTGAGCGGCCCGTCCTTCTGCAGCACCTTGGTCGGCACGCCGAGCTTGCCCACGTCGTGCAGCATGCCCGCGTAACGGATGGCGCGCATCCGCTCCACGCCCATGCCGACCTCCTCGGCGATCATGCCGGACGCCAGTGACACCCGGGTGCAGTGGCCTCGGGTGTAGTAGTCCTTGGTCTCCACCGCCTGGCACAGCGCCGCGATCGTGGCGTCGTACGAGCGCTGCTGCGCGTGATACTGGCCGAACGCCCAGCGCGCCACGAACAGCGGCACCAGCACCAGCACCGCCGAGATCGACTGGATGGTCGCCCACAGGCCCGCCACCAGCAACCCGAACGTGCCGTAGCCGAAGTAGGACAGCAGGAACTGGGCCAGCCCGCGCAACGGCATCTCGACCGGCCTGACGCGGGTCGCCAGCCGGACCATGGTGAGCGTGAGCAGGATGTTGAGCGGCACGAACACCGCGGTGGCGCCGACGTACGGGCCGATGAGGTCGTCGAACTCGTGGACCTCCGGCACGCCGATCGCGCCGCCGAGCCAGACGTAGACGAAGCCGGCCGCGTAGCCGCAGATGGCGAACTGCGCCCCGTTGAAGACGCGCTTGATGAGCGGCAGCCCGGGCCGCACGCTCAGCACGGCGGTCAGCCCCACCAGGGCCGCACCCTCGGGCCCGATCAGCACCACGGCGGCCAGCGCCGCCGAGAAGCTGACCGACACCGCGAAATGCTCCACGGTCAGCAACGTCGGCATCGACTCGCACACCAGGAACAGGAGCATGAGCACGAGCAGGACGTCGAGCTTGCCCGCGACGGCCGAGCCTCCAGGCGCGACGGCGCTCCACCCGACGAGCCCGGCCACCGCTCCGATCAGGGCGACCAGGTAGACCCTCGCGGGCCACGGCAGATCACGCATTGCGGCCCCCAACGCACGTTCAGGTCCAGGAAACCCCGGGGGGCGTGGCCATGCCCACCAGGAACGCGGCCACGGGGGTGATGAGCACGACGGCCGTGAACAGCCGGGCGATCAGTGGCTTCAACATGCGCTGGCCTCCACGTCGATTTCTGGGGCTCACGCTACAGAAGACGGCGCCCGCAAACCGGCCGAGTCACGAATCGCAAGCAAAGTGTAATCGAACAACTACCTGCGGCGACTTCTGGCCCATTCGACCGTGTTCTTCACGCCTGTGGACAAATCAACGCGCGGCTCCCAGCCGAGGCCCTCATAGGCGGGCACCGGGTCGACGGCCATGGCCGGCAGATCGCCGGGCCGCGGCGGGGCGAAGCCCGGCTTGTCGGGCGCGCCGGCCGCGTCGGCGATCAGCGAGTGGAGCCTGCGGTCGGTGGTCTGGATGCCGGTGCCGAGGTTGAACCGGCGGCCGTCGCCGGCGGAGCCGCACGCCCGGACGAAGCCCTCCACGACGTCGTCGACGTAGACGTAGTCGCGGGTCTGCGTGCCGTCGCCGTAGACGACCGTGGGAGTGCCGCCGAGCAGCGCGTCGGTGAAGATCGACACCACGCCCGCCTCGCCTTCGGGCGACTGGCGCGGCCCGTAGACGTTGGCCAGCACGAGCGTGGTGTATTCCATGCCGTACAGGCCCCGGAAGGCGGCGAGATAGGTCTCGCCGCTGAGCTTGGAGGCGGCGTAAGGGGAGCGCGGGTCGGTGGGGGCGCCGGCCGGCACGGGGATCGTCTGCGGCCTGCCGTAGACCGCGACGGACGAGGCGAACACCACCTTGCGCGCGCCGCCCTCACGCGCGGCGGCGAGCACGGCGGCGGTGCCGGTGACGTTGAGACTGGCGTCGAGCACCGGGTCGGCGACGCTCTTGCGCACGCTGATCTGCGCGGCGAGATGGCAGACGACCTCCGGCCTCAGCTCGGCGGCCAGGGCGACCAGGGCGGGGTCGCGGATGTCGAGCTCATGCAGCCGGAGCCGGCCGGTCCCGGTCGCCTGGGCGAGGTTGTCGCGGCCGCCCGAGGACAGGTCGTCGACGACGGCGACCTCATGCCCTTCGGCGAGCAGACGGTCGACGAGATTGGATCCGATGAACCCGGCACCCCCGGTGACAAGCACGCGCATGGGGAGATCCTAGTCGGACAGCTCGGCCCTCACCCGTGCGATACGCGCCAGCACTTTGTCACGCAGGTCGTCGGGGACCGGATCGCAGCCGCACTTCTTGGCGACGAGCTGCTTGATCGCCTTGTCGAGGTCGTACTCCTCCAGGCAGGGGCCGCACTCGTCGAGATGCACGCGGATGTCGGCGACATCTCCGGCGGTCAGCTCGCCGTCGAGGTACTCGTAGACCCTGTCGAGCACCTCACGACAGTCGGTCTCATGCGGCTTGCCACAGCTCATTTCGATCCCTCCGTCGGGACCAGGCCCCGCTCACGAGCGTAATCCTCCAGAAGACCGCGCAACTGTCTGCGCCCGCGATGGAGCCTTGACATCACGGTGCCGATCGGAGTGCCCATGATGTCGGCGATCTCCTTGTAAGGAAAGCCCTCGACGTCGGCGAGGTAGACAGCGATCCGGAAGTCTTCGGGCAGCGCGGCCAAGGCCTCCTTGACGTCGCCGTCGGGGAGGTGCTCGAGCGCCTCGACCTCAGCCGACTTCAGCCCGCTGGAGGTGTGGGAGCCGGCCCGCATGAGCTGCCAGTCTTCGATCTCCTCGGTGCCGGCCTGCTTGGGCTCGCGCTGCTTCTTGCGGTAATTGTTGATGAAAGTATTGGTGAGGATACGGTAGAGCCACGCCTTGAGGTTGGTGCCTTCCTGGAACTGGTGGAAGGACGCGAACGCCTTGGCGAAGGTCTCCTGCAGCAGGTCCTCGGCGTCGGCGGGGTTCCGGGTCATCCGGAGCGCGGCCGAATAGAGCTGCTCGAGGTAAGGCATGACATCACGCTCGAACCGCTCGCCCCGCTGTTCCAGAGTCTCCGCGCCTGTCGCGGGCACCGGACCCACCCCCCTAAGATCACCGGTGACCAGCTGTGGCGGGACACCGTACTCAGGGGAGGATACCCGTTCGCCGGTGACCGGGCGGTCATCGGGGAGGGCGTCGAGCAAAGTGAGCATGCTCCTCGCAACACGCCCGTGTCTTCGTCTGTTCCCGCAAGATAGAAGGTGACGAACAACCCGGTGCGGGGAAAACCATACGTACCGGCTGGTAGCCATTTTCCGGAACCCAGGAGTCGCGCGTGCTGCCCATTCCGGCCGAGGAACTCAACGGCTCAGGAACGCTGGGGCCGTACTGGACCTTTTACCACGCCGTCGTCGCCGAACAGCTCAGCAGATGGCTCCCCGCCCAGCCCTCGGTCGTCCTCGACCTGTCCGGCGGCCGCGGCCGGTGGTCCAGTCAGGCCGCCCGGGCGGGTCACCGGGTGATCGAGGTGCTCGACTTCCGCCGGACCTCCGAGGGCGTCCGGCTGCGGGAGGCGGGGCTGGTCCGCCACGTGCGCGCCGACGACCTGTCCTTCCTGCCCGACGAGAGCGTCGACGCGGTGGTCGCCGAGGAACGCGCGATGTCGATCGAGCTGATGGCCGAGTCGGCGATGAGCGACGTGGCCCGCGTGCTCAAGCCCGGCGGGCGCGCCCTGGTGTGCGTCGACTCGCTGGTGCTCGGCATGGCGATCCTGGCCGAGCAGGGCCAGTGGCAACACCTGCGGCAGACCGGCGAGGTCATGCTGGTGCCGTGGCCCGACGGCAGCATCACGCGCTGCTTCAGCAGCACGCAGCTGCGCGAGCTGCTCATGGGCGCCGGCCTCGACGTCGAGTGGGTGCGTCCGCGCACGGTGCTGTCGCCCTCGACGGTCGACCACGTGCTCGGCTCCGACACGCGCACCCTGTCCTACCTGGTGCGCACCGAGCTCGACGCGCGTCCGGACGAGGACGACACGGTCGGCATCCACCTGGTGGCCAGCGCCCGCAAGATCTGAGCGGTCAGCGCCTGCGCTCGCGCTTGCCCTGGCACTGCACGCACCGCGACGCCTCCGGGCGGGCCTCCAGCCTGCCCTCGGGCACCAGCGCGCCGCAGTCGACGCACCGTCCGTAGGTGCCTTCGTCCAGCCTCTTGATGGCATCGACCACCGCCCTGCGCTGCGTCGTCGCGACGGTCAGCATCGCCCTGGCGCGATCGGCGTCGGTCAGGTCGGAGCCCGCGTCGGCGGCAGAATACTCCCGGATCGCCACCGGGTCGCCCTGCAGCACCCCGATCGAACGGTCGAGTTCGGCGAGCATGTCTTCCAGTCGCTCACGAGCGGTCGCGGCGTCCACGGATCCGCACCTCCGGGAAAGTGAGGGCAACCCGCGACGGGAGCTCCCCGGTAATCCCGCGCGGTGCGATTGAGGGGCATTTGATAAGCAGTGACACCGCGTACACGCATGCCATTGCTTTCCTCACCGGATGCCCGCTTCACACGCTCCTTACACCTTCAGAAAAGCGCGCTTTCCCCCTCCTCCGGAAGCGGCTCGACGAGGCCGGGGCCGTTGTTCCTGACGTTGTTGACGTCGGTGCCGACGGGGTGGGCGGTGAGCCTGCCCGGCTGGGCCGGCACCAGCAGCCGCTGCGCCTGCTCCGTGTCGGTGACCTTCGGGTCGAGCCACTCGCCCCAGCGCTCACGCTCGATCATCATCGGCATGCGGTCGTGGATGCGGCCCAGCTCGTCCTCCGCGTCCGTGGTGATCACCGTGCAGGTGACGAGCCACTTCAGCGGGTCGTCGTCGGCGCGGTTCGGGTCCTTCCAGAACTCGTACAGCCCCGCCATCGCCAGGACCCCGCCGTCGGACGGATGGATGAAGTACGGCTGTTTCTTCTTCTTGTCGCCCTCGACCGGCATCCACTCGTAGTAGCCGTCGGCGGGCAGCAGACAGCGCCGCTTGGCGAACGCCTGCCGGTAGGACGGCTTCTCCGCCAGCGTCTCCGCCCTGGCGTTGATCATCCGCGACCCGACGGACGGGTCCTTGGCCCACGCCGGCACCAGGCCCCACTTGACCACCCGCAGTTGCCGCACCGCACGCTCGGCGTCCTTCGGCACGCGGCTCAGGACGGCGTAGACGTTCTTGGTCGGCGCCACGTTGTAGTCGGCGCCCAGCTCCTTCTCAGGGTCGGCGTCCTGCTCCACCTGGAACTCCTCGAGGAGCTGGTGCTTGTCGCGCGCCGACGCGTATCTACCGCACATTCCTCCACACTGCCACGTCCGTCATTCGCTCGCGTGTACGAGTCGCATGCGCAATACTCTGAGTATCGAAGAGGACACGAAGGGATACGGACGATGGTGACGACTTCTCGCAAGACTCACGGATGCCCCGCTCCGTCTCCCGAGCCGGAGGTGTCCGCCACGACCGGCGAAGTCCCGCCCGACCCCGCGGGCGAAAACGAGCTCACGACCCTTCGCGACGTCTACGACGCCTTGGTCGGCCGCACGAAGATGCGCGCCGAGATCATCGACGGAAGGTTGATAGTGAGCCCCCTAGGCACCTTTGAACATCAGGACATGGCGACCACCCTCGCCGTCGTGCTGCGCCCGCACGTCGGCGCCCGCGGCTGGAAGGCCGTCGCCGGTCTCGGCATCTGCGCCGACGGGACACGTGACCCGTACGAGCCGGACGTCGCCGTGTGCCCGCCGGACGCGCCCCGCTGGGGAGATCGCGAGGTGTACGCGAGCGGGCTCGTCATGGCGGGCGAGGTCGTGTCGGCCAGCAGCGTGCGCGACGACAGGGAGCACAAGCCCGGCATCTACGCGACCGCCCGCATCCCGATCTACCTGCTCGTCGACCCCATCGCGGCGCCCGCTCAGGTCACCGTGTTCAGCGAGCCGAAGGACGGGCGCTACACGATCTCCACCAGCGTCGACCTGGGCAAGGAGATCCACCTCCCCGACCCCGTCGACTTCCTGCTCGACACCGCCGTCTTCCTGTGACGGCGCGGCGGGCCAGTAGGCTTTGAGCATGCCTGACGCCCACTGGTCCGCCCCGCACGCCGACGCTCCCGTCTCGGCGTCCGTCTCGCTGCCCGGCTCGAAGTCGGTGACCAACCGGGCGCTGGTGCTCGCCGCACTCGCCGACGGTCCCTGTGTCGTACGCCGCGCGCTGCGCAGCCGCGACGCCGACCTGATGGCCGGGGCGCTGCGGGCCCTCGGCGCCACGCTCACCGCGTCGGCCGAGACCGCCTCAAGCGTCGACTACACGGTCACGCCGGGGCCGATCCGCGGCGGCGCGCGCATCGACGCCGGGCTGGCCGGCACCGTCATGCGGTTCGTGCCGCCGGTGGCCGCCCTCGCCGACGGCCCGGTGGCGTTCGACGGCGACCCGCACGCGCGCAAGCGCCCGATGGGCCCGATCCTCGACGCGCTGCGGGCGCTCGGCGCACGGGTCGACGGCGACGCGCTGCCGTTCACCGTCCACGGGCCGCTCACCGGCGGCGAGGTGACGGTCGACGCCTCGGCCTCGTCGCAGTTCGTCTCGGGCCTGCTGCTGGCGGCCGCCCGGTTCGAGAAGGGGGTGGCGGTCCGCCATGTCGGCCCGCCGGTCCCCTCGCAGCCGCACATCCAGATGACCGTCCACATGCTCCGCACCGCCGGCGTCCGGGTCGACGACCACGAGCCCGACGTGTGGCGCGTCGAGCCGGGGCCGATCGCGGCCCGCGAGTGGGTGGTGGAGCCCGACCTGTCGAACGCGGCGCCGTTCCTGGCCGCCGCCCTCGTCACGGGCGGCACGGTGACGGTCCCCGGCTGGCCGCTGGAGACCACCCAGCCGGGCGACACGCTGCGCGACCTGCTCGCCCGGATGGGCGGCGACGTCCGTCTGGAGTCCGCCTCAGGCGACGTCGCCGACCTCGTCGTGAGCGGCACGGGAGAGATCGCCGGGATCGACGCCGACCTGCGCGAGGTGGGCGAGCTGACCCCGACCGTCGCCGCGCTGGCCGCGCTCGCCGGCACGCCGAGCCGCCTGCGCGGGATCGCCCATCTGCGCGGCCACGAGACCAACCGGCTCGCCGCGCTCGTCACCGAGATCAACCGGCTCGGCGGCGACGCCGAGGAGACCGGCGACGGGCTCGTCGTCCGTCCCCGCCCGCTGCGCGGCGGCCTCTTCCACAGCTACGACGACCACCGCATGGCCACGGCCGGCGCGGTGATCGGCCTGGCCGTTCCCGGCGTCGAGGTGGAGAACATCGCGACGACGGGTAAGACCCTTCCGGAGTTCGCCGACATGTGGGCCGCCATGCTGGGCGACCGGTGACCGCCATGCGCGGATACCTCCCCCTTCCCGGGGTATGCGGCCCCTCTGGACGAGCCAGCGAGGTCATAGGAGTGGACCGCTGAGAAGGCGGGAGTACGACGAGGACGACGTACGGGTCAGGCCGGGCAAGGGCTCCAGGCCGCGGACCCGCATCCGCCCTGCCCACGACGACGCGGAGCAGGGCTTCGTGGTGGCGGTCGACCGGGGCCGCTACACGACACTGGTGGAGGCCAGGCGCAAGCAGCAGCGCCGCCTGGTGGTGGCCATGAAGGCGCGCGAGCTGGGCCGCAAGGGCATCGTGGTCGGCGACCGGGTGGCGCTCGTGGGCGACGTCTCCGGCCGGCCCGACACGCTGGCCAGGGTCGTCCGGGTGGAGCCGCGCACGTCCATGCTGCGGCGCTCGGCCGACGACACCGAAGACACCGACGGCATCGAGCGGCCGGTGGTGGCCAACGCCGACCAGCTCGTCATCGTGACGGCGCTGGCCGACCCGCCGCCCCGGCCGCGCATGATCGACCGCATCCTGGTGGCGGCGTTCGACGCGGAGATCGACCCGCTGCTCTGCCTGACCAAGTCCGACCTGGCGCCGCCGGACGACCTGGTGGCCCAGTACGCCCCGCTGGGGGTGCCGCACGTCGTCGTCCACCGGGGCGGCTCGCTGGACGAGCTGCGCGACCACCTCAAGGGGCGCATCAGCGTGCTGGTCGGGCATTCGGGGGTGGGCAAGTCGACGCTGGTCAACGTGCTCGTCCCCGACG
The DNA here is from genome assembly GCF_055585125.1 of Nonomuraea sp. NPDC054003. Taxonomy (NCBI): domain Bacteria; kingdom Bacillati; phylum Actinomycetota; class Actinomycetes; order Streptosporangiales; family Streptosporangiaceae; genus Nonomuraea; species Nonomuraea sp. NPDC054003. The sequence continues at coordinate 100,706 of NZ_JBVJKR010000024.1, forward strand.
CGAACCGAGCCGTGTCGCAGGTGAACGCCGTGACCGGGCGCGGCCGCCACACCTCCACCTCGGCCGTCGCCCTCGAACTGCCCGAAGGCGGGTGGATCATCGACACGCCCGGTGTCCGCAGCTTCGGCCTGGCCCACGTGTCGGTGGAGACGGTCCTGGCCGCCTTCCCCGACCTGGTGGAGGGCACGGTCAAGTGTCCCAAGGGCTGCACCCACCTGACGGAGGGCTGCGCCCTGGACGCCTGGGTGGCCGCCGGTCACGCCGACACGGCCCGCCTGCGCTCCCTCCGCCGCCTCCTGGCCAGCCGGGAAGGCGCGCTCGACGACAGCCCCTGACCCGACCTCAGCGGGAAGGGCGCAGGGTCCAGGAGACGGTGAGGGTGGCCACCACCGTGCCTTCCTCGTTCCGTACCTCGACCTCGACGTCGAACTCCGGCCGCTCACCGGCGTCCAGCCGCCCCACCACCTCCTCGCGCGCGGCCAGCAGCCGCGCCGAGGCCACGATCTCGCCCTTGGCCAGCTTGAGGTAGCGGACGGTCGACGCGGTGGCCAGGGGGACCGCCCGATTGAGCTGGTCGCCGAAGGCCGTGAGCATGGCGGCGCCGGACGCCGACTCGGCCAGGGTGAACAGGGCGCCCGCGTGCGGACCGCCGACATGGTTGTGCAGGTCGGACCGGTCCGGCAGGCGGCAGACGGCGCGCCCGTCGGCGGCCGAGTCGAAGGTGATGCCGAGAGTGCGAGCGAAGGGCACGGTCTGGAGCAGCAGATCGCCGACGTCAAGTGACATGCCCGCATGCTACTAGCCGGTAACCGAAAATCGGGCTTATCAGAAAAGCCGCCGCGGGTGACTGCTGTTCGGCACAGGCGGCACGGTAGCGTGACACTTCGTGCAGGGATACCACGATGACCTCCGTCTCGCCCACGTCATGGCCGACGCCGCCGACGACCTGACGATGCGGCGCTTCAAGGCGGTCGACCTCAAGGTCGAGACCAAGCCGGACCTCACCCCGGTCAGCGACGCCGACCGCGCCGTCGAGGAGTCGATCCGCGGCACGCTGCGCCGCGCCAGGCCGCGCGACGCGGTGGTGGGTGAGGAGTTCGGCAAGACCGGCTGGGGGGCCAGGTCGTGGATCGTCGATCCCATCGACGGCACCAAGAACTACGTGCGCGGGGTCCCCGTCTGGGCGACGCTGATCGCGCTCATGGAGTACGGCAAGGTCGTGGTCGGCCTGGTGTCGGCCCCGGCGCTGGGCCGGCGCTGGTGGGCGGCGACCGACGGCGGCGCATGGACCGGCAGGAGCCTGACGAAGGCGACCCGGATGCGCGTGTCGTCCGTCTCCAGCCTCGGCGACGCGTCCTTCTCCTACTCCAGCTTCAGCGGCTGGGAGAAGACCGGCCGCCTCGACGGCTTCCTCGACCTGGGCCGCTCCTGCTGGCGCACGCGCGCGTACGGTGACTTCTGGTCGCACATGATGGTGGCCGAAGGCTCGGTGGACCTGTCGGCCGAGCCGGAGCTGTCGCCGTGGGACATGGCGGCGCTCACGGTCATCGTCGAGGAGGCGGGCGGTCGCTGGACCGACACGGCGGGCGTGCGCGGCCTGGAGGGCGGCAGCCTGGTGTGCACCAACGGCCTCCTGCACGACGAGGTCATCAGCCGGCTCAACTCCTAGAGCGCCAGCACCTTCGCCACGGCGTCCATCAGGCTGCCGTGGTACGCGCCGCCGAACAGCACCACGTGCACGAGCAGCGGATGCAGCTGGTGCAGCGGGACCCGTTCGCGCCAGCCGTCCCCAAGCGGGGCCTCCTCCTGGTACGCGCCCAGGATCCGGTCCAGGTACGGCGCCCCGAACAGCGCGAGCATGGCCAGGTCGGTCTCCCGGTGGCCGCCGTGGGCCGCGGGGTCGACCAGCACGACCCGGCCGCCCGACCACAGCAGGTTGCCGCTCCACAGGTCGCCGTGGATGCGGGCGGGCGGCTCCGGCTCCCCGGCGACCTCGGCGAACCGCGCCACCGCCCGCTCGACGAGCTCCAGGTCACGGGACGGCAGCCGGGCCGTCCGGGCGAACGGCAGCACCCGCCGCTCCGCGTAGAAGGTCGGCCAGTCGCCGGCGGGCGTGTTGTCCATCGGCAGCTCCGCGATGAACCCCGGCCAGGGCGCGCCGAAGGCGTCGGCCCCGGCCCGGTGCATGAGCGCCAGGTCGCGGCCGAAGCGCCCGGCCGCGGCGGCGCTCGGCGGCTCCTCGTCCACCCACGACAGGACCAGCCGATCCGCACCGGCCTCGATCACCTCGGGCACAGCGATGACCTCGCCCAGCCAGCGCAGCCCGGCCGCCTCGGAGGCGAAGACCGGCGAACGGGCTCCCGTCTTGGCGAACACCACGCGGCCGTCGTCGAGCACGCCCCGCTGCAACCGCCAGCCGTGGGACGTGCCCAGGTCCTCAGTCGATCTCATCGGCGATGTGCTTGGCGATGCCCACGGACGCGGCCTCCACCAGGGTAAGCACCTCGACGAACCCTTCATCGCCGCCGTAGTACGGGTCGGGCACCTCGGCGCCGGCAGGCGCGTCAGGGTCGAAGGAACGGAACAGCCGCACCTCCACGCCGGAGGACGCCATCCGGCTGAGGAACGCCCGGTTGTCGCGGTCCATGGCCAGCACCAGGTCGTAGCGGTCGAACCAGTCGGCGGTGAACTGCTGGGCGACGTGCTCGGATCCGTCGTACCCGTGAGCGGCGAGCACCCGCAGCGCCCGCTCGTCCATCGGCCCACCGGCGTGCCAGCCGCCGGTGCCGGCGCTCTCCACGATCACCTGGTCGCCCAGCCCGTGACCGTCCAGCACCTTGCGGAGCACGGTCGCGGCCATCGGGGAGCGGCAGATGTTGCCCATGCAGACCACGCACACGCGGTAAGTCACTGAAGTCATACCTCCATCATGGGGCCCGTCCGGAGTGCCGGTCGTCCGTTCGCCCTCGCGGAGCCGGAACGTACCGGCGTGATCGCGGTGGCCCCAGAAACAAGAAAAGCCCCGAAGCCGTAGCCTCGGGGCCTTTCCCATATGAAAATTGTCCGGCGGTGACCTACTCTCCCACACCCTCCCGAGTGCAGTACCATCGGCGCAGAGAAGCTTAACTTCC